>NZ_JBIRFT010000004.1:0-537926 GCF_044327625.1 Streptomyces sp. NPDC018031
ACCCTCTCGGGCTTTCCTCCGGGCGCTTCCCTTCGGTGTTTCCAACCTTACCAGATCCGTTTTCCGTTCCGTTCCCGGTTCGGATTTCATTTCCGGTCCCCGTTGGAGGGGGTTTGTTTCGCGCCTTCCGGCGTGATCACTACTTTAGCGGATTTCCTCGTGAGCTCCTAATCGAGCTTTTCGTTCCGGAATTCGGCATGCCGAAGTCGTTCCCGATTGAGGGCCGTGCAGTAGTGGTTTGCCGCCGGTGCGGCTCGAGGCGCTGCCCGCAGAACCGTTACGGCCCCGTGGCAACTCGGAGAACACTACGCATCGCCCGCCCCGATGTCAACGCCCTCAGTCGAGGTCGCTGAGGCGGCCTTCCGCGTCCGGCTGGGTCTCCTCCACTCGGCGCAGCAGCCGCGTCAGCACCTCGCCGAGCATCCCGCGCTCCTCGGCGGAGAGGTCCTGCAGCAGTTCGCCCTCGAACACGGTGGCCATGCGCATCGCCTCCAGCCACTTCTCCCGGCCCTCGTGGGTCAGCTCCACGATGACCCGGACCCGGTTGTTCTCGTCGCGCTCCCGGGTCACCAGGCCGTCGCCGGCCATGCGGTCGATGCGGTGGGTCATCGCCGCCGGCGTGAGCCCGAGGCGCTTGGCCAGGTCCCCCGGGCCGAGCCGGTACGGCTCGCCGGACAGCACCAGCGCCTTGAGGACCTCCCACTCGGCGTTGCTCATGCCGAGCGCCGCGGTCTGGCGCCCATAGGCCACGTTCATCCGGCGATTGAGCCGCTGAAGTGCGGAGACGACGTGCTCCACCTGCGGGTCCAGTCCCTGGAACTCGCGCTGGTAGGCCTCGATCTGCTCCTGCAGGGTCGGCTCGACCGGCGCGTCGGCCGGATCGGGGGTCTCAGGCATGCCGCGAAGTATCGCACGTGACTCATCGAGTTCGAAGTCCTTGACACTGTAGTCTTTAGGTTCTAACTTTAGCGTTGAAGTCTTCAGGCTTCGACTCTTTGGCTCTTTGACTCCTCCTCGACCTAGGTAGGTGAGTGTGACCACCGCGATGGGCGCCGCGCTGCGCCGGATCCAGCTGGGTAACGCGCTGAGCGCGTTCGGCAACGGCTTCACCGTCCCGTTCCTGTTCATCTATGTGGCACAGGTGCGGGATCTCGGGGCCGGCACCGCGGGCGTGGCGCTCGCGGCGCTGGCGGTGGCCGCTCTCGTCGTGCTGCCCTTCACCGGTCGGGTGATCGACCGGCGTGGTCCGCTGCCGGTGGTCATAGCGGGTGCGATCGCCGCCGCCATCGGCGCCCTGGTGCTCGGCCTGGTGGACACCGCTCCCCCGGTCATCGGCGCGGCGGGTCTGCTGGGCGCCGGGTTCGCGGTCATCCAGCCGGCGCTGGCGACGATGATCGTCTGGAGCTCGACGACCCGGACCCGGTCCCGGGCCTTCGCCATGCAGTTCTTCCTCAACAACCTGGGTCTGGGCATTGGTGGCCTCTTCGGTGGCCTGCTGGTGGACCCCGAGCACCCGTCGAGCTTCGTGCGGCTCTTCGCCATCGAGGCCGTCATGTTCCTGGTGCTCGCCGCCACGGTCGCGTCGGTGCGGCTGCCCAAGGTTCCCAAGGTGACGGACGAGGTGCCGACGGACGAGGGAGTGCCGGACGGGTCCCGGGCCGTGCTGCGTGACCGTGCGATGGTGCAGCTGTGCGTGCTGGGCTTCGTGATGTTCTTCGCCTGCTACGGACAGTTCGAATCCGGATTGGCGGCGTTCGCCGTCGAGGTCACCCGGATTTCGCCGGCCACCCTGGGCGTGGCTCTCGCGGCGAACACCGCGGCCATCGTGCTGACCCAGTTCGTGGTGCTCAAGCTGGTCGAGGGGCGTCGCCGTAGCCGGGTCATCGCCCTGGTGGGACTGATATGGACGGTGGCATGGCTGGTGGCCGCCGTCTCCGGACTGGTGCACGGCAGCCACGCGGTCGCCACCGCCGCCATCATCTCGACGTACGCGCTGTTCGGGATCGGTGAGGCGATGCTGTCGCCGACCGTGGCTCCGCTGGTCGCCGACCTGGCTCCGTCACGGCTGATCGGCCAGTACAACTCGGCCTTCGCCCTGGTGAAGCAGCTGGCCCTGGCGGTCGGCCCGGCGGTGGGCGGTCTGCTGGCCGGGGCCGGGCTCTATGTTCCGTACATAGCGATGCTCGTCGTCTGCTCGCTCGGTATATCGGTGCTCGCGCTGCGGATGGGTCGACGGCTGACACTCGCCCAGGACAACCCGGCCCGCGCGCTGCCGACGCCGGTGCCGGCCCAGCGAACGGCCACGACGGAGCAGGTCGCCACCGCGGCGTGAGGCGAACGCGGAGGCGGGGTCGCAGCAGGGGCGGGAGGCGCGCCGCGCCGGAAAGTGCGCCGCGCCGGAAAGTGCGCCGCGCCGGAAGGTGCGCCGCGCACCCTGCTTCTGTTCGGCCCGCCGGCTGGGGGCAGAGGGCTTTGCGCTCCACGGCTTCTCCTCCGTCGGCTCACCGTCGGCCGTTCCCGCCGGCACCCTGCCCTGCCGGATCGCTTCCGCGCGGGCTCCCCGTCGGCCCACCGACGTCACTCCACCAGTCGGCCTCCCGTCAGGCTCACTCTCGTTTCGCTCCGCCGGCCGGCTCCCCATCGGCTCCCCATCGTCGCAACGCCGGCCGGCTCGCCATCGGCTCCCCATCGTCGCAACGCCGGCCGGCTCGCCATCGGCCCGCCGTCGTCGCGACGCCGGCGGGCTTCCCGTCGGCTCGCCGTCGTCGGTCCCGTAGCCGGGGTCCTGCCGGTCCGCCGTGGATCGGATGCCCGTCGGCTGGCATCGGCCGGGCGGCCACCGGCTGTGCTCCCACCGGGCTGACGGCTGTCGGTCGGCCGCCCACCGGCCGGCTGCCCGTCGGCCGAGCTGGTCAGCAGGGCTGGTCAGCCGGGTCGGCCGGCCGGGTTCTCAGCCGGCGGGAAGGGCGAACTCGCACCACACGGCCTTGCCTCCGCCCGGAGTGCGCCGGGAGCCCCAGGACGAGGCGATGGTCGCGATGATCGAGATGCCACGGCCGGTTTCGTCACCGGGCTCCGCCCGGCGCCGGCGGGGCAGGTGGTCGTCGCCGTCCGTCACCTCGATGATCAGCCGGCGGTTGGTGCGCCGGAGCCGGAGCCGCATCGGCGGGGTGCCGTGCTGCAGCGAGTTCGCGACGAGTTCGCTCGCCGCGAGTACGCCGAGGTCGCGCAGTTCGGTGGGGAACCGCCAGCTGGCCAGGACACCGGAGGCGAAGGCACGGGCGCGGGGTGCCGCCTCGACACCGCCGAGTAGCTCCAGCGCGGCGTTGTGGAAGAGCTCGGCGTCATGGCCGGTGCGGGCGGGGTGCTGCAGCACCAGCACCGCCACGTCGTCGTCGTGGTCGGCGGAGATGCCCAGGGTCCTGATGAGGCGGTCGCACATGACCTGGGGCGAGCCGGTGGCCCCCGCGAACGCCTCCTCCAGGGCGGCCACCCCGTCGTCGATGTCCTTGTCACGCCGTTCCACCAGCCCGTCGGTGTAGAGGACGGCGCTGGAGCCGGGTCCGAGCGGTACCGAGCCGGAGGCGTGCAGCCAGCCGCCGGTGCCCAGTGGTGGCCCGGTGGGGTCGGCGGCGCGGCGCACCGTACCGTCCGGGTCGCGCACCAGGATGGGGAGGTGCCCGGCCGAGGCGTAGATCAGGCGGCCCTCGTTCGGGTCGTGCACCGCGTAGACGCAGGTGGCGATCTGGCTGGCGTCGATCTCGGCGGCGAGGCCGTCGAGGAGTTGCAGTACCTCGTGCGGGGGCAGGTCGAGGCGGGCGTAGGCGCGCACCGCGGTGCGCAGCTGGCCCATGACGGCGGCGGCGCGCACGCCGCGGCCCATGACGTCGCCGATGACCAGCGCGGTGCGGCCGGCGCCCAGGGTGATCACGTCGTACCAGTCGCCGCCCACCGCCGCGTCCTTCCCGCCGGGCCGGTAGGTCGCCGCGATGCGGAGGTCGTCGGGCTGCTCCAGTTCCTGCGGCAGCAGGCTTCGCTGGAGGGTGACCGCGGCTTCCCGCTGTCGGCGCTCGCTGGCCCGCAGCCGCTCGGCCGCCTCGACCTGGTCGGTCACCTCGGCGCCGAAGACGAGCACGCCCGGGCAGGAGACGGGGTGCTGCCGCACCGGGGCGCCGTCCGTGGGCGCGCCGGTGTGTTCCGTTCCGGAGCCGGGGCCCCGCGGGGCGGCCCCGTCCGGCGCGCCGAAGGCCGGGACCGGCACGTCGATCGGGGTGCAGGTGAAGGTGTAGTAGGTGTCGCGGCCGCCCGGCGTGTGGCGGGGCACCCGGGCCGTCACCGATGCGCTGCCGGTGCCGCTGCCCCCGCCCGGCACGGCGGAGACCGTCAGCGCCGCGGCGTGGGCGGCGTGCGGGTCCTCGGGCGGGTGGCCGTCGTCGGCGCCGGCCGCGCCGCCCCGGAGGGCCGCGAAGGGCAGGGCGTCGGAGGCGGTGGCGGCGGCTTGGTCGAGGATCGCGGCGCCGGCGCCGGCCTCGGCCACGGCACCGGGTGTGACGCCGCCGGACGCGGGGCCACCGGGGGTGTCGGGGGCGGCCCGGCCCGGGTCGGCAGCCACCGGGCCGGAGGTCCCCGGGTCCGTCTCCGCGGACCCCGGACCGGCGGCGGTACCGGCGTCGAGCGGTGCCGCGGCGCCCTCGTCGGGCTCGGTGCCACGGGGTGCCCCGGTCCCGGGCGGGACGGTCGCGGCAGGGGCGGAGGAGCACTCGGATCCGGCGGCCGGACCGGCGGCCGTCGGGTGAGCTGCCGGGGCCGTCGCCTCCGGAGCCGGGGGCGACGCGGCCGGGGTGCCGGTGCTGTCCCGGCCGGGCTCGGTGCGCTCCGGCAGCGCGTGCCCGGCGCCGGGGTGTCCGGCGCCCGGGTGTCCGGCACCCACCGGGCAGGGGCCGGTGCCGGTGGGAGCGGCCGCGGTGCCGGAGCCGGCGGAAGCCGGGGCGGGGCCGGCCGCGGCGGCATCACTCGTGGCGGCAGCGGCCGTGCCGGTTCCCGCCTCGCCGGGAGCGGCCGCGGTGGTGTCGGGATGGCGGAGCGGGAATCCGTCACCGGGCACCCGGCACGACTTGACCGTGCGGGGTCTGCCGCTGCGCAGTACCTGGTCCATCAGGGGCAGCAGCCCGAGCTCGGTCAGCTCGGGAAGGGCCTCGCGGGCCGGGGCGCCCGGTGCCGGCCGGCCGAAGAGCGCGGTGTACGCGTCGTTGGCGTAGGCGATGCGGTGCTCGGGCCCGTACACCACGGCCACCAGGGCCGGCACCTGGCCGAGGACGTCGTGGACGGACAGCCCGTTCAGCGTCGGGGCGGGGTGGTCACCGGCCTCCTCGCCGCCGTCCGCGGCTCCGGACCGGTCGGCGGGGCCCGCCCCGGCGTGCCGCCCGGGGTCGGTGCGCTCGCCGCGGGCAGCCGGCACGGAACCGCCGCTGCGGTCGGTCCGCGCGGCGGCGCGTCGCTGTGTTCCGGGGAGCCGAGCGCTCCAGCGCGTGAAGTTCACTGAGGTGTGCCTCGCGTGTCGTTTCGGGGCGGCCCGTCGGGTGGCCACGCCGCGTCAGCGGCTGCGGTGATGGTCAGTGGCTCCGCTGCGGACAGATCTGCGGGTGCGGGGGGCGGCCCCCGGGAAGATGCGGCAAAACGTCCTGGTCCTCGCCGTTGTCACTCCGTACAGGTTGTCACTCATGGTGGCTCGGGGCCCACCCATGGTCACACGGACAGTGTGGCCGAAGGGGCTGACATCCGTCAGACGCCGGTCGCATCGCGGGAGTTCCCGGCTCCGGGTGGCGGGCCCGGTGCCACGCTGTCCGCCACCGGGGGCGGCACCGGCCCGCCCGGGTCAACTCGCTTCGGGGTGGCGGCCGGTGCCCGCGGCGAGTTCGAACTCGGCCCGCGGGTTCTCCAGCGACCCGAGGGAGACGATCTCGCGTTTGAAGAGGCCGGCGAGTGTCCACTCGGCCAGCACCCGCGCCTTGCGGTTGAACGTCGGCACCCGGCTCAGGTGGTAGGCCCGGTGCATGAACCAGGCCGGGTAGCCCTTGAGCTTGCGTCCGTAGACGTGCGCGACGCCCTTGTGCAGGCCGAGCGAGGCCACCGAGCCGACGTAGGCGTGCTCGTAGTTCCTGAGCGGTCGGCCGCGCAGCGAGGCGAGGAGGTTCTCGGCCAGCACTTTGGCCTGCCGGACCGCGTGCTGGGCGTTGGGGGCGCACTCCTTGCCCGGTTCGTCCGCGGTGAGGTCGGGGACGGCGGCGGCGTCACCGGCCGCCCAGGCGTGCTCGGCCCCGTCGACGCGCAGATCGGCGGTGCAGGTCAGCCGGCCCCGCTCGTTCGTCGGCAGGTCGGTCGCGGCCAGGATCGGGTGCGGCTTCACGCCCGCGGTCCACACCAGGGTGCGGGTGGGGAAGCGGGAACCGTCGCTCAGCACCGCGACCCGGTCCTCGCACGATTCCAGGCGGGTTTCCAGCCGCACGTCGATATTGCGGCCGCGCAGCTCGCGCACCGCGTACCGGCCCATCTCCTCGCCGACCTCGGGCAGGATCCGGCCGGTCGCCTCCACCAGAATCCATTTCAGGTCGCCGGGTTCGATGTTGTGGTAGTAGCGCACCGCGTAACGGGCCATGTCCTCCAGCTCGGCGAGGGCCTCCACACCGGCGTATCCGCCTCCGACGAATACGAAGGTGAGCGCGGCGTCCCGGACCGCGGGATCGCGGGTGGAGGACGCGATGTCGAGTTGCTCCAGCACGTGGTTGCGCAGTCCGATGGCCTCCTCGACGGTCTTGAATCCGATGCCGAAGTCGGCCAGCCCCGGAACCGGCAGGGTGCGGGATACCGAGCCCGGCGCCAGCACGAGTTCGTCGTAGTGGATCTCGATCGCGCCGATGCCCTCTTCCTGCGCCGCGAGGGTCTTGACGCGGGCGGTCCGCTTGGCGTGGTCGATTGTGGTGACTTCACCGATGACCACCTGGCATTTGGGCAGGGTGCGGCGGAGCGGCACCACGACATGGCGGGGCGAGATGGACCCGGCCGCGGCTTCGGGCAGGAACGGTTGGTAGGTCATGTACGGCTCGGGGTCGACCACGACGACCTGTGCCTCGCCGCGCCTCAGCTTCCGCTGGAGGAGCAGCGCGGTGTACATCCCGACGTAGCCGCCACCGACAACGAGAATGCGCGCAGGTTCCTTCACTCTCCCATGACGCACCCGCGACCGGAGTTTGTCCACAGGCCCGACGAATTGTGTGACCGGCGGCGGCGGGCGGCGCCTCGCCCGGGATTCGCCGGCGGTTATCGAATGCGTGCAGGTCAGCACCTCGGGGCGGTGCCCCTCGGGGGTAGCGAAACGGGAGGGGTCGGGCCGGTACTCCGATCGGGGTGCGGACCATGCGGAACTACCCCCTTCTTTCTTGACCTGGGCTCAACTATGTTCATACGTAGTCGGGGTCGAGACTGCCCCGATCAGGTCAGGGCGGGGAGTCTCCGGGGGGAGACGCGTCATTACCGGGGGATCACATATGCACATTCAGGGCTCTCAATGGTCGGCTGCCGCTGTCGCGTCATCGGACGGCGTGACCGGTCGCAATACACCGCTGCGGGTGGATGCCCAGCGGAATCTCGAGCACGTTCTACGCGCGGCGCGTGAGGTCTTCGGCGAGCTGGGTTACGGCGCGCCGATGGAGGACGTGGCCCGGCGGGCCCGGGTCGGCGTGGGCACCGTCTACCGGCGTTTTCCCAGCAAGGACGTGCTGGTGCGCCGCATAGCCGAGGAGGAGACCGCCCGGCTCACCGAGCAGGCCCGGGCCGCACTGGGCCAGGAGAACGAGCCGTGGTCGGCGCTGGCCCGCTTCCTGCGCACGTCGGTGGCGTCCGGGGCCGGCCGCCTCCTGCCGCCGCAGGTGCTCCGGGTGGGCGTGGAGCCGGAGATCGAGGAGGAGGCCGCCCGGGTACCGCACCAGCGGCAGCCGGGGGCCGCCCTCCAGCCGGAGCTGCGGCTGGTCGAGCAGCGCCCGGCGGCGGCGCTCGACGGGCGGGACGACACGGGTGTGGCAGCGCTGCTGGAGGTCGTCGGCCGGCTGGTCGAGCGGGCGCGGGAGGCCGGGGAGCTGCGCTCCGACGTGACCGTCGCCGATGTGCTGCTGGTGATAGCGACGGCCGCGCCGTCGCTGCCCGACGCGGCTCAGCAGGCGGCCGCCTCGGCCCGGCTGCTGGACATCCTGCTGGACGGGCTGCGCCCGCGCGGCTGACTCCGCACGACGGACCCCGCGCCCGCGGGCTCACCGCGCCGGTGAACCGCACCAGTGAGTCGCGCGGTGGGCCGCGCCGGTGAAGCGGCCGGGCCGTCGGCGGAGCGCGCACCGCCGACGGACGCCCGCGCTCCGGCCGGCGTCTCCTGGGCGCACGGGCGGCCACTCCCTGGGCGCCCCTCCTGATGGCGCCCGGTCGAGCCGGCTCGGCGTGGGACCGCCGCCGTCGCGAGGTCGACCGGGGCGCCGGCCCGGCGAGGGACCGACGGGTGCGGCGGCGTCGTGGTCGCCGCACCCGCACCGCCGGTCGGGTGCGTGCCACCGAGGATTCGAGGAGAAGCCCCCGAACGGGTGAAGGCCGACCGTGTTCGATGCCGACACCCCCCGGACGGGTGGTTGACCCCCGGGCCTGGCGGCGCCCGCCGGCGGCTGTGGCACTCTGACCCGGTGTTCGAGTGCGTCGGTCGGTTCGGGGGCTTCCGTTATGGGCAGTGACGGGCAGGAAGAGCCGCGGAACAGCGGAGGACACCCCACCGGGGACGGGTCCGATCGAACGGGGCTGGACGGCGCCCGGCAGGTGCCCGAGCAGGGCCGTCCTCGCCCCGCCGGATCCGCAGGCGGCCGGCCGGCCCCGTCGCCCTCCGCCGGGCCCACCGGGGTGGCGCCGAGCGTGCCACCGCAGCGGGGCCGCGGCGGCGTCCCCACCGGGGCCGGCAGTGCGGCCCCCGGCCGGGCACCGGGCAACCCCGACATCGGCAACGGCAACAGTGCCGACATCGGCAACCGCAACCGCAACCGCAACGGCGTCGGCACCGACACCGACACCGACACCGACACCGACACCGACACCGGCAACGACCTCGGTACCGGCAGCTCGGACGCCGAGTTGCTGGCACGGTTGCGCGCCGGCGAGGACCACGCCTACGAGGAGCTGTACCGGCGGCACGCGGACGCGGTACGCCGGTACGCCCGGAGCTGCTGCCGGGACGCCGACACCGCCGACGATCTGACCGCGGAGGTGTTCGCCCGCACACTGCAGGCGGTGCGCCGTGGCGCCGGCCCCGAGTCGGCGGTGCGCGCGTATCTGCTCACCACCGTGCGACGGGTGGCCGCGGCGTGGGGCAGGACGGCCAGGCGGGAGCAGCTGGTCGAGGACTTCGCCGCCTTCGCGGCCGAGGCCGCCCGCCCGGCGGCCGGGGCCCGGACCCAGGACGCTGGTGCGGAGGTCCGGGCGATGCACCATGCCGAGCAGTCCCTGGCGGTGCGGGCGTTCCGCAGCCTGCCGGAGCGCTACCAGACGGTGCTCTGGCACACCACGGTGGAGGAGGAGTCACCGCGCGAGGTCGCCCCGCTGCTCGGGCTCTCCGACAACGCCACGGCGGTGCTGGCGCACCGGGCGCGGGAGAAGCTCAAGCAGGCGTATCTGCAGGCCCATGTCAGCACCGCGCTGACCGAGGGCGGCGACTGCGCGCGCTACGCGGACCGACTGGGCGCGTATGCGCGGGGCGGACTGCGCAGCCGGGCCGAGCTGGGGCTGCGCCGGCACCTGGAGCACTGCGTGAAGTGCCGGACGGCGGCGCTGGAGGTCGCGGACGTCAACGCGCGGTTGCGTGCCGTGCTGCCGGTCGCGGTCATCGGCTGGTTCGCCGCGGGGTACGCGCTCAAGGCGGCCGGGGTCGGGGCGGGAGTGGCCGGGGCCGCCGCGGTGGGCGCGGGCGCGGCCGCCGTCTCCGGTGGCGCGGGAGCCGGGGCGGGAGCCACCGCCGGGGCGGGAGCGAGCGCGGGGAGCGGGGCGGGAGCGGTGGCCGAGGGGCTCGGTGCCCCGGTGAAGGTGGGGATCGCCGCGGGTCTGGTGGTGGCGGCCGCCGCGACGGCGCTGGCTCTGACCGCGGGGGGCGGTGACCGGCCCGCCGGGGCCACGCGGGCCGCCCCGTCGGCCGCCCCGGCCTCCCCCGCACAGCCCGAGCCCACTCCCACACCCGGGCCCGGGCGTCCGGAGCGGAAGCCGGAACCGGCTCCGAAGTCCACCCCGGGAAACGGTCCGGAGCCGGGTCCGGGCCCGTCGCCCGCCGCGTCGCGGACGCCGGCGCCGCGCCCCACGAAGCCGGCTCCCCCGTCTCCTGCTCCGGCTCCGGAGCCCACCACGCCCCGGCCGACGCCCACACCCACGCCGTCCCGCCCCGAGCCGACGGCCGACCCCACCCCGGGTCCGACCCCCTCCCCGACCTCCGCGCCGGCCGTCTACCGGCTCAGCGCCCTCCCCTACGACGGGGCCGGTGACGGCACCGGACCGGAGGTGCGCGGGAGCGAGAGCAGCTGGATGTGGCAGCGTCTCGGGTTGTCCATCGGCGGCTCCGCCTACGGGCACGGCGTGTCCGTAGCGGAGCCGTCGTCCGTCACCATCGATCTCCATCGCGCGTGCACCGCCTACGAGGCGTCCGTGGGCGTCGACGACCTGACGCCGAGGCCCGAGGCGGCCCGGTTCGCCGTCTACGCGGACGGGGTGCTGCTGTGGCGTTCCGGGCCGATCCACGCGGGCGACCCGGCGGAGCCGGTGCGGGTGGCGTTGTCCGGTCGCGAGACGGTCCGGCTGGTCGTCGAGCGGCACGGGCCGGCGAAGCGGCGGGCGCTGGCGGACTGGGCGCAGGCGAGCATCAGCTGCTCCTAGCGGGCACGGCGGCCGCCGTGGCCGGGGACGGGACCGACGCCCGGCCGGCGGCACCGGCAGCGGACGGAGGAGCGGTACCAGCGGCGAACGGCCGGACGGGCGATACCGGCGATGGACGGACGGGCCCGTAAGCGGCCGGGCCCGGCCGGCACCGCCCGACGGGGCGGAGCCGACGACCGACGGGCGGCAACGGCGGCGAACGGCCGGAACCGGCGGCCGGCGAACGGGAGGGGCCGCCGACGGCGGGAAGGGCGGCGGCTTCAGAAGGCGGCCAGCACCTCGTCCAGCAGGGCCACGCACTGTTCGCTGCTCAGCCCGGCCGCCGCCGCCCGGTACTCCTGGAACCGGTCCTCACCCAGTGCCGCACGCCCCAGCCGCTCGATCTCGGCGATCTGCTCCGCCTGGACCGGAGTCGGGGGCAGGCCCTGCCGCCACGCGTCGGCCGCGCCGAGCAGCCGGGCGACCCGCACATGCTCGCCGAGGCCGGCGAGGACCGACGCCGCGATCATCGCCTGGTGCGCCACCAGTGACTCGGTGCAGTGCAGCTCGGCCCCCTCCCGCAGGGCGTCGCGGGCCTTGCGCAGCGCCTCCGGGAGGTCGCCGGCGGCCGCGGTGATCCAGGCGTCCAGTCCGCTCAGCGCCGCCCACACCTGCGGGGGCGGGGTGCTGCGCACCGACGCCTGCCTCGCCTCCTCGTAGAGCGCCCGGGCCGCCACCACATCGCCGGACCGCACCCCGATGAAGGCCCGGAGCAGCCGGTTGAAGGTCATCGCGTCGTGCACGCCGTAGCGTTCCGCCTCGGTCTCGGACCGTTCCAGGAGCCGCAGCGCGGACTCCGTCTCCAGGCACTGGTAGGCGAGGTCGGCGAGCCGGGTGATCAGGAAGGGCGTCTCGGTGTACGCGCCGAGCTCGCGGGCGAGGCGCACCGCCTCCTCGTACGAGGCCCGCGCTTCCTCGTACCGCCCGTAGGCCATGGACATCTCGCCGTTGGCGCCGTGCACCTGGGCCAGCATCCAGCGGTCGCCGGTCCGTCGCCCCAGTTCGCGCAGTTCCGGCCAGTGGTCTTCGGCCCGCAGCACCCCGCCCGGCATGTCGATGGCCAGGTGGGTCCGGAACATCAGGCACACGGCGAGCGCCCACTCGTCCCCGTGGACACGGCAGTTGGCCACGGCCTCGTCCAGCAGCGGCAGTACGCCCGTGTGGCCGTCGGTGAGGTAGGCGGTGAACGGCCACAGGATGCCTGGGAACCGGGCGGCGCGCGGTCCCGGCGCGTGCCGGTAGGCGTCCCGGATGTCCTGGGCGACGGTCACGCTCCGCGGGCTTCGCAGCTCCGCCTCGGTCCGCTGGTCGGCGATCAGGAAGTAGAGGAGGAGCTGGAGGTCGATGACGTCCATGGCGTCCCAGCCGCCGGTGGCCGGGCGGTCGGCCGGCGGCCCGGTGGACACCGGCGTCTTCGGCGCGACCTGCGGCGCGATGAGGCGCAGCAGCCGGGTGATCCAGTTCGCGCCCTCGTCGCGGTAGTTGCGCAGCCACCAGAACCAGCCCATGCCGAAGACCAGGGTCAGCGCGCTCCTCGCGTCACCGGCCAGGAGGGAGCGGTGCAGCGCGGCGCGGACGTTGTCCAGTTCGGTCTCGACCCGGCGCAGCCAGGGGAGTTGTTCCGCCGACCGCAGCCGGGGCTCGGCGGTGCGGGCGAACTCCTCGAAGTACGCCAGGTGGCGGCGGACCGCCGTGGCGTGGTCGCGCCGGGTGGTCGCGGTCTCGGCGGCCCGCTCGGTGGCGTACTCGTGGATGGTCTCCAGCATCCGGTAGCGCATCCCGCCCGGCTCGCCCCCGCCTCCCCGCGGCTGCGGGTGTTCGGCCACCAGCAGGGACTTGTCGACGAGCGCGCCGAGCAGGTCGAGGACGTCGGCGTGGCCGATGGGCGTCCGCGGCGTGCCGTCCGGGTCGTCGGCGGCGCCCGGTTCCCCGGGGCCGGGGGCCGCGCCGTGCTCCGCGCCCCGGCGCACGCCCGCTTCCGGGCCCGGGTCGCGGTCCGCGATGGTGCCCATGCCCCGGTGGTCCGTGGCGGTGTTCAGAGCCCGGTCCGTGGCGGTGTTCAGAGCCCGGTCCGGGCCGGGGACTTGGCCCCGGCCCTGGGCAGGGCCCGGGTCGGCGCCGGGGCCGGTGGGCGAGTGGGGGGCTGCGTCCCGGCGCGGGTCCGGGGCGTCCGCGCAGACCGCTTCCGCCGCGGCCAGGTCCCAGCCGCCGACGAAGACGGACGCCCGCCGCAGCACGGTCCGCTCCCGCTCGTCGAGCAGGTCCCAGGACCAGTCGACGACCGCGCGCAGGGTCTGCTGTCTGGGGAGCACGGTGCGGCTGCCGCTGGTCAGCAGCCGGAAGCGGTCGTCCAGCCGGTCGGCGATCTGCCGGGGGGTGAGCAGCCGCAGCCGGGCGGCGGCCAGCTCGATGGCGAGCGGCAGGCCGTCCAGCCGGCGGCAGATCTCCGCCACGGCCGCCGCGGTCCGCGGGTCGTGGTCCGTCGCGAACCCGGGCCGGACGGCGGCGGCCCGCTCCGCGAAGAGCTGGTGGGCGGGAACCGGCAGGAGGGGTTCCACCGGGCGCACCGTCTCCCCCGGGACCCCGAGGGGTTCGCGGCTGGTGGCGAGCACGGTCACCCCGGGGCAGTGGGCCAGCAGCGTCTCGGCGAGTCGCGCGGCGGCGTCGATGACGTGTTCGCAGTTGTCGAGGAGGAGCAGCAGCCGGCGGTGGGCGCAGTGTTCGAGGAGGCGGGCGGTGGGGTCGGCCCCGTCCGGCCCACTGGTACGGCCGTCGAAGCCCGCTCCGAGCAGCGTGGTGTCCCGTCGGCCGACGGCGCTCAGCACGGTGCCCGGGACGGCGCGCGGGTCGTCGAGCGGGGCGAGCTCGGCCACCCAGACGCCATCGGGGTAGCGGCCCGCCACGGTGGCCGCGGTCTCCTCGGAGAGCCGGGTCTTCCCCGATCCACCGGGTCCGGTGAGGGTGATCAGGCGGGCCTCGCGCAACCCGTCGCGGAGTTGGCCGACCTCGTCGTGCCGCCCGACGAAGCTGGTGAGGCGCGGCCGGAGGTTGCCCGGTGCGGCGGCGCCGGGCGGCCCCGTCGGCGATACGGCCCGCGGCGGCGCGGTGCCGGCGCGCGGCGGCCCGGCGGCCGGCACCCCGGCCGGACGGGCTCCGGTCGGCGGTGTCCCGGTGGGCGACGCCCCGGTGGGCGGCACCCCGGTGGGCGGCACCCCGGTCGGGGAGGCCGCCGCAGCGGGGTGCGGTCCCGCCACCGCACCGGCCGGGGAGGAGCCGTTCGGTGCGGCGCCCTCCGTGCGCCCCTCCGCGGACCCCTCCGGCGCCGGGTCCGGCCACGGCGCGTCGGACCGTCGCACGGCCGGCGGCGCCTCCGCCGGCGCACCCTCCACCGGTGACGTATCCGCCGGTGACGTATCCGCCGGTGACCGTCCCGTCCATGACGCGCCCGCGGACGGCACGCCGGGAGCCGGCACGGCACCGGACGGCACCACCGCGGTAGGCACGCCGGCGGTCGGCGCCCCGTCAGGTGGCGCCGCCGGCGCGGACCCCGGCGCGTGGGCGTGGGCCGGACGCTCCCCGCGCAGCAGCTGCCCGTGCAGCCGGGTGAGTTCGGTGCCGGGCCGGGTGCCCAGTCGCCGCGCGATGCCCCGGCGGGCGTCCTCGTACGCGGCGAGGGCGTCGGCGGCGCGGCCCGCGGCACTCAGCGCGCGGATCAGCTGGGCGTGGAACGGCTCGTCCAGCGGATGGTCGACGACGAGCCCGCGCAGCTCCGGGATCACCTCCACGGCCCGGCCCAGCGCGAGGTCCGCTTCGATACGCCGGTGCAGGGCGGTGAGCCGGAGTGCTTCCGGGCGGGCGGCCGCGGACGCACGGTCGGGCAGGTCGGCGAAGGCCGGTCCGCGCCAGAGGTCGAGAGCGTCGCGGAGGGTTCCGGCGGCGGACGCGGCGTCACCGGTGTCCAGGGCGCGCCGCCCGTCGGCCACCAGTCGCTCGAAGCGGAACAGGTCGACGTCGTCGCGTGTGGTCACGAGGCGGTAGCCGCCGGGGGCCGAGGCCACCGCGTCCCTGCCGATCACCCGGCGCAACCGTCCCACCAGGGCTTGCAGGGCCGCGGGCGCGTCCTGCGGCGGCTGGTCCGCCCAGACCTCGTCGATGAGCACTTCGACCGGGACCGGCGCGGAGCGTGCGGAGTGCAGGGCGAGCGCGGTCAGCAGCGCGCGGAGCCGGGCGCCGCCGAGCCGAAGCGGACGCTCCTGGCTGTCGCGCGCCTCGGTGGCGCCGAGTATCAGATACCGCACGGGTTCATTGTCCTCGGTGGTTCGGTGAAGGGATCGACGACGACCTGGGGCGACGGCAGGCGGCTCCGCGCTCGCCGAGTGGCGCGGCGGGTCCGGTGCCGCGCGCGACCGTACGCCTTGACCTGGGGTATTGCTCCTACCCGGCGGGGACGGACAGCGCAACCGGAATTCGCGGACTCGCGGAGTCCGCCCGAGCACCGCGGCGCCCCCGCCCGGGCGCGTCCACCCCGTCCGGAACGGCCGCGTCCGCCACCGCCGCCCCGCGCAGAACTGCCCCGTCCGCCCCACCCGTCGTGCCCGTTCCGGACACCTCCGCCACCGCCGCCCCGCCTGCTCCGGACACCCCCGCCCCGACCGCCCCGCACAATCCGGCCGCGTCAGCCGCATCCGCCACCGCCGCCCCACCCGTCCTGCCCGCCCCGCCCGCTCCGGACACCTCCGCCCCGCCCGCTCCGGACACCCCCGCCCCGACCGCTCCGACCACCCCCGCCGCTCCCGCCGCATCCGCCACATCGGTCACGACCGCCCCGCCCGCCTCACCCGCTCCGCCCGTGACACGGTCCACCACGTCCCAGCCGCCGTGCTCCCGGAACTCCGCCGCCCGGGTCAGAGGCTCTGGCGGGGCACCACCCCGCCCGCCACCGCCCGCTGGCGCGGGGCCGCGGTGCCGGTCCAGCAGGTGCCGCGCCGGGCGAGCAGGCGGCGTAGCCAGATCTCCGTGGCGACGAGTTCGGCGAGGCCGTCCAGCGGCAGCCGTTCGCCCTCGGCGGCCGCGCGCAGGGCCTTCCGCACCACGCGTGCTTCGACCAGTCCGGCGTCCGCGAGCAGCGGGGCGCGGAAGAGGTCGATCAGCTCCGCCACATGGGCGCGGAGGCCGGCCCGTACGGTGGCCAGGTGGGCGCCCTGGGAGGTCGCTCCCCAGCCGGGCGGCAGGTCGCGGATGCCGGCGCCTGCGAGTACCGCGCGCAGGACCGCCGCTCGCGCCCCGGGTTGCACGCGGAGCGCTTCGGGGAGCTCGCGGCAGGCGCGGACCACCTGGTTGTCGAGGAAGGGGGCGTGCAGCCGCTGGCTGCGTACCTCCGCGGCCTGCTCGAAGACCCGGTGGTCGGCGGCGTACCGGTTGAGCGACGCGTCGGCGCGGCGTTCGCCGGGGCGGCGCAGGGCGGCCGGGCGGGCGGCGGCGGTCTCCAGCCGGACCGACACCTCGGCCAGCGCCTCGCCGGTGAGCCAGCGGGCGGCGGGGCCCGGCCGGCACCAGGTGAGTGCCGCGAGCGAGGCCGACACGGCGCCCGGGCGGCCGGTGCCGGACTCGGGCGTGAAGTGGCGCTCCAGCAGGTGGTGGGCGGCCTGTTCGAGGCCGTCCCGGTAGGGCGTGCGGGCCAGGCGCCGGGCGGCCCGGTAGACGGTGAACGGTACGAAGAAGGAGTGCGCCGACGGCCCGTCCGCCCGGGCCAGCGCGGTGGCCGGCCGGAGCAGGTGACGGCGGCGGCGGTCGAGCAGCAGGTCGGCGAGGCGGGCGGGGTGGGCGTCCAGCACCTGGCGGGCGCCGTGGCCGATGAAGTGGTCCGCGCTGCCCGCGACGAGCCGGCGGCGGTGGCGTTCGGCGAGGACGATCGACGGGCCGGGCTCGTCGGTCAGCGGGCCGCCGTCCAGCGCCGCGTACGGCAGCGCCTCGGTGCCGCCGGTGACCACCAGGTGGTGCAGGCGAGGGTTCTCGGCGAGGCCGCGGGCGCGCTCCAGTTCCGCTTCCCGGGACCGGTTCCGTCCGGCCGCCAGGTCGTTGAAGGTGACCGCCCGGAGGCGCTCGCCGGCCGCGGTGCCGTGCCCGAGCAGGGTCCCCGGCACCCCGGGCAGTCCCGCGGCGAGCAGTGCCAGGGTGCCGGAGGCGCTGCCTCCGGAGAGGTCGGCGCCGACCCCGGGGGCGGGGGCCCCACGGGCGGCCCGCCGGTCGGCCGGGCCCATGCCCGGGACCGGCCCGGGGTCGAGCCGGCCGTCGGCCGCCGGGGCGTGCCGGGGCGCGGCAAGGCGGGCGCGTACCGCGTCGACGAGCGCGTCCCGGACGCCGTCCACCGCTTCCTCGGGATCCCGGCGGGGGGCGGCGACGGCGAGCGAGGCGGTGGGCTCGTACCCGACGATGTCGCGTGCGCCCTCGCGCAGCACCAGCGCGTGCCCGGGCGCGATCCGGCGCACCCCGAGGTACGGGGTGCCGTCGCCGACCGCCTCCGGGGTGTCCGGGCAGGCGAGCAGCGCGGCCAGGTGGCTGACGTCGAGCTGCGCCTCCACCAGGTCCGCGAGCGGCAGCGCGGCGGTGGCGTAGGCGGTGCCGCCGGCCCAGTCGGTGTGGAACACCGGGCGGGCTCCGGCGAGATCGCCGACGACGGTGACCCGGCGCCCGGCCTGGGCGACCGCGGTGTAGCTCCCGGGCCAGGCGGTGAGGTGGCGCAGCGCGCCGCCCCGGGCCGCGAAGAGTCCGACCCGCAGTTCCTCGTCGGTGGCGCCGCAGCAGCCGAAGACGGCGAGCCGGGTGAAGGCGTCGGTCTGCACCACCCGCACCTCGTCGGGGCGCCAGTCACCGACGGCCCAGAGCGGGTCCGGGTCGGCCCACAGGAGATGGGCGCCGACCGGCTGGATCGCGCCGCCCTCGACCGTGGCCGGTCCGGAGGCGGCTCTGCTCCACCCCACCAACCACCGCATCGCCGCCTCCACAGACCGTGGACAACCAGTACGTAGCAGCCATCATGCACAGCTGGTCGACGGGTTCGGCAGCCGGACGCGCAACGCCCGGAGAACACGTCGCGCCACGACGTCACCCCGGTTTTGCGACAACATCGCCCGGGGCGCGAGGAGTCCACTCGGCGCGGGGCGCGGGGTGGTGCCCGGACCCGGTGCGGGCGGCGGCCGTTCCGTCGGGGCCCATGCTGCCACGAGTGGCGGCGAACGAGTGGTCGCGCGCGCGGACGACACGAACTCCGTGCGCTCGCCGCGGCACCGCACCCCGTAGCGCCCAACTCGGCGCAGACCACAGTGAGTCCGGCAATTCCACCGCACGGCCCCGCGTGCCACGACAGCCGCCCGTCGGCCACCGGCAGACACCGGGCGGCCCCTCCGGCGCCCGGCCGGCCGGCATCGCGCACCGCCGCCGAAAGCCGCGTGCGGACGCCGCACACCGGACCTCCGCGTCGGGCCTCCCCCTCCCCGGCCCGGCGCGGCGGCCCGGCCGTCAGGAGCGGCATTCAGCCAAATTGCTGACGCGCCCTGGCGTGGGCTTGCGGTGACCCGACATCGCAGTCCGGGAGGTGGAGTTCACCTCCCGGACCGGTCCGCCGCCCGCGGGGAATGAGGCGGCGGTGTCCCCCAGCCCACAGGCTCCAGCGCCATGGGCCGACCCACGCACCACCATGGAAGCCCCGCCGCACCGGGCCAGGCAGAGCGCACACCCGGGCGCACGGCCACACACACCGGGAGCACACGCCCCCTCCCGCACCTGCGTTCGTACCAGAATCCCGCCATCCGGGACGCCACCTCTTAACGGTCGGGATGCGGCGAACTACGCTGGGTTTACGAATGCCCCGTGCCTATGCCGGGGCGGCCGTCGGTGCTGTTCGAGGGGTGCGCATGTCCAGGGAGCCACGCGGGCCGAACGAGAAGCTCGGCACCGTTCTCGCCCTCGCGGGAATCAGCAATGCCGGGCTCGCGCGCAGAGTCAACGACCTCGGCGCCCAACGCGGCCTGACCCTCCGCTACGACAAGACGTCGGTGGCGCGGTGGGTCTCCAAGGGCATGGTCCCGCAGGGCGCCGCGCCCCATCTGATCGCCGCCGCGATCGGATCGAAGCTGGGCCGGCCGGTCCCGCTGCACGAGATCGGCCTCGCCGACGCCGATCCGGCGCCGGAGGTCGGCCTCGCCTTCCCGCGCGACGTCGATCAGGCGGTGCGCAGCGCCACCGAGCTGTACCGCTTGGACCTGGCGGGCCGGCGCGGGGGCGGCGGCATCTGGCAGAGCCTGGCCGGGTCGTTCGCGGTGAGCGCGTACGCCACCCCGGCGTCCCGCTGGCTGATATCCCCGGCCGACAGCTCAGTGGCCCGCGACCCCAAGGAGACCGAGAGCACCGTCGGCACCGAGGGCTTACCGCAGCGCGTCGGCCACAGCGACGTCAGGAAGCTGCGCGAGGCCGCGGAGGACGCGCGCCGCTGGGATTCCAAGTACGGGGGCGGCGACTGGCGTTCGTCGATGGTGCCCGAGTGCCTGCGGGTCGACGCCGCGCCCCTGCTGCTGGGTTCCTACAGCGACGAGGTGGGCCGGGCGCTGTTCGGCGCCACCGCCGAACTCACCAGGCTGGCCGGGTGGATGGCCTTCGACACCGGCCAGCAGGAGGCCGCCCAGCGCTACTACATCCAGGCGCTGCGGCTGGCCCGGGCGGCGGCCGACGTGCCGCTCGGCGGCTATGTGCTGGCGTCGATGTCGCTGCAGGCCACCTACCGGGGCTTCGCCGACGAGGGCGTGGACCTGGCCCAGGCCGCCCTGGAGCGGAACCGCGGACTGGCCACCGCGCGCACCATGAGCTTCTTCCGCCTGGTGGAGGCCCGGGCCCAGGCCAAGGCGGGCGACGGTCCGGCGTGCGGGGCCGCGCTCAAGGCCGCCGAGGGCTGGCTGGAGCGGTCCCGGGCGGGCGACCCCGACCCGGCCTGGCTGGACTTCTACACCCACGAGAGGTTCGCGGCGGACGCGGCCGAGTGCTACCGCGACCTCCGGCTGCCCCGGCAGGTGCGCCGGTTCACCGAGCAGGCGCTGTCCCGGCCCACCGAGGAGTTCGTCCGCTCGCACGGGCTGCGGCTGGTGGTCTCGGCGGTCGCCGAGCTGGAGTCGGGCAACCTGGACGCGGCGTGCGCGCAGGGCACCCGGGCGGTGGAAGTGGCCGGCCGCATCTCCTCCGCCCGCACCACGGAGTACGTCCGCGACCTGCTGCACCGCCTGGAGCCCTACGGGCACGAGCCGCGCGTCGCCGAGCTGCGGGAACGGGCCCGGCCCCTGCTGGTCGCCCCGGCGTGAACGGCGCCCCGGCGGGGTTCGGCGGCGGCACGGCCGACCCGGGCGGCGCCGACCCGGGCAGCACGGCCGGTGCGGGCGGCGCCGACGTGGGCCGCCCCGACGTGGGCCGCGCCCGGCCTGACACGGACGGCACGACGACCGGCGGGGGCGATCGGAGGGGCCGGCGGGGGCCGGGGACGGTCCCGGGGGCCGGGCGGCCGGATGGGCTGACGGTGCCCTCCGCGCGGCCCGCGCGCCCGGCGCGCTCGGCCGGCCCGCCGCACGCCCCGGACGGCCGGGGCACCGGACCGGCGCCAGGGAGGCGGCGTCCCGGCCCGTCCAAGGTCCGGTCTCGGTCCGTTGTCAGTGGCGGACGTCATGATAGTGATCGTCCTGGGTGTGATTGAGCGTCGACGGCTGCGGGGAGGTGAGGTGTCGTGACGGGGTGGGACTGCGATGTGCTGGTGATCGGTGGCGGGATCGTCGGCTTGTCGACGGCGTATGCGATCACGCGGGCGGCGCCCGGCACCCGGGTGATCGTGCTCGAGAAGGAACCGGGTCCGGCCCGCCATCAGACCGGCCGCAACAGCGGAGTGATCCACAGCGGCATCTACTACCGGCCGGGATCGCTGAAGGCCCGGTTCGCCGTGGAGGGCGCGGCCGAGCTGGTGAAGTTCTGCGCCGAGCACGACGTCCCGCACGAGGTCACCGGCAAGTTGATCGTGGCCACGGACCGCGCCGAGCTGCCGCGGCTGCACGCCCTGGTGCAGCGCGGCCGGGAGAACGGCATACCGGTCCGGGAGCTGGGCCCCGCCCAGATCCTGGAGTACGAGCCGCAGGTCCGCGGCATCGCCGCCATCCATGTCGGCACGACCGGCATCTGCGACTACGGCGCGGTGGCGGACCGCCTGGCCCGGCTGGCCGGCGACGCCGGCGCCACGGTGCGGTACGGCGCGGAGGTGCGCGCCGTCGGCCGGCGGTCCTCGGCGGTCGCGGTGCGGACGGCGAGCGGCGAGGTGCTCCGCGCCGGTGCGCTGGTGAACTGCGCGGGACTGCACTGCGACCGGGTCGCCCGGCTGGCGGGAGACGACCCGGGCATGCGGATCGTGCCGTTCCGCGGGGAGTACTTCGAGCTGGTCCCGGCCCGGGCCTCGCTGGTGCGCGGGCTGGTCTACCCGGTGCCCGACCCGGCGTTCCCGTTCCTCGGCGTCCATCTCACCCGCGGCATCGACGGCCGGGTGCACATCGGCCCCAACGCGGTGCCCGCCCTGGCCAGGGAGGGCTACACCTGGCACACGGTGCGGCCGGACGAGCTGGCCGCGACCCTGGCCTACCCGGGGGCCTGGCGGATAGCACGGCAGCACTGGAGATACGGGGCGGGGGAGCTGCGGCGCTCCGTCTCCAAGCGGGCCTTCACCGACGCCGTCCGCCGGCTGCTGCCGGTGGTGGCGGCGGACGACCTGGTGCGCGCCCCGGCCGGTGTCCGGGCCCAAGCGGTGCTGCCCGACGGCACCCTGGTGGACGACTTCCTCTTCGCCGAGTCGGCGCGCATGGTGCATGTGCTCAACGCGCCCTCCCCGGCCGCGACGGCGTCACTGCCGATCGGCCGTGAGGTGGCCCGGCGGGCACTGGCGGCCCTGGACGGCTGACCGGCCCCGAGCGGACGGCGGCCGGCCGCACCGGCGACGGCCGGACGAACGGACAGCGGACAGCGGACAGCGGACAGCGGACGGGTGCCCCGAGGGCAGCAGGCCGAACCGGCAGCGGCGAGCCCCAGCCGGAGAACGGCGAGACAGCCAACGACGACCTGAGACAACCGGAGGCAACCGGACGCGGACAGCCGGAGACAGCCGGCCGTAGACGGACGGAAACGGACGGCGACGACCGGAGACGACCGGACGAACCGGCGAGGGGCTCGGCCCCGGCCTCGGAGCGCTGCCCCGGGCCCCGACGACCGCTCGATCCGGCCGTTCGACGGCCGACCGTAGAATCGACGTACATGTCCGAGAACTCCACCGCACCCCGCCCCGCGGAGACGCAGCCGCGCCGCGACCGCAGCGAGCCCCTGTTCCCCGGCGGCCCGGCCGCCGACCCTGCCGGTTCGCACCACGAGCGCCGCATCCGGTCCTTCCGCCCCCGCCGCGGCCGTGTCACGCCGGGCCAGGGCGAGGCGCTGCGCCGCCTGTGGCCCACCTGGGGCATGGACATCGACGGAATGCGCCGCGTCGACCTCGGCGAGCTCTTCGGGGATCCGGCGATGCCGGTCGTCCTGGAGATCGGCTTCGGCATGGGCGAGGCCACGGCGCAGATGGCCGCCGCGGACCCGGGCACCGGCATCCTCGCCGCCGACGTGCACACCCCCGGGCAGGGAAACCTGCTCGCGCTCGCGGAGCGGAACGGGCTGTCCAACATCCGGGTGGCGAACGGTGACGCGATCATCCTCCTCCGCGAGATGCTCGAACCCGGAGTGCTCGCCGGGCTGCGCGTCTACTTCCCGGACCCGTGGCCGAAGAAGCGGCACCACAAGAGGCGCCTGATCCAGCCCGAGTTCATCGCGCTCGCGGCGACCCGGCTCCGCCCCGGGGCGCTGGTGCACTGCGCCACCGACTGGGAGCCGTATGCGGAGCAGATGCTGGAGGTGCTCACCGCCTCGCCCGACTTCGAGAACACCCGGCCGGACGGCGGCTACGCCCCGCGCCCGGAGTTCCGTCCGCTGACCAAGTTCGAGGGCCAGGGCCTGGACAAGGGCCATGTGGTGCACGACCTGCTCTTCCGCCGCCGGGCGGACTGAAGCCGCCGCACCGGCCGCCGCCACCCCGCTCCCGCCCCCGGCCCCCGGACCCGGCATCCGCCGGACGGCCCGGGGACCGGCCGGGGAAACCCGGGGACCGGCCGGGGACGGCCCAGGACGTGGGCGATCCCGGCACCCGCCGGACGGCCCGGGGTGTACGCGATCCCGGCACCCGCCGCACTCCCCTTCGTTAGGGTCGTCGGGTGCACCAGTCCCCGCCCCCGCACGATCCCGGCCGAGAGCGGTCCGGCTGCCGTGAACCCGGCCACACCGGGCCCGGCGCTCCCCGCCTCGGCGCCCCCGAAGCGGCCCCCGCGCACACCTTCGATCCGCACGCCGCCCGGAGGAACGCCGAGCACCCCGCGCCGCCCGTGCAGGCCGCCGCCCCGCCGGCCCCCGCCGAAAGCCCACCGCCCCACCTCGGGGGCGTGCCCGAGCCGTCCGGCCGGCGCCACCGTCCGGGGCGTGCCGTGTGGCGGAGCCGCGCGCTGCGCGCCAGCGCCCTCGTCCTGCTGCTCGCCCTCTCCGGGTTGATCATCCTCGCGCTGGTCCGGGAGCAGACCGGCACCGACGGATTCCTGGTGGGGCTGGGGCTGTCGGTGCTGCCGGTCCCCCTGCTGATCGCCGCGTTCCGCTGGATGGACCAGGTGGAGCCCAAACCCTGGCGGAACCTGGTCTTCGCGTTCGCCTGGGGTTCCTGTGCCGCGACGCTCGTCGCGCTGATCGCCAACGGGTTCGCGACGGAATGGCTGGTCACCAGCATCTCCGACTCCTCGACCCCGGAAAGCGAGGCCGACGCGGACGCCTGGGGCGCGACCCTGGTCGCCCCGGTCGTCGAGGAGAGCGCCAAGGCCGGTGCGCTGCTGTTCCTCTTCCTCTTCCGGCGCCGCGACTTCAACGGAATCCTCGACGGCCTGGTGATCGCCGGTGTCACCGCGACCGGCTTCGCGTTCACCGAGAACATCCTCTACCTGGGCTCGGCGTTCGTCAGCGACCAGGAGTTCGGCTACTCCGGGCTGCGCTCCACCACCGCCGCGACGTTCTTCGTCCGGGTCATCATGTCGCCGTTCGCGCACCCGCTCTTCACCGCCATGACCGGCATAGGCTTCGGCCTGGCGGCCGCCGCCACCCATCGGCAGCGCGCCCGCCGCACACTGCTGCCGATCGCCGCCCTGCTCGCGGCGATGGTCCTGCACGGGCTCTGGAACGGTTCGGCGACCCTGGGCGGCCGGAGCTTCATCGCCGTCTACGCCCTCTTCATGCTCCCCGTCTTCGGGCTGCTGATCTGGCTCGCCATCTGGTCCCGCAGCAACGAACTGCGCACCATAGGGTCCTACCTCCCGGTCTACCAGGCGGCAGGCTGGCTCACCCCTCCGGAGCCGCTGGCCCTGTCCTCGCTCCGGGCCCGCGGCATAGCCCGCGACCTCGCCCGCCGCACCCGGGGGCCGGCGGCGGCCCGCACCGTCGCCGAGTACACCGCCTTCGCCACCTCCCTCGCGTTTCTGCGCCGCCGCGCCTACCGGGACACCGCGGGGCCGGACTTCACCGCACGGGAGCGGGAACTGCTGCACCACCTGTGGCAGCGCAGGGACGTCGCCCAACCGGTCCTGGCGCATGCCGCACTGGCGGTTCCGGCACCGCGCCGCCCCCGGACAGCGGTGTACCCGCCCCCGTGGGGCGGCCTGCCCTACGGGCAGCATCCGGCGAGCCGTCCCGGCCCGTACTTCCCGGCCGCCCACCCCGGCACCCCGTACGCCGCACCCCTCCTCCCGGGCACCCCGTACGCCGCACCCCTCCTCCCGGGCACCCCGTACGCCACGCCCCTCCACCCCGGCGCCCCGTACTACGCGCCCACCCACCCGGGCAGCCCGTACGCCACGCCCACCCACCCGGGCAGCGCGTACCTCGCGCCCATGCACCCGGGCAGCCCGTACACGACGCCCACCCACCCGGGCAGCCCCTACCCCGCAGCCGCCCACCCCGTCGCGGACGCCGGCGCTCCCCAGCCGCCCGGCGCCCCCCAGCCGCTCGGCGGCCACGCCCCCGCCGCCCCCGCCGCCCCCGCCGCCCCGGCAGCGCCTCAGCCGCCGGGCGCCGCGCACGCTCCGGACAGCGAGGGCCACCCCGCGCCCCCGCCCCGCCGGACCGGGCCCGAGGATGCCGCGCCGCCGCCCGGCGGCGAACGGGCGGCCCCACCCGCCCCGTAGCCCCCGGGCCCACGCCGCCGGACCTCCACCACCCCCGCCCCTGCCCCACCGCCGGGGCCGCCACCACCGCGAAGCCGCTGCCCGTTCCCTGGAACCCCGGCCCCGGAAATTCTCTGTAACCTTTCGCGGCCCCCAGGCGTGCCCTTAACGGGAGCGAGAAAGCACAGCGCCTGGAGGAGGGCGCGTGGGGGGTCATCGGGGGACACATGTCGGCACCAACAGCACCATCAGCGTCGGACTTCGACCAGTTCTACACCGCGACGGCGAAGCGGCTCGTCTCGGCGGTCTATGCCGCCACCGGCGACCTCGCCGAAGCCGAGGACGCCGTGCAGGAGGCGTACGCCCGGGCCTGGCAGCGCTGGGACCGGCTCATCGCGGAGGGCGACCCCACACCGTGGGTCCGCACGGTCGCGCTGCGGCTGGCCGTCAGTTCCTGGCGCCGCGCACGCAACCGCATGCGCGCGCACCTGCGGCACGGTCCACCCGGCGACCTGCCGGACCTCGCTCCGGACCGGGTGGCGCTGGTGCACGCCCTGCGCGGACTGAAAACCGACCAGCGGACCGCCGTCGTCCTGCACCACCTGCTCGACCTGCCCATCGAGCAGGTGGCACGGGAGACCGGCGTCTCCGAAGGCGCCGTACGCACCCGGCTCAGCCGGGCCCGCAAAGCCCTCGGCTCCCACCTCGGCGACCTCGGCCACCCGTCCCCGTACCCCACCGCCCGCCCCCCGAAGGAGGTGCCCACCCATGGTTGACCTGGAAGAGCGACTGCGTGACCTGGCCCGCGCCGCGGAACCCTCCATACGGCTGGCGGGACCGGAGGCCGCACGGGCCAGGGGCCACCGGCGACGCGCGCGCAAGCGTGCGGCCCTCGCCGCTTCCGCCGTGTTCACCGCGGCGGCGATCGCCATCGGTTCCTGGCAGCTGACCCCCGGCGACGACCCCACCCGTACGCTGCCCGCCGCTCCTCAGCAGTCGGCACGGACACCGGAGGCCGTCCCCGACATCCCGGAGAAGGCCCTGCTCCCGCCGAGCGCGCTGCCGTTCGACGCGTCCGCGCGCTGGAAGACCGCCCGCACCACCACCGACAGAGCGGCTCCGCTGCTCGACCTCGGCGGCGGCTGCCGCTTCACCGGCCTCGACTCCGACGCCGGGCCCACGCCCTCGGCGCAGCACGCCCGCTCGTACACCGGCCGGGAGAAGGAGCAGCAGGCCACCCACACCATCAACGCCTACCCGGACGAGGTGGACGCCGTCTCCGTCGTCTCCTCCCTGGAGCAGGCCCTCACCCAACGCTGCGGCCTCCAGTCGAAACCCGGCTCCCCCGACGACTCCGACGGGTCCGGCGGCTCGACCGCAAAACCGCTCGTGAAGACCTTCACCGGATCCGCCGGCCAGGCCCCGAAGAACAGCCAGGTCGTCCTGATGCGCTCCGGCAACCATGTCGCGGTCGTCCAGGAGCAGGGGGCCGGCCTCGGCAACGAGTACACCGACGGCGTCTCGACCCACTGCATGTCGGTATCGCTGTGGCGGCTCCGGCCCTCCGAGACGCCCTCCCCGCCGCCGTACCGGTACAACCCGGAACTCGCCCAGACGCGTTGCTGACCCGACCGCCCCACGACTTCCCGCAGAGGCCCACCATGCGTCCCATACGTCCGCTCCGCCCGGCCCGGATCCTCATCGCGTCGGCACTCGCCGTCACCGCGCTGGCCGGCTGCCAGTCCTCCTCCGGCAAGGCCGCCGCCTCCGTCGACGCGGCCGACGCCAAGCCGGCCGTCATCTCCGTCACCCCCGGCCCGGACGGCCGGGCCACCGCCCCGGACAGCACGGTGGCGGTCACGGTGGAACACGGCACGCTCACCGACGTCGAAGTCACCTCCGGCACCTCCGGGGCCGCACCGCTCACCGGCACCTGGACCAAGGGCAAGAAGGGCTGGCGCTCCGACCGCACCCTGACCCCCGGCGCGACCTACACGCTCCGGGCCACCGCCACCAACGCCGCCGGAAAGAGCACCACCGAGCGCTCCACCGTGCGGGTCCGCGAGGCCACCCTCTTCAACGGGGTCAACGTCACCCCCGCCGGCAACAAGGTCGTCGGCGCCGGCCAGCCCGTCTCCATCGCCTTCGACCATCCGGTGAAGAACAAGGCGGCGGTCGAGCGCCGGCTCTCCGTCTCCACGACGCCCAGGACCGAGGGCTCCTGGGGCTGGGTCCGCGACCCCCTCACCGGCGTGGAGCGCGTCGACTGGCGTCCCAAGACGTACTGGGCCAAGGGCACCAGGGTCACCCTCCGCGCCAAGCTCAGCGGCGTCGACACCGGCGACTCCCGCTACCTCCGCCGCGACGTGACCAGCACCTTCTCCATCGGCACCGTCCGCGTCTCCAAGGTCGACCTGAAGAAGCACACCATGACCGTGTACGAGGACGGCCGGCGGATCCGCACCATCCCGATCTCCGGCGGCTCGCCCAGCTACCCCACCTGGAACGGCACCATGGTCGTCCTGGACAAGGCCCCCATGGTCAACATGACCAACACCTCCGTCGGCATAGCCGACCCCTACGACAAGGACGTGCCCTGGGCCGTCCACCTCACCACCTCGGGCACCTACGCCCACGCCGCCCCCTGGAACGAGGGCAAGGGCTACTTCGGCAACTCCAACCAGAGCCACGGCTGCGTCGGCATGTCCGAGAAGGACGGCAAGTGGTTCTACGACCGCGCCGTCCGGGGTGACCTCGTCGAGGTCACCGGCTCCACCCGCCAGACCGTCCCCACCGGCAACGGCTACGGCGACTGGAACCCCTCCTACGAAGACTGGAAGCAGCTCAGCGCGCTCGACTGAGCCATCCGCGCCGCCCCTCCCGGGCACACCGCGGACGTGGCCGCCGGACCTCCATCGTCCTGGCGGCCACCCGCCGCGAGCCGCTCCCCCGTCCTACGCCGCTGTCACGCCCGGCCGGCCGCTTCGGTGTTCGGGAGGTCCGGCAGTGGCCTGCTCATGAAGAGTGCCACCTCGCCTTCCGAGGCCGTGCCGGTGTACAGGGTCGTGTCCAGGCCGCAGAGGGTGAAGCCCATGCGCTCGTAGGCGCGGATGGCGGGGGCGTTGATGTTGGTGACCTCCAGCCAGACGGTCCGGGCGCGCCGGGACAGGCCGTAGGCGACGGCGTGGTCCATCAGTTCGCGGGCGATGCCGTGGCCTCGGTCGGTGGGGGCGACGGCGATGTCGCGGATGGTCAGGCGGGCATTCCAGGGCTCGTGGTCCACCACGACGAAGCCGCAGAGGCGGTCGCCGTCGACCGCGACCACGGTGTGGTCCGGGACATCGTCATCGTCGTCGTCCTCGTCGTCGGGGAAGTGCTTGGTGAGGGGCGGGTCCACCGGGGTGGGGTGGACGGTGAAGCCGGTGGGGCCGGCCGTGACCTGGTAGGCGGCGTCCGTGGTGAACGAGTTGTCCAACGTGCCGAGTTGCTCCAGGTCGGCCTCGGTCGCCGGACGGTAGGTGTAGCGGGTCGAGGTCACGGGTGGCTCCCTTGCGGTTCGGGGTGGCGGCGGTCTCTGTTGCCGTAACGACGGCGGGATGTGACCGGGCCGTGGAGAAAACCGGCGCCGGATGCGGTCGAATGGCCCTACGACTGTTCATACGTACAGAGGGAGAGGTTGGTTGCCATGGCCGGCATTCCGGCAGGGGTAGTGGCCGCGGGTGGGCTCGTCGGCGGGTACGGCGTCGCGCGCTGGACGAAGAAGCGGCCGCTGGGCGGCGTGGCGCTGGCGGCGGCCGGGGCGGTGGCCGCGCGGAGCTGGCGGGCGAAGGCCGGGACGGGCACCGCGGCGGCGCTGAGCGGGCTGTACGTCGCGGCGTTCGCCGGGTCGCATCCGCTGGCCAGGAAGGTCGGTGCCTGGCCGTCGGTGTTCGCCGTGGCCGGTGCGGTGGCCGCCGCCTCCTGGGCCGCGGCGGACCGGCGCGGCTGAGCCGCCGGACCGGCGCCCGGGCGGCCCCGGGCGGGCAGGGCCACGGCGGAGCCAAGCCCCCCTCGGCGGCCGGGTCCGGGCGAGCAGGGCCCGGGCGGCCGCCGGGGACGGGCCCCCACCCCGCCCCGGGCCCGGCCGCCCGGGTGGGGTCCCTCAACGAGGCGGGGGTTACTCCGAGGCCGTGGTGAGGGCGGCCAGTTCGGCGTCGGTGAGCTTCAGGTCGGCCACGGCGAGCAGTGCCGGCAGTTGGTCCACGGTGCGGGCGCTGGCGATGGGGGCGACGACGGTCGGCTGGGCGGCCAGCCAGGCGAGCGCGACGGTGGCCTGCTCGGCCCCGTGCGCCGCGGCGATCTCGTCGAGAGCGGCGAGCACCTTGCGGCCGCGTTCGGTCTCCAGGTGCTTGGCGGCGGAGGCCGAGCGGGCGCTGTCCACGGTGCTGCCGGGCCGGTACTTGCCGGTGAGGAAGCCGGAGGCCAGGCCGAAGTAGGGCACGGTGGCGATGCCGTGCCGGGCGGCGACGGCGGCGAGTTCTCCCTCGTAGGTGTCGCGGGAGACCAGGTTGTAGTGCGGCTGGAGGGCGACGTAGCGGGCCAGTCCTTCCGCTTCGGAGAACTTCAGGGAGGCTTCCAGCCGGTCCGCGGAGAGGTTGGAGGCCGCGATCTCGCGGACCTTGCCGGTCTTCACCAGGTCGTCGAGCGCGGTGATGATCTCCTCCACGGGCACCGACGGATCGTCGAAGTGCGTGTAGTAGAGGTCGATGTGGTCGGTGCGCAGCCGGGCCAGGGACTCGTCGGCACCGCTCTTGATGGCCCGCGCGGTGAGGCCGCGCGGGTCGGGGTAGCCACCGCCCACCTTGGTGGCGATCACCATCTCGGCCCGGTTGCCCCGGGCGGCGAGCCAGTTGCCGATGACGGTCTCGGACTCTCCGCCCCGGTTCCCCGGCGCCCAGGCGGAGTACACGTCCGCGGTGTCGATGAAGTTGCCGCCCGCGGCGGCGTAGGCGTCCAGGACGGCGAAGGACTCGGCCTCGTCCGCGGTCCAACCGAAGACGTTGCCGCCCAGGGAGAGCGGGTGCACCGCCAGCGCTCCGAGCGGCCTCCGGGCCGCCTGCCCGGTCCGCCGCTGCCCTTGGGTGTGCTTGTCGTTGTCAGCCATACCCCGCTTCAGCGCGGCGGCCTGGGCGGATATTCCACCGCCGGGCGCGCGGCGACAGCGGGTGGCGGTGGCGGTTGGCGGTTGGCGGTTGGGGACGGTCTCCGGTGCCGGTCGGCGCCAAGGGGCGGGCAGGTGCCGGTCACGACGGACTGCTCGGGGGGCCGGCGCGGGTACTTGAGTCAGCGGCCGGCGCGGGTACGGGAGGTGCCGACCGGCGCGGGTACGGGAAGGCGCCGGGGCGCGGGGAGGGGTCGGGCCAGTGGCGTGGGGAGAGCGAGGCAGCGGCGTCGGTGCCGGTCGGCCCCGGTGCCGGTCCGGACCGGCGGCCCTGGTGTCAGGGGGGGGAGAGAGCACCAGGGCCACCGGCGTATCGGGGTGGGGGCGGTGAGTGGGACGAGGTCAGGGGTTGAGGCCGTGCTCGCGCAGCCAGGCCAGCGGGTTGATCGGGGAGCCGCCGCCGGGGCGGACCTCCAGGTGCAGGTGCGGGCCGGTCACGTTGCCGGTGGCGCCGACGCGTCCGATGACCTCGCCGGCGGACACCGAGCCGGACGTCCGGACCATCGAGGAGAGGTGGCAGTACCAGACCTCGGTGCCGTCATCGAGCGTGAGGACGATGCGGTAGCCGTACGCACCGGCCCAGCCGGCCTCGGTGATGGTGCCGCCGTGCACCGCCTTGACCGGGGTGCCGGTGGGGGCGGCGAAGTCCTGACCGGTGTGGTTCGCGGACCACATGTCGCCGGCCTCGCCGAAGGTCGAGGTGAGGGTGTACGAGGCCAGCGGGAGGGCGTACGCGGTGGCGAGCTTGGCGCGGCGCTCGGCCTCGGCCTTGCGGGCGGCCTCCGCCTTCCGCTCGGCTTCCGCCTCGGCCTTCCGCTGCGCTTCCGCCGCCGCCTTGCGCTCGGCCTCCGCCTCGGCGGCCTTCCGTTCGGCCTCCTCGTCGGCCTTCCGCTCCGCGGCGGCCTTCGCGGCGGCTTCCGCGGCGGCCTTGGCGGCAGCCTCGCGTGCGGCGTCGTCGGCGGCGTTCTGCTGGTGCTCGGCCTGCTGCATGATGCGGGCGCGCAGGGCCTCGCCCGCGTCGGTGGTCCCGTTGGCCCGGTCCTCGGCGGTGAGACCGGCCTGGGAGAAGGGCTGGGGGGAACCGGCGGGCTGCCCGCCGGAGGAGTCGCCACCGGCGAGGAGCGGTCCGATGCCGGGCAGTTCGCCCGCGTCGGGCAGCGAGTCCTGGATCTCGTCGGCGATGTGCGCGACGTCCGGCATGGATATCGGGGGGTTGGGACGGTCCTTGGCGGTCGCCATGCCGCCCGCGCCGACCGCGGCGATGACACCGACGCCGAGTACCGCCCCGCTGCGGGCCATGGTGCCGCGCTGCTTGGCGACGCGGTGCCGGCCGCGTACCGGGGCGAGGGAGTCGGCGGTGGGGTTCCACTCCTCCCACTCGGAGGAGGGGGCCACCGGGGAGGAGACCGTCTGGGTGTCGGTCCGCTGCGCGGCCGCCGTCCGTGGGCCCGGCCCGGGGTCGGCGCCCTCGGTCGGTCCGGTGGGGGTGCCGTACGGTGCCTCGTCAAGGGCAGACCTGTTGGACGCCACGGGGGCGCACTCCTTTCCTTCCCTCTCGCCTACCGGGTTAGCTGACGGGTTCGGAGCAGGAAGGTCTCCTACGGGCCGGGTTCGGCCCGATTCACCCCAAGGATGGTGGTTCCCCGGTTCCCTGGTACTGCTGGTGCCGTGGTGCATGCGGGATTCGGCGACGGCGCACGGTGCCGCCTCTTTGGCGGCTGGAACGACCGCGCTGCGTTATCGAACGTTAATAGACGGCGGGACGCTATTCCAAGCCGTTCCCCGGAATCCGTTGCCCTCGGGGAAGAATGTTCCGGGCATTACCGGGCAAACATCGGCGAGTTGCACAGCACAGGTGAACGCCCAGGAAACCCGACTTCGCTGATCGTGCGTCAATCGTTATGCGGAACGATCACGCCCGGTTGCTCTCCGTGATGCGCGGATGCGGGCAGTCGCGCCGGCGGCCCTGCCGGTACGCCGAGCGGCGTCGGCGCCTCGCCCCGCGTCGGCCGCTCTCCCTTCTCTCCGGCTTTCCTCCGGCCTGTGCCCGCACCCGCGCCCGGCGGCCCGGCGGCCCGGCGCGCAGCGCTGGATGGGGGCGCCGCCGTACGCCCACGTTCAGGCCCGTGCCGGGCATCGGAGGCTCCGGCCACGGGACGGGGCACCAAGGGACCCGAACGGAGGTGACGGAGGTGCCAGAGGTGACAGAGGTGACGGAGACAGGAGAGCGGGTGCGTGCCCGCCACGGGGTGGGGCACCGAGGGGCGGGGCACCGGGGCGGGGCGGGCGTGGGTGGCTCCGTGGCGCCCACCGGGGTACGTGGCGCCCCCGGGGTACAGGGGATCGCCGGACGCACCGGGCACGGCCGCCGACGCACGAGCAGCCGTCGGGGCACGGGGAGCCACCGGCTGCCGAGGGCACCGGGAGCGCCGGGCACGGAGAGCCACCGGGCCCCGGGAGCCGCCGGGGCGCGGCGCCGCTCGCACCGGGGTTCGGGTGATCACCGGTGCCGGGTGCCGGTCAGGGTCAGAGTTCGACGCCGCGTGCGCGGGCCCGTCGGTCGGCGGCCATCTCGGCCGATCCCTCGTCGAGGTAGACCTCGCAGACCAGCCGTCCGTCGCTGGTCAGGTTGTGCTCCAGTTCCCAGAGGGTGATCTCGTCCCCGCCGGCGAGCAGGAACGCGTGCTCGTAGAAGCGGCACCAGGTCGCGTCCGGGCCGCCGGTGCGCCGGCGCGGCTTCGGGGCCAGCGCGATGTCGTGCGCGAACGCCGTCTCCAGCAGCCGCCGGACCTCCTCGCCCGGGCGGTCCTCGTTCTCCGCCCGGCGCAGCACCCGCCGGGCGTGGTCGGCCGAGTTGTCCGCGACGTACGCCCGCACCGTCTCCACCGGCAGCGGGCCGCGCAGCAGTTGGTCGGGGAGCCAGAGCCGCTCCTCGTCGAACTCCTCCCAGCGGGCGCCGCCGGTGCGGTCGTGGGCCCGGCGCTCGGCCTGCACCAGGGTGTCCTCGTCGGCGTAGACCTCGTGCTGCGGGCCGTCGCCCGGGCCGGTGTTGTGCTCCAGCTCCCACAGCACGACGCTGCTGCCGTCCGGGAGGAGGAAGACGTGCCGGAAGGTGGTGTAGCCCAGCCGGGCGGGGGGTTCGTTGCACTGGCGGCAGGAACGCAGCTCGGTCTGGTGCATCAAGGCATCACGCAGCTGGGTGAGGACCGTCTCGTCGATCTCGAACCCGTTCTGGGCACGGGCCAGCAGCCCGTCGAGATGCTCGGCGGGGGTACCACCGACCTGTCCGTGCACCATGTCTCTCTCCTCCCGGCCAAATCGACACGCCGCGCCCCCCAGCGACACTTCGCGACTTACCGTAGCGGCGTCGACACGCGCTGCGTGCTGTGTTTCGAGGAAGCCGCGCCCTGACACGGCCTCTTCACTCACACCTGCGCCAGAAGAGTCGAATACATCACTCGAGGGGCTCGTGTGATCACACTTCCGGCCAACGAGGCAGCTCCTGCCGGGGATTACACGGATGCGGCCCGTCCGGATCCGCTTGTTCACGGCCTCGGTCCACGGCCGCGGCCGAGTCGGCATGAGCCCGGATTCCACCCGAAATCGACGCAGAGTCCGCCGCACATCTGTCCGGATCCGACGCTCCCCGTGGGACCGTGTCTCCCCGACGCCCCGGCGCCCCGGCTCCCCGGCTCCCTGGCTCCCCGGCTCCCCGGCTCCCCGGCTCCCTGCCGGAGCCTGCCGGCTGCCCGGCCGCGGGCCCGGGGGTGTGGGTCAGTCCCCGGCAGTGCCCTCGGGGCCCTCGGTCCCCTCGGTGCCGTCCGGTTCCGCCGCACCGCGCCGCGCGACGGTCGAGGTACGGCGCTTGACCACCGTGGCGGCCGCCAGTGCGCTCGCCGTGAAGGCCACCGTCATCACCCAGGGGCGGTCCAGGCAGTGGCCGGTGAGCCGGTCCAGCGAGTACCGGCCGGGGCCCGCGAGACCGATGCCCGCCGCCACGAAGCCCAGGAACGCCGGGTACTCGAAGCCGCCCTCGGTGACGAAGAACCCGGCGGGCGCGTGCACGGAGACCGCGCCCGCCATGGCGCCGGCCGCCGCCGCGCCGGCCGCGGGGGTGGCCAGCCCGGCCGCGAGCAGCGCCCCGCCGCCCGCCTCGCCGAGTCCGGCGGCCAGCGCGCTGTGCCGTCCCGGTGTGAACCCCATGTGCTCCATCGCGTGGGCGGTGCCGTCCAGCCCGTGGCCGCCGAACCAGCCGAAGAGCTTCTGCGCACCGTGGGCGAACAGCACGCCGCCGGTTCCGAGGCGCAGCGCGAGCAGTCCGAGGTCCGTGCGGAACGTCATCGACATGGCGGTGTCCATTTCCCGGTGCCGGTACGGAGGGCGGGGTGGCGCGGCGGGCGCGGTGCCACTCGCGTCCGTGACCGATTCTGTGCCGCTTCGGCCGGGTCCACCGCCGGGGCCGGGCCATCCGGGGGTGCGCTATCCGGGGGAGCGTGCCCCGGGGGGCGTGCCTCAGAGCGGGACTGCGGGACCGGGCTTCCGGGGGCGTGCCTCCGCCCGGGCTTCCGGGCCGGGCTTCCGGGCCGGGCTTCCGGGCCGGGCTTCCGGACCAGGAACGGAGGGTGCGCTTCCGGAGCGGACTTCCGGGGGCGTGCCTCAGAGCGGGACTGCGGGACCGGGCTTCCGGACCGGGCCTCCGCAGGCGTGCCTCCAGGCCGGGCTTCCTGGGTCAGGCTTCCGGGCCGGGCTTCCGGGCCAGGAACGGGGGCGCGCTTCCGACGGAGCGGACCGCCGGAGCAGACCCCCGGCTCCTCGGCGACGCACGGTGCCAGGGGCGGGGCCCGGGCCGGGCCCCTCCGCCCGGTACGGAGCGTCCGGCCGCCCGGCATGGGACCCGGTCCGCATGGAGCACCCGGCCGGACGGCCGGGGCGCGCCGGGGTGGCGGCGCGCCCCGGCGCGGTCAGCCGCGGCCGAGGGCGGCCAGTACCGCGTCCGCCATGACGCGCTGACCGGTGGCGTCGGGGTGCAGCGGGAGGGCCGGCGAGGCCGGGAACAGGCCCTCGATCCAGGGATCGGCGGAGCAGCTGTCGTGCCCCCGGGTGGCGGCCACGGTGTCGACGTAGGTCGCGCCGCCCGCAGCCGCGGTCCGGGCGACCATGTCGTTCAGCTCGCCGAGGACGCCGTGCAGATAGGCGATGTCCCCGGTGGTGATCGGCAGCTTGCCGAGGCACTTCCGCGGATCGGCCGGGATCACCGACGGGTAGCCGACGACCACCACCCGGGCCCGCGGCGCGGTGGTGTGGATCCGCCGGAGGGCGGCGGTCAGCTCGCTTCCCGCGGCGGCGAGTCGTGCGACGAGGGTGTCCCCGCCGTCCCCGTCCGTGTACAGGTCGCGGCAGGGTGCGCCCAGCGGGTCGGTCGGGGACAGGGCGGAGCAGGCGGCGATGACGTCCACGAACCCCATGTCGGAGGTGCCGAGGTTGTTGCCGCCGATGGTGAGGGTGACCAGCGTGGTGTCGGGGGTGACGGCGTCGAGCTGGGCGCCGTTCACCGGCACCCCGAGGTCCGTCTGCGGCTTGGTGAGCGCGGACGCCTTGGCCCCGGCGCAGCTCACATCGGTGTAGTGGGCAGCGCCGAGGGCGTCGGCGACCCGCTGCCCGTAGTTCTGGTCGGACCGCATGCACAGGCCCGCCGACTGCGCGGGGATCCCGGCGCCCGAGGCGTAGGAGTCGCCGAGGGCGACGTGCCGGGCGCCGCCGGACTGCTCGGCCCGGGCGGTTGCGGTGGTGGTGGTGAGGCCGGTCGCCAGCAGGGCGCAGCCGAGGAGGGCGATCGATCGCTTCGGGACGGTGGTGGACACGGTTCCTCCTGGGGGTGGCCCCGCCCAGCGGCTCGGGGAGGAAGGGCGGGGGCGGGGCGGAGTGTCGGGTGATCGGGTACGGAGGCGCTGCGATACCGGCCGGTAACGATGCCGGTATCGTGACCGCCGCCGACCGCGCGGGCCATGGCCGGGCGGACAACGGGCGTCCCGCACCGTTGTCCCCGGGCACAACGCGCCCCTGGGTAGCCTGCGCGGCATGAGCCGCACGATCCCTCCCCCCGCAGTGGCCCCGGTGGCAGCGGCGCTGCTGCGGCGGGCACCCGAGCTCGGCGACCGGATGGCCCGCCGGATCCGCGCCGAGGTGACGTACTACGGCAGCGAGGAACGCATCCCGTTCCGGACCCTGAGCACCTCCTGCCGCCGCAACCTGGAGCTGGTGTACGGGCACCTGGCGGACGGCACCAGACCCGACCTGACGCCCGCCCTGGAGGTGGGCCGGGAACGCGCCCGGCAGGGCACCCCGCTCGCCGAGCTGCTGCACGCCTACCGGGTCGGCTCCGAGTTCCTGTGGACCGAACTCGCCGCCGAGGCCGGGCGCACCGAGGGTGTCACCGCCGACACGGTGATCTCGCTGGCGACCTGGTGGCTCATCGAGGGGTACGCCGCCGCGGCGAGCGACGCGTACCGCGAGACGGCCGCCGCGCTGCTGCTCCAGCGCGAGCGGGAGCGTTCCGTGCTGGTCGAGGCGCTGTTCACCGGGCTGCTCACCGACAGCACCACGCTGTGGGAGGCCGCGGACGTCCTCGGCCTGCCCGCCGACGGCCCGTTCCTGGTGGTCGCGGCCGAGGTCCCGGCGCCCGGCCGGGACGCGCTGCCCGGCGTCGAGTCCCGGCTCCAGCACGAGCAGGTGCGCTCCGCCTGGCGGCTGCTGCCGGATCTCCAGGTGGGCGTGGTGGCGGTGCGCGGCCCGGCCGCGGAGGAGGCGGCGCTGCGCGTGCTGGACCGTCCCGCGGACTGCCGGATCGGGGTCAGCCCGTCCTACGACTCCCTGCGGGACACTCCGAAGGCGCTGCGGCTGGCCCGGCTGGCCCTGGCCGGGCTGCGCGGCCGGCCGGCGGGGATCGCCCGGTTCGACGACCACCCGGTCGCCATGTTGGTGGCCGCGGCCCCGGACGACGCCGGGCGGATCGCCCGGGTGGTCTTCGACCGGGTGCTCCGGCTGCCGTACGAGGAACGGACGCGGCTGCTGGAGACCCTGGAGTGCTGGTTCGCCGCGGGCGGTTCGGCGGCCGGGGCGGGGCGGCTGCTGTACTGCCACAGCAACACCGTCCGCTACCGGCTGCGCCGGCTGGAGGAGCTGGTCGGCCGTTCGCTGGGCGATCCCCGGACCGTCGCCGACCTGGGCGTGGCGCTGTCGGCGCTGCGGTTGTTCCCGGACGGCCCCGCCGCCGAGGGCGCCGCCGCGGTGTGACGTCCGCGGCGGACCGCCGGGGGCCTGCGGCCGAGGCCCGCGGCCGGGGCTCGGCCGCGTCACCACCGCTGAGACATCACCACCGCTGAGACACAACGGCCGGTGAAACGCCACAACCACTGAGACGACACGGCCGGTGGAACGCCACCACCGGTGAGACGACACGGCCGCTGAGACATCACCACCGGTGGGACGACACGGCCAGGCGCCCGGGCGGGGCCCACGACCACCCGTGAGAACTCCCGCCCGCCCGGCCGCTCAGGGCCGGACTCCCGGCCGAACGACCGGCCGAACGACCGGCCCGGCGCGCCCGAGCTGCCGCCGAACTCCGGGGCGTTCCCGGGCAGCTCACCGCCGGGCCGTGGCGGCCGGGCGGGACGCGCCCGTGCGGGGTCGCCTCAGCCGGTGCCCTCGGCGGGTGCCGGGGTGCCGATGTGCGCCGCGTCGTCGAACCGGACCAGGCGCCAGCCGGAGCCGTCGTGGGCGAATTCGTTGATCGACGTCGCCGCCGGTGTGGCGTCGGTGAACAGCACCGGCGGTGGTACGTCCAGCACGGCCGCCATGGCCGCGACGATGAATCCCGCGTGGCACACCACGAGCACCCGTTCGCCCGCGTGGAGTTTCGCCAGTCCGCGCATCACGTCCCCGGCCCGGACCCGGAACCGGGACCAGCTTTCCCCGCCCGGAGCGAAAGGCCGTTCGGGATTCGCGGTCATGTCGAAATCACCGTGCACGCGGCTGTATTCGTCGATCGAAAGACCGTCCGCCACACCGAAGTCGAGTTCCCGTACCTGTTCTTCCACGACCGGTTCGCCGAGTCCGAGGCCGCGCGCCAGTCCGTCGGCGGTCTCCCGGGCTCTGCGGACCGGACTGGTCAGCAGCGCGTCCGGGCGCAGCTGCTCGGCGCGCAGCCGGTCCGCGAGGCGAGTGACCTGCTCATGGCCCAGTTCGGTGAGGCCGAGGCAGGTCCGGGAACCCGCGATCAGCTTCTTCACGCTGGCATGCGACTGCGCATGCCGCACCAGCAGGAGATGGGTAACGGAATCCTGTTCGTGCACCATTCGTATGATGGTCCTTGGCTCAGCCCGCGCCCGCGGGTCAGTTGAGATCCCAGCCGCCGTCGACGGTCAGACTCTGCCCCGTGATGAAACCGGCTTCGGGTGAAACGAGGAATGCCACGGCCGCCGCCACGTCTTCCGGGTGCCCGTGCCGCTTGATGCACTGCCGGGCGAATTCCCGCTGCCGCCAGGCGGGGTAATCCGGATGGGCCCTCTGTTCCGTACTCAGCTCGATCGAACCGGGGCGAATGGCGTTCACTGTAATCCCGTGCGGGCCGAGTTCGCGAGCGAGTCCCCGAACGAGTGCTTCCAGTCCCCCTTTTGCCGCGATGTACGGGACGAGTTCGGCCCGTCCGAGCCGGGTCATCACCGTGGACACCGCGACGATCCGCCCGGACTGGCGCGCCACCAGGTGCGGGGTGGCGGAGCGGACGCAGGCGATGTGCGCCATCAGATTGACGTCGATGGCCGAACGGATGTCCTCCCAGCTGGTGTCCGCCCACGGCAGGTAGCTGTACGCGCCGGCGTTGCACACCAGGACGTCCAGCCGCTCGCGGTGCGCGGCCATGGCTTCGCCGAGGGTGTCGACGGTGTCCCGCCGTGTCAGGTCGCCGGCCACGGTGGCCACCACCTCCGCGCCGGCCTCGACCACCCGGCCGACCGTGGCGGCGAGTCCGTCGTCGGCGGTGAGGTGGGTGAGCACCAGGTCGTGCGTCGCGGCGAGGCGTATCGCGATGGCGGCCCCGAGACCCGATCCGGCACCGGTCACCACGGCGACGGCCCGAGACGACATGGCATCTCCCCTCTGTGGCACTTCGGCGTCTGCGTCTCCCCCGGTTTCCCCCGCTTCGGCGCCTGGTCGGCCGCGCTCCGATCCTGCCACCCAAGACGGGCCGCTCACCCCTGTGATCCAGCCAATCCGGTATCGGTCACTGTCGGAAGCCAAGTGCCTGGGGCACTCTGTGGTGCCGGAGGATGCCGTCGAAGCCGGAGGTTCTCAGTGGGTGCAACGGACGCCGATCGCTCGACGAATGCCGACTGCCTGGAGGGCATAAAGAGCGTCATCGCCGGCGGTGTCAGCAGCAGCATGCGCGCGGCGGCCGTGCCGGTCCCGCTGGTCGTGCGGAGCGCCGACGGCTGCCTGCTCCGGGATGTTGAGGACAGCGAGCTCGTCGATTTCAACATGGGCTACGGACCGCACATTTTCGGCTATGGCGACCGGGACGTCCGCGACGCGGTGGCCGACCAGTTCACCCGGGGCCACATGACCGGCCTGCCGCACGAACTCGACGCCGAGGCCGGTGCCCTGGTGGCCGAGCTGGTGCCGGGCGTGGAGCAGGTGCGGTTCGCCAACTCCGGTACCGAGGCGGTCGCTTCGACGCTGCGGCTGGCCCGGGTGACGACCGGGCGCTCGCTGGTGGTGACCTTCGAGGGGCACTACCACGGCTGGAGCGAAACGATCCTTCGGGCCGGCAAGACCAGTCTGCAGGTCCAGGGCACCCGGCCGACGGACGTCGTCCCGGGGGCCCCGGGCATGATCCCCGGGGCGCTGGCGCACACCGCGCAACTGCCGTGGAACGACGCCGAGGCCGTCCGGGACTTCTTCACCAGGAACGGCGACCAGGTGGCGGCCGTGATCCTGGAACCGGTCCTGGCCAACGCCGGGGTGCTCCCCCCGGCGCCCGGCTTCCTCCAGCTGCTGCGCGACCTGACCGCGCGCAGCGGCGCGATGCTCGTCTTCGACGAGGTGATCACCGGCTTCCGGGTGGCCCGCGGCGGTGCCCAGGAGCGGTACGGCGTGGAGCCGGACCTCACGGTGCTGTCCAAGGTCATGGGCGGCGGCTTCCCGGTGGCCGCCTTCGGCGGACGGCGGGCCGCGATGCGGATGCTCGCCACCAACGAGGCGCACCACGCCGGCGTCTACGCGGGCAACCACGCCGCCCTCCGCGCGGTCGTCGCCATGCTCGGCAAGATACGCGCGCTGCCCGGCCTCTACGACGAACTGGAAGCCGTCGGCGCCCACGCGGAGGACTCGCTGCGCGAGCTGTTCGCCACCGAGAACCGGCCGGTGCACATCAACCGGGTCGGCACCCTGATGTCGGTGGCCCTGGTCAAGCGCCCGCTGGAGCGGGCCGACGACGTCCGCGACCTCGCCGCGGCCATCGACTTCTCCCAGCACCGCCGGTTCCAGACCCTCGCCCAGAAGGAAGGCGTCTACTTCCACCCCAACGCGCTGGAACCCTGGTTCCTGAGCACCGCGCACACCAGAGACATCCTCGACAAGGCGGCGGGAGCGCTGCGGCGGGCACTGGCCGGCCTCGGATGACGGCCGCCCGTGCGGCACTGGTCTCCCGGCTGCGTGACCAGGCCGCCCGACTGGGGGACGCGCCGCTGGTCACCGACGGCTCCGGGACCACCGGCGCCCGGCAGCTGCTGGACCGGGTGGAGGCCAAGACCCGGGCCTTCGCCGAGCAGGGCGTCGGGCCGGGCGCCCTGGTGGGGACCGTCGCCTGGCCGCCCGCCGAGTTCATCAGCGACGTGTTCGCGGTCATCGCCGCCGGCGCGGTCGCGGTGCCGCTGTCCCGGCGGCTCACCCGGTGGGAGCTGGAGCGGATCCAGGAGCGCTGCCCGCTGTCCTTCCTCGCCGCCCCCGACGACTCACCGCTCGCCGTCCCCGGTGCGGCCGCCCTCGGCGGGCAGCGGACGCTGAGCCGGGGGCCCGGGGCCCCGCGGCCGGCCTTCGCGGAAGCCGCCACGGCCCAGATCACCTCCGGCACCACCGGCTCCCCGCGGATCGCACTGCGCTCCGCCGCCGCGCTGCTGGCCGAGGTGGAGAACTACCGTACGGCGCTGGGCCTGGGCCCGAAGAGCACGCTGGCGTGCCCGGTGCCGCTCCAGCACGCCTACGGCTTCGGGCTGTGCGCGCTCGCCGCACCGCTGGCCGGCGCCCGGGTGCACCATCTGCCGCCGGACAAGCCGCGGGTGCTGCTGCGGGAGATCGGCACCGGTGAGGTGACGCTCTTCGTGGGGGTGCCGCCGATGCTGCGGCTGCTCGCCAAGGCCGCCCGCACCCCCCTGGAACCGGCCCGTCCGGTCGGCTTCCTCTCCGCCGGCATGGCGCTGGACGCGCACACCGCGGAGTCGGTCGCGGCCTGGCTCGGCGGGCACGTCGGGCAGGTCTACGGAACCACCGAGACCGGGCCGATCTGTGTGCAGGCCCCGGCGCCCTGGCAGCCGGACGGCACCGGGCCCGGCGCGCCGCTGCCCGGCGTGGACGTCACGCTGGCCCCCGCCCCGGGCTTCGCCGCGGACGGCGAGAGCACCTCGGCCACCGCCCCGGACGGTGCCGCGGCGGGCCTGGTGACGGTGTCCTCGCCTTCCATGATGCTCGGTTACGCCGAGGCGGACGCCGTCGACGCGGCCCCGCTGCGCGGCGGGTTCACCACCGGTGACCTGGCCCGGTGGGAAGGGGACGCCCTCGTCCTCGAAGGACGCCTGTCCACCTGCATCAACGTCGCCGGGACCAAGGTCAGCCCCGAGGAGATCGAAGCCGTCCTGCTCGCCTACCCGGACGTGGCCTCCTGCCTGGTCTCCGGCGTGCCGGATCCGGTCCTCGGGCAGCGGATCAGCGCCACGGTGACCCCGGAGACGGTCGACCTCGTGAAGCTGGACCGCTTCTGCCGGGAGCGGCTGTCGGACTCCCGGACCCCCCACGCCTTCGCCGCCGTGGCGGAGCTCCCGACCACGGAGACCGGCAAGGTCATCAGGCCGCGGACCAGTCAGTAAGGAAACGTAAGAGTGAGAACAGAGGGCATCTACCTGGCAGCGACCGGGGCGTACATACCGCCGAGGACGAGCGTCGCGGAGGCGGTCCGGCGCGGCTGGTACGAGCAGGAGCGGATGGATTCCTGCGGCTGGCGGAACATCGCCGAGGCCGGTGACACGTCGGCCCCGGACATGGCGGTGGCCGCCGTCCGGCAGGCGATGGCGCGGTCCGGCCTCGGCCGCGACGACATCGACCTGCTGATCCATTCCTACGCGTACCACCAGGGCCCCGACGGCTGGTCGTCGCCGCACTACGTGCTCCGCCACACCCTGGGCACCCCGATCCCGGCGTTCACCGTCGAGCAGGGGTGCAACGCCTTCCTCGCCGCGCTGGAGACGGCCGCGCAGTACCTGCTGTGCTCGCCGTCCCGCAGCGGCGCGGTGGTGAGCGGCGCGGACAACTTCGGCGCGCCGTCGGTCGACCGCTGGCACGCCCACCGGGACGCGGTGCTCGCCGACGCCGCGGCCGCGCTGGTGCTGTCCAAGCGGCCCGGGTGGGCCGAGTTGCGCGCCGTCGACTCGGTGTCGCTGCCGCAGTTCGAGATCCTCAACCGCGGCCACGCCCCGATCTTCCCGCCGGCGCTGACCACCGGGAAGCGGCTCGACATGAACGAGCACCTGGAGGCGATGGTCGAGGAGCTCGGCCCGAAGGCGGCCGAGATCGGCCAGGAGTACGGCGCCGCCGGCACCAAGCTGATCGAGCAGGTGGCGAGCGAGGCGGGCATCACCGTGCCCGACGTCTCCAAGGTGCTCCACCTGGGCGCGGCCACCTCGGACTTCCTCGACAGCCATCTGCGGCCGATGGGCCTCGACGCCTCGCTGGGCGGGGTGGACTTCTTCCGCGACGTGGGCCACGCGGGCGCCGCGGACATCGGGATCCAGCTCAACCACCTGCTGGAGACCGGGCAGGTCGCGGCCGGCGACCACCTGGTGATGATGAGCGCGGGCCCCGGCATCATGATCACCGCGGCGGTGGTCACGGTGCTCGATCCCCCGGCGCCGCGCACCCCGGCACCGGCCGGGGCGGCGGTGGGCGAAGGGGGCCCGGCGTGCTGAGTCCGGCGCCCCTGGACCGGGAGCGGGCCCCGGCGGCCGAGGAGCCGGTCGCGGTCGTCGGGATGAGCTGCCGGTTCCCCGGCGACGCCGACTCCCCGGACGCCTTCTGGCGGATGCTGATCGAGGGACGGGACGGCACCCGGGACGGCGCGGAGCGGTGGGAGGGTTACGCGGCGGCCGGGCCGGACCACGCGGCGGTGGTGCGGGAGACCACCGCACGCGGCGGGTTCCTCCCCGACATCGCCGGGTTCGACGCGGAGTTCTTCGGCATCTCGCCGCGCGAGGCCGAGCTGATGGACCCGCAGCAGCGCCTGCTGCTGGAGCTGGCCTGGGAGGCGCTGGAGCACGCCGGGATGCCGCCGCTGGGCCTGGCCGGCAGCGCCTGCGGCGTCTTCGTCGGCGTCGGGTCGGACGACTACGGGCGCCGGCTGCTGGAGGACCTGCCCCGGATCGAGCCGTGGACCGGCATCGGCGCGTCGCTGTGCGCCACCGCCAACCGGATATCCCACAACCTCGACCTGCGCGGCCCGAGCCTGGCGGTGGACACCGCGTGCTCCGCGTCGCTGGTCGGCGTGCACCTGGCCCGCCGGAGCCTGCTGTCCGGCGAGACGGACGTGGCGCTCGCGGCCGGGGTGAACCTCATCGTCGCGCCCGGCCTGTCGGTCACCCTGGACCGGGCCGGGGCCACCTCGCCGGACGGCCGCAGCAAGCCGTTCGACGCCTCGGCGGACGGCTACGGCCGCGGCGAGGGGGCCGGGGTGCTCGTCCTGAAGCGCCTGTCGGACGCCGAGCGGGCGGGCGACCGGGTGCTGGCGGTGATCCGCGGCAGCGGGGTCAGCCAGGACGGCCGCACCGACGGCATCATGGCGCCCAACGGCGCGGCCCAGGCCGACCTGTTGCGCGACACCTACGCGCAGGTGGGCATCGACCCGGGCACGGTCGACTACGTGGAGGCGCACGGCACCGGCACGGTGGCCGGCGACCCCCTGGAGGCGGGCGCGCTCGCCGCGGTCTTCGGGGCCGGGCGGCCGGCCGACGCCCCGTGCCTGATCGGGTCGGTCAAGGGCAACATCGGCCACCTGGAGGCCGGTTCCGGCATCGCCGGGATGATCAAGACGATCCTCGCGCTCGGCCGCGAGGAGATCCCGCCCAGCGTGCACTTCACCGCACCCAACCCGCGGATCCCGTGGGCGGACGCCCGGCTGAAGGTGGCCACCGGGCGCACCCCCTGGCCGCGCGGGGGGCGGACCCGCCGGGCCGGGGTCTCCAGCTTCGGCTACGGCGGCACCATCGCCCACGTCGTGCTGGAGGAGGCGCCGGCCCGGCCCGCGGTGCCCGCCGGGGGCGGTCCGGACGAGGCCGCCGGCCCCCGTCTGTACCCGCTCTCCGGCCGGTCGGACAGCGCCCTGCGGGAGGACGCGGCCAGGCTCGCCGACTGGCTGGGCGGACCGGGCGCGGACGTGCCGCTCGGCGCGCTCGGGCACACCCTGGGCGCCCGGCGCAGCCATCTGGACCACCGGATCGCGGTGGTGGCCGACGGTCGCAAGGAGCTGGAGAGCAGGCTGCGCGGGGTCGCCTCCGGTGAGCCGGTCCCCGGCGTCGGCACCGGCACGGTCCCCGGCGACACCGGCCCCGGGGTGGTGTGGGTGTTCTCCGGCACCGGCGCCCAGTGGCCGGGCATGGGGCGCGAACTGCTGGCCACCGAACCGGCCTTCGCCGCCGTGATCGACCGGATCGACCAGGTCTTCGCCGACGAGTTCGGCAGCACCGCCCGGCAGTTGATCGACGCCGGGGACGTCGGCCGGGTGGACGTGGCCCAGTCGATGATCTTCGCGGTGCAGATGGGTCTGGCCGCCGTCTGGGAGTCGCTCGGCGTCCGGCCCGCGGCCGTCATCGGCCACTCGCTGGGCGAGATCGCCGCCGCCGTGGCCGCCGGGGTGCTGTCCCTGGAGGACGGGGCGCGGCTGGTCTGCCGCCGCAGCGTGCTGTTGCGGCGGGTGGCCGGGGCGGGCGGCATGCTGATGGTCGGTCTGCCCGCGGAGGAGGCCGCCGCCCGGGTGGCCGGCACCGGGGTGGCCCCGGCCATCATCGCCTCCCCGGCCACCACCGTGCTGTCCGGGGACACCGCCGACATCGACGCCCTCGCCGAGCGGCTGGCGGCCGACCCGGACCTGATGGTGCGCCGGGTGGACAGCGACGTGGCCTTCCACAGCCGGCACATGGACCCGCTGCTGGCGGAACTCGCCGCGGCCGCCGCCGACCTGGCCGTCGGCGCTCCCGGCATCCCCGTCTACGGCACCGCGCTGGACGACCCGCGGGACGCGTCGCCCCGCGACGGCGCCTACTGGGCGGCCAACCTGCGCAATCCGGTGCGGCTCGCGGGCGCCGTCGCGGCGGCGGCCGAGGACGGGTTCCGGACCTTCCTGGAGGTGTCGGCCCATCCGGTGGTGCGGCACTCCGTCCAGGAGACGCTCGACACCGCCGGGGCGGCCGGGCACTGCGTCACCGGGACGCTCCGCCGGGACGCCGGGGAACGCGAGCAGCTGCTGGCGAACGCCGGGGTGCTGTACTGCCACGGCGTCGACCTCGCCTGGCCCGCCGTCCCGGGCTCGGCGCCGCTGCCGCTCCCGGCCCGGGCCTGGCGGCGCCAGCGGTACTGGCGCGAGCTGCCGGTCCGCCGGGCCGACCGCGGCCGGCACGACGTGGCGGACCGGACCCTGCTGGGGCCGCGCGCCACGCTGGCGGGCACCACCCCGCTGGACCTGTGGCGCACCCATGTCGACCTGGACTCCCGGCCCTATCCGGGGCACCACACCATCCAGGGCGTGGAGATCGTCCCGGCGGCGGTCGTCCTCCAGACGTTCCTCGCCGCCGGGGGCGCGGGGGCCGGGCCGCGCGGCCTGGCCGACGTCACCTTCGCCCTGCCGCTGACCCTGCACACCGCCCGGGACGTCGACGTCGTCGCGCAGGACGGGGTGGTCCGCCTGCTGTCCCGGACCACCGGGCCGGACGGCGACGACGAGGGCCGGCCGTGGCTGGCGCACGCCGTGGCGTCCTTCACCGAGGAGCCCCCGGCCGGGGCGCACCCCGCCGGGGCCGGGGACGACGAGGGGGCGCCGCTCCCGCCGGACCGGGTCTTCGAGCACCTGGCGTCGGTCGGCGTGCCCACCATGGCGTTCCCCTGGCGGGTGACCAGGCTGGCCGGGCTGCCCGACGGGGTGCGCGCGGACGTGGCGGCGGCCGGCCCGGACGGCTCCGACGCCGCCCTGTGGGCCCCGCTGTTCGACGCCGCGCTGTCGGTGGCCGCGGTCGCCTTCCCCGGCCCGGCGGTGCTGCGGGTGGTGGCCGGCGCCGCCCGGGTGTGGACCGCGGGCGACCCGCCGGCCCGCGCCCGGATCGAGGTGCGGGTCCGCGGCCCGGTCACCGACGCGCTCGGCACGGTGGACGTGCGGATCACCACCGAGGACGGCCGGACCGCGGCCGTGCTGGCCGGGGTCCGGTACGCGGGCGCGACCGGCGAGGGGCCGGGCGGTCCGGCGGAGCTGCTGTACCGCATGGACTGGCAGCCACTGGCCGTCGACGGCTCCCGGGCGCCGTTCCCACCCCGGGTGCTGGTCCTGGTCGGCCCGGACGACGACGGGCCGGGCGCCGCCCTGCGGGCCGCGGCCGACGCCGCCGGGCGCCCGTACCTGGTGACCGGGGACCCGGACGGGCTGGACGGGCTGCGCGGCCAGGTGCCGGGTCCGGCCGACGTGTTCCTGCTGCCGCCGGCACCGGACCCGGAGCTGTCGGCGGAGGACCGGGCCGTGCGGGAGGCCTGGCTGCTCACCCGGACGGCGCAGCGGCTCGCCGTGTGGCCCCCCGGGGCGGCCCGGCTGTGGTCGCTGACCCGCGGGGTCCGCGAGGCGGAGGACCTGGCCGCGGTGGCCCAGGCGGCACGGTGGGGCCTGGGCCGGATCATCGGCGGCGAGCACCCCGAACTGTGGGGCGGCACGCTCGACCTGGGCGCCCGGCACACCGACCGGGACGTCGCCGTCGCGCTGGAGGTGTCGGCCGGGAGCCCGGGGGAGGACGTGATCGCGGTCCGCGACGGCGCCGCCCTGGCGAACCGGCTGGTGCCGGCCGGCCCGGAGCCGGTCCGGCCGGCGCTGCGGTGCCGGCCGGACGGCACCTATCTGATCACCGGCGGCCTGGGGGCCCTGGGCGGCGAGATCGCCCGGTGGCTGGTGGACCGGGGGGCGCGCCGGCTGGTGCTCGCCGGACGCGGCACGCTGCCGCCCAGGTCGGAGTGGGACACCGTGACCGACGGCCCGACGGCGCGCCGCATCGGGACCGTCCGCGGGCTGGAGTCCCTCGGCGCGACCGTGCGGGTGGTGTCCCTCGACATCGCGGACGCCGACGCCGCGGCGGCGGCCCTGGACCCGGACGCGCTGGGCATGCCGCCGATCCGCGGCGTCGTGCACGCCGCCGGTGTCCTGGACGACCGGCTGGTCGACCGGCTCGGCCTCGACGCCCTCACCGCGGTGCTGCGGCCGAAGGCCGGCGGCGCCCTGACGCTCCACCGGCTGTTCCCGCCGGGCAGCCTCGACTTCCTGGTGCACTTCTCCTCGTGCGGGCAGCTGCTCGGGCTCACCGGGCAGGCCGCCTACGCGTCCGCCAACGCGTTCCTCGACGCCATGGCCGTACACGGCCACGCCCTCGGCGCGAGCGGCGGCATGAGCCTGGCGTGGACGTCCTGGCGCGGCATGGGCATGGCCGACAACGCGGCGGTGGACGCCGAACTCGCCGCCCACGGCGTCGGGGACATCACCGTGCCGGAGGCCCTCGGCGCCTGGGAGCACGCCAGTTCACTCGGCGCCCCGGCGCTGGCGGTGCTGCGCACCGTGCCCCTCCCGGAGGGGGCGCGCCGGACGGGCCTGCTGCGCGACGTCACCGACCCGGCGGCGGCCGGCACGGCTGCGGACGGTACGGACGGCACGGCCGGGCTCGGGGACCTGTCCGGGGAGGAACTCCGGGCGGCGCTGCACGAGCGGACCGTCGCGCTCATCGTGAGCGAGATGAGGTGGGACCCGGCGGGGCTCGACCCGGACCGGTCGCTGCTGAAGATGGGGCTGGACTCCGTCATGGCGATCGTCATCCGCCGCCGGCTGGAGCAGTTGCTGGGGCGGAAGCTCCCGGCCAACCTGGTCTGGCACCAGCAGACCGTGTCGGCCATCGTGGACTACCTGGTGACCAGCAGCGAGCGGCCCTGACCCGGGCCCGCGGGGGAGCGGCGGCGCCGGCCGCTCCCCCGCGGCGCGGGTCCGCGGCCGGTGGCGGCCGGGCGGGGTGAGCCGCCCGCCGCGGGGCGCGGCGGCGGTCTGTCCCCGGAGGAGGCCGCTCGGTAGCATCACGGCGTGCTACGCGACCGGGAACGATCGATGGGTCAGAACGGTTCCGCTGACGGCCCGTTACCGCTGAGCTGCCGTGTCGACGGCGCTCCGGACGGGCACCCGACGGTGCTGCTGCACTCGCTGGGCGGCACCGGGCGGGGCTGGGACCCGCTGGTGTCCGCACTGCGGCCCCGCGGGCACCGGCTGTTCGTGCCGGACCTGCGCGGACACGGGCGGAGCCCGCGGGCCGGCAAATACTCCTTCGAGCTGATGTACCGCGACGTCGTCGCCCTGCTGGACCGGCACGACCTGCGCGCGGTGGACCTGGTGGGCCACTCCATGGGCGGCCACATCGCCTGGCTGATCGCGCAGCGGCAGCCGTCCCGGGTCCGCCGGCTGGTCATCGAGGACTCCCCGCCGCCGCCGCGGGACGCGGCGGCCGAGGCGGAACTGCGCGGTCGCGGCCGGTCGGCGCCCGGCGGCGACCGGGCGCCGGTGATCTCCCTGTACCAGGAGTTCCGGGACCTGCGCAGGTCCGGCGGGCTGGACCGGGCCGCGGTACGGCCGATCATCGACGGGCTGCGCAGGGCGGACCCCGGCTGGTGGCGGCGGCTGGCCGAGGTCACCGCCGAGACGCTGGTGATCAGCGGCGGGCTGTCCAGTCCGGTGCCCCGGTCGCTGCTCGCCGAGGTGGCCCGGGCGGTGCCGCGCGGACGGCTGCTCGCCATCGACGCCGGCCACTACGTGCACCGCACCGAGCCGGAGCGCTTCTGCGCCGAGGTGGCCCGCTTCCTCGGCTGACCGGCCGCCGGGCCCTCAGCCCCCGGCGGCCGCCGCTCCGCGCGCCCGCGCGTACGCGGACTCCACCACCAGCTGCACCTCCAGGGCGTCCGCCGCGCTCACCATCCCGGACGCGGCGGCGGTGCCGGTCACCACGTCGAAGAAGGCCGAGATCGCCGCGAGTTCCGGCCGCTGGGCGGCCTCGGTGACGGTGCCGTCCGCCAGCCGGAGTTCGTTCCGCCGCAGGTCCAGGACGTGCGGTCCGTCGGCGGTGGTGACCGTCACCATGGTCTCCATGCGGCGCGCGGCCCGGTCGATGCGCAGCGTCGCGGGGACCCCCTGGAACGACAGGTGCACCTCGGCCCGCTCCTCGACCTCCGGCGAGTCCACCTCGCAGCCCTCGACGTCCGGCCGGCCGAAGACCGTCATCAGCAGGTCGACGGCGTGCGGTCCGAGGTCCAGCAGCGCACCCCCGCCGGCCCGCCGGGCGTCGCCGTACCAGGGGGTGCAGGCCCGCCACACCCGGTTGCCGGGGGTGACGAAGGAGACGTCGATGCGCTGGGCGCCGCTCCGGGCGGCGTCGGCGAACGGCTTCATCAGCTCATGGAAGCGGAAGGGCATGTTCACCCCCAGCAGCTTCCCGGCCGCCGGATGCGCCACCATCCGCCGCGCCTCCTCCACCGTGGCGGCGAGGGGCTTCTCGCACAGCACCGCGATGCCGGCGTCCAGCGCCGCCAGCACCGGCCCGGCGTGGGCGTCGTTGGGCGTGCAGACGCTGATCACGTCCGGCCGCGTCTCCCGGATGAGCCGGTCCACGTCGGTGCCGGTCCACACCCCGGGCCGGTCCGCCATCAGCGCACCCGCCCGTTCGGCGTCGCTGTCCACCACGCCCACCAGCTCGATGTCGTCCCGGGCGTCGGCGCAGGGCAGGTGGTAGCGCTGGAACACCCGGCCGCAGCCGACCGCCGCGAACCGCAGCCGCTCCCTACCGGTCATCGGTTCAGCCCCTCACCTGTGCGAGGGCGTGCTCGCCGCACGCCCGTGCCGTCTCGACCACGAAGTCGGGGAAGGCGTGGCCGAGGTGCTCACGGTCGTAGGCCGTGATCATGGCGCGCAGTTCGGCCTCCAGCCGGTCGGCCAGCCCCGGCGGGTTCTCGTCCGCGAGCAGCAGCCCGACGTTGAGGAAGGCGACCAGCAGCTCGTCGAGCCCCTGGTCCCAGCGGCGCAGCCGGCCCAGCAGGGGGCGCAGCGACTCGGTGCCGCCGCCCCGCCGGGCGCGGACCGCGTCGGCGATGCTCTGCGCCAGGAACGGGACCTCGTTCTCCTTGCGGTCGTTGATCTCCGAGGAGACCCGGCTCCAGGCCGTCCACAGGTGCTCGACCCGCTCGTCCTCGACCCGGTAGTCGCGGCGGGCGTGCCGCAGCACCTCCCAGGCGGCGCCCTCCACCCCGGGGATGTCGGGCTCCTCGTACCGGGTGGCCTTGTCGTAGATCTCGGTCCCGCGCAGCGCGATGGCCCGGTTGATCAGGAAGAACGGGTTCTCGCTCTCGTGCACCCGGGCGGCCACGATGAACTTGAGGTTCTCCCACAGCTCGTCCAGGGTGGTGCCCGGCTCGATCATGATCCAGCCGGGTTCCAGCTCGATGCGCTCCTGTTTGAACATGCGGGCCGCGTCGAAGTTGTACTCCACCGTGGTGCCCTTGCGGAACCGCTTCATCATGCCCGGCGACCCGGTCTCCATACCGAGCAGCGCGAGGTCCATGCCGGCCCGGCGCAGCGTCCGCAGCGCCTCCCGGTCGATCAGACCGGTGTCCACCCGGAACTCGCAGTGGAAATTGATCTTCAGGTTGCGGCGCAGGATCTCCTCGGCGAACCCGACGGCGTGGTGGTAGCCCTCCTGGAAGGCGCCGCCGAAGTTGTCGTCGTTGAACCACAGGAACCGGGTGCCGAACTCCCGCTGCAGGTACTCGATCTCGTCGACCGCGTCGTCCACCGGCCGCACCCGCCACGGGCCGTTCTCCACCCCGGGCTGCCGCGGCGCGTAGCAGAAGGTGCACTTGGCGTGGCAGCCGCGGCTGGTGTACGTGGACGCCCGCGGGGTCGGGATGCCGGACTCCCGGTGGTGGACCAGCAGGTCCCGGGCCGGCCACGGCACCTTGGCCAGGTCCGGCAGCTTGGGCGGGCCGCTGCTGCGCACCCGGCCGTCCTGCCAGAACCACAGACCCGGCACCGCATGCCAGTCACGGCCCGCCGCCAGGCACTCCATCAGCCCCTCGACGGTCAGCTCACCCTCACCGAAGGCCACACAGTCCGCCTCCGGGATCCGCTCCGCGATCAGCTTCGCGTTGTACGTGCAGAACGCCCCACCGATCGCCACGAACACCGACGGATCGGCCTTCCGCACACACCGCAGCAACCGCACCGCGTCCACGATGTGCAGGTCGTACATGATGCTGATCCCGACGAACTTCGGCCGCTCCCGCCGGATCAGATCCGTGATCGCCTCATCACTCGGATTGCGCCCGTGCAGATTCAACGCCCGGACCGAGTAGCCGCAGCCCCGCAGATGACCCGCGATGCACGCCACCCCCAGGTTCTCCCGCACCCGCTTGTAGAACAGGCGCATCGCCGGGTCGAGCGACAGGTACTCCTCGTCGTTGATGAGGACGTTCTGGTTGTTCAGGCTCGCGGCGCCGGTGGGTATTTCCCGGGGGGTCAGCAGGACGACATCCGACATGACCGGTCTCCTTTCTCCTCTTCACGTGCGCAACCGGACACCGGCGGTTCACCCGGCCATGACCCGTTCGCCGCACAGCCGCTCGGTCTCTTCGACGAACTCCGGATAGGTGTGGCCCAGGTGGTCCCGGTCGTAGGCGTCGACCAGCGCCCGCAGCTCGGTCTCCAGCCGGTCGCCGAGCCCCGGCGGGTTCTCGTCCGCGAGCAGCAGCCCGACGTTGAGGAAGGCGACCAGCAGGTGCGGCAGGTCCTCGACCCAGCCGCGCAGCCGGCTCAGCCGCGGCCGCAGGCTCTGCTCGCCCCGGGCCCTGCGCATCCTCGTGGCGTCGACGATGCTCTGGGCGACGAAGGGCAGCCCCTCCTTGCGGTCGCTGACCTCCGCGCTGACCTTGCTCCAGGCCGCCCAGACGTCCTCGACCCGGTCGTCGGCGATCCGGTACTCCCGGCGGGCCTCGTTCAGCACCTCCCGGGCCGGCCCCTCGACGTCCGGCAGGTCCGGCGGTCCGGGGTCGGTGATCTTGTCGTACATCTCGGTGCCGCGCAGCGCGATGGCCCGGCTGATGAAGGAGAACGGGTTCTCGCTGACCGCGATGTCGGCGGCGACGATGAACTTGAGGTTCTCCCACAGGTCGTCGATCGTGGTGCCCGGCTCGACCATGATCCAGCCCGGTTCGAGCTCGATCCCCTCGCGCTGGAACATCCGCGCCGCGTCGAAGTTGTACTCCACCATGGTTCCCTTGCGGAACCGTTTGGCCATCGCCGGCGACCCGGTCTCCATGCCGAGCAGCGCCGACGCCATGCCGGCCCGGCGCAGGGTCTGCAGCGCCTCCCGGTCGATCAGGCCCGTGTCCACCCGGAACTCGCAGTGGAAGGAGATCTTCAGGTCGCGGCGGAGGATCTCCTCGGCGAACCCGACGGCGTGGTTGTAGCCGTCCTGGAAGGCGCCGCCGAAGTTGTCGTCGTTGAACCACAGGAACCGGGTGCCGAAGTCCCGCTGCAGGAACTCGATCTCGTCCACCACGTCGACCGGTGACCGCACCCGCCAGGCGTTGCCCGCCACCACACCCGGGGCCCTGGGCACGTAGCAGAAGGTGCACTTGGCGTGGCAGCCGCGGCTGGTGTACGTGGAGGCCACCGGGGTGGGGATGCCCGCTTCCCGGTGGTGGACCAGCAGGTCCCGGGCCGGCCAGGGCTCCTTGTTGAGGTCCGGCAGCTTGGGCGGGCCGCTGCTGCGCACCCGGCCGTCCTGCCAGAACCACAGACCCGGCACCGCATGCCAGTCACGGCCCGCCGCCAGGCACTCCATCAGCCCCTCGACGGTCAGCTCACCCTCACCGAAGGCCACGCAGTCCGCCTCCGGGATCCGCTCCGCGATCAGCTTCGCGTTGTACGTGCAGAACGCCCCACCGATCGCCACGAACACCGACGGATCGGCCTTCCGCACACACCGCAGCAACCGCACCGCGTCCACGATGTGCAGGTCGTACATGATGCTGATCCCGACGAACTTCGGCCGCTCCCGCCGGATCAGATCCGTGATCGCCTCATCACTCGGATTGCGCCCGTGCAGATTCAACGCCCGGACCGAGTAGCCGCAGCCCCGCAGATGACCCGCGATGCACGCCACCCCAAGGTTCTCCCGCACCTTCTCGTAGAACAGGCGCATCGCCGGGTCCAGACGGAGGTACTCATCGTCGTTGATGAGCACGTTCTGATTGTTCACGCTGGAGAATCCGGTGAGGATCTCCCGTGGTGTCAGCAGCACCGCGTCAGCCATGTGCACTCCACTCCAGGTGCCCGGCCGCGGTCCTCGTCAGGAGGAACGCGGCGTTGTTGCCGCCGAACCCAAAGTTGTCCACCAGCACGGAACGGATCCCCTCGCGGGGCTCCGGGTCGCGCAGCACCCGGAGGTGCCGCGCGTCGAGCGGCGTCCGCAGGCCGGGGGTGCCCGGGAGCACCCCGTCCCGCAGCGCCCGGACCGCCGTCACCACGGCGGGGAAGACGGAGGCGTGCAGCAGATGGCCGGCCGCCCCCTTGCAGGAGCTGACCGGCACGTCCCGCCAGCCCAGTTCGGCGCCGATCCGGTCCAGCGCCAGCAGCTCGGCCTCGTCCCCCTGCCGCGTGCCCGGGGCGTGGCCGTGGACGTAGTCGACGGTGGTGCGGCCCGCCATCGCCAGCGCCTCCCGCATGCAGGCGGCGCCGGCGTGCGCGCTGAGCGCGCTGACGCCCTGGCCCGCCACCCGGCAGGAGATGCCGCTCAGCGCCGCCAGGGGGAGGTGTCCGCGCGCCGCCGCGCGCTCGGCGGTCTCCAGCACGATCACCCCGGCGCCCTCGCCGACCATGACGCCGGAGCGGTCCTGGTCGAACGGGCGCGCCGCGCTCGTGGTCGTCGCGCGGAGCACGTCCAGACAGGCGTAGTCGTAGCTGTTGAGGGCCGACACCCCGGTGACGACGGCGGTGTCGGCGAGCCCGCACAGCAGCCATTCGCGCGCCATGGCCAGCCCGAAGGCGCCGGACGCGCACGCGTGGGCCATCAGCACCGCGTCCTGCCGGGCCACCCCGAAGCCGTCGCCGGCCCAGTCCGGCTCCAGGGCGATCTCCCCGATCCGGGGGGCGTCGGCGACCGACGGCAGATGGGGAACCACGCCGGCGGACACCAGCAGGGTCCGTTCGGGCAGTTCGGTCAGGCCCGCCTCGCGCAGCGCCTCGGCCCGCGCCCGGTCGACCAGCTCGGGCCGCACCGGGCGTCCGGGGCCGGCCTCCACCTCGGTCTGGCAGACGGTCCGGCTCCGGAAGCGGGACGCGTCGAACCGGGTCAGGTCGGACGTCGCGCGCCGGCCGTCCAGCAGGCCCTGCCAGAACACGTCCGCCCCGTCACCGAAGGCGGTGACGAGGCCGGTGCCGGAGATGACCACCGGCCCCCGCGCGGCCGGCCGGCTCCGGCGCGCAGCCGGCCGGCGGGTGCCGTCCTCCGGGGCGGTGCCGTTGGCGGTGGTGGCGGCGGCGGGGCCGGGGAAACCGGTCCCGGCGCCGGGAAGATCGGTGACGGGGGCGGGAAGATCGGGGACGGGACCGTCGGAGGTGGGAAGGCCGGCGGCGGGAAGGCCGGGGGTGGGGCCGGGAAGGCCGGGGGTGGCGGTCACCGGCGCGGCGGCAACCCGGAAGCCCTCGCCGTCCGGGTCCCGCACCACCTCGCACACCACCACCGCCCCGTGCAGGCCCGCGGAGACCGCGCCCCACGCCCAGCGCACCGCCTGCCAGGTGGCCGCGTGCGGGCTGATCAGCACGTACCCCGGGCCGTGCCAGGTCCCGAGCCCGGCGAGTTCCTGGAGCAGCTGGGCCGGTTCCGGGGTCATCGCCTCGGACGGCCGCAGCCTGCGGCCACCCGCCTCGGCCTCGGCGCACCGGCCGACGTACCGGGAGGTGGCCCACACGCAGTAGTCGGTGGCGGCCATCACGACCGGTGCGGCGCCCCGCCGCTCGGCCGGCAGCCGCTCCAGGGCAGCGGTGAGCACCTGCACGAAGGCGGCGGACAGGGAGTCACCGGCGGCGAGGACGGACAGATCGGGCCGGGAGCGGAGACCGTCCAGCAGGTCCCGCACCGTGCCCCCCACCACCACCGTGTCCGCCGTGGGGACCGTCATGGCACCGCCCTCCCGGGCTCCAGGACGGCCGCCCCGGCACCGAGCCGGCCCGCCAGTTCGTCCAGCGAGAGCCGGCCGGCCAGGAACGGCCCGACGTCGGCGAGGCGCGGGTCCCCGTGCCGGTCCGCGACCAGCCGCCAGAACCTGGGCAGGACGTCGGCGGTGTCCCGGCGCGCGGTCGGCAGGTGGTACGCGGCGGTGTCGAGCAGTTCGAACGACGCTCCGCGAGCGGCCAGCCGCAGTCCCAGTTCGAGGTCCTCGCCGCCCCACAGCTCCCCGTAGGCCTCGTCGAAGCCGCCGGCCCGGTCGAAGAGCGCGCGGCGCACGCTGGTGCTGGTGCCGATGCAGGTCAGCCAGCGCAGCCCGGCGTAACCGGGGGTGCGCATCACCTTCGCCGCGGTCCGCTCGATGAACGAGCGGCGCGGGCCGAGCAGATGGACCAGGTCCGCCAGCCCGGCGACGGTGCCGGGCCGGATGCTCCGGCCCCGGGCACCGGTCAGGGCCTCCTGCAGTCGCGGAGGCTCCGGGGTCAGCGCGAATGCCGAGAGGTCGGTGATGGTGCCGTGCACCACGGCGGCGTCCGCCTCGCGGTGCGCCGCGAGGTGCGCCTGGAGCAGCCCGGGGGTGGCCACCGTGTCGTCGTCGAGGAAGAGCAGCACCTCGCCGCGGGCCAGCGCGGCGCCCGCGTTCCGGGCGCCGGCCGCGCCCCGCCCGCCCGTGGCGGCCACCCGGAGCGGCAGTCCCTCCGGGACGGCCGCCAGGACCTGCGCCACGGCCCCGGGCCGGGGCGCGTCGTCCACCAGGACGACCTCGAACCGCCCCGGGTCCAGGGTCTGCCGGCCCAGGGCCGTCAGGGTGAGCAGTAATCGCGTGGTCCGGTCGCGGGTCGGGACGACCACGCTGACCTCGATGTCGCCGGGCCCGCCACCCGGCCGGGCGGATGTCGCGCGCATCGGCGTCACGGCAGGGAGGGGCTCTCGCCGACCTTCTGGTCCAGGATGTACGTGGCGAGGCCCTCGATGGAGAACAGCGTCTCCTCCGTCAGGTCCTCGTCCTCGAATACGACGTCGAACTTCTCCTCGAGGATCAGCAGGTACTCCAGGGCGTCGAGGGAGCTGAAGCCGTACTGGTCGACCAGGCTGGCATCCCCCGTTCCCTCCTCGGGCAGCTGCCGGTGCTGATCGGACTTGGTCATCCCCGCTGCGATCTCGTGCAGTTCTCGTATGAGCCCGGCGCGGTCCATCGTCTCTTGTCTCCCGTTGTGAAGGATCTCGTCAAACCCGCGTGTACTGTTCGGCGAGCTGCTGCTCCGTCAGTCCCCGGAAGCGGTCCATGCGGAAGTAGTGCTGGAGGTCTCCGCCGAACTCGGTCCGGTAGTAGAAGGCCGTCGTGTGCTTCTCCGGCTCCGTGCTCACCTGCTCGCCGCGCCGCAGCGCCGCGATCAGCTCGGGGACGGGATGGGTGAAGGTCACCCCGTCGCGCATGTGCCACTGTTCGCCGTACTTCTCGACCACCGGCAGGTCCTCCTCGGGGCCCGAACCGTCGGGCAGCGGGCGGACCGGCTGGCACATCAGGTCGTAGCGGAACACCTCGTCCAGCAACTGCACCAGGTGCTCGGGCAGGCCGGGGCGCATGGCCTCCTCCCACCACTTCTTCAGCAGGCGCTTGGTGAGTAGCCGCCAGACGTTCGCGTCGACCTGTTCGCTGGCGGAACTGGTCGGCTTGGCGACCGCGTGCAGCTCCATCGCCTCGGAGTCGTCGCTGCTCTCCACCCAGTCCGAGAAGCTGAGGATGACGCGGGACTGGGGGACGTCGGCCAGTTCGCGCAGCGCGACCCAGATGTTGTGCAGCCACAGGCTCCGGGCGAGCACCCGGTTCCAGCAGATGAAGCGGAGCATCCGCTCGTTGTCGGCGAGCGTCATGGTCCGGTGCGACAGCACGTAGTCGAAGTCGTCGTTCTCGCCGCGCACGGTCACCAGACCGTGCACGTCCCGCTTGTCGTGGTATTCGGTGTTCGGCAGCAGCATCAGCGGATGGACGGCGATGAACGGCGTGTGCCGCGCCGCCCGGTCGTAACCGTCCAGGAAGGACGCCACGGTCTCGCCCGGGGCTCCCCAGATCAGCTCCAGGTACGGGGTGATGCCGTGGTCCGTCAGCCATCCCACCAGGCTTTCCCAGTCGTTCAGCTTCATATTCCGCCGGCGCATGAGGTCCAGGACGTTCTCGTCCATGGTCTGCAGCGCGAGGATGAAAGCGCTGTGCATCCCGGACTGCTTCATCTTTTCCATGATGCGGTAGAAGCCGGCCGACTTGTTCTTGGCCCAGGATGTTTCGAGCCGCCGCGGGAACCCGTACTTACTGCGGACCCGGAGCATGTCGTCGAGGAACTCCTCGTCCTCGCGCAGCAGCCCGAAGTTGGAATCGGCGAGCATGAGGATGTCCGCGCCGTTCCGGCCCAGGACTTCGAGTTCCTCGCGCAGCCGCTCCCGCGAGAATGCCCGCATCTTCTGCCCGGTCGCGCCTCCCCAGTAGCAGAAGGCGCACTTGTAAGGACATCCGCGGTTGGTCTCCATCAGGGCGTAGTCGTAGAGAAAACGCCCCTGTTTGTCCACCAGCGGTATCGCTCCGCTGAGAATGGGGGACGGCAGGATCTCGAGATCCTGAATGCGTTCCCGCTCCGGCGTGGTGACGAGGTTGCCGTCCGCCTCACGGAAGGAGACGCCGGCGATCCCGTGCAGTTCGGTGGGGCGGGCGCCGTCCAGGTAGCCGTTCATGAGGTCCCGGAAGACCAGCTCCCCCTCGCCGTTCACTACCACGTCGACCTGCGGGAACATACGGAAGACGCGCTCCGCCTGGTGGGCGACGTGGTTGCCGCCGAAGATCACCCAGCCGTCCGGGTTCAGCTGCTTGAACGTCTCCGCCAGGGTTCCGAACGAGCGGTAGTTCCAGCCCAGGACGGAGAAACACAGGATGTCCGGACAACCGTCCCGCACCAGGTCCCGGGCCATCGCGTTCAGACCGGCGTCGCCGGGATAGTTCCTGATGGAGATGTCCATGCGTCGCCGAATGCGCTCATCAGCGTCGGCATAGGACTTCAGGTAACCGATCGCCAGCGGCATGGAAGCTGCGGAATTGCCCCAGACTCCTTGCTGTACAAGTAGTACCCGAGTCTCCATTCCCTGCTTCGCCCCCTAATCGCGCTCCGCCAGGCCATGTCGCTCTTTGAGGCTACAGGAGAAGATCTCCCACGCAATGGGGCCACCACAAGGGTGCCTACCGCGTGGCCGATTCCCGGCGTCCGCACATGTTCGGCCATGGAGTGCGCGGCCGGCGGAACCGGCCGGAGCCACGCCTTGACGATCTTCCGCGGGTTCCCGCACAAGCGGGCTGAGGTGCCGGTTCACTTACGATCTTCACCCGTAACGCACCCGTCGCGCCCGGGGTGGCGGCGGCCTGCGGAACGGGCGTCCGCACCGGATGATTGGCCGGAATCGCCTCCGTTGGCCGTCTCGGCAGGGGGCTGACCCGACACTCTCCGGAGGCAGCTTTTCGGCCACCCGTCCCCGTGTTTCTGCCTTTCTGGTTCGGCCTCTGTGGGAACCTGTCGGCGATCGGTACAGTGCCGCCCGTATTGCGTCTGTTATTCGTCACTTCGGGCTCGGAGTTACATGACGGAGATTCCTGACACATGGTGCCCGATCGCGCTGCCACATGTGGAAACGGCAGACGGACTGATCCAATTCATGGGGCGCGAGGTGTCCGGCGGGGACCGGCCCCCGGACGGTGACGCGGACCTGCTGGCACGCTGCGACGGCAGCCGCCCGCTGGGCGGGTTCCCCGCTGCGGAGCGGGAGACCGTCGAGCGGTGGCGGCGGGAGGGCCTGGTGGTGCTGGCGCCCGCGGCCGGGGCCGGCCCCGCCGCCCCGGACGCCCCGGACGCCCCGGTCATCGTGTCTCCGCACCCGGACGACGCGGCGCTCGCCCTCGGCGGGACGGTGGCGCGCCAAGGGGCCCGGTTCCTCGACGTCTTCAGCGTCGAGACCTGGACCAAGGAGCCGTACTACGCCGACCGGCCGGAGCTGACCCGGCGTCTGCTGCTGGACGAGGAGGCGGTCGCCGCCCGCGTGCTGGGCGCCCGGGTGGAACTGCTGGGCTTCGTCGACGCCGCCGACCGGGATCTCCGACGGGACGCGTTCTTCGCGGCCACGGCCTGGTCGGGCGGGTTCGCGCAGGAGGAGCCGGAGCTCTTCGGTGCCGTCACCGACCGGCTCGCCGCCCTGCTGGACGGCGCCGCCGAGGTGTACGCGCCGCTGGGCGTCGGCGGGCACGTCGACCACCTCGCCTGCCGGGAGGCGGTGCTGGCGCTGGCGCGGGACGGCCGGCTCGACGGCGCCCGGGTGGCCTTCTACGAGGACCAGCCGTACTCCCTGTTCTCCTCCGCCGAGGAGACCGCGCGGCGGCTCGCCCCCCGCCTCGCCGCGGCCGGACTCGGCGAACCGTCCCCGGAACTGCGGCCGGTGGACGACCTGGCGGCCCTCACCAAGCGCGAGGCGCTGCGGGCCTACCGCATCCAGGTGCGCCAGGGCATCATCCGCCGCATCGGACGGCACGGCACCCACCTGGCAGAGAAGTCGGACCACCCGGCGGCCGAGCGGATCTGGCGGATCCCCGGCTGACCACCTCTCCCACCCACGACCAGCGACCGCGGCCCCGCCGCCCCTGTGGAGGGTTACCTATGTACGTTCTGGCCCAGTCCCTTGCCCCGGCGGACCTCGAGGTCCTGGCCGAGGCGTGCGCCGAAGTCGGGCTCACCCTGCACGACGCCGACCCGGAGGCCGGCCACGAGACTCCCCCGGACGCCCTGCTGGTGTCCTTCCACCGCAGCGCGGCCCCCGCGCCGGAGGACCTGACCGTCGCGGACGTCAAGGGCCGGGGCGGCTACCCGGTCGCCGTGCTGGACGGCATATCCGCGACCGACGTGCTCGCCGCGGTCTCCGGCGGCTACAGCTTCACCCTGGCCAGTCCGCTGCGGCGGCCCCGGCTGGTGGAGACCCTCAACTACCTCAGGAACGTCACCCCGCCGGAGAACACCCAGGTGCTCACGCTCGACGGCAAGGGGTCGCTGTGCTCCCCGTCGAAGTCGGTGCCGGTCACCGACGCCGAGGCCGGGCTGCTGCGGCTGCTCGCCGGCCGGTCGGGCCAGATCGTCTCCCGCGAGGACCTCACCGCGGCCACCGGGGGCGAGGACGTGAACCGGGTGACCTCGGTACTGAAGCAGAAGTTCCTCGACATCGACTCGGGCGCCAAGCTCCTGAAGATCCCGCACCTGGGCTTCCGGCTGGTCGGCACCGTGCGCGAGGGCGCCGTCTGATGCGGATCGTGGTGATCACCGGAGCCCCCGGAGTGGGGAAGACCCGGCTGGGCCACCAGTTGGTGGCCCGGTACGGCGTGCCGTCCGCGGCGATGGACTGCGACCCCGTGGTCTACCCGTGGGACGGCGACCAGCCGCTGTACGACCTGATGGCGTCGACCGTGCGGGCCACCCTGCCCGTCTACCGCGACTGGGGAGCCCGGGTCGTGGTCATCAGCGGGGTGGTCCTCGCCAACCGGGCCTACGAGCGCTTCCAGAAGGTGTTCCAGGACCTCGGCGCGGAGGCGGTCTACTACGGGCTGCGCGCCGACCCCGACGCCCTCGCCGCCCGGATCGGCAACGATCCGGGCGGCGAGCACTTCATCGAGGGCCGGCTGGCCGAACGGCACCTGGACGCGGAGGTGCCCGACGTACCCGGCATCCGGCTGGTCGACACCTCGCGCCTGAGCCTGCGGGAGGCGACCGACGCGGTCGCCTCCCGGGAGCTGGCCGAGCTGGGGCCGGAGTGGATCGGGCCGGCCGCCTGATCACTGGAAGCGGCCGACCTCCAGACCGTCACCGGACCGCACGGAGAGGACGAACCCGTAGTAGTGCGTGGCACCGATGCTCGTGACGTACTCCCGGACCTCGTCGCCGAGCACCCCGGTCAGCTGCTGGTTCTCGTCGCGCGGCGCGAAGGCCGGCCAGCGCGGCGGCGTCGAGGGCCGCAGCAGCAGCCGTCCGGAGACCTTCAGGCGGCGCAGTTCGGCCTCCAGCTCCGGCACGAAGAACGGTCCCCGCTCGTCGCCGTACGCGGCGGCCTGGAGCAGCGCCTCCCCGTCCTCGGTGAGCAGGTCGGGCACCCGGCGCAGCAGTTCCCAGAAGAACTCCAGGCCGTCCAGGCCCGCCTCGCCGGCCAGCCAGCCCAGCGATCCGCGGCGCAGCGGCAGGCAGGGCGGGTTGGACACCACGAGGTCGAACCGGGAGTCCAGCGCCAGGGACATGATGTCCCCCTCGACCGCCGTCAGCCGGTCGCCCAGCCCGTTGAGGTGGGCGTTGAACGTGGCGGCCGCCAGGCACTCGGGGTTGACGTCGACCGAGACCACGTCGGCGCCGTTCCTGGCCGCCGAGAGCCCCAGGATGCCGGTGCCGCAGCCCAGGTCCAGCGCCGTCCGGGCCCGGCGGCGCGCCGCCACCAGCCGGGACAGGGTCATCGAGTCGGTGCCGACCCACGGCGCGTAGGACCCGGTGTCGCGGCCCGCCGCCCGCCACGCGGCGAGCAGCGACATGCCGTCCCCGCGGACCAGGCAGTAGTCGGCGGACAGCTTCCCGGACTCCTCGGAGAGCACCCGGGCGCGCAGCAGCAGGTCCAGCAGCGGGCCCGGGACCCCGGCGCGGGCGTCGGCCTCCGCCACCGGCTCGCCGAAGACGAACAGCGAGGCCAGGACGGACTCGGCGGACAGCGAGGTGGAGATCGCCGCCAGGCTCCCGGTGTTCCGCCACGGCGCCAGCTCGCCGAGCCAGTCCCCGGCCAGAGTGAGCAGGTCGTGCTGCGGCAGCGTGCCGAGCCTGCGCAGTCCGGCCCCCGCGAAATCGTCGCCGGAAATCCCGTCCACGGATATCATTACGTCTCCTCGACGCCTTGGGTGCTCTGGTTCTGACATTCCACCGTCCACGGGATCGGATGGGGGGCGTTCACTCGGCCGGCGTGAAAATCGGCTCGAATGCCGCCTTCAGCTCCCGCAGCCGTTCGAGAGCCCGGGGCCCGGCGTACGGTGCACAGCGCGCGATTTCCTCCTCGGAGATCCCGCCGAAGAGGTAGAGATTGACCACGTCGATCGGCCCGGTGCAGCTCTTGCAGTACGAGAAACGCGGCCGGGGCTGCATGAACATATCGTAGTGCTGGTGCTTCCCGAACTGCTCGGAAATCAGCTCCGGCTGCTCGGTGATATTACCCATCGGCTTGAGCCAGGCATACGGGCAGCAGGAGACGTCACCCTGACCGAAAAGCTGCACCATGGTGGACGTCGCATAGCACCGCAGGGTACGCACACCGGTGCTCAGCTGGTTCCCTATGTGCTCGACGAAGGCGCGCGGCGGCAGAACGGGCTGCAACTCGTCGTAGCGCTCCAGCAGGGTCGCGAAATGATCTCCGAGCGGCGGCGCGTGCGAGGTCCGGGTTTCTCCGCGCACCGGGAAGAAGTACAACATCACGCCCTGCCCGTACCGCTGGAGCAGGAACTCGGCGAAGTCCGCCTGGGAGGCGACGTTCAGGTCGGTGAGCACCGCCTGGATCTCGATGGGAATCCCCAGCTCGACCGCGTGGTCCAGGTGCTTCATGATCACGTCGAAGAGCCGGTGCTGCTTCGGCGGCAGCCGGTGGCCGTTCATCTCCAGCGTGTGGCCGTCGAGGGAGAGGCACAACTGGACGTTGCCCAGCGCGGCGAGGGCCTCCAGCCGCGGTGGCGTGAGGAACACACCGTTGGTGATGACCTGGACGACCTCGTACTTCTCGCTGCATTCCTCGACGAACTCGGTGGAGCCCTTCAGCCAGAAGAACTCACCGCCGCTGAGGCGCATGATCGGGCTGTCCACGTGACGGTGATAGGCGTCGAGAATCTCGTGCCAGTCCGCTCGCCGGTCGGTGGTCAGGCGCAGTCTGGCGTCCGGGACGTTCATGAGGAGGTTGAAGTCCTCGGTGAGGCAGTAGGAACACCGCATCTGACATAGCTGTTCCTCGATGACCATGTCGTTCATGAGGAGCTTGAGGCGGTTCTGTCCATCGCGATGCGCGAACATCGCATCGCGGAAATGAGTCTTCAGCGCCACGCCTTCATCACCGCATTCAGGTTGTTTTTGCGCATGACTCTGCCGTTGACCGGGGAGTCTAGGTTTTCCCTGGATACAAGGTCAATGCCTCATGCAGCAGGTCTTTCCGGCCGGCCGCAACGCGACTCGATCCGAGTGGAGGATGGCTCATATTCGCCTGTAGGCCAACACGGCGTGACGTTGTAGCGTTGCGTCCCGTACTCACCAAATCGGTACGCCTGAACTGGGAGTAAGGACGGCTGTATGCTCGCTCTGGGTCTCGGCGGTTCAAATCATGACTTCTCGGCTGCTCTCGTCGAAAACGGCGAGATCGCCGTCGGCATCGAAGAAGAGCGCCTGGCTCGACGCAAGTACGCCGTCAATGTGAACTCGCTGGCGAACCAGTGCTGGCGGTACTGCCTGGAAACGCACGGGGTCCGGCTCGCCGACGTGGAGGCGATCGTCGCGGACGACACGCTCCTGCCGAGCTGCTACTTCCCGTTCCGCAGCCGCACGACGCTGATCAGGCACCACATGGCGCACGCCGCGAGCGCCTTCTACCCCTCGCCCTTCCCCGAGGCCGCGATCCTCGTCGTCGACGGCGCCGGCAGCCTCTACGACGAGGAACAGGGCATCGAGACGATGACCCTGTCGGTCGGCAGCGGCACCGAGATCACCGAGATATCCAAGGTGTACGGGAAGAACTGGAGCACCGACGGGCTCCGCTCGGACCGGGTCTACCAGGCCGGCGACAGCGACCACTCGCTGGGATTCATGTACAAGGCGGTCAGCAAGGCCATCGGCTTCACCCTCTACGAGGCGGGCGACTGGTACCTGACCGAGGACGGCAAGACCATGGGCCTCGCGCCCTACGGCACCGACCGCTACCGGGCCGAGTTCCGCCGCCACCTGGACCTGCTGCCGGAGGGCAGGTTCGAGCTGCACCTGCGGAGCGGCGGACTGCTGAACTTCGTCGAGCACGCGCTGGACGGGCTGGAGGGCGAGGAGCGGTTCACCCGCGGCGCCGACCTCGCCTGGGCCGCCCAGGACCTGCTGGAGACCGCGGTCCTGCACGCCGCCCACTGGCTGCACCGGGAGACCGGGCTGACCCGCCTCTGCCTGGCCGGCGGGGTGGTGCTCAACTCGGTCGCCAACGGCAAGATCCTGCGGGACACCCCGTTCACCGACGTCTTCGCCCAGCCCGCCGCCGGTGACAACGGCTGCGCCGTCGGCTGCGCCTACTACGGCTACCACGTGCTCGGGGAGCAGCCGCGGCCGCGCGGCCCGAAAGCCCCCGCCGGCTCCCCGCGGCCCCAGCGCCACACCTACCTCGGCCGCCGGTACACCACCGAGGAGATCCAGGCCGCGCTGGACGCCTCCGGGCTGCCCTACCGGCGGGTGGCCGAGCCGGCCCGGCTGGCCGCCGAACTCCTCCCGCAGGGCTCGCTCATCGGCTGGTTCACCGGCGGCTCCGAGTTCGGGCCCCGGGCCCTCGGGCACCGCAGCATCCTGGCGGACCCGCGGCGCGCGGAGATGAAGGACATCCTCAACAGCAAGGTCAAGCACCGCGAGTGGTTCCGGCCGTTCGCCCCCGCGGTCCTGGCGGAACGGGCGTCGGAGTACTTCGACCTCGACATCGAGTCCCCGTACATGCTGATCGTCGCGCCGGTGCGGGAGGACAAGCGCCAGGAGGTCCCGGCCATCACCCACGTCGACGGGACGGCGCGGGTGCAGACCCTGACCGCCGAGGCGAACGGCCCCTTCCACGCACTGGTGGAACGGTTCGGCGAGATCACCTCCGTGCCGGTGGTCCTCAACACCTCCTTCAACGACCGCGGCGAACCGATCGTGGAGACCCCCGAGCAGGCACTGGCCTTCTTCGGGCCGAGCCAGCTCGACTACCTCTTCCTGGAGGACTTCCTGGTGGGCCACAGCACGACGGACCTCGACACGGCGACGGGAGCGGCCGAGTGACCGGCGAACCCGGGATGCGCTACGAGACCTGGCGGGCCCTCGCGCTGTGGGGCGAGGAAGAGGCCGCCGCCGCCATGGAGGTCATCCGGTCCCGGTCGCTGTTCCGCTACTACGGGCCGGACCTGGGCCACCGCACCGACACCTTCGAGCGCGAGTTCTCCGAGCTGGCGGGGGTCCCGCACACGGTCGCCGTGTCGTCCGGGACCGCCGCCCTCACCGCCGCGATGGTCGGCCTCGGCATCCCGGCGGGCGCCGAGGTCATCGTGCCCGCCGTGACCTTCGTCGGCAGCGTCAGCGCGGTCGTCGCCGCCCGCGGCATACCGGTGTTCGCGGAGGTCGACGACACCCTCACCCTGGACCCCGGGCAGCTGGCGGGGCTGGTCACCGAACGCACCTGGGGCGTGATGCCGGTCCACCTCGGCAACGTGGCCGCCGACATGGACCCGATCCTGGAGGTGGCGCGCCGGCACGGGCTGCGGGTGGTGGAGGACGCCGCCCAGGCCGCCGGGGTCGGCTACCGCGGCCGGCCGGTCGGCGGCCTCGGTGACGCCGGCGCCTTCAGCTTCCAGCTGGACAAGAACATCACCGCCGGCGAGGGCGGCGCGGTGACCGTGACCGACCCCGACGTGTACGACCGGGTGGCCAGGTACCAGGACCAGGGCGGCCAGTTCACCACCTCCAAGGGCGCGACCCGGGGCAGTGGCGACCAGCCGCCGTTCATCGGCACCAACACCCGGATGACCGAGCTGACCGCGGCCGTGCTGTCCGCGCAGCTCCCCCGGCTGGCGCCGATGTGCCGGCGGCTGCGGGACGTCGCCCGCCAGGTCCGCGCCGAGACCGCGGACCTGTCCGTCCAGTGGCGGAGGCTGCCCGACGAGGAGGGCTCGGGCGGCGACCTCACGCTGTTCCTCGAATCCCGGCTGGCCGCCCGCAGGTTCGTCGCCGGACTGCACGAGGCGGGCATCCCGGCGCACACGATGTACCAGGGGCAGACCGTGACGTCCAACCGCGCGGTACGCGAGGGGCGCACGCCGTGGGGCGTGGAGTGGGACCGGCCCCCGCGGTTCCGGACCAGCGAGGGGCTCCTCGGCCGCTCGGTCACGATCGGGCTGGGTGCCGCGATGACCGACGACGACGTCACCGCCCTCGTCGCCGCCTTCCGGAAGAACTGGGAAGGCGCCACCGGACAGGCCGGCTGACCGCCCCGGAACCAGACCGCCGAAGTACCACCGACAGGAGCGACACACCGGCATGACCCTGTACGACATTCCCGTCCGCACCCTCGCCGGCGAGCCCGGGGACCTCAGCCCCTACCGGGGCAAGGCCCTGCTCGTGGTCAACGTCGCCTCGCAGTGCGGCCGTACCCCCCAGTACGCCGCGCTGGAGGAACTCCACCGGCGCTACGGGCCACGAGGATTCGCCGTGCTGGGCTTCCCCTGCAACCAGTTCGGGGAGCAGGAGCCCGGCACCCCCGCGGAGATCCGGGAGTTCTGCTCCACCACCTACGGCGTCACCTTCCCGCTGTTCGAGAAGGTCGAGGTCAACGGCGCCGCACGGCACGCCGTCTACGAACTGCTCACCGCCACCCCCGACGAGCACGGGGTGGCCGGGGACGTCGAGTGGAACTTCGAGAAGTTCCTCGTCTCCCCCGACGGCCGGGTGGCCCACCGCATCCGCTCACGCGTCAAGCCCGACGCCCCGGACGTCGTCGCCCGGATCGAGGCGCTGCTGCCGGCCTGACCGGCGCCGCCCGCTGACGCGCCACCATCGCGCGCTCCCCCCACTCACCACCGGGTACCCACCCACCCGGGTACACCCCCCACCCCTCTCCTCGACGACGACGTTTCCGGCCCCCTTCCGCGCCCGCGCCGCCACCCGGCCGCGCCACCGCGCCCGTGCGCCGGCCCTCGCGGCCGCGCCCCCGGCCGGCCGCACCACCAGGGAGCACACCCATGCACACCCCCACGCTCGAAGACCTGACACGCCCCGGGACACCGCTCGCCGACGACCCCTACCCGGTCCTCGCCCAGCTCCGCGCACGAGGCCCGGTCCACCGCCTCCGCACCGCCGACGCCGGCGACGTCTGGGTGATCGTCGGCCACGAGGAGGCCAAGGCCGCCCTCTCCGACCCCCGGCTGCGCAACGACGTCCGGCACTCGGGCGGCTGGGAGGACGACGGCGGGCACGCCATCGGGCGGAACATGCTCCAGGTCGACCCGCCGCACCACACCCGGCTGCGCCGCCTGGTCGCCGGCCAGTTCACCGCCCGGCGCATCGAGGCGCTGCGCCCCCGCGTCCAGGGCATCACCGACGAACTGCTGGACGCCATGCTGCCGCAGGGCCGGGCCGACCTCGTGGAGTGCTTCGCGCTGCCCCTGCCGATGGCCGTCATCTGCGAACTGCTCGGCGTCCCGGCCCCCGACCGCAAGGCCTTCAGCGAGTGGTCCGCCGACATCGTCACCCCCGGCAACCCCGACGCGGCCGCCTCCGCCGAGGCCATGACCGGCTACCTCACCGAACTCATCGGCGCCAAACGCCGCACCGGCGGGGACGACCTGCTCAGCGCCCTGGTCCGGGCCACGGACGAGGACGGCGACCGGCTCTCCCTCGACGAGACCATCGGCATGGCCTTCCTGCTGCTCGTCGCCGGGCACGAGACCACCGTCAACCTCATCTCCAGCGGCGCCTTCGCGCTGCTGCTCCAGCCCGGGCAGCTCGCCGCGCTGCGCGCCGACTGGACCCTGCTGGACGGCGCGATCGAGGAGATGCTGCGCCACGAGAGCCCCCTGGGCACCTCCGCCTTCCGCTACACCGCCGAGGCCGTGGAGATCGCCGGCACCGGCATCCCCGCCGGCAAACCGGTACTCGTCGCCCTGGTCGCCGCCAACCGCGACCCGCGGCGCTTCCCCGACCCCGACCGCTTCGACATCGGGCGCGACGCCCGCGGGCACCTGGCGTTCAGCCACGGCGTCCACCACTGCCTGGGCGCCCCGCTCGCCCGGCTGGAGGCCGCGGTTGCGCTGCGCAGCCTGCTGGAGCGCTGCCCCGGTCTCCGCCTCGCCGCCGACCCCGCCACCCTCACCTGGCGCTCCGGCCTGATGCGCGGGCTGCACCGGCTCCCGGTCGCGTTCGGCCCCACCGGCCGTCCGTAACCCCGGGCCCCACCGGCCCCCCACCGGCCCGGCCCCCGGCACCGGGCCCCGGACCCGACGGACGCCTGCCGCGCCGCCTGCCCCCACCGGGTGGTGAGGACCGTTCGTTTCTTACCCCTGAAGCCGGCCGGGAGTAGCGTTCTGAGTGTCGAGGCCAGAACGGAGCCCAGCATGCCACTGAGCATCGGAGAGCACATCGGCGCACGTATCGCCGACTATCGGAAGCTTCGCCAGTTGACCCAATCGGCGCTCGCACAGCGAGCGTTCCTCTCCCGCGGATGCATCGCGAAGGTCGAGCGTGGGCTGGCGCCGGCCACCCCCAGTGTGGTCGCCGCGGTGGCGAGAGTCCTCCAAGTCGACGTAGCCGCACTGACCGGCCAGCCGTACGTCTCCGAGCTGCAGCAGGATCGGCTCGACCGACTCGTCTCCCCGCTTTCGGACGCCCTGGACATGTACGACCTCGGCCCCGACCCGAACGTCACTCCCCGTCCGCTCGAACAGGTTGAGCGAGACGTGCGGGACCTGTGCGCCGGCGCCTGCGCCACCGAGTACAAGGACATCGGAACCGCGCTGCCCGGCCTGCTCGGCGAACTCACCACCGCGATGGGCGAGCTTTCGCCGGGGCCGGACTACCGGCGCGCCGCTACCTCGCTGAGCTGGTGCTACTGGACCGCGTACGAGTTCGCCTACCGTCTCGGCTACCACCACCTGGCCACCATCGCCCTGGAACGCATGGGTTGGATGGCCGAGCAGGCCCAGGACCCGCTGCTGCTCGCCATCCGGCTGAACAAGCGCAGCAGCATGCTGTTGCGCCGAGGCGACAACCAGATGGCCCTGCGCGTGATCGAGCGCGGTCACCGCCTGGTCGAGCAGTACGACGACCCCGGGTCCACCGAGGCCCTGGCCGTGGCGGGCAGCCTCCACCTGGCGGCGGCCATCTCCGCGGCCCAGGCGAAGGACACGGACACCGTGACGGGACGCATCGAACTGGCGCGTAAGGCCGCGACGGAGATCGGCCGGGATGTGCCCGACGTCTACTGGTCCTCGTTCGGCATGACCAACGTCGCCCACTTCGACGTCGCGACGCTGGTCGAGCTGGGAGAGCTGGGCCAGGCGGTGCAGCAGTCCCGCCGGCTGCACTTCCCGGAGTCGCACCCGAAGATGCGGGTGGGCCGGTACTACATCGAGATGGCCCGCGCCTACGCGCAGATGGGCAAGCACGAACCAGCGGAGCGGTACCTGCTGCGCGCCCGGAAGGTGGCGCCGCAGCAGGCCCGGTATCACCCGTTGATGCGGGAGACCATCGGCACACTGGTACGTCGCCAGCGCCGGGCCCCTGAGTCGCTGTCCTCCTTGGCCGCCTGGGTCGGCATGTAAGGAGCGACGGCCATGTCCGTTGTTCCCGATCCGGGAACACCAGCGGATGGCCATCCCGGCACTCTGTGAGGGTAGCCACACAGTCCGTCACCGGAGCCGACCATGACGACCCACGCACCCCATCGCCGCCCGCCCGCCCAGCGGGCAAGCCCGTTACCGATCGGCGGCGGGCCGGTCATCCTCTACGCCAGGACGGCCCGCCCCGGCCGTCCGGACGTCCTGCTCGGCCGCTTGCGCCGGTACGCCGCCCGGCAGCGCTGCGAGGTCACCGCCGAGATCATCGACCACGCGCCGCCCGCCATCCCCATGGCCCACCGCCGGCAGTGGCCCCGCATCGACCGACTGATCACCCACGGATCCGCCCGCGGCATCGTCACCCCCGCGTGGACCGACGTGCGGTACGTCGACCGGTTCCTGACCCTCGACGCGTGGCTGGACGACCGCCGGGCGTTCCTCGCCGTCACGGAGCCCGAGCGGTGACCGGCCGCTGGGTGCCGCCGGAGGAGAGCACGGCGCAGCGCGCCGGCCGCTGGTGGGACGCCGTCCGAGCCCCCACCGACATCGGTGCCCCCGCCCTGGACCAGCTGGGGGAGAAGTCCGGACCGGTCATCATCGACGGATCGGGCAGCCTCATGTACTGGCTGGTGGAACCCGGGACCGCCACCGGGTGGCGCATCCCGGACGTGCAGGTCCTCGGTGCCACCGACCGGGAGGTGGCGTTCGTCGGCGTCCCGTCCCGGCACGCGACCCGCGGCCGCGATCTCCACTGGCACCGCCCCGTACCCCCGGACGGCCGGTACCTCACCGACACCCGGCTGCTCCACGATGCCCTGGCCGAGACCGCGGCCGAGCTGACCGCCGCCGGGACGGAGAGCACGGAGGACGCCCCGCCCGGGCGGCACCTCGTCACGCCGCCGCCGGCCGGCAAGCATGACCGCTGACCTCTCGGGCCCGCAGCGGACCAGCAGGGCGGGGGTCGAGGCACCGGAGTGACATCCGAGGCGCTTCGGCCGCGCACTGACCTTGCCGTTCTGGGTGGGTCATCAGGGGCTCGAACCCTGAACCAATGGATTAAAAGTCCACTGCTCTGCCAATTGAGCTAATGACCCGTACACCGCAGCATAGCCCGGACGGGGACCAAGCCCCGAGCCAATACCCCCAGCGAGCCGTGGAAGCCTTTCGGGGAACCCAACGCGGCGCCGTGGAGCCGGACTTACCTCCGACGCGCGAAGGCCCGTACGACACCCGGGGTCCGGGTCCTGTCGTACGGGCCTTCGTGTCGTGCGGCGGCCGCGGTCAGCCGCCGCCCGGATCAGCCGTTCCGCTTCCAGCGGGGCTTGTCGGCACGGCGGTCGAAGGACCGGCCGCCGGCGCCGCGGTGGTCGTCCCGGCGCGCCGGACGGTCGTCCCGGCGGTCCCGGCCGAACGGGCGGTCCCCGCCACGGTGGTTGTGGTCGCGGTGGTCACGGTGGCCGTGCTCGCGCCGCTCGAAGGGGCGACCCGGACGGTCGTCCCGGCGGTCCCGGTTGAAGCCGCCGCGCTCGCCGCCGTCCCGGTTGAAGCCGCCGCGCTCGCCGTCCCGGCGGTCGCGGTTGAAGCCGCCCCGGTCGTCCCGGCGGTCCCGGTCACGGTCCCGGTTGAAGCCGCCGCGGTCGTTGTCCCGGCGGTCCCGGTCACGGTCGCGGCCGAAGCCGCGGTCGTCCCGGTCCCGGCGCTCGTACGGACGGTTGCCGCCGAAGCCGCCGCGGTCGTTGTCCCGGCGGTCCCGGTTGAAGGACGGGCGCTCCCGGTCACGGTCCCGGTTGAAGCCGCCGCGCTCGCCGTCCCGGCGGTCGCGGTTGAAGCCGCCCCGGTCGTCCCGGCGGTCCCGGTCACGGTCGCGGTTGAAGCCGCCGCGGTCGTTGTCCCGGCGGTCCCGGTTGAAGCCCCGGTCGTCCCGGTCCCGGCGCTCGTAGGAGCCCCGCTCGTGGCCGGCGGCGCGACGCGGCGCCTCGTCCGCGGCGGCGGTGACCTCCGCGGCCGGGGCGGCGGCCTGCTCCGGCACCAGCGGCGTGCTCACCGCGGCGGCGGCGTCGCCCTGGCCGGCCTCGGCCTGCTCCACCGCGGCGGCGGGCGCCTGCGGCTCCTCGCCGCGCTCCCGTGCGACCCGGGCGGCCAGCCGGTCGGCTTCCTCCCGCAGCTCGTTCGCCCGGCGCTGCACCCGCTCCAGCTCACGGGTGAGCTGCTGCACCTCGCGCTCGGCCTGCTTGGCGGAGTTCGCCGCCGACTCGGCCTGCACCTCGGTGAGCGAGCGGGCACCGGTGATCCGGGCCACGTCCTCGTCGAACGCCCCGGCGCCGCCGACGATGTGCCGCGAGGCGTCCACGCCCGCGTCCTCCATCAGCCGGAAGATCTGCCGGCGCTGGTGCGGCAGCGCGAGGGACACCACGGTGCCGCTCTGCCCGGCACGGGCGGTGCGGCCACTGCGGTGCAGGTAGTCCTTGTGGTCGCCGGCCGGGTCCACGTTGAGCACCAGGTCGATGCCGTCGACGTGGATGCCGCGCGCGGCGACGTCGGTGGCGACCAGGACGTTGACGTAGCCGTCCTTGAAGTCGGCCAGGGTCCGGGTCCGGGCACCCTGCGTCATGCCGCCGTGCAGGGCGTCGGCCCGCACCCCCGCGTCACACAGCTGCTCGGCCACCCGGTCCGCGCCCAGCTGGGTGCGGACGAAGATGATGGTGCGGCCCTTGCGCGCCGCGATGGCGGCGGTCACCGGGGCCTTGTCCTTGGGCTTCACCACCAGGACGTGGTGGGTCATGGTGGAGACCGCACCCGCGGACGGGTCGACCTCGTGCGTCACCGGGTCGACCAGGTAGCGCTTGACCAGGGTGTCGATCTCGTTCTCCAGCGTCGCGGAGAACAGCAGCCGCTGGCCGCCCTGCGGCACCAGGTCGAGGATCTCGGTGACCTCGGGCAGGAAGCCCATGTCGGCCATCTGGTCCGCCTCGTCCAGCACCGTCACCTGGATCTTGTCCAGGGACGCGGCACCGCGGTCGATGATGTCGCGCAGCCGGCCCGGAGTGGCGACGAGGATGTCGACACCGCGCTCCAGGGCGTAGATCTGGTTGCCCATCGAAGTACCGCCGCAGACGACCTTCAGCTTCAGGCCCAGCACGTCGCCGTACGGCTGCAGCGCGTCGCTCACCTGCATGGCGAGCTCGCGGGTCGGGGTGAGGATCAGACCGCGCGGGCGCTTCTTCTCGGTGTGCCCCCCGGCCAGGGTGGTGAGCAGCGGCAGGCCGAAGGAGAGGGTCTTGCCGGAGCCGGTACGGCCACGGCCCAGGATGTCCTTGCCGGCCAGCGCGTCCGGGATGGTCGCGGCCTGGATCGGGAAGGGCGTGGTCACCCCGTTCTGCGCCAGCTTGCGGACGATCTGCTCGGGAAGCCCCAGGTCGGCGAAGGTGATCTCGGGCGCCTGCTCGGCAGCCGTCTCCTCGGCCGCCTCGGCCGCCTCGGTCACCGGAGTCGGCTCGGTGGACTCCACGGCCTCGTCGGCGGCGGGCATGACGGAGTGATCAGTGGAAATGGACATGCGAAATGCGAAACCTTCCGGAGTCTCGGCACGCGCCCAAGCTCCGTGTTTCGCAAAAGACCGCCTCAATGCGGTCAGCCACGGCAAGGTAAGGAACGCGCCACGCGGCGCGCTTCGGTTGGGGCGCCGGGCAAATGGGATCAAACGATCTACCACCATACGCACTCCCACCCGTCGAAAGCAAATTCACCCGACCGGGGCCCCCGGACCGCGCCGGAATCCACCCGCCGCCGGCCCCAGGCGGGGCCGCCCCGGGGCGGACGCGTCGCGGTCCGCTCAGCCGGGCTCCACCCCTGCCGCCGGCCCTGTCCCCGTCTCGAACCGCGCCCCTGCCGCCGCCCTGGTCCGCGCCCTCATCCCCGCCCCGGCCCGCGCCGGTGCGGCCCACGACCGGGAGCCCCGGGGCCGCCGGGCCGCCCGGCCGTAGCGGGGCCGCCCCGGGGCCGTCGCGGTCCGGTCAGCCGGGATCCGCCGGACCGCCGCTGCCGCCACCCTCGCCGCCGCCCTGGTCCCCGCCGCCGGGGTCGCCGGACGGCGCGGGCGCGGTGGGCCCGGGGTCGGAGGTCCCGGGGTCCGAGGTCTGCGGCGGCGGGGAGGAGGGCTCCGGCGGCCGCGGCGCGGGCGGGGTGTCCGAGGGGGCCCCGCCGTGCTCGGAGGGCGCGGACGACGGCTCACCGGAGGCCCCGGAACCCGACGAGGACTCCCCCGCCCCCGATCGCGCGGACGGGGACGCGGACGCCGACGGGTCACCCTTCCCGTCCCGCTCGCCCTTCTTCCCCTTGCCGTCCTCGCCGTCCCCGCCGCCCTTGCCGTCCCGGTGCGCCGTGTCCCCACCGGTCCGCGCGGTCCGCCCGGGCGGACCCGCCCCGCCGCCCGGTTCCGCGGCCCGGCCCCGCTGCTCGGTCCGGCCCCGCTTGTCCGGCCGGTCGTCGTCGTCGGAGATGCTCATGCAGCCGCCCAGCGCCACGGCGGCGGCCACGACGGCGGCCACCCGCGTCGCGGCACGCGCGGACGGACGAGCGGGGCGGGCGGGAATTCCAGGCATGGGCGAGCCACCTCCAGGCCGCGGGGAACAGGCCCCCTGCCCAACTGGCACCGCACCGCCCAGGACACGCCGCCGGCGCGCCCGGACCGGCCGCGACCGGTGCGGTACCCGGGCGGCCCTCGTCCTCGGTCTCCGGCTCGCTCTCCGGCCGGTGCCACCGCGCCCGCGGCCGCGTGCCGGCGGCCGGGGCGCGGGTCCGCACGGGCCAGGCGGCGCACCGCGCCCCAGGGCCCGCGTCCGGCGGCCCGCCCGGCGGCCTCAGCCGTAGCCCAGCGCGTGCAGCCGCTCGTCGTCGATACCGAAGTGGTGGGCGATCTCGTGCACCACGGTGATCTCGGTCTCGGCGACCACGTCCTCCCGGGACTCGCACAGCCGCAGGGTGGGCCCCCGGTAGATCGTGATCCGGTCCGGCAGCACGCCCGCGTACCACTCGCCCCGGTCGGTGAGCGGCGTCCCCTCGTACAGCCCGAGCAGCTCGGGGTCCTCCGGGGGCGGCTCGTCCTCCACAAACACCGCCACGTTGTCCATCAGCCGCGTCAGTTCCGGGGGGATCCGGTCCAGCGCCTCGGCGACCAGCTCCTCGAACTCCTCGCGCGTCATCTCCAGCACGCCGCCATTGTCCGCCAGCGAGCCCCGGACGGGGCAGTGCCGCCCGCCGTCCGTCCCACCCGCGCGGCACCCCCGCCGACCTCTCCGTTAACCGTTTTGGCGAACCCAGCCGCCATCCCATATGCTTCTCACGTCCCCGACGGCGCCGGAAGGCGCAACAGGTGGGCCATCAGCCCTCATCGTCTAGTGGCCCAGGACGCCGCCCTTTCAAGGCGGTAGCACGGGTTCGAATCCCGTTGGGGGCACGCAACACCATGTGCGAGACTAGTGCTCGCACAAGCTTGGTCCTGTGGAGCAGTTTGGAGTGCTCGCCACCCTGTCAAGGTGGAGGCCGCGGGTTCAAATCCCGTCAGGACCGCTGCAACCGCGAGGTTGCTGCCCTGAGCTCGTCGAGAGCTGGGGGTGCCCATGGCTGGGTAGCTCAGTTGGTACGAGCGTCCGCCTGAAAAGCGGAAGGTCGCCGGTTCGACCCCGGCCCCAGCCACAGTCCCTGATCAGGGAAGATGCCCGCCCCGAGGGTTCTCGGAGCGGGCATTTCTGTTGTCTCCCGCCGGGTGCCCGCCGGCCCGGCACGACGTCCAGCCACGGGGCCCCTGCGCGGGATGCTGCCACGGGCCCCGGCCCGGGATGCTGCCGCGGACGCCCGGCGCGTGCTCCCTCGGAGCGGCGAGCGCCCGCGGCGGGGCGCCGGCCGGCTAGGCGCCGCCGGACTCGTCGAGCAGCCGCTTGCCGTGGATGGCCGCCGCCCGCGACCACAGGCAGGCGGTGCAGCGGGAGAGCGTCCAGTAGGGCGACGCGTTCCGGGCCGAGCGTTCGTTCATCCGGCGGAAGTTCCGGCGGTCGCGGACCCGTCCGCACGGCGCGTCGCGCGAGTGGTAGATGGTGAGGTCCGGGCCCGGCGTCCAGCGGACCAGGCAGGGGATGGTCTGGCCCTCCCGGGCGGCCCGCACCGCCTTCCGGGTGACCTCCTGGAGCCGGGCCGACGTCTCCTCCTGCAGCCGCCGCGTCTCGGCGTGGTGTTCGCCCAGGATCTTCAGCTTCTGCGCCCGTAACTGGTTGAAGAGTTCGTCTTGATCCATGTCGTCTCCGTAAGAACCTGCCCCGTCGGGAAGAGATTCTCAGCCGAAAAGCTGCCGGTAGGACCTGGTTGATCGGATGACGCCGAAGAGTGACGCGAGGTGATCGAACCCGGGGGTTTCCAGGTCGCGGCGGATCGTTTGTCGACGTACGTGTTCCTCCGCCGGGAGATGTCTTCGCACCCGCGGTTCACGAGCCGAGCGGGCGGGCGGCTCGCCGGGCGGGCCGCCGGGTGCGGCCGGTCCGGTGACCCGTCCGCGGGCTGTGCGACGCCCCGGCCCGGCGCGGCACCGCTCACCCCCGCCCGGGCGGGCTCCCGGATCCCGGCGTCGAGACCGGCGGTCGAAGGCGCGCCGCGCGTCCCCTCCCGCGGTCGCGGAGGTCAGCCGCGCTGCGCGGCCGCGAAGGCGAGCTTGTCGGGGTTCGCGATGGTGCGGACGCCGACGATCCGGCCGGGTACCAGTTCGGGGGCGATGACGCAGGTCAGCACCCCCGACTCGTGGACCAGCACGGCGGGCTCCCCGTTCACCGCGCTGATCTGCGTCGCGGCGCGCGCCACCCCGGACTCGGCCGCCCAGCCGATCAGGTGCCGGGCGACCTTGGCGCTGCCGATGGCCGGGCGCCGCGGCGTACCGACCTTCCCGCCGCCGTCGAACCAGGCCATCACATCGTCGGTGAGCAGCTGTTCCAGCCCCTCCGCGTCGCCGTCGACGACCGCGGCGAGGAACCGGCCGACGATCCGGGCGCCCTCTTCGGGCGGGTTGGCGGGGCGCCGGCGCGGGGCGCCCACCTCGGCCCGGGCCCGGTGGTGCAGGTGGCGGACGTCGGCCTCCTCGATCCGCAGCAGCCGGGCCGTCTCGGCGTCGCTGTGGCCGAACGCCTCCCGGAGCACGAAGGCCAGCCGTTCGGCGGGGGCGAGTCGCTCCAGCAGCACCAGCACCCCCAGGGAGAGGGACTCGCGCTGCCCGGCCGTCTCCAGCGGGCCCAGCCGGGTCTCGGCGTACCGCACGGGCTCGGGGAGCCAGGATCCGACATACTGCTCCCGGCGGGCCCGGGCCGCGGCGAAGCGGCTGACGGAGAGGTCGGCGACGAGCCGGATCAGCCAGGCCCGGGGGACGTCCACGGCCTCCGCCCGCTGCCAGCGGAGGTGGGCCTCGTGGACCACCCGCTCGGCCTCACCGGCCTCCCCCAGCATCCGGTAGGCCAGGCCGAGGAGGTGCGCGCGGAGGGCCTCGAAGTGCTCCGGCCGGTCCACGGGGCGGCCCGCGCGCGGGGTGTCGTCGGTCTCCCCGGACGTCGGCTGCCCGGGCGCCGGCTGCCCGGCCGTCGGCTGCCCGGGCAGCGTGCCGGCGGCGGTGACCGACGGTGCGGCGCCCGCGGGTGCGGCGCCGACCGGCGGAAGGTGCCCGAACGGCGGCAGGTCCCGGGCCGGCAGGTGCCCGGTCGGCGGCAGGTCCCGGGCCGGCAGGTCCTGGGCCGGTATTCCTTGGGCCGGCAGCTCCCGGGTGGTCATGCCCTGGGCCGGCAGCTCCGGCGGTGCGGTCCCGGGCACCGGGTCCGCACCGGTCGCGGCGCCGGGCGGGGCGCCCACCGCGGTCGCGGCGGTGGCCGGCGCCTGCCGCGGGTCCGGGTCGCCGGGCGGCGCGTCCTCCGCGAGCGGGTCCGCGGCGTTTCCGTACTGCACGGTCGTGTGTTCCGGCGTCACACCGGTCACACGGTCCAGGCTCTCAGCGGTCACGGCCTCCAGCCTGGCACGGGCCCGTGGCCTTAGGAACGGATCCGGCGGCAATCGGCGGGCGCGTGACGGAGCCGCCACCGTCCCGGGGCGCTCCCGGGACAACGCCGCGCCCCGGGCGCACGGTTCACCAGGTCCGGCGCGGCGGCTCGGCGCGGCAACCCGGGCGGGACGGAGCGGCAGCCCCGGCCCGGCGACCGGACGGAGGCCCCGGGAGCCCCGGCGGGCGCGGCTCGGCTCGCCGGGCGTCGCCGGTCCGGGGCGCGGCTCAGCTCGCCGGGGCGTCGCCGGTCCGGGGCGCGGCCGCCTCGCCCGGCCCTTCGCGGCCGCCGGGGTGGCGGTGCCGCCAGACCCAGAACACCGTGCCGGACAGGACGGCCCACCCGGTGAGCACCAGGAACGGGAAGAGGTGCTGGTGGTCGCGGAAGTAGACCGCGGTGTGCTGGGCGTTGACCGAGGCGCCCGGCGGCAGCCAGCGGCCGAGGACGACCAGCGGGGACGGGAGCAGCGGCCAGGACACCGCGCCGCCGGACGAGGGGTTGCCGACCAGCACCATCAGTCCCCAGGTGGGGAGCATCGCCCAGCGGCCGATCAGCGCGTTGAACATGGAGAAGACCATGCCGGAGGCGAACAGGGTGAGGGACAGGATCAGCCAGGACTCCGCGAACGGCAGGTCCACCGCGTCCAGCAGCCAGTCCACCACCGCGACGATGGCGAAGGCGCACAGCATCGCGTAGCCGGCGGTGAAGGCGATCCGCTCCCCGGGGTTGAGGGCGCGGGCGTGCACGCTGAGCTGGATGGCGCCGACGAAGCCGACGATCACCGCGGCGAGGGAGATGTAGAACAGGGCGAGTCCGCGCGGATCTCCTTCCTGGAGCGGGTTGACGTCGCGGACCGTCACCGGCACCCCCTGCTCCCGGCCCACCTCGGGGCCGGTCCGGGCGAGTACCTCGGCCACCGAGGAGCCGGACGCGCCGGAGACGTCGAGCCGGACGCGCTCGCCGCCCACCTCGAAGACGGCGAACACCTCCTGTTCCTCCACCGCTTCCCGGGCCTGGCTCCAGGTGTCGTAGGGGTGGAGCCGCAGCGAGGCGCCGAGCGCCCGTTCCATGCCGGTGACGAACGCCTGGCCGGTGGGGCCGCGGTGGTCTCCCACCACGGCGACCGGGAGGCGGTGCGGTGTCGGGTTCGCCATGGCGTAGGTGTAGGAACCGGCGAAGAATCCCGCGGAGGCCGCCAGAATGAGGCTCAGCACCACGGCCGGGAAGAAGGGGGAACGGGTGAACGCCGACCACCGGGTGGACCACCGGCCAGGGCGGTCCGGTCCGCGGACGGCCCGCCGGCCGGGGCGGTCCGGGCGGCGGACGGCTCCTCGGTCCGGCCCGTCCGCGGGTGCCCGCCGCGAGCCGCGCGTCGGCCGGCCCACCGGCCGCCGTCCGGAGCGTTCACCCATGGACCCCGCCATGTCCACCCATGGATTCACGCTAAAACACTCATCTCCGACATACTTCCCGAACTAGTCCGGACAGAAATGGTTCGCCAGCCGTTTCGGCGAAGTGAGATCCTGGATCGCGTATGTCCACCACGCCTGCCCCCACCCTCCCGGCCCTGCTGGAGCGGCTCCCCGAGCTGATGCTGCGCGATCAGCAGCGGCTGGGACGCCGACTCGACGGCGCCCGCCGGATCCGCAAGCCCGAGGCCCGAGCGGCCGTGATCGCCGAGATCGCCGCCGAGGTCGACCAGGCCGAGCTGCGGGTCACCGGCCGCCGGGCCGCCGTGCCCGAGGTCAGTTACCCCGAGTCACTGCCGGTCAGCCAGAAGAAGGACGACATCGCGGAGGCGATCCGCGATCACCAGGTGGTGATCGTCGCCGGTGAGACCGGGTCCGGCAAGACCACCCAGATCCCGAAGATCTGCCTGGAGCTGGGGCGGGGCGTGCGGGGCCTGATCGGGCACACCCAGCCGCGCCGGATCGCCGCCCGCACGGTCGCCGAGCGGGTCGCCGAGGAGCTGCGCACCCCGCTGGGCGAGTCGGTCGGCTGGAAGGTCCGCTTCACCGACCAGGTGAGCCAGGACACGCACGTCAAGCTGATGACGGACGGCATCCTGCTCGCCGAGATCCAGACCGACCGCGAGCTGCGCCAGTACGACACGCTGATCATCGACGAGGCGCACGAGCGCAGCCTCAACATCGACTTCATCCTCGGCTACCTGGCCCAGCTGCTGCCGCGCCGCCCCGACCTCAAGGTCGTCATCACCTCCGCGACCATCGACCCGGAGCGCTTCTCCCGGCACTTCGGCGACGCGCCGATCATCGAGGTGAGCGGGCGCACCTATCCGGTGGAGGTGCGGTACCGGCCGCTGCTGGAGGCGGCCGGCGAGGACGGCGACCGGGACCAGATCACCGCGATCTGCGAGGCGGTCGACGAGCTCCAGGCGGAGGGGCCGGGCGACGTCCTGGTCTTCCTCTCGGGGGAGCGGGAGATCCGCGACACCGCCGACGCGCTGAACAAACGGAACCTGCGGTTCACCGAAGTGCTGCCGCTCTACGCGCGGCTGTCGCACGCGGAGCAGCACCGGGTGTTCCAGCGGCACACCGGCCGGCGCATCGTGCTGGCCACCAACGTCGCCGAGACCTCGCTCACGGTGCCGGGCATCCGCTACGTCATCGACACCGGCATGGCCCGCATCTCCCGCTACAGCTACCGCACCAAGGTGCAGCGGCTGCCGATCGAGCCGATCAGCCAGGCCAGCGCCAACCAGCGCAAGGGCCGCTGCGGCCGGACCAGCGACGGCATCTGCATCCGGCTCTACTCGGAGGACGACTTCCTCTCCCGCCCGGAGTTCACCGACGCGGAGATCCTGCGGACCAACCTGGCCTCCGTCATCCTCCAGATGACCGCGGCCGGGCTCGGCGACATCGAGAAGTTCCCGTTCATCGACCCGCCGGACCGCCGCAACATCAAGGACGGCGTACAGCTCCTGGAGGAGCTGGGGGCCATCGACCCCCAGCAGAAGGACGTCCGCAAGCGCCTCACCCCGCTGGGCCGGAAGCTCTCCCAGCTGCCGGTCGACCCCCGGCTGGCCCGGATGGTGCTGGAGGCGGACCGCACCGGCTGTGCGCGCGAGGTGATGGTGATCGCGGCGGCACTGTCCATCCAGGACCCGCGCGAGCGGCCCTCCGACAAGCAGCAGCAGGCGGACCAGAACCACGCCCGGTTCCGGGACGAGACCTCCGACTTCCTCGCCTTCCTCAACCTGTGGCGGTACGTCCGCGAGCAGCAGAAGGCGCTGTCCTCCTCCGCCTTCCGCCGCATGTGCCGCCAGGAGTACCTCAACTACCTGCGGATACGCGAGTGGCAGGACATCTACAGCCAGCTCCGCACGGTCGCCAAGACGATGGGCATCCACCTCAGCGAGCAGGACGCGGCCCCCGAGCACGTGCACACGGCGCTGCTGGCCGGGCTGCTCTCCCACATCGGCCTCAAGAACGCCGGGGTGGAGGGCGGCAAGGAGACCACGAAGAACAACGAGTACCTGGGCGCGCGCAGCGCCAAGTTCGCGGTGTTCCCCGGTTCCGCGCTGTTCAAGAAGCCGCCGCGCTGGATCATGTCGGCCGAGCTGGTGGAGACCTCCCGGCTGTGGGCCCGGGTCAACGCGCGGATCGAGCCGGAGTGGATCGAGCCGCTGGCCCAGCACCTGGTGAAGCGGACGTACAGCGAGCCGCACTGGGAGCAGAAGCAGGCGGCGGTGATGGCGTACGAGCGGGTCACGCTCTACGGCGTGCCGATCGTGGCCCAGCGGAAGGTGAACTACGGGCGGATCGACCCGGAGACCAGCCGGGAGCTGTTCATCCGCAACGCGCTGGTGGAGGGCGACTGGCGCACCCACCACCAGTTCTTCCACGACAACCGCAGACTCCTCGGCGAGGTCGAGGAGCTGGAGCACCGGGCCCGCCGCCGGGACATCCTGGTGGACGACGAGACCCTGTTCGACTTCTACGAGCAGCGGATCCCCGAACACGTGGTGTCCGGAGCCCACTTCGACTCCTGGTGGAAGCACAAGCGCCGGGAGGAGCCGGAGCTCCTCAACTTCGAGAAGTCCATGCTCATCAACGAGCAGGCGCAGGACGTCACCAAGGAGGACTACCCGGACTCCTGGCGGCAGGGGAAGCTGAAGTTCCGGGTGACCTACCAGTTCGAGCCGGGTGCGGGCGCGGAGAACGTGCAGCGCAGCGAGGGCCAGGACGGGGTCACCGTGCACATCCCGCTGCAGGTGCTCAACCAGGTCTCCGCGGAGGGCTTCGACTGGCAGATCCCCGGCCTGCGGGAGGATCTGGTGACCGAGCTGATCCGCTCCCTGCCCAAGCCGGTGCGGCGCAACTACGTCCCCGCGCCCAACTACGCCAAGCGCTTTCTGGACGGCGTGGGGCCTCCCTCCTCGCCCGCCACCGGGCAGGAGGGGCCCGGCCGCGAGCCGCTGACCGTCGCGCTCGGCCGGGAGCTGCAGCGGATGGTGGGGGTCCGGATCGATCCGGAGGACTGGGACACCACCAAGATCCCCGACCACCTGAAGATCACCTTCCGGGTGGTCGACGAGCGGCGGCGCACCCTCGCCGAGGACAAGGACCTGGAGGCGCTGCGCCTGCGGCTGAAGCCGAAGACCCGGGCGGCGATCTCCAAGGCGTTCGAGACGTCCAAGGCGGGCGGCGGCATCGAGCAGCGGTCCGGACTCACCTCCTGGACCATCGGCGCGCTGCCCCGGACCTTCGAGACCCGGCGGGCCGGCCAGCCGGTCAAGGCGTACCCGGCGCTGGTGGACGAGGGCGCGTCGGTCGCGGTGCGCCTCTTCGACACCGAGGCCGAGCAGCGGCAGGCGATGTGGCGCGGCACCCGGCGGCTGATCCTGCTCAACCTGCCGTCCAACCCCGCCAAGTTCGCCCAGGGGCAGCTGGGCAACAGCGCGAAGCTGGCCCTGGCGCGCAGTCCGCACGGCAGCGTCCAGGCGCTCTTCGAGGACTGCGTGTCGGCGGCCGCCGACCGGCTGATCGCCGCGCGGGGCGGTCCGGCCTGGGACGAGGAGGCGTTCCGCAAGCTGTTCGACGCGGTGCGCGCGGACATCATGGACGCGACGCTGGACACCGTCCGCAAGGTCCAGGAGGTGCTGGCCGCCTGGCAGGCCTGTGAGCGCCGCCTGAAGGCCACCACGAGCCCGGTGCTGCTCGCCTCCCTGACGGACGTCAAGGAGCAGCTGGCGGAGCTGATGAAGCCGGGCTTCGTCACCGCGCACGGCGTCCGGCGGCTGCCCGATGTGATGCGCTATCTGGTGGCCGTGGACCGGCGGCTGCAGCAGCTGCCGACCAACGCCGAGCGGGACCGGGCACGGATGGCGAAGGTCAAGGAGATGCAGGACGAGTACGCGTGGCTGCTGGAGCAGTTCCCCCAGGGGCGCCCGGTGCCGGCCGAGGCCCTGGAGATCCGCTGGATGATCGAGGAACTGCGGGTCAGCTACTTCGCGCACGCGCTGGGCACGGCCTACCCGGTGTCCGACAAGCGCATCGTGAAGGCCGTCGACGCGGCGGCGCCCTAGCGGCGGCTCCGGCCCCGGCTCCCGCTCCCGGCAGGCCCCGGGGCCGGTCCGCGGGCCACGCGGCGGCCGGGGTGAGGCGCCGCCGCCGCGGTGCGGACGGTCGCCGGCGCAGGCCCCGCGGGGGTGCCGCGGACGGCCGCCGGGCGCGAGTTCGACCGCACCCCCTGACCTGCTGTAGAGTCTGCTTCGCCAGCGCACGCAGCGCGAAGCGAAGCAAGGTCCTGTGGAGCAGTTTGGAGTGCTCGCCACCCTGTCAAGGTGGAGGCCGCGGGTTCAAATCCCGTCAGGACCGCAGCGACGAAGGCCCGGATCCACGGAGTGGATCCGGGCCTTCGTGCATCTTGACTCCGGCACGTACCAGCGGTACCCAAGCAGTGACTGGTGCGCGGGCGCGGGAGGTGCGGCGCATGACGACGACCGCGAGGCGTGAGATCCGGGCGCTGCTGCGCGCCCATCTGTCGGCGGCGGCGGGCCGGCGGCACTCCACCCGGCACTGTCCGGTCTGCCACCGGCTGCTGCGGCTGGCGATGCAGCCGGCGCCGCCCGAGCGGCCCTCCGGGCGCGCTGAGCCCTCCGGGCCGTCCGGTGGCCCCACGAGCCCCGCGGGCCCCGACGAGCCCTCCCGGCCCGATTGCGCCCGGACCAGTGGCGCCAGGTCCGCCGGCCCGGCCCGCACCCGCCCGGCCCGCACCGCCCCGGAGGCGTCGTCCGGGGGCGGGCTCGAACACCCCGGTCCACCACCCGATTCCCTTTACCGTAGGTATGCGCTTGATGACAAGCCGCATGCGATGTGACGGGAGTCACCGAACAGCTTTCCAAAGTGGGGTGACTTACACCTCTCCTACAACAGGTCAATTTAATATGTGCAATTGCACCACTCCCCCACGACCCTTTCGAGCCGGGCGCCGAGGGGGCGGGAGGTCCCGGGAAGCGCTTCCCACGGCGCACGGGACGATCCGGGAAGCGACCCCTAGCGGGCTGCCACGAGGCCACTCCGCAGGGTGGCGGAAGCACCCCCGGGCGGACCCGGGCGGACCCGCGCGGGGCCGCCGGCCGCGCCGGGGCAGAAAAAAATCGCGCTGGACCCGGCGGAGTCCAGCGCGATCGACGACTCACCCATGATGCGGCGGGCGGCGGGGCCTGTTGGGGCAGGCACCTGTCGTTTGGTGCTGAAAGCGGGCGTTCACCAGGCTGGGGGGCCCGGAAAATGCCCGGTCATGCGGTATTTCAGGCTTCGCTGCGCTGCTGCGGGATGCCCGCCAGCAGTGCACGGACCTCCGCTTCGCGGTAGCGCCGATGCCCTCCGAGCGTGCGGATGGACGTGAGCTTGCCTGCCTTGGCCCAGCGCGTGACCGTCTTCGGGTCCACGCGGAACATCGTGGCAACCTCAGCCGGGGTCAGCAGCGGCTCAGCATCAGGGGTGCGAGCGGTCATGAGCGGCCTCCTCGGGAGAACCGAACCATCACGGTTCTTTCCTCTAAATTCTGCACCTTGACCCGCGTTGCCCGATATGGCGGACGCGGGCCGAGTCGGTTATAGGACGAACGGCTTGTCCTCGGCACTACAACTACACCATCTGTCCAGCCCCATCGGCCAAACCGATGGAATTGCCCTCTCAGGTGTTCAACCTCGGCGGAAGCCGATGGACCATGCCATAGCGGACAGTCACGCAACCGTGACGATCAGTCACAACAGGACCAGGGGTCATCAGACCCGCCAAGGCGTGCAATACAGAGGAATCCGCCCTTACTTGGACGGAAGGAGGCCCCCTTGGACTCCTTGTCCTATTTTGACACGAGGACAGGGGATAGCCGCAAGACCCGAAGTAAGTGGGTTACGTCACGGTTGCCGTTAAAAGTCCGTATCGGGACCTACGTCCTTGCCCGGCGCCCCAGGCCGACCGCGCCCCCGGACACCGGGGGCACCCCCGGGCCACGAGCGCCGCCGGCTAGCTCGCGTGCTGCAGCCCCCGCACCGCGGTCCAGCGCTCCGTCAGCCTCTCGTACGCACCGCCGGCCCGCTCGCCGTCCCCGTCCCGCAGCGCCGCCAGCCCCTCGGCCACGTCACGGGCCGAGCGGTCGGCGTCGAGCTGCTCCCGGGGGACCACCTGCGCCAGCCCTCCGTAGTCCAGCTCGACCAGCGAACGCGGGTGGAACTCCTCCAGCCACCGACCAACATCTACCAGGCCGTCGATGAGCGGCCCCTCCCCCAGCGACTCGCGCAGCACCTTCAGCCCCCGCGCCACCCGCCGCCGGGCCTCCACCATCGGCGTCCGGTAGCGCAGCACCAGCCCGTCCTCGCCCTTGGTGAACTCCCGCTCCTCGTCCGCGAAGAGGACGAACCAGCGCACCGGCACGTGCCAGGTCGCCGAGCGGATCCACGGCCGGGCGTCCGGATTGCGCTCCAGCCACCGCTCGAAGTCGGCCACCGCCTGCCGCCGCACCACCGGTGGCAGCACCGCGTCCAGCAGCGACGCCGGGAAGTGCTCGGCCGCCTCCTCCAGCGCCAGCCAGCCGCGCAGCCGGGTGCGCCAGGGGCAGACGCAGACGATGCCGTCCACCACGGCCACGAAGGCGTCGCTGCTCTCGTGCACCGGCACCGGGACCGGCGGCACCGGCAGCAGGTCGGTCAGGGAACGCCGCAGCTCCTCCTGGGCCCCGGGGATCCGGTCCCGCCGCGCGTAGCGCGCCCAGTGGGTCCGCTCCGGTTCCGGGAACGCGGCCAGCGGCTCATAGACCCGGAGGTACGCCGCGTACGGGACGGTCACAGCCACGGTCACGCACGCTCCTCAAGCCCGATTCGAGTGCCGGTAGTTGCCTACCGCGGATGCTCGAATCGTCCCACGAAGGCGCTCCGGCACGACGCGGGCTCCCCGGTCCGGCCGGGTGCCGCGGTCCACCCGCGGCACGGCCGGTCCGCCGCGTCGGCCCCGGGCCCGGCCGGCTGTGCCCCACCCGCCGCCCCACCCGCGGAATCACCTGCGCGAAGGGCCCAAGGGAAGGTCACAAGGGCTTACGCTCTTGCCCACCGGCCCTCCCCACCCCCGGAGGGCGTCCAAAACCGCGACTTATGGGAGTCACCACCGTGACTGACGTACGTCCCACCGACGATGCTGACGGCGTGCTGAACACACTGTTCCGATCTGACCAGGGCGGCCACGAGCAGGTCGTCCTCTGCCAGGACCGCGCGACCGGCCTGAAGGCCGTCATCGCCCTCCACTCCACCGCGCTGGGCCCCGCCCTGGGCGGTACCCGATTCCACGCGTACGCGTCCGACGAGGAGGCCGTCCTGGACGCGCTCAACCTCTCGCGCGGCATGTCGTACAAGAACGCGCTCGCCGGGCTCGACCACGGCGGCGGCAAGGCCGTCATCATCGGTGACCCCGAGCAGATCAAGACCGAGCAGCTGCTGCTCGCCTACGGACGCTTCGTCGCCTCCCTCGGCGGCCGCTACGTCACCGCCTGTGACGTCGGCACCTACGTCGCCGACATGGACGTGGTGGCGCGCGAGTGCCGCTGGACCACCGGCCGCTCCCCGGAGAACGGCGGCGCCGGCGACTCCTCCGTGCTCACCGCCTTCGGGGTCTTCCAGGGCATGCGGGCCTCCGCCCAGGCCGCCTGGGGCGCGCCCACCCTGCGCGGCCGCCGGGTCGGCGTCGCCGGCGTGGGCAAGGTGGGCCACCACCTCGTCGAGCACCTGATCGAGGACGGCGCCGAGGTCGTGATCACCGATGTGCGGGCCGAGTCGGTGGACCGGATCCGGTCCAGGCACCCGCAGGTCACTGCGGTGGCGGACACCGAGACGCTGATCCGCGCCGAGCTGGACGTCTACGCCCCGTGCGCGCTCGGTGGCGCGCTGAACGACGAGACCGTGCCGGCGCTGACCGCCAAGGTGGTGTGCGGCGCGGCCAACAACCAGCTCGCCCACCCCGGCGTCGAGAAGGACCTCGCGGACCGCGGCGTCCTCTACGCCCCGGACTACGTGGTGAACGCGGGCGGGGTCATCCAGGTCGCGGACGAGCTGCACGGGTTCGACTTCGACCGGGCCAAGGCGAAGGCGACGAAGATCTTCGACACCACGCTGGCCATATTCGAACGCGCCACCAAGGACGGTGTCCCGCCGGCCGTCGCCGCCGACCGCCTCGCCGAGCAGCGGATGGCTGACGGTCACCAGGAGTAACCCCAGCGGTCATATTTCGGCCATTCCTTGGTGCACCGGCGCCGCTTTGTCGGCGCTCCGACAGGCCGTGAGGGAGAGATCCCTCACGGCCTGTCGGCGGGTCGGCGCCCGGGACGCGTTAAAATCGCAGCTGACCAGCGGGGACGGGGCTCCTCGCGGGTGCTGTGACGTGGCACGTCATGCGGGCGACGTACCGTATGGCCACAGAAGCAGGTACCGTTGAAGCCCTACGGACGGTCTCTCCTGGAGAGTCCGCTCCGAATCATGAACGTGAACGCGTGTCAAGACTCTGGGGCCGTCGAGCCCCGTCGTTGAGGGGGTCGAGCCATGGGGCGCGGCCGGGCCAAGGCCAAGCAGACGAAGGTCGCCCGCCAGCTGAAGTACCAGAGCGGCGGGACGGACCTCTCACGCCTGGCCGAGGAGCTGGGCGCATCGTCGACAACGAACCGGCCGCCGAACGGCGAGCCGTTCGAGGACGATGACGAGTTGGAAGACGACCCGTACGCACAGTACGCGGATCGGTACAACGACGACGAGGACGAGGACGAGGACCAGCAGTCCGACCAGTCCGCGTATCGCCGTCGGGCTTGACCGCGCTCGCGTACCGGGCGTCCGGCGACCAGCTGCACCCGAACCGGTTCGAGGCTCACACCTCGGACCGGTTTTCGTGCTGTCCGGACACGCTCCGAACGGGCCGGGCCGACGGTGCGGCCCCCTCGGTGTCCGGCTCCCCGCGCTTCCGGTGCGGCGGGGAACCTCCCGGTGACACCGGTCCACGCGGCCGGTCCGGCCGGCTCCGGCCGGGATCCCGCCCCGGTGGTCCGCCATGACGCGACCGGGCGCCCGCGATCACTCGCGGGGCGCCCGTCCGGCCCGTGATCCACGTCAGCTCGCGTAGTCACCGGTCAGGGTCACAGCCTCGGCGTGCTCGGCGTCGCGGTCGAGGATCTCTCCGCACACCCAGGAGTCGACCCCGCGGTCGGCCAGGGTGGTCAGCGCGACCTCCACGGACTCCTGCGGGACCACGGCGATCATGCCGACGCCCATGTTGAGGGTCTTCTCCAGCTCCAGCCGCTCCACCGACCCGGCCCGGCCGACCAGGTCGAAGATCGCGCCGGGCGTCCAGCTGGACCGGTCCACCGAGGCGTGCAGGTGGTCGGGGATGACCCGGGCCAGGTTGTTGGCCAGGCCACCGCCGGTGATGTGCGAGAAGCCGTGCACCTCGGCCGTCCGGATGAGGGCCAGGCAGTCCAGCGAGTAGATCTTGGTGGGCTCCAGCAGCTCCTCGCCGAGGGTGCGGCTCAGCTCCGGGACCTCGCGGTCCAGCGACCAGCCCGCCCGGTCGAACAGCACGTGGCGGACGAGCGAGTACCCGTTGGAGTGAAGGCCGGAGGAGGCCATCGCGATCACCGCGTCACCCGAACGGATACGATCCGCGCCCAGCACCCGGTCGGCCTCGACCACGCCGGTGCCCGCGCCGGCCACGTCGAACTCGTCCGCGCCGAGCAGCCCGGGGTGCTCCGCCGTCTCGCCGCCGACCAGCGCGCAGCCGGCCAGCACACAGCCCTCGGCGATGCCCTTGACGATCGCCGCGACCCGCTCCGGGTAGACCTTGCCGACGCAGATGTAGTCGGTCATGAACAGCGGCTCCGCACCGCACACCACCAGGTCGTCCACGACCATGCCGACCAGGTCGTGGCCGATGGTGTCGTAGACGCCCATGCGGCGGGCGATGTCGACCTTGGTGCCGACCCCGTCGGTGGCGGAGGCCAGCAGCGGCCGTTCGTACCGCTTCAGGGCGGAGGCGTCGAAGAGCCCGGCGAACCCGCCGAGGCCGCCCACGACCTCCGGGCGGGTGGCCTTCTTCACCCACTCCTTCATCAGCTCGACGGCGCGGTCGCCCGCCTCGATGTCGACGCCCGCGCTCGCGTAACTGGCACCGGTGCCCGCGTGCGGCGCACGCTCAGAGGACTCAGCAGACATGGCTGGGAACTTTCGTGTCGTGTGTTACGGGGCGTTACGGACGGCGGAGTGCGTCCGCGGCGTCGGTCCCGCCCGCCAGCTCGGTCTCCAGGAGGTGCTTGCCCAGCAGCTCCGGGTCCGGCAGCTCCATCGGGTACTCGCCGTCGAAGCAGGCGCGGCACAGGTTCGGCTTGGCGATGGTGGTCGCCTCGATCATGCCGTCGATGGAGATGTAGGCGAGGGAGTCGGCGCCCAGCGACTTGCCGATCTCCTCGACCGACAGGCCGTTGGCGATCAGCTCCGCGCGGGTGGCGAAGTCGATGCCGAAGAAGCACGGCCACTTGATCGGCGGCGAGGAGATGCGGATGTGCACCTCGGCGGCCCCGGCCTCGCGGAGCATCCGCACCAGGGCGCGCTGGGTGTTGCCGCGCACGATGGAGTCGTCGACCACCACCAGGCGCTTGCCCCGGATGACTTCCTTCAGCGGGTTCAGCTTCAGCCGGATGCCCAGCTGGCGGATGGTCTGCGAGGGCTGGATGAAGGTCCGGCCCACGTAGGCGTTCTTGACCAGCCCGGAGCCGTACGGGATCCCGCTGGCCTCGGCGTAACCCACCGCGGCCGGGGTGCCGGACTCCGGCGTGGCTATCACCAGGTCGGCGTCGGCCGGCGCCTCGGCGGCCAGCCGGCGGCCCATCTCGACCCGGGACAGGTAGATGTTCCGGCCGGCGATGTCGGTGTCCGGGCGCGCCAGGTACACGTACTCGAAGACACAGCCCTTCGGCCGGGCCTCGGCGAACCGGGAGGCCCGCATGCCGTTCTCGTCGATGGCGATCAGCTCGCCCGGCTCCACCTCGCGGACGAAGCTCGCGCCCACGATGTCCAGGGCGGCGGTCTCCGACGCCACCACCCAGCCGCGCTCCAGGCGGCCGAGGACCAGCGGGCGGATGCCCTGCGGGTCACGGGCGGCGTACAGGGTCTGCTCGTCCATGAAGACGAGGCTGAAAGCACCCTTGACCTTCGGCAGGATCTGGGCCGCCGAGTCTTCGATGGTGAGCGGCTTGCCGTCCGCGTCGACCTGGCCGGCCAGCAGCGCGGTGACCAGGTCGGTGTCGTTGGTGGCCGCCACCTGGGTGGCCCGCCCGTTCTCCCGGGGCAGGTCGGCGACCATCTCCGCCAGTTCGGCGGTGTTCACCAGGTTGCCGTTGTGGCCCAGCGCGATCGAGCCGTGCGCGGTGGCCCGGAAGGTGGGCTGCGCGTTCTCCCACACCGAGGCACCGGTGGTGGAGTAGCGGGCATGACCGACCGCGATGTGGCCCTGCAGGGAGCCGAGGGAGGTTTCGTCGAAGACCTGGGACACCAGTCCCATGTCCTTGAAGACGAGGATCTGTGAGCCGTTGCTCACTGCGATGCCCGCGGACTCCTGTCCACGGTGCTGCAGTGCGTACAGCCCGAAATAGGTGAGTTTGGCGACCTCTTCACCCGGAGCCCAGACACCGAAGACGCCGCAAGCGTCCTGGGGGCCCTTCTCACCGGGGAGCAGGTCGTGGCTGAGTCGTCCGTCACCACGTGGCACGCCATCGAGTCTAGGCCAGTTCCGGAGCACCGCCGAACGAGGGACGGCATCCCGGGCACAGATCACACCCTGCTACCGCTTCCCGCCAGGGCCGAGGCGTTGACGTGAGCCCCCGGCTGCGGCGAGGATCACATTCATGCAGCAGCCTTACGGTGTGCACGGGACTCTCGTCGAGCGCCGCCACGTCGACTTCGGTCGCACGGCCAGCGCCATCTGTCGCTGAGCGTAATCGCCCCGGCGGTCCGGACCGGTCCGGCCACCCGGGCCCCCGCGCCGTCGCGGCCATCCGTTCCGGGGAACCCTCCGGTCTCCCGGCCGCCCGCCGTCAGCGACGTCGCCGTCGTCCCCGCCGTCCCTTCCCGGACCTGACGCCCGGCGCCCCGCACCGCCCCCGGCCCCGGCTCGCGCCTCCGCGCCCGCCCGGCTCCCGGATTTCCCCCTTCCGCGCTGCTTCCCCCGCTCCCGCTCCGGTTCTCCCCTGCCCGTTTCCTGCCCTCGCCTTCCCCCGTCCGCCGTTCCGCCTGGCGCCGTGCGACCGGTGACCCCCGGCCGCCCACAGCGCCCGCCCACCGCCGACGCCCCGCGACGGCCGGCCCGGCGGCGCCGCCCGGCGCCCGCGCGACCGCACCCAGGCGGCGGCACGCACCTGCCCTGGAGTCCTCGATGTCCTCGACCGACCGCCCGTCCTCGTCACCCGACCACGAGCCCGCGGCCCACCAGCCGCCCCCGGCGGCGCCCGACCGGCCGCTGTCCCGCCGCACCCTCGGCAGGCTCGCCGCCGTCTCCGCCGGCGTCGGTCTGACCGCCGCCACCGCGCCGGCCTCCGCAGACACCGCGGCGACCGGCGGCCGGACCGTCCGGGAGCGGCCGTTCCGGGCCGCCGTCCACCGCCGGGCACCCCGCCCCAACATCCTCTTCATCCTCGCCGACGACCTGGGCTGGGCCGACCTCTCCTGCTACGGCTCGCCCCACATCCGCACCCCGCACCTGGACCGGCTCGCCCGCCAGGGAGTACGGTTCACCGACGCCTACGCCGGCTCCTCCACCTGCTCACCCACCCGGTTCAGCCTCTACACCGGGCGCTTCCCCGGCCGCACCCCCGGCGGCCTGCACGAGCCGATCCCCGGCGGCTCCACCGCGGGACTGCCGGCGGACCACCCCACCCTCGCCTCGCTGCTGCGCGACGCCGGCTACGCCACCGCGCTGATCGGCAAGTGGCACTGCGGCTACCTGCCCGACCACAGCCCCACCAAATCGGGCTGGGACACCTTCTTCGGCAACCTGGGCGGCGCCCTGGAGTACTACTCCAAACTGGGCCTGACCGGGGAGTACGACCTGTACGAGGGCGAGGTCGGCCACCAGGACCTGCGCTACTACACCCGGATCATCACCGAGCGCGCAGCCGAGTACGTCGGCCGCGACCACGACCGCCCCTGGCTGCTCAACCTGAACTTCACCACTCCGCACTGGCCGTGGATCGCCGAGGGCGACACGGCCGAGAGCGCCCGGCTGACCAGGCTCATCAAGGAGGGCGGACGCGGCGTCCTCAACCACCGCGACGGCGGCTCGCTGGCCAAGTACCGGGAACTCGTCGAGGACCTCGACCGGTCCGTCGGCGAAGTGCTGACGGCGCTCCGCCGGTCCGGCCAGGAGGAGAACACCCTGGTCGTCTTCGCCAGCGACAACGGCGGCGAGCGCTTCTCGCACCAGTGGCCGCTGTCCGGCGAGAAGTTCACGCTGCTGGAGGGCGGTATCCGGGTGCCGACCATCGTGCGCTGGCCGGCCCGCATCGACGGCGGCGCGCAGGTGTCCCACGAGCCGGTCTACACCCCGGACTGGACCGCGACCCTGCTGGAGACGGCCGGCGCCCGGCCGGACCGGGCGTACCCGCTGGACGGCACCAGCCTGGCCGGATACCTCCTGCGCGGCGAGGCGCTGCCCGACCGGAACCTGTTCTGGCGGGTCCGCGGTGAACGGGCGCTGCGCCGCGGCGACTGGAAGTACCACCGGGACCAGCAGGGCCGGGACCATCTGTTCGACATCGCCGACGACCCGCGGGAACAGGCCGACAAGGCGGCCCGGGAGCCGAAGGTGCTCAACGCGCTGCGGACCGCGTGGGAGGAGACGGACGCGACCCTGCTGCCGTATCCGAAGGGCTGATCAGCCGAGCAGCGGCAGCTGCCCGGAAAGGTCGGCGCGCTCGCCGCCGGCCGTGACCTCCGCGGCCTCGACCGCCTCGCCCCAGGTCGTACGGCCGGTGGCGAGGCGGATCCAGGTGAGCGGTTCGGTCTCGACGACGTTCGGAGGGGTGCCGCGGGTGTGCCGGGGACCCTCGACGCACTGCACTACGGCGAACGGCGGCACCCGCACCTCCACCGACCCGCCGGGCGCCTTCGCCGCGAGCGCGTCGGCGAGCACCCGGACCGCGGTGGCCAGCGCCTGCCGGTCGTACCCGGCCTCGGCTCCGGTGGCGGCGGCCAGATCGTCGGTGTGGACCACCAGTTCCACGCAGCGGGTGACCAGGAAGTCGTCCAGCCGCATGGCGCCCAGCCGGGTGGCGAGCACCCGGTCCCCGGGCGCCTGCGGCACCAGTTCCCGGTAGCGGGCCGCGGCCCGTTCCAGCAGTTCCGCGGGGGCGGCGGCACCGGCCGCGAGCGCCCGGGTGTCGGCGTCGATGTCTGCGGCGGCCGTCGCGGTCCCGGACACCCATCCGGCGAGGGTGACCTCCGCGGCCGGCGGCGCGGGCAGTTCCAGACACCGGTTCACGCTCTCCACCACCATGGCCAGGTGGGCGACGAGTTCCCGCACCGTCCAGTCCCCGAGCCGGGTCGGCGCGTCCAGCCGCCCCTCCGGGAGCCCGGCCACCGCTTCCCGTACCTGCCGGAACTGCGCGGCCACCGCCTCCCGGGTCCGGGCGGGATCGTAGGCACGGGCACGGGGCTTGCGGGGCGCGGCGGGCATGTGGGCGAGCTTACCCAGCGGCGCCGCGGCGGGACCGCCGTACCGCGACCCCGCCCGGGGGCCCGGGAGGACCGCCCCTGGACCGGACGACCGCCCCGGGGCCGGGCGCCCCGCCCGGAGGGGCGCGGACACCGGCGCCCACCTGCTCGGACACCTTCCCGGGCGGGCACGGAGACCGTGTCCGGCCCGGCGTGGGCACCGTCCCGGACCGACGTGAGCGCGTTCCCGGGCCCACCCGGAGACCGCGTCCCGGGGCCTGCGCGGACACCTGCTCAGACCTGCGTGGGCACCTTCCCGGGCGTGCATGGGCACCTTCCGGGCCTGTCCGGAAACCGCGTCCCCGGCCTGCGTGGACACCTTCCCGGACCCGGGCAGATGATGGAACAAACCGCACTTTCTCCGTCGGAAATCGCGCATCCGCCGGAGCCATCCGCCAGAAAGGGGTGCGCCGCCATGGCTCAGCACCCGGACTGCACACTGGTACGCAAGGGCTACGACGCGTTCTCCCGGGGTGACATGGACACCCTGGGCGGCCTGATGACCGCCGACGTCACCCATCACGTGCCCGGCGACAACCCGCTATCCGGCCACCACAAGGGCCGTGACGCCTGCCTGGACCTGTACCGGAAACTGCACGAGGAGACCGGGGGCACGCTCCGCGTCGACCTCGAGGCGCCGCTGCTCACGGACGGGCGCGGGCATGTGATGTCCGTCCACCAGCTGCGCGCCGACCGCAAGGACCGCGGCCTGGAGATCCGTGAGGGCCTGTTCTTCACCATCGTCGGCGGCAAGATCAGCGACATCGACGAGTGCACCGCGGACATCGACGAGTCCGACGCCTTCTGGAGCTGACCGCGGCCCCGGCGGCCGCCGGAGACACGGTGCCCAGCCGGGCGGCTGGTCCGGCCCGGAACACGCACGGTGCCCCGGCGGACGGGTGGTCCGCCGGGGCACCGTGCCGTGATGCGCCGCCCGTCAGGCCAGCAGGCCCGGGATGGTCGCCTCGTGCACCTGCTTGAGTTCGGCCAGCGGGATGCCGAACACGCCCTGGACCTCGACCGCTTCGCCGTCGACCACGCCGATGCGGGTGGCCGGCAGGCCCCGTGCACCGCACATGTCGTTGAAGCGGAGTTCCTCGCTGCGCGGCACCGCCACCACGGCGCGGCCGGCCGACTCGGAGAACAGCAGGGTGAACGCGTCCAGACCGTCCGGGACGATCAGTCGCGCGCCCTTCCCGCCGCGCAGGCAGGACTCCACCACGGCCTGGATCAGACCGCCGTCGGACAGGTCGTGCGCCGCGTCGATCATGCCGTCGCGGGAGGCCGCGATCAGGATCTCGGCGAGCAGCTTCTCCCGGTCCAGGTCCACGGCCGGCGGCAGTCCGCCCAGGTGGTCGTGGACGACCTGGGACCAGGCCGACCCGCCGAACTCCTCGCGGGTGTCGCCCAGCAGGTAGAGCAGCTGGCCCTCTTCGGCGAAGGCGATCGGGGTGCGGCGGGTGACGTCGTCGATCACACCGAGCACCGCGACCACCGGGGTCGGGTGGATGGCGGTCTCGCCGGTCTGGTTGTACAGCGAGACGTTGCCGCCGGTGACCGGGGTGCCCAGCTGCAGGCAGCCGTCCGCCAGGCCGCGGGTGGCCTCGGCGAACTGCCACATGACGGCCGGGTCCTCGGGCGAACCGAAGTTGAGGCAGTCGGAGATGGCCAGCGGCCGGGCACCGGCCGCCGCCACGTTCCGGTACGCCTCGGCGAGGGCGAGCTGCGCACCGGTGTACGGGTCCAGCTTCGCGTACCGGCCGTTGCCGTCGGTCGCCAGGGCGACCCCCAGGTTCGACTCCTCGTCGATCCGGATCATGCCCGCGTCCTCGGGCTGGGCGAGCACCGTGTTGCCCTGCACGAACCGGTCGTACTGGTCGGTGACCCAGGACTTGGACGCCTGGTTCGGCGAACCGACCAGCGCCAGCACCTGGGCGCGCAGCTCCTCGGCGGTCTGCGGGCGCGGCAGCTTGCCGGCGTCGTCGGCCTGGAGGGCGTCCTGCCAGTCGGGACGGGCGTACGGCCGGTGGTAGGTCGGCCCCTCGTGGGCCACGGAGCGCGGCGGCACGTCCACGATCTGCTCACCGTGCCAGAAGATCTCCAGCCGGTCGCCCTCGGTCACCTCACCGATCACGGTGGCGATGACGTCCCACTTCTCGCAGATCTCCAGGAAGCGGTCGACCTTGTCGGGTTCGACGATCGCGCACATGCGCTCCTGCGACTCGCTCATGAGGATCTCCTCCGGCGAGAGCGTCGCGTCGCGCAGCGGCACGGTGTCCAGCTCGACCCGCATACCGCCGGAGCCGGCGCTGGCCAGCTCGCTGGTGGCGCAGGACAGGCCGGCGCCGCCCAGGTCCTGGATACCGGCGACCAGGTCCTCGCGGAAGACCTCCAGGGTGCACTCGATGAGGAGCTTCTCCTGGAACGGGTCGCCGACCTGGACCGCCGGGCGCTTGGCGGGCTTGGTGTCGTCGAAGGTCTCCGACGCCAGGACGGACACGCCGCCGATGCCGTCACCGCCGGTGCGGGCACCGTAGAGGATCACCTTGTTGCCGGGGCCGGAGGCCTTGGCGAGGTGGATGTCCTCGTGCTTCATCACGCCGATGCAACCGGCGTTGACCAGCGGGTTGCCCTGGTAGCAGGAGTCGAAGACGACCTCGCCGCCGATGTTCGGCAGGCCCAGGCAGTTGCCGTAGCCGCCGATGCCGGCGACCACTCCGGGGAGCACCCGCTTGGTGTCCGGGTGGTCCGCGGCGCCGAAGCGCAGCGGGTCCACGACGGCGACCGGGCGGGCGCCCATCGCGAGGATGTCCCGGACGATGCCGCCGATACCGGTGGCCGCGCCCTGGTACGGCTCGATGTACGAGGGGTGGTTGTGCGACTCGACCTTGAAGGTCACCGCGTACCCCTGGCCCACGTCGACGACGCCCGCGTTCTCGCCGATGCCGACGAGCAGCGCGTCGTTCTCCGGGGCCTTCTCGCCGAACTGCTTGAGGTGGACCTTGCTGCTCTTGTACGAGCAGTGCTCGGACCACATCACCGAGTACATGGCGAGCTCGGCGCCGGTGGGACGGCGGCCCAGGATTTCCCGGATGCGCTCGTATTCGTCCTGCTTCAGGCCGAGTTCGGCCCAGGGCTGCGCGACGTCCGGGGTCCCGGCCGCGTGCTTGACCGTATCCAGACTCATGAGGTGACCAGCTTCTTGAGGATCGAGGTGAAGAATCCGAGGCCGTCGGTGCGGCCGGTGCCGACGAGCGGCTCCACGGCGTGCTCGGGGTGCGGCATCAGACCGACGACGTTGCCCGCCGCATTGGTGATCCCGGCGATGTCGCGCAGCGAGCCGTTGGGATTGAAGTCCAGGTACCGGAAGACCACCCGGCCCTCCGCCTCCAGCTCGTCCAGGACCCGCTCGTCGGCGACGTACCGGCCGTCGATGTTCTTCAGCGGAATGCTGATCTCCTGGCCGGACTCGTACGAACTCGTCCAGGAGGTCGCGGAGTTTTCCACCCGCAACTTCTGATCACGGCAGATGAAGTGCAGATGGTTGTTCCGCAGCATCGCGCCGGGCAGCAGGTGGGTCTCGGTGAGGACCTGGAAGCCATTGCAGATGCCAAGAACGGGCATGCCGGCCTTGGCCTGCTCAATGACCGACTCCATCACGGGGGAGAAGCGGGAGATCGCTCCGGCCCGCAGATAGTCCCCGTAGGAGAAGCCGCCGGGCAGCACGACCGCGTCGACCTGCTTGAGATCCTTGTCACGGTGCCAGAGCGGCACCGCTTCGAGCCCGGCGAGACGGACCGCGCGCTGGGTGTCGCGGTCGTCCAGGGTGCCGGGGAAAGTGACGACTCCGACGCGCGCGGTCACGATTCGGCCTTCGCGTCGGCGCCCTCGACCTTCACGACGAAGTCTTCGATGACGGTGTTGGCGAGGAAGGTTTCTGCCATCTCACGGATACGGGCGAGGGCGGCGTCGTCGACCGGGCCCTCCACTTCAAGTTCAAAGCGCTTGCCCTGACGAACGTCGGAGATGCCCTCGAATCCGAGGCGGGGCAGTGCACGGTGCACCGCCTGGCCCTGCGGGTCGAGGATCTCCGGCTTGAGCATGACGTCGACTACGACGCGTGCCACTGGCACTCCCGGTGGTGATGTGGTGCGTAAGGCGGTGCCCTAAGCGTACCCTCCACAAAAATCTACGCGGGTAGATATCCTGAGGGTCGGTCACGTTTAAGCATCAGCACCAGGAAGCACTAGGGAATGGACGCTGTAAAACGTATGGTCCCGATTGCGGCGTGACACGCGGGTGAAATTCCCGGGACTTCACAATGCATTGTCCGTCGCTGTACAAAAGAAAAAGCAATGCCCCCATACTCCTTCACACCCGGCATCTATGCACGTCAACGCATCGATGCACCCCGAAAGGACCGATATCCGTGGCGCAGCGCGTAGTGGTCACGCTCTCCGACGACATCGACGGCGGAGAAGCCGAGGAGACGGTCGTCTTCGGTCTCGACGGCAGGTCGTACGAGATCGACCTCAGCTCCGCCAATGCGAAGAAACTGCGGGGAGCTCTCGCACCCTTCGTGGAGGCCGGGCGCAAGCGGTCCCGCTCCGGCAAGGCGTACCGCCGCACGGCGGTGGCCCCGGACCCGGCCGCGGTCCGGGCCTGGGCACGTTCCAACGGCATGGAGGTGCCGCCGCGCGGCCGCATCCCGAAGAAGGTCTACGAGGCGTTCAACGAGGCGGGCTGACCGCGCCCGGCGGCCGGCCCCGGGCCGCCCCCGCGCCGGTCACCGAAAGCGCCCTGGCCACCGGCCGATCGGGACGGCCGGCGCAGCGGCCGTTGCCGGTGTCCGGCCCAGCGGACGTCGCCGGGTGCCTTGTCCAGCGGCCGGTGGCGGAGCGTTGTCTCTCTCGCCGGCCGATGCCGAGGTGCCCTGTCCAGCGGCCGGTGCGGGGTGCCCTGTCCAGCGGCCGGTGCGGGGTGTCCGGCCCCAGCGGCAGGCACCGGAGCGTGCCTCCCTCCCCGGCCGATGCCGAGGTGCCCTGTCCAGCGGCCGGTGCGAAGTGTCCGGCCCCAGCGGCAGGCACCGGAGCGTGCCTCCCTCCCCGGCCCATGTCGAGGTGCCCCTCTCACCGGTCGCCACCGGGACACCCCGCCCACCGGCCGCCACCACCCCTCGCCCTGGTGATCACCGGCCGACCGACCCAGCCTCCTACGGTCCCGGAACGGCCCCACCCAGGAGACTCGCCCGACGGCGGACCGGCACGGGCGGCAGGCCCGGCACGAGCGGCAGGCCGCACACGGGCCGCGGGCCCCACACCGACGGCAGACCCGGCGCAGACAGCGGACCCGGCACGGGCGGAGACCGAAACGGGCGGCAGAGCGGCAGACCGGCACGGGCCGCGGACCGGCACATGGGCGGCAGACCCCGCACGGGCCGCGGCGGGCTCCCGTGCCGTGTGGCCGCGCGCCGCACGCCCCGGGGGTGGCGCCGGCGCGCGTCCGGGAGCCGGCCGGGACCACCCCCGTGGCGAACGCGACACGGCCCGCCGGCCAACTCCGGGCGTCCCCGCGGCGAACCCCCGACCGGTCACGCCCCACCGCCGGCCCCGTCGCGGAGCGCCCCCGCGTCGAGCGGGGCGGCCCGGGGCCCGGATCGGTCGCCGCTCCGGCCGAGTTGCACAACACCCCTGGTGATCCGCTAGAGTCTGGAGCACGCCGAGGGGCGAGGCCGAAAGGCAAAGCCCCGAGGAACATGCGGGTGTAGCTCAGTAGTAGAGCGCCCCCTTTCCAAGGGGGAGGCGCAGTGTGCGATCCCTGTCACCCGCTCTCATCACTTACCGACCACTTCGGTGGATCAGGTACAGTGGTGTTCGCACCGCCCGGTGAAAGCCGGTCGGAGGCATGCGGACGTGGCTCAGTTGGTAGAGCATCACCTTGCCAAGGTGAGGGTCGCGAGTTCGAATCTCGTCGTCCGCTCAGAACAAAAGGCCCCGGTCTTCACGACCGGGGCCTTTTGCGTATATGCGCACACATGACATTCGTCATGAGAGGCGATGACAGGGCGCACTGCCCCGCGGCCTTGTCGGGCCGGACGCTGGAGCCATGGAAAACGGCGAGAGTGTGATCGAGGCCACCGAGGTCTGGCGCCGCTATGCCGGCGGTTTCGCGGCCGTGCGGGGTGTCTCGTTCTCGGTGGCGCGTGGTGAGTTGTTCGCCCTGCTCGGCACGAACGGCGCGGGCAAGACCTCCACCGTGGAACTGCTGGAGGGGCTGGCCCGGCCCGCCGAGGGGTCGGTCCGGGTGCTGGGCCGCGATCCGTTCCGCGAACGTTCCCTGGTCCGGCCGCGCACCGGGGTGATGCTGCAGGAAGGCGGATTTCCGTCCGAGCTGACGGTGACCGAGACGATACGGATGTGGGCGGGCTGCACCAGCGGTGCCCGCCCGGCCGCCGAGGCGCTGGAGATGGTGGGGCTCGGCCCCCGGCGGGACGTGCGGGTGAAACAGCTCTCCGGAGGTGAGCGGCGCCGGCTCGATCTGGCGCTGGCGGTCCTGGGGCGGCCCGAAGTGCTCTTCCTGGACGAGCCGACCACCGGGCTGGACGCGGAGGGACGCCGGGAGACCTGGGCGCTGGTGCGCTCATTGCGCGACAGCGGCACCACGGTGCTGCTGACCACCCACTACCTCGAGGAGGCCGAGGAGCTGGCCGACCGGCTGACCATCCTGCACGAGGGGCGCACGGCCGCCTCGGGCCGGGTGGCGGACGTGGTCGCCCGGTATCCCTCCCGGCTCTCCTTCCGGCTCCCGGAGGGCTTCTTCCTCGGCGACCTGCCGCCGCTCGCCCCGCTGGGTGTCCTCGGGCACGAGACCGCCGGCCGGCTGGTGCGGCTGCGGACGGACGATCTCCAGCGCACCGCCACCGGATTGCTGGTCTGGGCACGGGATACCGGGGTGGAGCTGGAGGGGCTGGACGCCCGTTCGGCGTCCCTGGAGGAAGCCTTCCTCGCCATCGCCGCCACCCGGACGCCCGCGGAGCCTCCCGCGGACCGCACGGCGGCTCCAGGCGAGATGGCGGCCCCGGGTGCCCCGGCGGGAGGTCGGGCATGAGCGGCCTGACCCTGGGGGAGCGGACGCGCGGAACCCGCGGCCCCGGCACGGGGAGCCGCCGCCGGGACCGTCTGGCCGCGCTGGCGCGGGCCGAGCTGACGCTGCTGGGCCGGAGCAAGGTGCCGCTGTTCACCGCCCTGGTGATGCCGGTGGCGTTCACGGTCACGGTGAAGTCCTGGCTCGGCGGCATGGACCTCGCGGACGCCGGGCTCTCCACCGGCGCGGTGCTCGTGCCGAGCGCACTCGGCTTCGTGCTGATCTTCGCGGTCTACGCCAACCTCGTGCCGGTCTACGTGGTGCGGCGTGAAGAACTGGTCCTCAAGCGACTGCGCTGCGGGGAGCTCGACGACCGGGAGATCCTCGCCGGTACGGCGCTGCCGTCGGTGGTGGTCGCCCTGGCCCAGTGCCTGCTGGTCGCGGCCGGCGGCGTCCTGCTGCTCGACGTCCCGGCGCCGGAGGCACCCCACCTGGCCTTGGCCGGTCTGGCGGGCGGCACGGTGATGCTGGTGGCGCTGGCGGCGGCCACGGCGGGGGTGACGCGGTCCGCGGAGAGCGCCCAGCTGAGCGTGGCGCCCCTGCTGATGGTGTCGATGCTCGGCTCGGGCCTGTTCGTCCCGCTGGAACTGCTGCCGGACCGGGTCGCCACGGCCTGCGAGGTACTACCGCTGAGCCCGGTGATCGCACTCATACGGGCGGGCTGGACGGGCCCCACCGGAGAGACTCCGACGGACTTGATCACGATGGTGGCCTGGACGGGTTTGGCAGTGTTTGCTGTACGACGGTGGTTCCGGTGGGAGCCGCGGCGTTGAGCAACGGAGGTCCGGGGCGTGGCCAGACGGAGATGGCGGAACAGGAGCAGGCTCGCGCAGGTCGACCTGTACACGCGCTGGACGCTGTACTCCTTCGCCTGGCTGGAACCGATCTCTGCCGTCCTCTCCCTCGTCACCAGGACGGTGCGGCGGTCGGATGCGCCGCTGCCGCTGCTGTGCCTGGTCGGTGCGCTCGCGCTGGCGCAGGGGCTGTCCAGTACCGCGCTCACGCGCAGTGCGCTCAACCAGTACCTGCGCACCGGGACGGTGAGCCGTCGGCAGACCGTCACCGGCATCGCCCTGATGATCGGCACGGTCGGCTGGGCGCTCGCCCTGGCCTGGGTGGCCGGCCTGCAGAACGAGGGGGTCATGGCCGCGCTGCTGACCGCCGCCACCGCGCCGTTCCTCGGCCCGCAGGTGCTGATGGTCCGGGTGCGTACCGCGATCGGCACCCAGGTGCTGGTGGCCGCGGGGGCATCGGCGGGGCTGGCGGCGATCGGCTCCGAGGTCCAGGTCGTCCTGGCGACCTTCCTGGCAATGCTCGTCGTCACCAGCTGGATCGCCTTCACCGTGCGGTGCTCGGCCTGGGTGCTCTCCGTGATGTGGGAGCTGGACGCGACCAGGAGCGTGCAGTCTCGGCTGGCCGTCGCGGAGGAGCGGCTGCGCTTCGGCCGGGACATGCACGATGTGCTCGGCCGCAATCTCGCGGTGATCGCGCTCAAGAGCGAGCTGGCGGTGCAGTTGGCCCGCCGGGGCTCGCCCTCCGCGGTGGACCAGATGACCGAGGTGCAGCGAATAGCCCAGGACTCCCAGCGGGAGGTCCGCGATGTGGTGCGCGGCTACCGGGAGGCCGATCTGCACACCGAGTTGGTGGGGGCGCGTTCGGTGCTCCGGGCGGCCGGTGTGGACTGCCGTATCGACGACGACCACGGCGGCCGGGGCGACCGGGGCGACCGGGGTGACCGGGGTGACCGGGGTGACCGGGGTGACCGGGGTGACCGGGTGGTGGAGCTGCCGTCCGATGTGCAGTCCTCGCTGGCCTGGGTCGTCCGGGAGGGCACGACCAATGTGCTGCGGCACGCGGAGGCGCGGCGGTGCACGGTCCGGCTGAGCGTCTCCGGCACCGCGGTGCTGGAGATGGAGAACGACGGGGTGGCCGCGACGGCCGATCCCGCGGCGGGCGGCGGCAGCGGCATCGCGGGGTTGCGTGAGCGGCTGGCCGCCCTGGGCGGCACGGTCACCGCGGAGGCCGGCTCCGGGCGCTTCCGGCTGACGGCGGAGGTGCCGCTGACGACCGGGCGGGCGGGCACCCCGGTGAAGGCAGCGGTCGGGACGACGGGAGCGGAGCGGTGACGGGACGGGTGGCGGAACAGCCGGCGGGCACCCCGGTGCGGGTGCTGCTGGCCGACGACGAGCATCTAATCCGGGGCGCGCTCGCGGCGCTGCTGGCCCTGGAGGACGATCTGCGGGTCGTCGCGGAGGCCGCGTCCGGGCCGGAGGCGCTGGCCATGGCCCGGATGCACCGGCCCGACGTGGCGGTGCTGGATCTGCAGATGCCGGGCGCGGACGGTGTGGCGGTGGCCACATCCCTCAGGGCGGAGCTGCCCGGCTGCCGGGCGTTGATCGTGACCAGTCACGGCCGCCCCGGGCACCTGAAGCGGGCGCTGGCCGCCGGGGTGCGCGGGTTCGTTCCGAAGACCGTCTCGGCCCAGCGGCTCGCGGAGATCATCCGGACCGTGCACGGCGGAAGCCGCTATGTGGACCCGGAGTTGGCGGCCGACGCGATAAGCGCCGGGGACTCGCCACTGAGCGGGCGGGAGGCGGAACTGCTGGAGCTGGCGGAAGGCGGCGCCCCGATCGCGGAGATCGCCGAGCGGGTCTCGCTCACCCAGGGCACGGTCCGCAACTACCTCTCCTCGGCCACCGCGAAGCTCGGAGCGGACAATCGGCATGCCGCCGCGCGCCTCGCCCGCGAGCGAGGTTGGCTATAGTGGACTTCGCACCGCGCGGAAACGTGCGGGGCATGCGGACGTAGCTCAGTTGGTAGAGCGCAACCTTGCCAAGGTTGAGGTCGCGAGTTCGAGCCTCGTCGTCCGCTCAGCGAAGGAAGGGCCCCGGTCGGTGACCGGGGCCCTTCGGCGTTTCCGGCGACACCCGGGGCACCCCGGATACGGGCGACACCCGGGATACGGGCGACGGATACGGGACCCCGGATACGGGCGACACCTCGGATATCCCGGAAGGACATCGCGTCGCGGGGCCGGCGCCATGGCGGCGGGGCGCCGGCCCCGCCGCCATGGCGCCGGTGTCGTTCAGGACCAGCGGACTCCGGTGAGCCGCTCGTACGCCTCGGTGTACTTGGCGCGGGTCTGCTCGACGATCTCGTCCGGGAGCGGCGGCGGCGGCAGTTCGCCGCGGCGGTCCCAGCCGGAGGCCGGGGAGTCCAGCCAGTTGCGGACGAACTGCTTGTCGAAGGACTGCTGGGGGCGGCCCGGCTCCCACTGGTCGGCGGGCCAGAAGCGGGAGGAGTCCGGCGTCAGTACCTCGTCGGCGAGGGTCAGCTGCTCCCCCGCGTAGCCGAACTCGAACTTGGTGTCGGCGAGGATGATGCCGCGGTCGCGGGCGATGTCGCGGGCCCGCGAGTAGACGGCGAGGGTGATCTGCCGGAGCACCGCCGCGGTCTCCGCGCCGACCTGGCGGGCCACCTCCTCGTAGGAGACGTTCTCGTCGTGCTCGCCGACCTCGGCCTTGGCCGCCGGGGTGAAGATCGGCGAGGGCAGCTCGGAGCCGTCGACCAGGCCCTCCGGCAGGGCGAGACCGCAGACCGTGCGGTCCTTGTCGTACTCGGCGAGCCCGGAGCCGGTGAGGTAGCCGCGGGCCACGCACTCGACCGGCAGCATCCGCAGCGGCTTGCAGATCATGGTGCGACCGGCCCAGTCGGCCGGGGCGCCCTCGGGCAGCTCGGTGGACAGCACATGGCCGGGCACCAGGTCGGCGAGCTGGTCGAACCACCACAGGGAGAGCTGGGTGAGCACCCGGCCCTTGTCGGGGATCTCGGTGGGCAGCACCCAGTCGTACGCGGACGTCCGGTCGCTGGCGACCATGACGAGATCGCCGTCCTGGTTGCGGTAGAGGTCGCGCACCTTACCGGTGTGCAGGTGCTCGAGTCCCGGAACCTCCACAGGTTCGGGCTTCTCTACGAATCCGGACACGGATCCTCCTGGGGGTTTCGGCCAAGTCCCCCGATTGTCCCTTACCGGGCGGAGGGTCCGTACGCAGGGTCGGCGCGCCGGGCCCGTCGGATCAGTCCCGTTTGCAGATCCGGTCCAGCAGGTTGGCGGTGGCCCGCTGGATGCGTTCGTCGACGTGTCCGGGCCGGTCGAGCGCCGGGGACCAGGCGAACGTGCCCGCGGCGAAGACCAGCGCGTCGCTGGGCGCCCGGTACAGCGAGGTCTCCTGGTGCCGGGTGGCACCGTCCCCGTCGGTGTACGGCGAGTGGGCGAGCAGGATCCGCCGGGTGTGCTCGGGCAGCGTGGTGCGCGGGAAGTAGCGGTCGGCCTCGCCGGCCACCATCCCGGGGAGTTCGTCGCCTTCCCGGGCCCCGGTGGCCTCCCACAGCCAGTGGTCGGCGTTGCGCACCACCATCGGGTGCGGTTCGGGGACCCGTCCGGCGTACTGGATGCCGATCAGCTCCTGCTCGGGTGCCGGGGTCTCGCGCCACAGCGCGGAGCGGCCCGGGCCCCGGCGTTTGCGGCAGGTGAGCAGCCGGTCGGCACCGGCCGGGGAGGGGGCGAGCTCCACCTGCCAGTACATGGTGTTCGCGGAGAGGAAGACCAGCGAGGTGCCGCTGTCCCGGGCGTGTTCGACGGTCCGGCGCATCGGCACCGACCAGTACTCGTCGTGGCCGGGGAAGACCAGGCCGCGGTAGCGGGTGGGGTCCACCCGTCCGGCGTGCAGGTCGCGGGTGTCGGCGTAGCCGAGGTCGTAGCCGTACCGTTCCGCCCAGCGGATGAAGTCGTAGGCGTGGCCGACGTGCAGCGGCAGTCCGGCGCCCGCGTACGGCCGCTCGAAGGAGACCGTGACCGCCGCGTCCTGCTCGCCGAGGAGGCGGCCCCGCTCGTCCCAGGCGTGGTAGAGGCTGGCGCCGGTACGGCCGTCCTCGGGGTACAGGTTGTACGCCTGCCAGGTGATGTCCGGGAGGACCAGCAGCAGGTCGGCGGGGTGGTCGTCGCGGACCGTGAAGGGGATGTGGCTGCGGTAGCCGTCGGCCGTGGTGAGCACCGCGACGTACGCGCCGATGTTCCAGTAGGTGGGGATCTGCAGCCGCCAGGACAGCCACCAGTGGTGGCAGGAGACGGTGCGGTCGGCGGTGAGCGGCGGTGGCTGCACGATGCCGGACAGCCGCGGGCTGTTGGTGATCTTCGCGGCTCCGTCGCCGCCGTAGTGGCCGATGCGGTAGATGTCCACGCCGAACTGCTGGGGCGGGTCGACGGTGATCCGGAAGTCGATCGCCTCGCCGGGGGCGGCGGCCGGGGTGGAGGTGAAGCCCTTGATCTGGCGGTGGACGTCGTCGGCGGTGCGTGGGCCGTGTCCGTGTCCGCGGGCGACGGCGGCCGCTCCGGGGCCGTCGAGGTCGACGTACCAGGGCACCACGTGGCCGGTGTCGTCGAAGTAGTTCTCGCTGCCCCGCAGCCACGGCAGCGGCCCCTGGCCGAACGGGTCGGTCACCCCGTGCGCGAGTGCACCCGACTCCCAGCGCCGGATCTGCTCGGTCACCACGTGCTCCCCTCCCTGACTCCCCCGACGGCCGGCTCTCGCTCCGCCTGCCGCGGTCACCCCCTGAGGCGTTCGCCGTTCTGTTCAGGCCGGTGACATTGGTGGACTACAGCACATCACATAACGCACGCACTCCGTCACTGTTCGTCGCGAATTGGCGGGACCGGACTTTCCCGGACGGGTTCCGTAACGCCTCCTGGGCCACTCGGGTCACGATGACCGAGTCGGATCACTTGCTTCTCTTTCGATCGCGACGCACCGCGACCGTTCGGGCCCCCGGCGCCGCCGCCCGGTAGCCGGTACGGGACAACCCCGGCGCCCGGGTCGATACGGGCCCGGCACTCGCCCGGGCGGGCCGGTTCGGGGCCCGGCACCCGCCTCGGTCCCCGCCCGGGCGCGGGGCGGCCGATCCGGCCCCGGCGTGGTTCGGCGGCCCGGTCCGGCCGCGGGTGGTCACACCAGCCGCACCGGCTTCTCGGAGCGGACCCCGGCCTCCCCCAGCCAGGCCCGCAGCGGTGCGGCGTCACCGTCCTCCACCAGGCTCAGGACCGGAACCGCCAGGTCCGCGGCGCGGCGGCCGCCCACCAGCAGCACCGGACCGTCCAGCCAGTCGAGGCCGGGGGTCGCTCCCGCGGTGTCCACGGCGGCGCAGCACACCATCGCCGCCACGTGGTCGGCCAGGAGCTCCCGACCGGTACGGGGCGGCTGGAGCGGTACGAGCGGGGCGAATCCGTCGGTCCATGTCTCGGCCGGGGCATCGCCGGCGGGGACGGGCCCGTCGCCCGGGCCGCCGTTCGCCCCGCCGGGGCCGGCGGCGCGGTCGTGCCCGCCGTCCTGCCCGGCCTCGGCAGGCGCGCCCCGGCCCGCGCCCTCGCGGGCCAGTTCCGCGGTGAGCAGCGCCGCCAGTTCCTCGCCGAGCGCCCCGCCGGGAGCGGAGCGGCTGAACCGGTCCATGACCCGGGAGAGCGTGGGTCCGGCGACGAGCCCGCCGGGCGGCCGGTCACCGTCCGGTTCCTCGCCGAGCAGGGCGCGGGCGGCGAGGTCACCGCGGCCCGGGTCACGTCCGGCGAAGTCGCGCGGCGCCGCGGCGGCGCCGGTCCGGTCGGCCGGGTGCGGGGCCGGCCGCCGTGCCGCGGCGCGGGGCAGCGCGTCGAGCACCCTGAGCAGCCGGGCGGCCTCCAGGCGCCACTTGCGGTCCACCACCTGCTCCGGGTAGTCGTCCCAGCCGACCGGGGCCCACGTCGGCCCGGGCTCCGGAGGACCGCCGTGGAACAGCCGGGCGGCCAGCAGCGAGGTGGCCTCGTCGATCAGACCCGGCTCGTCCAGCAGGTCGCAGGCGGGCCGCTCGCCGAGGCGGGAGGCGAAGCCCTCGGCGAGCCGGTCGCGGCGGGACAGCTCGGTGAGCGCGGCGACCACCCCGGCGTCCAGCCGGGACGGCCAGCGGCCCATCCGCCAGGCCGGCAGCGCGACCCGGGTCAGCAGCCGGTCCCAGCCCGCGTAGGCGAGGCCGACCTGCTCCTGGGCGACGATCCGCAGGCCGTAGTCGACGTTCTGGGCGCGTTCGGAGGCGGCGGCGGCCACCGCGCGCTCCATTTCCTCGGCGTGCCGGCGGCAGCGGCGCAGCAGCAGTCTGGCGGTCCAGCCGATGAAGGCGTCGGCGGGGCGGCGCAGCGCCCGGCCGAGCGAGCGACCGGTGCCCGGGGCGTCCCCGGACGTCACGGCGACCGCGGCGTCGAGTCCGCGGACGAAGCGGCGGGCGGCGGCTATGTCCGGATGGGCGGACGGGCCGGTGCCGGCCACCACCGGGGCGAGCAGCGCGCGCAGCTCGGGGACGCGCATCCACCACAGGAACGGCGACCCGATGACCAGGACCGGGGCCCGGGAGGCCCGTCGCCGCGCGGCCCGCCGGGTGGCCGGCCCGGAACCCGCCGCGCGCCTGGTGGCGGGCTCCGGGTCCGGCCGTGCCGCCCGGTGCGCGCGGTGCGTACGGTCCTCCAGCCAGCTGTCGCAGTCCGGGGTCAGCGCTATGGCGGACGGCGCGGGGACGTCCAGCCGGTCGGCCAGCTCCCGGACCAGCCGGTACAGGTCGGGGGCGGCCTCCTCGGGGATGGACACGGTGGGGCTGAGCGCGGGCCTGGCCCGTACGACGACCGCGGCGACGGTGGCGGCGAGCAGCAGGACCACCACGGCGGTGCCGGTCACCGCCCAGCGCACGGCCGCCCATCCCGCGCCGTCCCCGCCGCCGATCCGCCCGGTGGCGCTGCCGACGAGCAGCACGACCGCGATGGCCGCGGGGAGGAGAGCGACTGCCAGCGCGGTGCCGCGGATGCGCAGCACCGCGAGCGCGCGGGCGCGTGCCGCGTGTGCACCTGCTTCCTGACCTGCCACGAGTCTGACACCCCCTACTGCGCTGCCATGTGGGGACAGCGGACGCCGGCGGCGTTGCTTCGTACTCCCCCCACTGTCACACCGGTCACCGGCACCGCAATGCCGGTGGGCCAGTTGCCGCAGCGCATCTGGGCGGCACCTTAGTTGGGGGCGCGGCCCCCGTCAGCAGGATGGCGAAGGGCTCACTCGATGGAATGGCCTTGCCCGCGCCCGGGCAACCATCGGGGCCACTCGGGCGTGGCAGACGGCTGACGTCGAGCGGCGCGCGGGCGTCCGGACCGGCCCGGCGGGTCCGGCCGGGGCCCGGAGGGGGCGGGCCGAGGGCGGGCCCGGTACCGGTGCGGCCGGCCGGGGCACCGGCCGGCCACCGCCGCCGGTGCCGCCGGATGGGCGGCAGGCGGGCGGCGGCACCCCGCGGATCAGCCGGAGGCGGCCTTCGCCGCGATGTCCGTGCGGTGGTGGGAGCCGGGCAGCGAGATGCGGGAGACCGCGCGGTAGGCCCGGTCACGCGCGGTGGACAGGTCCGGTCCGGTGGCGGTGACCGACAGCACCCGGCCGCCCGCGCTGACCACCTGGCCGCTGTCCGGGTCCCGCCGGGTACCGGCGTGCAGCACGTACGCGGTGGGGGCGTCGGCCTCGGCGACCTCGTCCAGGCCGCTGATCGGGTCGCCGGTGCGGGGGGTGTCCGGGTAGTTGTGCGAGGCGACGACCACCGTCACCGCGGCGCCGTCGCTCCAGCGCAGCGGTGGCTGGGCGGCCAGGTCGCCGGTGGCGGCGGCGAGCAGCACCCCGGCCAGCGGCGTCTTGAGGCGGGCCAGCACCACCTGGGTCTCCGGGTCGCCGAAGCGCGCGTTGAACTCGATCACCCGCACGCCGCGCGAGGTGATCGCCAGGCCCGCGTACAGCAGGCCGGAGAACGGCGTGCCGCGGCGGCGCAGCTCGTCCACGGTGGGCTGCAGAACGGTCTCCAGCACCTCCTCGACCAGCCGCGGGTCGGCCCAGGGCAGCGGGGAGTAGGCGCCCATGCCGCCGGTGTTGGGGCCTTCGTCGGCGTCGTGCGCGCGCTTGAAGTCCTGCGCGGGCTGGAGCGGCACGACCGTCTCCCCGTCGGTGATCGCGAACAGCGACACCTCGGGGCCGTCCAGGAACTCCTCGATGACCACCTGGTCGCAGCCGAGCGCGTGCGCGCGGGCGGCGTCGACGTCACCGGTGACCACGACGCCCTTGCCCGCCGCCAGCCCGTCGTCCTTGACCACGTACGGGGCGCCGAAGGCGTCCAGGGCCTCGTCGATCTCCTCGGGGGTGGCGCAGACGTAGGACCGGGCGGTCGGGACCCCGGCGGCGGCCATCACGTCCTTGGCGAACGCCTTGGAGCCCTCCAGCACGGCCGCCTCGGCGGAGGGGCCGAAGACCGGGATGCCCCGGTCGCGGACCGCGTCGGCGACCCCGGCCACCAGCGGGGCCTCCGGGCCGACCACCACCAGGTCGGCCGCCAGCCCGGCGGCGAGGTCGGCGACGGCGGCGCCGTCGAGGATGTCCACCGGGTGCAGCCGCGCCACCTCCGCGATGCCGGCGTTGCCGGGGGCGCAGTGCAGCTCGGTGACGTCGGGATCGAGGGAGAGGGAGCGGCACAGGGCGTGTTCGCGGGCGCCGCCGCCGATGACGAGGACCTTCACGGTACGCACCCTATTGCCTTGCCGCCGCCGCTTCGCGGCCGGACCGGGAGGACGGTCCGGAGCCGGCGCCGGACGCTGTCCTCTTTCGGGTGAGATTCCGGGTGCGGCCAGAGGTGCTCCTATATACGATCTGCCACCACTTACAGGCGTATTTCCCCGGTTTCCGACGGCATGGCCCACCGTTCGGCGGTAGGAAGGTGGCTCGGGGCCGGCGCGTCGCACCGGTCGCAGCCATCGCAGCCGCAGCAGGGAGCGCACGGGTGAGTCAGCCGGAGATGCAACCCGAGGGACCCCCTCGGCCGGGCCGCGGCGGGAAGCAGGGTGACCTGCTCGGCCGCCCCTTTCCGCTCGGCGACTGGGGCGAACCGGACGAGCGCCTGGCCGAGCTGTACCAGTGGGTGGAGGCCGGGGCGCTGCGGGTGGCGGACTGGTACCTGGTGGACCGGGTGTGGAAGCGGCGCACCGCCTACGCGCTGCGGGTGGGCGCCGGCGCCGGGGCGCTGGTGGGCGCGGCGCTGCCGCTGCTGGACCTCAACCGGGTGCTGGACCGCGGCGCGGGCTGGACCTGCCTGGCCCTGCTGCTGGCGGTGGCGTGCGTGGCGGCCGACCGGTTCTTCGGCCTGACCTCGGGGTGGATGCGGGACGTGGCCACCGCGCAGGCGGTGCACCGGCGGCTGGAGGCGCTGCAGTTCGACTGGGCGGCGGAGAGCGTGCGCGAGGTGCTGGGGCCCGCCGAGGGCACCGCGGGCGAGGCCGCGGAGCGCTGCCTGACGCTGCTGCGGCGGTTCAGCGAGGACGTCGCGGAGCTGGTGCGGCACGAGACGGCGGGGTGGATGGTGGAGTTCCGGTCGGGGTCGGCGCCGCTGTACACCCAGTCGCTGGTGGCGGCCTGGGGGACGCGCCCGGAGATGGGGCTGCCCACCGGACGCTTCCCGCTGCCGCCGGTCACCCGGCCCAACATGCCCCGCCAGCGCCCGCCCGAGCCGCCCCGCTGGTGAGACGAGGGGGCGCTCGGGCGCGCCAGGGGCCGCGGGCGGGGCGGTCGGCGCGCCGACCGGGCGCGGCAGCCGGCGGCGCGGCGGCCGGTGTCCGGGGCGGTCGGCGTCCGGGGCGGTCGGCGTCCGGGGCGGCGGTCAGCTGAACATGATCATCGACCCCTGGCCGAGGCTGCGGGTGGCGGCCGCGTGCAGGCCGAGCCAGACATGGCGTTCCCGCGCGAACGGGGCCGCCTCGTCGGGCACCGGGGCGGCCGGCTCCTCCAGGCTGGTGGGCCGTGCCGGGGGCGCCGGGGCGGCCGGGGGGTTCCCCGGGTCGATGCCCAGCGCGGGTGCCACCGCCTGGAGTTCGCGCAGCAGGCCGTGGCTGGATCCCAGCGGGCCGCCGCCTTCGAGGAGTTCGTCGCTGGAGAGCGGGGCCGGGAAGTCCACCGGGACGTACGCCCCGGCGTGGTCGTAGTGCCAGACCAGGTGGGACTGCTGGGCGGTGCTCTCGAACATCTCCAGCAACTGCTCGTAGTCCCCGCCGAGTTCGTCGACCGGGGTGACCGCGAGCCCGCAGAGGTGGAGCAGGTAGGCGCGCCGCAGCAGGTGCAGCGCGTCGTAGTCGAAGCCCGCGACCGGGGCGACGTCCCCGGAGAGTCCCGGCATGTAGCCGAAGACCGGTACCGGGGGGAGTCCTGCGGCGCTGAGTGCCTTGTCGTAGGCCGAGATCTCCTCGGCGAAGGGGTTGTCGGGGCTGTGGCACAGCACGTCGACGAGCGGGACCAACCAGAGGTCACATGCCACGCGAGCTCACTCTCGTTCCGGAGCGGACGGTGTTCGGCGGGGAGGGACGACGGGCGGCGGGCGGACGGGCGCGCCGGACCGATCGGTCGGCGGGACGGTCGGCGGGCGGGCAGTCGGCGGGCGGCCGGCGCCGGTCGGCGACGGCAGCGTCGGCGAGACGACTCGGACCGCTGGTGGGCGGTGGTCGGGCCAGCGTAGTGCCCTCCGCACGCTCCGCGAAGTGCGCCGACCGGCCCGCTTCCGACTCGTCACCGGTCGCCGGGGATCATCACGGCTCGTGGGCGCTTGCCCCGGTTCGCCGGCCCGGCACATCCCGCGGTCCCGGCGCCCACCGGGGCGGGTCGGAGCAGCCGGGACGGGCCGGGGCCGGCGGGACGGGTCAGCGCCCGTCAGGGCGGGCCGGGTCGCCGGGGACGGGTCAGGCGGTCGCCGGGGACGGGTCAGCCGTCGGCGGGGCCGTCGGCCTCCGCCGGCTGCGCGTCGGTGGGCGCGCCGGCGCCCGCGAGCCGTTCCACCAGCGCGAGCGAGTGCGTGTTGTACTCCGCGATGATGCCCTCCGCCTCGTCCGCGGCGGCCCGGGCCACCGCGTCGGTGAGCCGGCCGTGGTCCGCCCAGAGCAGGCCGGCGAGGTCGGCCACCCGGCGCAGGTAGGGAACGGTGAAGACCCAGCTCTGCACCCGCACCCGTTGCAGGAAGTCGGAGATGTACGGGTTGCCGACCAGGCCGGTCAGTTCGCGCCAGAACCGCAGGTCGTAGCCGATGAGGATGTCCAGGTCGCCGAGCCGGGCGGCGCGCTCGGCCTCCTCGGCCCGGCGCCGCACGGACGCCAGGGCCGGTGCGGGGAAGCCGCTCACCCGCTCCGACGCGGAGCGCCGGAAGATGCCCTCGACGATCAGCGAGCGGGCCTCGACCATGGCGCGGAAGTCGTCGAGGGTGAACTCGTGGACCCGGAAGCCGCGGTGTTCCTCGACGTCCAGCAGCCCCTGCGAGCACAGGTCGATGAGCGCCTCGCGGACCGGGGTCGCCGAGACGCCGTACTGCTCGGCCATCTCCTTGACGGTGAACTGCCGGCCGGCCGGGAGTCTGCCCGAGAGCACCTCGTCGCACAGCGCGTCGGCGATCTGCTGCCGCAGGGTGCTGCGCTTGACCGGGCTGCCGGGCACGGGCATCGACGACCGTCTCCTTAACGCTTCCGCGTGCCGCATCTCACGCGTGGAATTGCCACGGCCGTCGCGGGGAAATGACGACGGCCCTCGCCTCACGATAAGCGAGGGCCGTCGCGGCGAATACGGTGTGGTCTACACCGCTTCGCCCGAGGTCAGCCGAAAACGGCGCCCAGGTCAGGTGGTCCGCGGGGCGGCGCCGGTGGTGCGGTGCCGGGCGCCCGCCCCGGTCAGACGGTGTGCGCGTCGGCGGCGGTGAGCGCCTCGTCCAGGATCGCCAGGCCCTCCTTGGCCTCGGCCTCGGTGACGGTGCACGGCGGGACCACGTGCGTACGGTTCATGTTCACGAACGGCCACAGACCGCGCTCCTTGCAGGCCGCCGCGAACTCGGCCATCGGCCGGTTGTCGGCGCCGGCCGCGTTGTACGGGACCAGGGGCTCCCGGGTGTCGCGGTTCTTCACCAGTTCCACCGCCCAGAAGACGCCGGTGCCGCGCACCTCGCCCACCGAGGGGTGCCGCTCGGCGATCTCCCGCAGCCCGGGGCCGATGACCTTCTCGCCGATCTCGGCGGCGTTCTCCACGATCCGCTCCTCGGCCATCGCGTTGATCGTCGCGACGGCGGAGGCGCAGGCCAGGGGGTGGCCGGAGTAGGTGAGGCCGCCGGGGTAGGGGCGCCGGTCGAAGGTGGCGGCGATCTCGGCGGAGATCGCGACGCCGCCGAGCGGGACGTAGCCGGAGTTGACGCCCTTGGCGAAGGTCAGCAGGTCGGGGGTGACGTCCCAGTGGTCCGCGGCGAACCAGCGGCCGGTGCGGCCGAAGCCCGCCATGACCTCGTCCAGGATGTACACGATGCCGTACCGGTCGCAGATCTCGCGGACCCCGGCCAGGTAGCCGGGCGGCGGCATCATGATCCCGGCGGTTCCGGGCACCGTCTCCAGGATGATCGCCGCGATGGTCTGCGGGCCCTCGAAGGCGATGGTGTCCTCGAGGTGGCGCAGGGCGCGCTCGCACTCCTGCTGTTCGGTCTCCGCGTGGAACGGCGAGCGGTACAGGAAGGGCGCCCAGAAGTGCACCACGCCGGCCGAGGCGGTGTCGGACGCCCAGCGGCGCGGGTCGCCGGTGAGGTTGATGGCGGCGGCGGTGGCCCCGTGGTACGAGCGGTACGCGGACAGCACCTTGGCGCGGCCGGTGTGCAGCCGGGCCATCCGCACCGCGTTCTCCACCGCCTCGGCGCCGCCGTTGGTGAAGAAGATCTTGTCGAGGTCGCCGGGGGTGCGTTCGGCGATCAGCCGGGCGGCCTCGGACCGCACGTCCACCGCGAAGCCGGGCGCCAGGGTGCACAGCTTCGCCGCCTGCTCCTGGATCGCGGCGACGACCTTCGGGTGCTGGTGGCCGATGTTGGTGTTCACCAACTGGCACGAGAAGTCGAGGTAGCGGTTCCCGTCGTAGTCCCAGAAGTAGGAGCCTTCGGCGCCCGCGACGGCGAGCGGGTCGATCAGCCCCTGGGCGGACCAGGAGTGGAAGACGTGCGCGCGGTCGGCGGCCTTGACGGCGGCGCCTGCGGCCGGGTCAGGGGACTGGGGCGTAACGGTCACGGGGTCGCACCTCGATCGCTTGTGGACGGTCCGATCAGCGTACGGAGTCGGTGTGAGCCGCGGGCACCGCCAACCTGTATGGCTTCGCACACGTCGCTGGGCACGGTGTCGGGTCCCGGAGGACGGATATTGACAGCACACTGTCGATACGACAGAATACTGTCATGTGGACGACAGGGTCCACCGAGACAGGCTCCACCGGAGGAACCATGGGACAGCAGCAGCCGACCGTGCACGTGGCCGTCTACGACACGCTCGCCGACTGGGAGATCGGCTACCTCACCGCGTACCTGCGGGACACCGCCGCGCAGCGCCCGCCCCGCACCGGCTTCGCCGTCCGGACGGTCGGCGCCACCACCGACCCGGTGCTCACCATGGGCGGGCTGCGCATCACCCCGGACCTCACGCTCGACGAGCTGACCCCGGAGCGGAGCGCGATGCTGGTCCTGCCCGGCGCCGCCACCTGGGACAGCGGCGACGACAACGCCCCCTTCGCCCGCGCCGCCCGCTCCTTCCTCGACGCGGGCGTCCCGGTCGCGGCCATCTGCGGCGCCACCGCCGGACTCGCCGCCGAGGGACTGCTCGACGACCGGGACCACACCAGCGCGGCGGCCGGCTACCTGGCGGCCACCGGGTACCAGGGCGGCGCGCGGTACCGCGAGGCGGCGGCGGTCACCGACCGCGGCCTGATCACCGCCGGACCGACCGAGCCGATCGCCTTCGCCCGCGAGGTGTTCGCCCAGCTCGACGCGTACGAGCCGGAGGTGCTGGACGCCTGGCACCGGCTGTTCGCCCACTCCGACGCGAGCGCCTTCGAGGTGCTGGCCGCGGCGGCCGGGCGGTGAGCGGCGAGCCGGCCGCGGCGCCCGCGCTGCTCAGCCGCACCGCGCTCGGGGTCTTCCGGCTGAACGGCCAGTTCCTCTCGGTGTCCGAGGAACTGGCCCGCCCGGCCGGGCTCACCGCCGCCCGGTGGCAGGTGCTCGGCGCCGTACTGGTCGAGCCGCTGCCGGTCGCCGGCATCGCCCGGGCCATGGGCATCACCCGGCAGAGCGTCCAGCGGATCGCGGATCTGCTGGTCGCCGACGGACTCGCGGAGTACCGGCCGAACCCCGCGCACCGCCGCGCGAAGCTGCTCGCCCCGACCGGACCGGGGCGGGCGGCGGTGGACCGGATCCGGCCCGGCCACCGGGACTTCGCCGAGCGGCTCTGCCACGCGCTGGGCGGTGAGGCCGAGTTCGAGCGGGTGATGACCGACCTGGAGCGGCTCTCCCGGGCCCTGGACGCGCTGGCCGCCGACCGGCCGGAGCCGGACGGGACCGCCGGGTGACCGCGGGCCGGAACCGGCCCCGGGACGACCGCGGGCCGGAACCGTCCCTGGGATGTCCGCGGGCGGGGCCCGGATGTCCGCGAGCCGGAAAGGGGCCCGGAGTGACCGCGCGGGTGGCCCGGGGGCACCGGCCGGTTCCCCCGCCGGGGCGGCCGGACACCGCCCGAACACCCCGCCGGGTGCCGGAAGCTGAGCCTCCGTTACCAGTTCGCGTCCCGCCGGAACGATCACCGTGGATACGGAACCGATAACGGATCGTTCGCGTCGTCCCCTTCGCTCCCCGCCGCCTCTATTCTCAGGCGAGGGTTGATCAGGGGAAGGGACGTCGACGCATGGAAGACCTGGGGGCCGAGGACCCTCGCTGGATCGGTCAGTACCGGCTGCTCCGACGACTGGGCGCGGGCGGTATGGGCCGGGTGTTCCTGGCTCATTCGGCACGCGGACGTACGGTCGCGGTCAAGCTCGTACAGTCCGAACTGGCGCAACAAGCGGAGTTCCGCCGACGGTTCAAACAGGAGGTCAAGGCAGCACAGCGGGTCGGCGGCGAGTGGACCGCACCGGTGCTGGACGCCGACACCGAGGCCGCCACGCCGTGGGTGGCGACCGGCTACATCGCCGGACCCTCGCTGCACGAGGTGATCGCCCAGGGCGGCCGGCCGCTCCCCGAACGGTCCGTCCGGATCCTCGGCAACGGGCTGACCCGGGCGCTGGAGGACATCCACCGCGCCGGCCTGGTCCACCGCGACCTCAAGCCCTCCAACGTCCTGATCACCATCGACGGCCCGCGCGTCATCGACTTCGGCATCGCTCGCGCGCTGGAGACGGTCACCGACGGCATCCTCACGCGCAGCGGCGCGGTCGTCGGCTCGCCCGGCTTCATGTCGCCCGAGCAGGTGCGCGGCGAGCGGGTCACCCCGGCCAGCGACGTCTTCTGCCTCGGCTCGGTACTCGCCTTCGCGGGGACCGGACGGCAGCCGTTCGGCACCTCGGACAGCGGTGTGCACGCGGTGATGTACCGCATCGCGCAGGAGGAGCCCGACCTGAGGGGGCTGCCCGAAGGGCTGCTCGGACTGGTCCAGGACTGCCTCCGCAAGGCCCCGGAGGAGCGGCCCACGCTGGAGCAGCTGCTGGAGCGCACCGCCGGTGCGGAGGACGAGGAGCCGGGCGAACCGTGGCTCCCCGGCAGCCTGGTCGCCCAGCTGGGCCGGCACGCGGTGGAGCTGCTGGAGGCGGAGTCGCCCGCGGGCCCGGTCGGTGGCCCCGGGGTGCCCGCCCCGCCGTCGGTACGTCCGATGGCCGGGGGCACGGTCCCGCTGCCGCCGACCGTGCCGCCCACCGCCAGCACCCCGCCGGCAGGCCCGGCCACACCACCGCCGCCCAGCACCGGCCCGGCGACACCACCGCCCGGCACCGGCCCGGCGACACCACCGCCGCCGGTGGCACCGCCGGTGCCGACCTCCTTCCCGCTCGCCGGGCCGCAGACGCCTCCGGCCCCGGCCGCCCCCGCGCCGCTTCCCGCCGCTCCCCCGGCCCCAGCCGCGGCTCCGGCCGCCGCCCCGCCGTCGGCACCGGCCACGCCGCCCGCGGCGGCGGCCGCCCCGGCCGTGCCGGGGCCCGGCGCCGGGAACGCACCGGGGACGCCCGGCACCCCGCCGCGCACCCCCGTGACCGAGCCCGCCGCCGCGCGGCAGAGCGCGCCCCCGGAGAAGCCCGCCCCGCCCGGCCGGTCGGACCCCCGGGCGGCGGCCGCGGCACCCGCCCCTGAGCGGGCGGCCGGGCCCGCCGCACCGCCCGCCCGCACACCGGCCGGGGACCCGCGGGGACACGCCGCCGAGCCGCCCGGGACGCCACCCGGTTCCGGCCCGCCGGCGCAGGCCGCCCCGGCGGCACCCGCCGCCACACCGACTGCCCCCACTCCCGCGTCCGCCCCGGCGCCCACTCCGCCGTCCGCACCCGCGCCCGCCGCGCGCCAGGCGCCCGCCGGGGAGACCGCGCCGGTCCCGGCGGTGGGCCCGGCCGCCTTCGGGCCACCGCGGATCACCTCGTTCGACGCCCCGGACCCCACCCCGCCCGGCGGAGCCCCGCTGCCCCGCGGCGGGCACACCCCGCCCGGCGGGTCACCGCCGCCGGACGGCGGCGGGCCGGGCACCCCCGGCGGCCGGAAGCCCCGGCGCGGCCGGCGGATGCTGGTGGTCGCGGCGGCGGCCGTCGCCACCCTGCTCGTCGCGGGGGCGGCCACCTTCGTACTGACCCGCGGCGACGGCGACAAGAAGGACGACACCGCCAAGGGCCCGGACAGCAAGACCTCCAGCCGGCCCGCCGACCGGTCCGCGGACCCCACCCCGAGCCGGTCCGGCTCGTCGTCGCCCTCGCAGAACGCGACCGCTCCGGTCACCACCGGGGATGTCCCGGACGGGTACCTGGGCGCCTGGCAGGGCGAGATCGTGCAGGACGGCTACGACTCCGGCAAGATCATGCGGATCGTGCTCACCCAGGGCACCATCGGCTCCCCGGTCGCCGAGTCGCTGACCTCTTCCGGCGACGCCTTCTGCCAGACGCAGTCCACGCTCAAGACGGTGGACGGGCTGCTGGTGGTCGACGACGGGAGCGAGGTGTCCACCAGCGTTCCCGCGGACGCCTGCAGCTCCGTCGGGGAGCAGACCCTGAACCTGCGTGACGGCAGCATCATCTGGACCGACTCCGACGGCTCGATGGAGGCGACGCTGCGCAAGGCCGAGTCCGGGAACGAGGCCATTCCCGCCGCGTACCTGGGCACCTGGCAGGCCACCGACGCGTTCGGGGTGGACAACGCCACCTACCAGGTGACCATCGAGCAGGGCGCGTTCGGCACCCCGGTGGCCACCACCCTCTGGAAGAGCGACCGCACCAAGTGCGAGGGCACGATGCGGCTGGTCTCGGTCGACGGCGGACTGGTACTGAGCACCGAGGAGATCACCAGGTCGGTACCGGCGGACAAGTGCTCGGCCGTCGGTTCGTACACCTTCACCGCCGACGGTGAGAACAAGCTCCGTATCGAGTACGACGCGGAGGACAGCGACGAACCGCAGCCGATGACCTTCACCCGGCTCCGCTGACCGGACGGACCGCACGACCGGGGCCGCGCCCACCCTCGACAGGGGGGCGCGGCCCCGGCGCGTTCCGCTCCCGCCCTCCTCAGGCCGCCTGGACGAGGCGGCGGTAGCGGCCGGGTGCCTGCCCGTACTCGCGTTTGAACGCCTTGGCGAAGGCGTATTCGGACCCGTACCCGGTCCGGGCGGCGACGGTGGTCAGCGGGGCCTCGGACTCGCGCAGCAGCCTGGCGGCGGTCGTCATGCGCCAGCGGGTCAGATACGCCATGGGCGGTTCGCCGACGAGTGCGGTGAAGCGGCGGGCGAAGGCGGCGCGGGACAGCCCGGCCCGTTCGGCGAGCGACTCGACGGTCCACTGGGCGGCCGGGTCCCGGTGGATGGCGGTCAGGGCGGGGGCGACCGCGGAGTCGCCGAGGGCGGCGGCCCAGCCCCGCGCCGCGGCGGGCGGCTGGTCCTCCAGCCAGGCGCGCAGGATGTACAGGAGCAGCGAGTCGATCAGCGTGGGCACGATGCCGGCCGAGCCGATGCGCGGGTTCTCCAGTTCCGCGCCGAGCAGCTGGACGGCGGCGCTGAGTTCGGGGTGCCGGCCGTGCCGGGTGGCGAGGTGGATGACCTCGGGGAGCTGGCGCACCAGGGGGTGCGGGCGCCCCTGGTCCAGGTGGTAGTTGCCGCACAGCAGGCTGGTGGCGGGGCCGTCGCCGCCGATGGTGACGGTGCCGAGCGGCGAACCGGGGTGGAACTGGTCGGGCCGCTCCACCTCGGCCGGGGTGGCGGGGTGGTCGGCGAGGATGTGACCGCGGCCGTTGCGGAGGAAGACCACGTCACCGGGGCTGAGGGCGATCGGCGTGAGGTCCGGCGAGTCCTCCAGCGGGACCAGCCAGCAGGTGCCGTACAGCACCACGTGGAAGCCGGCTCCGGCGACCGGGGGCAGGCGCAGGCCCCAGGGGGCGCGGCCGTTGGTCCGCACCGACGTGGGGCGTCCGGTCCGCATCGAGCTCAGTGCCTCGGTCAGGATGTCCAACGCCGTCCCCCTTCCCGCGGCTCCCGCCGCGTCCGCACCACTCCGGGCGCCCACCCTACGGAACGCCCCCGTCGGGCGTCCCGTGCCGCAGTCGGCCACCGCACCCCGCGCCGGTGCCGGTGCCGGGTGCGGGCCCGCGCGGCGGCCGGGCGCTCCCCCGTGGCGCCCCGGCCGGGCCCGTCCCACCGTCGCCGTCCGGTCCGCGCCGGGGTTCAGTCGACGGTGAGCACGACCTTGCCCTGCACCTTCCCGGACCCGACCAGTTCGTGCGCCTTGCCCGCTTCGGCCAGCGGGAAGGTCTCGGCGACGTGCGGGCGGAAGCGGCCGGCGTCGACCAGCGCGGCGATCGCCTCCAGCGAGGCGTAGTCCGGCTCCACGGAGATCCCGGCGAAGTGCCGGCCGGCGGCCTCGACCTCGGCGGCCAGCTCCTGGTTCCAGTGCTCCATGATGCTGATGAGGGTGCCGCCGGGGCGCAGCACGGAGAGCGCGCGGGTGCCGTCGGAGTTGGAGTCGAGGACGATGTCGACGTCCCGGACCGTCTCGGTGTAGTCGGTGGTGCGGTAGTCGATGACCTCGTCGGCGCCCAGGCTCCGGACGAAGTCGTGCTTGGCGGCGCTGGCCAGGCCGATCACATGGGCGCCCCGGGCCTTGGCGATCTGCACCGCGAAGTGGCCGACACCGCCGGCCGCGCGGTGGATCAGCACCCGCTGCCCCTCGCCCACCCGGGCGGCGTCGACCAGACCCTGCCACGCGGTGAGGGCGGCGAGCGGGATGGCGGCGGCCTGCACGTGGTCCAGGGCGGCGGGCTTGCGGGCCACCTGGCGGGACGGGACGGCGACGTACTCGGCGTACCCGGTGGCGGCGCGCGGGAAGAACGGCATCCCGAACACCTCGTCCCCCGGCTTGAAGCGGGCGCCGGGACCGGCCTCCTCGACCACCCCGGAGATGTCCCAGCCGACCCCGAACGGCGGCTCGCCGAGCAGCGGGTAGGCGCCGGACCGGACGGCCACGTCCACCGGGTTCACCCCCGCGGCGTGGACCCGTACCAGGACCTCGCCGCCGAGCGGGGCGGGACGGTCGGTCTCGACGACCTCCAGGACCTCGGGGCCGCCGAAGGACTTCTGGGTGACAGCGCGCATGGGGATCTCCCTCGTGGGTGCCGGGTCGACGGTCCGGCCCGGCCGGACCGCCCGTCCCGGGCGGGTGGTTGATGTGCTCAACCCTAGGAAGATCAAACGAGCCGCTGAATATCCTCCAGTCTCCGAAAGATGTCCATCCGTCTCACCCGATCACCGGTTACAGGCTCTGGCGAACGCGGTGGATCACCCGCTGGGCCTCGGGCCCGAACACCGCCGACCGCTCCAGCGTCTCCCAGATCCGCAGGTACGTGGCGACGGTGTCCGCGTCATCGAGCCACAGCTCGGCGTGCCAGTCCTCGGTGATGGCGAGGCGGTTGTCGAGGACGGTGAAGCCGTTGGCCGGCGGGATGCTCAGGGAGGCGGACAGGGGAACGACGCCGAGCGAGACGGTGTCCATCCCGATGACCCCGGAGAGGCGGTCGAGTTGGGCTCGCAGCACCGCCGGTGGACAGATGCGGGCGTGGAGGGCCGCCTCCCACACCAGCAGGTGGAACTTCTTGCCAGGCACGTAGAGCTGCTCCTGGCGCTTCATACGCGCGCGCACCGCGTCCTCGGTATCGCGAGGGGAACTCCGGAGTTCGGCCTGGGCAAGGAAGACGTGACGTGCGTAGTCCGCCGTCTGCACCATGCCGGGAATGACGGCGTTTACCCAGCTCCGAACGACAGTGGCGTCCGTCATGAGCGCATTCCACGTCTCCTGCACGGGGCGATGTCCGGACGCGAGCTGACGTCGCCACGATCGGATGTGGGACTCGAGGCCGTTGAGTCGCGAGAGGAGTTCCCGGGCAGCACCGGGGCAGCCCACCGCTTCCGCCCACAGGCGCAGATCCTCGGCGGTAGCGGTCTGCCGCCCGTTCTCCAGCTTGCTGACCTTTGACTGCGGCCAGCCGAGACGTTCGGCCAGCGCTGAACCGGTGAGCCGACCTTCAGGGCTGGCTTCGCGCAGCTCACGTAGGCGGATGCCCAGCTCCGCGCGCGCCTTCTGAAAATCGGTGCTCACCGGTCCAACGGTAGACGGCTACTTGACCGGAGGCAGCTCTGCCTCGAACGTCTCTCCGGGAACCGCGTGATGCCATGCAGCGTCGCGGACCTGGCAGTACCGCACCACCTCGGCGGGCTCCGTGATCAATTCGACGTCGATCAGGTTGTCGTCGTCATCGAAGTTGAGCAGCGCGACCAGCCGGGAGTCGAAGATCCAGAAGTCCTCGGCGGGCAGGCGGAGTCGGTCGGCGTCGGACCGCCACAGGTTGCGGATGTCCTCGCCCATCGCCCTGTTCCTTTTGGCGGAGAACATCAGGTAGCGTTGTCCGATCGTGGGCGGGTTGTCGACGATACGAACCCGCTCGCACCGCTTTCCCTGCGACACCTGGGAGCTGACCACCTCGAAGAAGGGGTGGTAGTTGGGAAGGGGCGCGGACCCCTTCTCCACGAACTCCCGGTAGTCCGGCGACTCTTCGTCACTTGCGAAGCGACGCCTGGTTTCCAGCCGCCATGCGGTGTGCTCGAACTTCCCGAAAAGGCTTCCGAACTCTTCGAGGTCAGCGGTCCTGGCGGCCCGGGTGGCGCTCTTGGGGGTCCAGTCCACAAGTACCTCGCGAGGTACGACCACGGCCACTTCACCTTCGTTCAGGTGCTGAAGTCGAGCGATGTCGTCAGGGTCGGTGAGCGGCGGGCCGTGCACGATGACCTCGCCCGTGTCCAGGTCTTCATGAACGGACGGGCAACCGTTGATCTCTGACCCCGTCCCGTTGAACCGCAGCCTGCGCGCCATGCGTCCATTCCTCTCACCAGAGAACCGTCCGCTACAGGATCTCCACTCTCCGTAAGAATGTCGACGCATAGCCACCCCTCTCGCGAGAATAGTCGCGAATAGTCTCGGCAGCGCCCAACTCCGCATCCTTAACGTCCCGTTCATGCAGCAGACGGCAGGGAGCGATGAGCCGCGAGCCATACGGCCTCGTCCGCTCAAGACGAACACGATCAGCGCCGAACGCACGGCGCGGGCCTGGCGGGCGATCCTCGACCACTTCGACGCGTGCCTGATGTGCCGGACCACGGCCCGGGGGTGCGAGGTGGCGCGCGCCCTGTTGCAGGTCCATCGCGACGCGCGGGCCCGACAGCGCTGAAGCGCCGTGCACCCGCCCCGGAACCCCCGTCCCGGCCGGACCGGAGCCCTGGCAGGTCGAGCCCTGCCGGAACGGGTGCACGTACACCACCGCACGGGGAAGGCCCCCGCGCGGATCCACCGGCGGGTGCGGCGCACCGGACGGCACGGGCCTCGGCCGCGCGATCGCACGGCCGAGGCCCGGTTACCGCCACCGGTGCGGACGCCGCACGGCGTCACCGGCTCACAGGAACGAGTTGATCTCGATCGTCTCGGTCCGGCCCGGGCCGACGCCGATCGCCGAGATCGGCGCCCCGGACATCTCCTCCAGCGCCTTCACATAGCCCTGCGCGTTCTTCGGCAGGTCGGCGAAGGTCTTCGCCTTGCTGATGTCCTCGGACCAGCCCGGCAGCATCTCGTAGACCGGCTTCGCGTGGTGGAAGTCGGTCTGGCTGTAGGGCAGCTCCTCGACCCGCTTGCCGTCGATCTCGTAGGCGACGCACACCGGGATCTGCTCCCAGCCGGTGAGCACGTCCAGCTTGGTGAGGAAGAAGTCGGTGAGGCCGTTGACCCGGGTCGCGTAGCGGGCGATGACCGCGTCGAACCAGCCGCAGCGCCGGTCCCGGCCGGTGGTGACCCCGCGCTCGTGGCCGATGGTGCGGAGCTTCTCGCCGTCGTCGTCGAACAGCTCGGTCGGGAACGGGCCCGCGCCGACCCGCGTGGTGTACGCCTTGAGGATGCCGATGACGCGGCTGATCTTCGTCGGCCCCACGCCGGCCCCGGTGCAGGCGCCGCCCGCGGTCGGGTTGGAGGAGGTGACGAAGGGGTACGTGCCGTGGTCCACGTCGAGCAGGGTCCCCTGGCCGCCCTCGAAGAGGACGACCTTGCCCTCGTCGATGGCGTTGTTCAGCACCAGGGTGGTGTCGCAGACGAACGGGCGGAGCTTGTCCGCGTAGCCCAGCAGTTCCTCGACGACCTGCTCGGCGGCGATGGCGCGCCGGTTGTAGAGCTTGGCGAGAATCTGGTTCTTGAAATCGAGGGCCGCCTCCACCTTCTGCTGGAGGATCGACTCGTCGAAGATGTCCTGGACGCGGATGCCGACCCGGTTGATCTTGTCGGCGTACGTCGGGCCGATGCCGCGCCCGGTGGTGCCGATCTTCCGCTTGCCGAGGAAGCGTTCCGTCACCTTGTCGAGGGTGGTGTGATACGGCGTGATCAGATGCGCGTTACCGCTGAGCAGCAGTTTGGAGGTGTCGACGCCGCGCTCGTTGAGTCCGCTCAGCTCGGAGAGCAGGACCGCCGGGTCGACGACGACGCCGTTTCCGATGACCGGAGTGCACTCCGGGCTGAGGATTCCGGAAGGGAGGAGGTGGAGCGCGTACTTCTGGTCACCGACGACCACCGTGTGGCCGGCGTTGTTGCCGCCCTGGTAGCGCACCACGTAGTCCACGGAGCCACCGAGCAGGTCGGTGGCCTTTCCCTTGCCCTCATCACCCCACTGAGCACCGAGCAGCACAAGTGCGGGCACAGGCGTACACCCCTTCCGGGCGGGGCATGTCCAACGTGCGTGGTGGCGTGTTCCACCACAAGAGCCGTCGAACCGGTGCCCCGGATAGACGAAGCCCCTGGCGCAACAGCGACAGGGGCTCTTGCACCGAGAGATTACCTGAGGAAGGACCGAGGTGTCGGCTCCAGACCCCGCCGGAGATTCTCCCCTGGACGCCCGGGGGCGCCCGCTGCTCGTGATCATCGACCCGGCCGCGCGCCGTACGGACGGCGAATCCGTACGCATCGCCAGGGACGTCCTCTGCGCGGGTGCGCAGGCCAAGATCTGCCTCCCGGAGGGCCCCGAGGAGGTCGCCCGGGCGCTCGCCCGACGGGGCTCCCGCCGTCCGGTGGTGGTCGGTGACGACCAGGCCCTGCTGCACGTCGTGCGGCTCCTCCAGCAGCGCCGGGAGCTGGCCGAGGCGGCCCTTTCGGTGGTGCCGGTGGGGAGCGCGGCGGCCGTCGCGCTGGCCCGCTCGCTGGGTGTGCCGACCGGCGCGGTGGCCGCCGCCCGCACCGCGCTGGACGGGCGCGCGCAACGGCTCGACCTGCTGCTGGACGACAGCGGCGGGGTGGTCCTGGGCGGGCTGCGCATCCCCTCGACCAGCGTCGGCGGAGCGTACGGCGGATACGAGGAGTACCAGCCGTTCGGTCGTCCGCCGGGCACTCCGGACGGCCTGGCGCCGTCCGGGGCAGGCCGGGACGCTGCCGCCGCCGCGGCCGGGTGCGGCCCGTCCGGCACCGCGGTCCCGGACGGGCCGGACGGGCCGGAAGCCGGGGCCGGCCCGCCCGGGACGGGCGGACCGGCCGGTCCGGCGACGCCCGCCGGAGCGGCGGAGGGCCGGCACGGTGCCGGGGCCGCCCGGGGACCCTCCGGCACCTCCGGCGGCGGAAGCGGTGAACTCACCGGCGACCGGACCGGCGCCGCGGCGGGCGCGCCCGTGGCCGGCCCGGCCGTGGACCCCGGCGGCCCCGCCCCGGACGGCGGCGAGCGCCACCGGCCGGGGCAACGGCCGGGCGAACGGCCGCCGGGGGACCCGCCCGCGGGCGGCGCACCGCACCAGGACACCGCGGCGCTGCGCCCGGCCCGGGTACCGCACCAGGCGAAGCACCAGTCCTGGTGGACCCCGGCGGCGCGCACCGCCCGGTCCGCGCTCGCGCTGCTCACCGGCCCGGTGCCGGGCCTCGGCGGCACCACCCGCCGCCGGGCCCCGCTGCCCGCGCAGCGGCTGCGGGTGGAGGCGGACGGGGTGCTCCTCGCCGACCTGGACCAGCCGGTGGAACGGGTGTCGGTGTCGGCCCCCGGCGCCGGGCTGGCGGAGGTCGAGGTGCTCGCGCTGGGCGCGTCCGCCCCGGTGCGCGCCCGCGCCCGTGCGGTGACGGTCTCCGGCCCGGACTTCCGCTACCACGCGGACACGCTCGTCGGCGGCCCGGTGCGCACCCGCACCTGGACCGTGCTGGCCGACGCGTGGAGCCTGCTGCTGCCGCACGGCGAGCCCGGCTGACGGGCCTCCCGGACGGCGCGCCCGGGGCGCCCGGGGGGGGCCGGGCGTCCGGGACAACGGGGCACCCCGCGCGCCGGAGCACCCGGGCCGCCCGGATCAGCCACGCGCCGGGGAAGCTGTGCACGGGGGTCAGCCGCGCGGACCGCGCCGGCTGCGCACGGCCCGGGGAGGCCGTGCGGGCGCGGCGTGCCGCATCGTTTCTCCGCGGTCGGTCAACGGGCTCGGCCGGCGTCCTCCGCCTCACGCCGGGCGGCCTGGAGCACGCGCCAGCGGTCCAGCATGTCCTGCACCTCGCCCTGGACGAACTCGAAGAACTCGGCCGTCTCGGCCACCCGCCGGCCCGCCGGGGTGCGCGGGCCGAGGATCTTGGCACCCTCCCGCAGGGTGTTCTCCCAGCGGGTCAGCAGCTGGTCCCGGCGGGTGAAGGTCTCGTACCAGAGCTCGTTGTGCAGCCGGTAGCGGTCCCGGCGGGAGCCCGGCTCGCGCTCCCGGCCGACCATGTCGACCTGGGAGAGGTACCGGACCGCCCCGGAGACCGCCGCGGGGCTGATCTGGAGCTGCAGCGCGAGTTCGGCGGAGGTCAGACTGGCCGAGTCGGAGACGAGCAGCGCGGCGAAGACCCGCGCCGCCATCCGTTGCATCCCCGCGTCCGTGAGTTCTCCCGCGAAGCGTTCGACGAAGCGCGCCACCGCGGCGTCGTCCCGCTCCGGCTCCGCGGTCGTCAGTCCCTCGGCCTCGGCCGCCCTGATCGCATCCGTCACCTGCTACGTCCTCTCCGGTGCTCCCGACCTCCGATTTTAAATGCTTCCCTAACTTCACAAAGTTGCGAAACAAGCGTAGCTTCTGAATCATGACGACGGCAATCACCGTGTCCGGCCTCCACAAGTCCTTCGGCCGGACCCATGCGCTGGACGGTCTCGACCTGAGCGTGGAACACGGGGAGGTGCACGGCTTCCTCGGCCCGAACGGGGCGGGCAAATCCACGACCATCCGGGTTCTGCTGGGCCTGATCCGGGCCGACGGTGGTACCGCCAGAGTCCTGGACGCGGACCCGTGGCACGACGCGGTCGCCCTGCACCAGCGCCTCGCCTACGTCCCCGGCGACGTCACCCTGTGGCGCAACCTCAGCGGGGGCGAGGTCATCGACCTCTACGGGCGGCTGCGCGGCGGGCTGAACCGGGACCGGCGCGCGGAGCTGCTGGAGCGGTTCGAGCTGGACCCGACGAAGAAGGGCCGCGCGTACTCCAAGGGCAACCGGCAGAAGGTCGCCCTGGTGGCCGCCTTCGCCTCCGAGGTCGATCTGCTGATCCTGGACGAGCCGACCTCCGGTCTGGACCCGCTCATGGAGGAGGTGTTCCAGGGCTGCGTCGCCGAGGCGCGCGAACAGGGCCGCACGGTGCTGCTCTCCAGCCATGTGCTCAGCGAGGTCGAGGCGCTCTGCGACCGGGTCAGCATCATTCGCCGGGGCCGGACGGTGGAGACCGGTTCGCTCGCCGACCTGCGTCATCTGACCCGCACCTCGGTGACGGCCGAGCTGGCCGGCCCGCCGGACGGCCTGTCCACCCTTCCCGGGGTCCACGACTTCGACGTCGAGGAATCCCAGAGCTCGCAGAGCGGCGCCTGGGGGCGCGTCCGGCTCCAGGTGGAGACCGACAAGCTGGACCCGGTGCTGCGGCGGCTCGCCGAGACCGGCGTGCGCGGCCTGACCAGCCGGCCGCCCACCCTGGAGGAGCTGTTCCTCCGGCACTACCAAGACAACACCGACGACACCGACGACACCGACCACGCCGCCGACGCCGACCACGCCGCCGGCGGCAAGACCGCCGGCAAGGGCACCCGCGCCGGGGAAGAGGCGGGCGCGCGATGACCGCGATCGCGGACGCACCGGTCGGCACCGCCCCGGCCGCCGGTTCGCCCCGCCACTTCGCGGGCACCGGCACGCTGCTCCGGCTCGCGCTCCGCCGCGACCGGGTGATGCTGCCGGTCTGGGTGCTGATGCTGGGCCTCTCCACCGCCAGCACCACGAGCCGGATCGACGCGCTCTACAGCACCGCGGCCAAGCGGGCCGACCTGGTCAGGGACACCAACGGCGCGGGCTCCACCCGGGCGCTGTTCGGGCCGGCCTTCGACAGTTCGCTGGGCGCGCTCACCGTGTGGCGCACCGCCGGTTTCCTCACCGTGGCCGCCGCCATCCTCAGTGTGCTGCTGGTGGTCCGGCACACCCGTGAGGAGGAGGAGACCGGCCGTCAGGAGGCGCTGGCCTCGGGGATGGTGGGCCGCCGCGCGGGTCTCACCTCGGCCCTGATCACCATCGCCATCGCCAACGCCGGTCTCACCGTGCTGACCACGGGCAGTCTCGCGGGCGAGGGCGGCGCGGGCGCGCTGGCGTTCGGGCTGGCCGTGGGGCTCATCGGCATGGTCTTCGGCGGGATCGCCGCCATCGCCGCCCAGCTGACCGAGAACGCGCGGCTGGCCAGGGGAATGGCCTTCGGCGCGCTCGGTGCCGCCTTCGTCCTGCGGATGGCGGGCGACGCGGCCGAGGACGCCACCGAGGGATCGGGCCACTTCCTGGTGTGGCTGTCGCCGCTGGGCTGGGCGGAGGCGGTGCGGCCGTTCGCCGACGAGCGGTGGTGGGCGCTGGGTCTGCTCGCGGTGGCCGCCGCCGCGCTGGTCACGGTGGCCTACACCCTGGTGGCCCGCCGCGACATCGGCACCGGATTCTGGCCGTCCCGGCCCGGTCCGGCCGCCGCCGGGCCCGCGCTCAGCGGGGTGTACGGGCTGGCCTGGCGGCTGCAGCGGGGCTCGCTGATCGGCTGGGCGGTCGGGTTCGCCTTCTCCGGCGTGATCCTGGGCAGCATCACGGACGGCGCCGACGACATCATCGGGGACAGCGAGCGGGCCCGGGAGATCTTCGAGCGGATGGGCGGTCAGGAAGGGCTCGCCGACGCCTTCCTCGCCGCCATGGTCAGCAGTCTCGGCCTGGCCGCGGCGGTGTACACGGCGAGTTCGGTGCTGCGGCTGCGCGGCGAGGAGACCGACCAGCGGGCCGAGCCGCTGCTGGCCAACGCGGTCGGCCGGCTGCGCTGGGCGGGCAGCCACCTGGTGATCGCCTACCTCGGCCCGGCCGTGGTGCTGGCCGTGGGGGGCCTGGCGCTGGGCATCGGCTACGGTGCCGCCGCCGGGGACGTCGCCGGCGAGCTGCCGCCCGCGGTCGGCGCCGCGCTGGCGCAGCTGCCCGCGGTCTGGGTGCTCACCGGGGTGGCGGTCTTCATCTACGGTCTGCTGCCCCAGCTGACGTCGCTCACCTGGGGGATCGTCGGCGCGGTCGTCGCGCTGGGCTGGATCGGCCCGTCGGTGGACGTCCCGCAGCCGGTGATGAACTGCTCGCCGTTCGGGCATCTGCCGAAGCTGCCGGGCGGGGACGTCTCGCCGACCCCGCTGCTGTGGCTGACGGCCCTGTCGGCGGTGCTGCTGGTGGCGGGGCTGATGGGGCTGCGGCGCCGTGACATGACGTCCTGACCTCGCGTCGGCCGGCCCCCGGAGCGCCCGGGGGCCCGGCCGACGCGCTCGCGACTCCCCCGCGCCACCGCTGCCCGGCCCCGGCCTCCCGTCCATGCCTCCGGGGAAGCCGGGGCCCGGTCGTGCGGGTCCGGTGCGCGGAGCCCGGGCCGGGCCGCCCGGGTGGTGTTCGGGCCCGCCCCGCGCGGCCGGCTACCGGAGCGGGTCCGAGCCGGGCGGGGCGAACCGCTCCTGCGCCGCCAGCACGGCGTCGGCGTGGTCCGCGGCCCAGGCCCCGAGCGCGCGGATCGGGGCGAGCAGGGCGGTACCGGCGGCGGTGAGGGTGTAGTCGACACGCGGGGGCGCCTCCGCGTAACGGCGGCGTTCCACCAGGCCGTTGTACTCCAGCCGCCGCAGGGTCTCGTTGAGCACCTTGGGGCTGATCTGGCCGATGCGGGCCAGCAGGGCGCGCGGCCGCGCCGGGCCCTCCTCGCCGAGGACGAAGACGACCACGCTGTCCCAGCGGTTGGCCAGCACCTCGAAGGCGATCCGGGCCCGGCAGTCCGCCGCGAACGGATCGCCGCCCATGTCGGCGGGCCGGGCCCCGCCCGGCCCGGTGCCGTCCGCCGCTGCCTCGTCCGGCCATGTCTCGTCCGGCCCGGTCTCGTCCGCTGCTGCCACCCCTCGATCATGCACCGGCCGATGGACACCCGGTGGTGTGCATCGGTTCGCCTAGCGTGCCGCCGACGGCATCCGACGACACGGCAGGAGCAGGACGATGCGCATAGGCATTCTCGGTACGGGCGCCATGGCGGCGGCGCTGGGCGGGGCCTGGGTACGGGCCGGACACCAGGTCGTGGTCGGCGGCCGGGACACCGCCGCGGCCGCCGCGACGGCCGCGCGGACCGGCGCCGCCGGCCACGGCGACCTGGCCGAAGCGGCCCGGCACGGCGAGGCCGTGCTGGTCGCCGTACCCGCTGACACCGCGCCCCGGCTGGCCGGCGAACTGGCCCCGGAGCTCGCCGGGCGGGTCCTGCTCGACTGCACGGTCCCGATGGTGCCCGGCGCGGACGGCCCGGCGCTCGGCACGACCGGCGGTACGGACTCGGTCGCCGCCCGCATCGCGGCCGCCGTGCCGGACGCGGGCGTCGCCAAGGTGTTCGGCATCTGCCACGAGAGCATCTGGACCCTCCCCCGCCCGGCCTTCGAGGGTGCCCGGCTGGCGGTGCCGTTCTGCGCCGACTCCGCACGGACCGCGGCCCTGGTGACCGAGCTCGTCACCTCGATGGGCTGCGACCCGATGCCCTGCGGCGGGACGGACCGTGCGGCGCTGCTGGAGGCGACCGCGGTCTTCGCCGTCGGCGTGTGGTGGTCCGGCGGCGAGGCCCGCCACGCCTTCCCGGCACCGGCCCTGGCTCCCGGCGCCGTGGACGACTAGGCCCGGCCGGTGCGAACGGGCCGGCCGGTGCGAATCAGCCCGGCCGGTGAACCGGAGGCCCGGAGGCCGGGGCCCGGAAGCCGGGCGCGGGCCGGGGCCCGTGTGCGGGCCGGGGACACCCGGTACGGCCGCGGCCCGAGGGCCCGGAGACGGGTGCGGCCGGAGGCCGAGGGCCCGGAGGCCGGGGGCCCGGAGGCCGGGGGCCCGGAAGCCGGGCGCGGGCCGGGGCCCTTGTGCGGGCCGGGGACAACCGGTGCGGCCGGAAGCCGAGGGCCCGGAGACGGGTGCGTCTCCGACAGCCGCTGGGACCCGGCGGCCCGGAGTCCGGGTGCCGCGGTCCCGGCACGGGACCGCCGGGCACCGGCCGGTGTCCGGGCCGGGCCACCTCACCGGGCCTGCCGGTCAGGCGCTCACCACCTCGCGGACCGCCGCGCTGAACTCCTCGGTCCGCGGATGCGTGGGATGGACGGGGCGGGCCAGGTAGACGGTGGTCGCGGGGGCGTCGGCAACGGGGACGAAGCGGACACCCGGGTGGCCGTGGCTCTCCGCCGTACCCGCCGCCCCGAGGCCGAACGCGCCGCCGGTGGCGATGAGGTTCAGCCACTCGTCCACGTTCCGCACCTCGACCGTCCGGGCCGGGCGCCGCTCCGGGGGCCACAGGTCCGGGGAGGCGGTGCCGGTGTCCGGCCACAGCGCCAGCGGCAGGCCCGGGTCGGCGGTGAGCTCGGCCAGCAGCACACTGGCCCGGCCGGCGAGCGGGTGGTCGTCGGGCAGCGCGGCGACCCGGTCCTCCGTGTAGAGGGCCTCGGTGCGGATGCGCGGATCGGCGGGCACGGTGCGGAGCACCGCGACATCAGTGTCGCCGGTGGCCAGGCCCGCCGTGCTGTTGTCCGACCGCACCACTTCGAGCGGGGTGTGCGGGTGGGTACGGCGCCAGGAGCGCAGCAGCGGGACGGTCTGCTGCCCGAGCACCGCGCAGGTGTAGCCGAGCCGCAGCGGGCGGGAGACCGCCCGGGTGTCGGCCAGCGCGGCGTCCAGGTGGGAGAGGATCGCCCGCCCGTGCCCGAGCAGGGTCGTTCCGGCGGGCGTGAGGGCGAGACGGCGGGAGGAGCGGTCCACCAGCCGGACCCCGACGCGCGCCTCCAGCTGGGCGAGCGTGCGGGACAGGGCGGGCTGCGTCATGTGCAGCCGGGCCGCCGCGGCGGTGACGGTGCCCGCCTCGGCCACCGCGTCGAGGGCCCGGAGGTGGCGCAGTTCCACATCATCCATGCCCACTGAGCATAGTCCCTGCCCAGACGGCATTTCCGGACCCTCCCGCCGGCTTCGTAGCGTCGGAGGCGCCCGGGGACCTCCCCGGGATTCGGTCCCGGCAGGTGATGGACGGTGGGGTTGTGAGGATTCTTCTGATCGGCGCGGGCGGCACCCTGGGCGGCGCGGTGCGTCAGGCGCTGGCGGCGCGCGGGCACGAGGTGATCGGAGTGGGCCGCTCCGGCGGCGACCTGGTGGCGGACGTCAGCGACCCGGCGGCGGTGGCCCGGCTGTACGCGGCGGCCGGCCCGCTGGACGCGGTGGCGGTCGCGGCGGGCGACGCGGTGTTCCGGCCGCTGGGCGAACTGACCGCCGACGACATCGCGGCGACCTTCCGCGGCAAGGCGCTGAGCCAGCTGGAGCTGGTCCGCCAGGGCTCCCGGCACATCTCCCCGACCGGCTCGTTCACGCTGGTCAGCGGCGTCCTCACGGAGGAGCCGATCGTGGCCGGGGCGGCCGCGTCGGCGGCGAACGGCGCGGTCGAGGCCTTCGTGCGTGCCGCGGCGATCGAACTGCCTCCGCAGCGGATCAACGCGGTGAGCCCGGCGGTGGCCGAGGAGTCCCTGCCCGCGTACGGGCCGTTCTTCGCCGGCATGGAGGCGGTCCCGGCGGCGCGGGTGGCGACCGCGTACGTCCGCTCGGTCGAGGGCGCGCAGACGGGGCAGGTCTACCGGGTCCGCTGACCCCGCGGGCGGCGGCCGGGCCGCTGGGTGGTCCGCGCCGACCCGTGGCCGGGCGCAGGCCGTTCCGTCATCCACAGCCTGTGGATGACGGAACGGCGGCTCCGGACGCGCCCCACCGGAGCGGCCCGGCGGCACACCCCCGGACGACGTCGCACCCGGTGCCGCCGACCCGGCGCGTCCCCGGACGACGCAGGCCACCCCGTCCACCTGGCCCCGGCCCGGCGTGCCCGCCGCACGTCACCGCCCCGGTGACCCTCGCCCCGGCAGGGCACACACCCGGGCGGCGCGGGCCCGCGCCGCGCACGACACCTCGCCCGGCAGACCGGCCCGCGACGGCAGCACGCGCCGCGGGTCGAGGACCGGTGCGAAGCCGGGCAGGCGGGGCGGGCCCGGTGCCCCCGCCCGCCACGGCACACGCCCCGGACGACGCATCTCACCCTCGCCCGGCCGCCCGGCCCCGGCACGGCACGCCCGGACGAACCTCTCCCGCGGCCACCCGGCCCCGGCGACGGCACGCACACACGCGCGCGGGCCGCCGGCCGGTACTCCGGGACCCGCGCGAAGCGGCCGGGCGTGGCGGGGGCGGTCCCGGGCCGGTGGGTCAGACCTCGACCAGCAGCTCGCGCAGGCCGCGGATCACATAGCCGGGGCGCCACTCCGGCTCCCGGACCAGGCGCAGACCGGGCGCGCGCCGCAGCAGCGCGCCGAAGGACGCGGCGAGTTCGATACGGGCGAGCGGCGCGCCCAGGCAGTAGTGGATGCCCGCGCCGAACGACAGGTGCGGGTTGTCCGCGCGGGACAGGTCCAGGACGTCCGGCCGGTCGAAGCGGGCCGGATCGCGGTTCGCCGAGCCGAACAGCAGCGCCACCTCGCTGCCCCGCGGGATGACCGTCCCGCCGACCTCGATGTCGTCCAGCACCCAGCGCTCGAACAGTTGCAGCGGCGTGTCGAAGCGGAGCAGTTCCTCGATGGCGGACGGCAGCAGCTCCCGCGGCCGGTCCCGCAGCGCGGCCAGCTGCCCGGGGTGGCGGAAGAGGGTCCACCAGCCGTTGCCGGTGGTGTTGACCGTCGCCTCGTGCCCGGCGTTGAGCAGCAGTACGCAGGTGGAGACCATCTCCTGCTCGGAGAGCCGGTCCTCCTCGTCGTGCGCCTCGATCAGCGCGCTGATCAGGTCGTCGCCCGGGTTCCCGCGACGGGCGGCGATCAGCTCGCGCAGATACGCGGAGAACTCGACCGAGGCGGTGACCGCCCGGCGCGCCGCCTCATCGCCCGGGTTCAGTTCGTACATCCCGCAGATGTCCGCGGACCAGGGGCGCAACAGGGGCCGGTCGGCCTCCGGAATGCCGAGCATCTCCGCGATGACGGCGACCGGCAGCGGTTCCGCCACGGTCGCGATCAGATCGCCGCCGCCGTCCGCGATCAGCTCCTCCACCAGTTCGTCCGCCATCCGCTGGACGGTCGGGGTGAGGTCCTCCACGGTGCGCGGGGTGAACGCCTTGGAGACCAGGCGGCGGATGCGGGTGTGGTCGGGCGCTTCCAGATCGAGCAGCCCGCTGTCGTTGAGGACGTGGAACGGCGCGTGTTCCGCGGGCGGCGGGGTGCGGCCGAACTCCTCGTGGGTGAACCGGTGCAGATAGGTGCGGCCCAGCCGGCGGTCGCGGAGCAGGGCGCTCACATCGGCGTGACGCGGGATCAGCCACTGGTCGGTGTCGGCGAAATGGTGGGCCCGCCCCGCTTCGCGCAGCTCCGCGTACACCGGGTACGGGTCGGCGACGAAGGACGGGTTCCACGGGTCGAACGCGGCCACGGTGCTCATGCCTCCGGAGCGTAATCGGCCCCGGCCGCCGCGGACCGGCCCGGCGGCGCGTGCCGGAGCGCGTCGAGCAGTTCGCGGAACGGACCGGTGCCGGGGGTCAGCGGCGCGAAGTGGCCGACGCCGTCGAGTTCCCGGAGCACCGGCAGCGGCCCGGGGGCACCGGCGCCGGGTGCCGCGCCGGGGCGGCCGGTTCCCGGGCGCGGCGCGGCCGCCAGGGCCCGCGCGGCCGCCACGTAGCGGCGGGACAGCTCGACCGGGACGTCCGGGTCGGCGGTGCCGTGCAGGATGGTGACCGGGGTGGGGGCGGGCAGCAGCCGCACCGGGTCGGTCCGCGGCAGCAGCTCCGCCACCCGGTCCGGTCCGCCGAGCAGTTCGGCGACGGCGCCGCCGCTCAGCCCCAGCTCATGGGCGCGGGCCAGGTCGGCGACCGGGGCGACGGCCACCACCCGGTCGGCGGCGGCGGCCGTCCACAGGGCCAGGTGTCCGCCCGCCGAGTGGCCGGCCACCACCAGGGGACGGCCGGCCGCGGCCGGGTGCCGCCGGACGGCGGACCGTACCGCGGCGATGTCCTCGAAGGTCTCCGGCCAGCCCCCGGCGCCGCCGGCCCGCCGGTACTCGGCGAGCGCCACCGGGAGGCCGGCCGCGGCCAGCGCGGCCGCGCACGGCGTGAGGTAGGAGCGGTCGTACGCCTGCCGCCAGAACCCTCCGTGCAGCAGCAGCACCATCGGCGCGGGGCCCGCGCCGCCGGCCGGGCCGGCGCCACGCGCCGGGTCCGCGCCGTCCACCGGGTCCGGCCGGCCGCCGCCCGCCCCCGGGGCGGGCAGGTACAGGTCGACGATCTGGTCCGGGTGGCCGCCGTAGGCGACGGTCGCGTCGGGCGGTGCCGACGCGAGCCCGAAGACGGCCTCCTCCTCGGCCGCCGCGGCGGCCACCGCTGCGGCGGCCGGGGCGGTGGCCGGGGCCGGACCGCCGGGCGATCCGCCCGGTACCGGTACCGGTGCCGGTGCGGATCCCGGCACCCGGGCGGCGTCCTCGGGCTCGCGTCGAGCGGTCACCGCGGACCGGCCTCCGTACCGGCGGGGCCGCCGTCGCCGGCCGGAGCGCCGTCACCGGCCGGGCCGACCGCGGAGACCGGGCCGCCGGAGCCCGCCGCGGCGTCGCCGGGCCCGTCCGGGCCGAGGTCCCGGAGCACCTCGGCCAGCACCCGCGCCGCCCGCTCCACGTCGGCGAAGCCGGTGTAGAGCGGGGTGAAGCCGAACCGCAGCACGTCCGGGCGGCGGAAGTCGCCGACCACGCCGCGCCGGATCAGCTCGGCCATCACCGGTCCGGCCGGCTCCGACGCGCAGCGCAGGGACACCTGGCTGCCGCGTTCGGCGTGCGCCCGCGGCGTCACCGTCTCCACCCGCCCCGGCGGCACGTACGCGGCGACGCAGCGCAGGAAGAAGTCGGTCAGCGCCAGGCTCTTGGCGCGTACCGTCCCGATCCCGATGCCGTCCCACGCGTCGAGCGCCGCCTCCAGGGCGAGCAGCGAGAGGATGTCCGGCGTGCCGACCCGGCCCCGGACCGCCCCGGCGGCGGGGGCGTAGGCCGACGCCATGCCGAACGGGTCGGCGTGGGAGTTCCAGCCGGGCAGCGGGGAGTCGAACCGCGGCTGGAGGGCACCGGCCACGTACAGGTACGCGGGCGAGCCGGGCCCGCCGTTGAGGTACTTGTACGTGCAGCCGACCGCGAAGTCCACGCCGTGCTCGTCCAGCCCCACCGGGAGCGCGCCCGCGCTGTGGCACAGGTCCCACACCACGCGCGCGCCCGCCGCGTGCACGGCGGCGGTGACCCCGGGGAGGTCGTGCAGCCGGCCGGTCCGGTAGTCGACGTGGTTGACCAGCGCCACGGCGGTGCGCGGGCCGACCGCCGTGGCGATCTCGCCGGGGGCGACCGGCCGCAGCACACAGCCGGTCATCCGGGCCGCCGACTCGGCGATGTAGCCGTCGGTGGGGAAGGTGGTGGCGTCGACCAGGATCTCGTCCCGCGCCGGGGCCCCGCCGTCCGCCGCGTCGGCCTGCGCGATGCGGACCGCGGCCACCACCGCCTTGAAGACGTTGACGCTGGTGGAGTCGGAGACGACCACCTGGCCCGGGGCCGCGCCGATCAGCGCGCCGATCCGGTCGCCGACCCGCTCCGGCGCCGTCCACCAGCCGCTCTCGTCCCAGGACCGGATGCGCATCCGGCCCCACTCGTGGCTGATGACCTCGGCCAGCCGGGGCGGGACGGAGTGCGGCAGCGCGCCCAGCGAGTTGCCGTCGAGGTAGACGGTGTCCTCGTCGAGGACGAACCGCTCCCGCACCGCGCGGAGCCCGTCCGCGGCGTCGAGTGCCGCCGCCTCGGCGGCCGGCCCGGCCGGTCGCGGTGCGGTGGCGAGGGTGGGCTGCTCGGGGATGACCTGCTTCTCAGACATGGCTGCGCGCCGTCCACAGCTCGGGGAACACGTTCTTGGTGGCGCGCTTCTCCAACCACGCGACACCCGCGGAACCACCGGTTCCGGACTTGGCGCCCATGGCCCGGCGCGTGGCGACCAGATGGTCGTTGCGCCAGCGCCAGACCAGCTCGGCGACCTCGGTCAGCGCCTCACCCAGGCGGATCAGGTCGCTCTCGTCGGCCCGTGCCTCGGTGTAGACCTCCTGCCAGACCCGCTCCACCGCCGGGTCGGGCTCGTACCGCAGACTCCGGTCACGCTCCAAGACGGTGTCCGGGACGGCGCGGCCCCGCCGGGCGAGGAAGGCGAGCACCTCGTCGTACAGGCTGGGTTCGGTGAGGGCCTTCTCCAGCTCGGCGTGGACCCGCGGCGTGCCCCGGTGCGGGACGAGCATGGACGCGGACTTCTCGCCGAGCAGGAACTCCATCCGGCGGTACATCGCGGACTGGAACCCGGAGCCCTCGCCGAGCGCCGAGCGGTAGGCGTTGAACTGGCCGGGGGTGAGATGGGCCAGCGGCTTCCACGAGGCGTTGAGCGACTCCAGCTCGTAGGTGGAGCGCTTGAGCGCCGCCATCGCGGTCGGCAGGTCGTCCTGGCGCAGCGCCTGCGCGGCGGTCCGCCATTCGTGGACGATGACGGTGAACCACAGCTCCATCACCTGCGTGGTGACGAGGAAGACCATCTCACCAGGGTCTTCCGACAGCGGGTGCTGGAGGTGAGTGAGGACGTCCGCCTGGACGTAGTCCTCGTAGGGGGTCGAGCCCTGGAAATCGAGATTCGGGGTCTCCGGCTCGTTTCCGTGCTGGGCGTCGGGCGCATCGTGATGCAGCGACATCACTGTCTCCTCGTACTGCGTGCTCCCGGGTAGCGGTCCGCCCCTTCCTCTCGGCATCGGAGCCCCGGTCCCCTCAGAGCCCCGAGGTCACTCGGGGCTCTGAGCGCATCATCCGTGTCGCCACGGGGGTACGGCAAGGGCCCGCCCGGGCGACCTGCGCGACGGACGGGCCCGCCCGGCTCCCACGACCGCCGGGAGGCCGCCGTCAGGAGAGGGTGTCCGCCGCGGTGGGCGAGCTGTCCCGCAGGAACGTGGAGCAGCGCTCGTACTCCTCCTGCTCGCCGATCGCCTGGGCGGCCCGGGCCAGCGCGTGCAGCGCCCGCAGGAAGCCGCGGTTCGGCTCGTGCTCGAACGGCACCGGCCCGTGGCCCTTCCAGCCGTTCCGGCGCAGCGCGTCCAGCCCCCGGTGGTAGCCGGTACGGGCGTACGCGTAGGACTCGACCACCCGCCCGGCCTCGAACGCCTCGTCGGCGAGCTGGGCCCAGGCCAGCGAGGAGGCCGGGTACTTCGCGGCGACCTCGGTGGGGGCCGCGCCGGATGCGAGCAGCTCCCGCGGCTCCGGGTCGTCGGGCAGGTGGGTCGGGGGCGGGCCCCCGAGCAGGTTCTCGTGAATGGACATGGGTCCAGTCTGCCGGACGGCGCGGGCGCGTGACCGGGGCGCGATCACCGGCCGGCGGTGCCCGGTCGCCGGTCACCGGGCCCGGGACGCCTGGCCCCGCCGGGCCGGTGGGCCGGCCGGCCGCCACCCGGCGCCGGGACGCCGGCTCACCGGCCCCCATCGCCTCCCCGGCCCTCTTCGTCTCCCCGGCCCCCTTCGCCCCGGCCCGGCCCGCCGCCCCCACCGTCCCGGCCGGACGCGCCGATGACCGCCGCCTCGTCCCCCGGGTCCAGCGGCGGGGCGGAAACCGCGCAGTGCGTACGGCACTCCGCGTGGCAGCGCGGCGGCTCACCCGGCGCGGCGGGCTCCAGCGCATCCGCCCGTACCGTCCACCAGGCGACCAGCGCGCCGAGCACCAGCAGCGCGGCGCACATCGCCATGGCCGCCCGGAACGCGTCGGTGAACCGGTCCGCCGAGCGGTAGTCGTTCGGGTCCATCCCCGCCAGCAGTGGCAGCGCGGCAACCGCGACCAGCCCGGCGGCACGGGCCGCGGCGTTGTTGATGCCGCTGGCCAGCCCGGCCCGGGCGACGTCCACCGAGGCGAGCACGGTGGCGGTGAGCGGGGCGACCAGCACCACCATGCCCAGGCCCAGCACGAGCAGCGCGGGCAGGACGTCGCGCCAGTACTCCGCGCCCTCCCCGACCCGCACCATCAGCAGCATCCCGGCCGCGCAGAGCAGCGGCCCGACGGTGAGCGGGACCCGCGGACCGATCCGGGCGCCCAGCTCGCCCGAGCGGGACGACAGCAGCAGCATCAGCACGGTGGTGGGCAGCAGCGCGGTCCCGGCGGCCAGTGCCGAGTACCCGAGCGAGATCTGGAACTGGAGCACGGAGAGGAAGAAGAAGCCGCCGAACGCCGCGTACACGCACAACGTCACCGCGTTGACGGCGGTGAACTGCCGGGAGGCGAAGATGGACAGCGGCAGCATCGGGGCGGGGGTGCTCCGCTCCCGGCGCAGGAACGCCACCCCGAGCAGCACCCCGCCCACCGCCGACCCCAGGACGGCCGGTGACGCGCCCCGGCCCGGCGCCTCGATCAGGGCGTAGGTCACCGCGCCGAGGGAGAGCGCGGCCAGCACGGCCCCGGTCACGTCGAACCGGCCGTGCGCCCGGGGATCCCGGGACTCCGGCACGTACCGCAGGGCGACGGGCACGCAGAGCGCGGCCAGCGGCACGTTGATCCAGAACACCCACCGCCAGCCCGGACCGTCCACCAGCCAGCCGCCGAGAAACGGCCCGACCGCGGCCCCGACGCCGCCGAAGCCGGACCACGCCCCGACCGCGCGGGCCCGGTCGTCCGGCTGGAAGGTCGACTGGATCAGCGCGAGGGAACCGGGGGTGAGCAGCGCGCCACCGACGCCCTGCAGGGCGCGGGCGGCGATCAGCACCCCGGCGTTCGGCGCCAGCCCGCACAGCAGCGAGGCGAGGGCGAACCACACCACCCCGACCACGAAGACCCGGCGCCGTCCGTACCGGTCGCCGAGCGCGCCACCCAGCAGGATCAGCCCGGCCAGGGTGAGCATGTAGGCGTTCACGGTCCACTGGAGCACCGCCAGGTCGGCGCCGAGGTCGGCACCGATGCGGGGCAGCGCCACATTGACGACCGTGCTGTCCAGCAGCGCCATGCTGGAGCCGAGCACCGTGGTGAACAGCACCCAGCGGCCGGTGTGGGTGGCGAGCCGGACGGCACCGGGCGCGGCGGCCGCCGGCACGGACTCGGTCATACCCCCGATCGTCCCCGCCCTCCGACCGTCCGGCCACCGCGGGACCGACGCACCGGGCGCCGCCACCGGCCCGGCCGCACCGACGCCACCACGGGTCCCACCGCACCCGGGCGGGCATGGCGAAGACCCGGGCGGGCATGGCGCCGTGCCGGGCACGGAACGGCGAGGACCCGGGGGCATGGCGAAGGCCCGGCACCCCGTCCCGCCCAGGGACGTGCTGCCGGGCCCGTCGCGACCACCGGTGGGCCCGGGCGGATCGGCCCGGGCAGCCGGCTACTTCAGCTTGGTGCCGGTGGAGCGCAGATCGGCGCAGGCCTTGGTGACCCGCTCGGCCATGCTCTTCTCGGCCGCCTTGCCCCAGGTGCGCGGGTCGTAGGTCTTCTTGTTGCCGACCTCGCCGTCGACCTTGAGCACCCCGTCGTAGTTGCGGAACATGTGGTCCGCCACCGGGCGGGTGAAGGCGTACTGGGTGTCGGTGTCCAGGTTCATCTTCACCACGCCGTTCTCCAGCGCGGTGCGGATCTCCTCCTCGGTGGAGCCGGAGCCGCCGTGGAAGACGAAGTCGAACGGGTCGGCCTTGCCGTGCTTGGCCGCGACGCCGTCCTGGAGCTCCCGGAGCAGTTCGGGGCGGAGCACGACGTTGCCCGGCTTGTAGACGCCGTGGACATTGCCGAAGGAGGCGGCCAGCAGGTAGCGGCCCTTCTCGCCCAGCCCCAGGGCCTCGGCGGTGCGCTCGGCGTCGGCGACGGTGGTGTACAGCTCGTCGTTGATCTCGTGCGAGACGCCGTCCTCCTCACCACCGGTCGGGGTGATCTCGACCTCCAGGATGATCCTGGCCTTGACGGCCTCGGCGAGCAGCTCCCGCGCGATGGCCAGGTTGTCGTCGAGCGTCTCGGCCGAACCGTCCCACATGTGCGACTGGAAGAGCGGCTGCCGCCCGGCCGCGACACGCTCCTGGGAGATCGCGAGCAGCGGACGCACATAGCCGTCCAGCTTGTCCTTGGGGCAGTGGTCGGTGTGGAGCGCGATGCTGACCGGGTACTTCTCGGCGACGACGTGCGCGAACTCGGCCAGCGCGACCGCACCCGAGACCATGTCCTTGCTGTACTGGCCGCCCAGGAACTCCGCGCCACCGGTGGAGATCTGGATGATGCCGTCGCTCTCGGCCTCGGCGAAGCCACGCAGGGCCGCGTGCAGGGTCTGGGTCGACGTCACGTTGATCGCCGGGTAGGCGAACTTGCCTGCCTTCGCCCGGTCAAGCATCTCGTTGTAGATCTCGGGGGATGCGATGGGCATCTGACCGCTCCTTGTGAAGTACGGGGTTCGTTCGGTGTCCCTGACCTAGGGGGGCGACGTCCTCGTCGGGGCCATCCTCCCAGACTCCTTCGCACACTCCCCACAGTGCCTCGACCACCCCACGAAAGAGGGGCGGGGCGTTTCACGTGAAACATCCCGCCCCTCGGTGAAGCACCAGCTCAGAGGACGGGCCGTGGATCCGCCGTCCCCCGTTCGGCTCAGTCCAGGCCCAGGTCGGCCAGCGAGTACCCGGTGACGTAGGCCAGCCCGGCGTCCGCGATCGCCGCCGCCGCGCCGCGGTCCACGATGGTGGCCACCGCCACCACCTCGGCGCCCGCCTCGCGGGCCGCCTCGACCGCGGTCAGCGGCGAACCGCCGGTGGTGGAGGTGTCCTCGACCACCAGCACCCGGCGGCCCTTGATGTCCGGGCCCTCGATCCGGCGCTGCATCCCGTGCGTCTTCTGCGCCTTGCGGACCACGTACGCGTCCAGCTTCCGGCCGCGCGCGGCGGCGGCGTGCAGCATCGCGGTGGCGACCGGGTCGGCGCCCAGGGTCAGCCCGCCCACCGCGTCGTAGTCGAGGTCCGCGGTCGCGTCGAGCATGACCTGCCCGACCAGCGGCGCCGCCTCGGCGTCCAGGGTGACCCGGCGCAGGTCGATGTAGTAGTCGGCCTCCCGCCCGGAGGAGAGGGTCACCTTGCCGTGGACCACGGCCTTGTCCTTGATCTGCCGCAGCAGGGCGTCACGCGCATCGCTCATGCCGACGAGCCTAGTCGTTGCGCGGTGCCGGGCCGGGGGACGGCCGCCAGCGCCAGGTGGTGGCCACCTCCAGCGGCTCGATCGGGGTGACCAGCCGGGGCAGGGTGTTCAACCCGTTGGGCGGGCCGGACTGCGGCTCCACGCAGACCGCCTCCGGCTGCTCGTCGTAGACCACCACCCACTCGGCGGGGCTGGTGACCTTCAGCTCCAGTTCGCCCGGCCAGGTGAGGGTGACGTCCACCCCGTCCGGCATCCCGAAGCAGTCGTCCCAGGGGCCGGGCAGCGGCGCGATCCGGCGGCCGGTGGGCAGGTGGTCCCCGCCGCGCTCCTCCTGCCACTCGGGGGCGAAGTCGACCGTGACGTCCGAGCCGCCCCGGCCGAGGTTGCGCAGGAACCAGGGGTGCCAGCCGACCTGGGCGGGGAAGGAGTCACCGAAGGTCTCCACCCCCATGGTGACGGTGAGCGCGTCCGGGGCCAGCTCGAACACCTGGGTGACCCGGCCGGGATACGGCCACGGGTCGGTGAGGTCGTGGATGAAGGTGGCGGAGGTGCCGTCGGTCAGCGCGGTACGCCAGGCGGAGTGCCGGCCGGTGCCGTGGATGGCGTGCGGCGGGGCGTCGACCGGCAGCTGGTGGACGACGGCGCCGTTGCGGAACCGGCCCCCGTCGACCCGCCCGCACCAGGGCACCATCGGGAACGACCCGAACCCGGCGCCCTGCCGCAGCAGTTCCGTACCGCCGATGCGGAGCGAGCCGACACGGCAGCCGTCGTCCGGGAGAACGATCAGCTCGGCGTCCCCGGCGGTCAGCCGTACGTCCTTGGTCTCCGTTGCGTCATGGGTGGTCACGCTCCGACCCTATGCGCCCGGGACCGCTGCGGGGCAGCAGCCCCCGCAGGCGTGGTGCGGGCGACCAGGACTCCGCGCCGTCCCGGTTCGAGTACGCCATCCCGGCCCGGGCGGGGTATCCCGGCCCCGGCGCCGTCCCGGTCCGAGCACGCCATCCCGGCCCGGGCGTGGCATCCCAGCCCGGGCGTGGCACCCCGGCCCGGGCGTGGCACCCCGGCCCGGGCGCTGCCCCGGTCCGGGCGCGCCGCCTCGGTCCGGGTGCCGCCCGGGGCCGGTCAGCGGCGGCGGCGCAGCACCCGGCGGCCCACCACGACGGCGGAGGCGAGCACGAACGCGGCCGCCGGGGCGGCCCAGCGCAGGGTGGCGGTGCCCGGAGCGGCATCCGCCGCGGGAACCGGTGCGTACCGGCCGCGCGGCGGGGCGTGGTCGACCTCTTCGGTGCTGCGGCCGATCATGGTGCGGCGGGCGTGCGCGGCCTCGGCGGGGGGCTCGTCCCCGCCGTCGAGCGGGGCGAGGGGGTCGACCCCGTCGACGCCCCCGGCCGCGGCGACACCGTCCGGCCCGTCGACGCCGCCGATGACCTCGAAGCCCTCGTCGTCCGCGTCGGCCACGTCGTCCATGTCAGCCACGTCGTCCGCGTCGGCCACGTCGTCGTCCGGCCCGATGCCGGCCCGGGCGCCCGGGTCCTTGGCGTCATCGGCGTCGTCAGCGTCGTCAGCGGCATCCGCGTCGCTGAGCGGGTCCAGGGACGGCGGGGGGACCTCAGCGTCGAAGACCGACGACGGGCGCGCCGGCACCGCGCCGGGACCGGCGTCCGCCGGCGGCTCCGGCTCCGCCTCGTCCTCCGTCCCGGCCGCCGCACCGCCGCCACCGGCCCGGGGAGATGTGCCCTCGGCGGACCCGGCGGGCTCCGGCGCACCGGCCGCCGCGTCGTCGCCCGTGCCGCCCGCACCGGCCGCCGTGCCGTCCTCCGTCCCGGCCGCACCGGCCGCCGCGTCGTCGGTCCTGGCCGGGCCGGTCGGCGCCGCGGAGTCCTCCGGGCCGCCTTCGCGGTCCTCCGCACGGCCCTTGATGCCCTCGCCGAGGCCGGCGCCGAACCGGTCGAGCAGCCGGCGGGCGACCGGTTCGGTGGTCGCGTCGTCGAACTCGGCCAGCCGTCCCCGGCAGCTCAGCGTGCCGGAGCAGACCAGCCGGGTGCCGCCGTCCGCCGCGGTCGGGGTCACGGTCAGCGCGAATTTCACCGAACCGTCCCCGCGGACCTCGCTGCCCTCACCCTCGACCTCGAAGGAGTCGTCGCGCGGGGTGATGCCGAGGGAACCGCGGTAGGTGATCGTATGGCCGCCGACACGGACCCGCAGCCGCCCGGCGACCGGGCCCGAGCTCCGTTCGGCGTCCTGCTGGAGGCCCGGGACGCTGCGGGCGACACGGGCCGGGTCGGACAGGGCCCGCCGGACGGTGTCGACGGGATACGGAACGAACACCTCATGCTCCATGTCGACCGAGCCTACCCACGCGGACCCCGCGCAGCCCTCCTCGCGCGGAACTTTCGCGCGCCGCCACCCCTCCGGGCCCGGCCCACGCCCCGCCCGGCCCACCGGACGGCAGTACCGGGCCCCCGCGGGACCGCCCTGCGGCGCGGACCACGGACCGTCCCGTGGCGCGGACCACGAACGGAACGGCGGCACGGGACGGCGGCGCGGATCGCGGCAGCGGGTCGGGGCCGGCCGGCCGCGGGCGTTCATCGAGGGCCGCCGCCCGTCGCCGGCGCTCGGCGCCCGGCCCCGGAGCCACACGCCCGGACGCCCCCGGAGCCAGGCGCCCAGACCCAGGCGCCCAGACCCAGGCGCTCGGAGCCACCCGCCCGGAGCCAGGCGCCCGGCGTCAGAGCGACGACGAGGCGACCCGGCTGCTCACCCGGGTGCGGGTGGCGACCAGCTGCCCTTCCTGCGGATAGGCGTGCCAGGTCCGCCACGCCACCTGCCCGTCGTGCTGCTGGGCGAGCATCGCGGTGAAGGCATGCGGATCGCCCGGGAAGGTCCCGGCGAGTCCGTGCGGATGGTCGGCGACGAGCGCGAGCAGTTCCTGTGCCCGGCCCGCGAAAGAGCCGCGCGAGAGCGTCTCGACGCGCGCGGCGAACTCGTACTCCCGGTCGCCGACGAGGGTCGAGACGCCCAGCGGCAGCGGGGTGCTGCTGCCGGGTATGCACGCCACCGTCTCCGAGCAGGTGCCGTCCGCGCCGTCCAGGATGACTTGGTGTGAGGCACCGAGCAGTCTCAACTGGACTGCTGTGCCGCCGAATTGGAGTTGTCTGACGGCGAGGGCGGGAAGCGGCTCCCGTCCCAGACACCAGGCGAGATCGGCCGCGCGGGTGTCGATGTAGGCCGTCTTCAGGGTCGTGAGCATGAATCGGCTCCGCAAGCACGCAGTAGAAAAGGTGAGGGCCGGACCGCCCTGGAATCGACCAGAGGCAACGGGGGGTATGCCGGCTCGTGCCTACGTGGGGTCCGTAGGGTCCAGGAATACAGAATCATGAAATGCGCGGCGCCACAGCGCTTTTACCCATGTTCGCCGGGTTTCCATCCCCTCGGGCGCACAGGCGTTCACCTGTTCAACAGAAATGAGCCCGGCGCGCGCTGGCGCGCCGGGCAAAGGTTCGGACAACCGAACAGTGGTTCCTTGGGCGGTGGGTCAGCTGCCGCCGCCACCGCCGCCACCACAGCCGCCGCCACCGCCGCCGCCGCAGGACGAGCTGCTGCCGCACGACGCGCCGCCGCCACCGCAGGACGAGCCGGTGCCGCCGCCGCTCGACCAGCCGCCGCCCCGCCGACCGCCGCCCCCGCCACCCTTGGACGCGGCCATGGCCACCACGGCGATCACCATGGCGATGCCCACCGGGATCCAGAAGAACTCCATGGACCTCTCACTCTCCTTACCTCTCCCCCGAAGCGAGGTCCCGCTCCGTACGTGGAAACCACGTTGCCGGTCTTCTGCCCGCCCCCTTTCCGGGTCAAAGCAGAGTTGAGGAAGTCCAGAGGTTCGGCATCCGCTGTGCTCCGCCGCCGCATCGGCGAGGATGGACCCGGCACGGTCGGCGTCGAGCATCGAGGAGTGACCGCAGTGGTGGTAAGTGACCGGGAGACGAGCGGCAGGTCCCTGCTCAACCGCAGGCTGGACGGCCTCGGTACGACGATCTTCGCGGAGATGTCGGCGCTCGCCACCGCGACCGGCGCCATCAACCTGGGCCAGGGCTTCCCGGACACCGACGGCCCCGAGGAGATCCGCGAGGCGGCCGTGCGCGCGCTGCGCGACGGCCGGGGCAACCAGTACCCGCCCGGCCCGGGCGTCCCCGAACTGCGCACCGCCGTCGCCGGACACCAGTCGCGCCGCTACGGTCTCTCCTTCGACCCGGACACCGAGGTGCTGATCACCGCGGGGGCCACCGAGGCGATCGCGGCCACCCTGCTCGCGCTGCTGGAGCCCGGCGACGAGGTCATCGCGTTCGAGCCGTACTACGACTCCTACGCGGCCTGCATCGCCATGGCGGGCGCCACCCGGGTGCCGCTCACCCTGCGCGCCCCCGACTTCCGCCCGGACCTCGACGCCCTGCGGGACGCCGTCACCCCCCGCACCCGGCTGCTGCTGCTCAACTCCCCGCACAACCCGACCGGCATGGTGCTAACTCCGGCGGAACTGGCCGCCATCGCGGAGCTGGCGGTCGAACGCGACCTGCTCGTCGTCACCGACGAGGTGTACGAGCACCTGGTCTTCGACGGCGTACACACCCCGCTGATCTCACTGCCCGGCATGCGGGAGCGCACCGTCTCCATCTCTTCCGCCGGCAAGACGTTCTCCTTCACCGGCTGGAAGGTGGGCTGGGTCATGGCGGACGGCCCGCTCATCTCCGCGGTCCGGACCGCCAAGCAGTACCTGACGTACGTCAGCGCGGGCCCGTTCCAGTACGCGATCGCCGAGGCACTCCGGCTGCCGGACACGTACTTCGACGGCTTCCGCGTCGACCTGCGACGCAAGCGCGACCTCCTCGGCGACGGCCTTCTGGCGGCCGGCTTCGAGGTCTACCAGCCGGAGGGCACGTACTTCATTACCACCGACATCACGCCCTTCGGTGAGAAGGACGCCTACGCCTTCTGCCGCACCCTCCCCGAACGCTGCGGCGTCGTCGCCATCCCCAACTCCGTCTTCTACGACGACCCCGACGCCGGCCGCAGCCAGGTCCGCTTCACCTTCTGCAAACGGGACGACGTCCTCACCGAGGCCACCACCCGCCTGCAACTGTTGGCTTCCTGACTCGGCCCTTCTCCCACCCCGGTGAAATTCGGTGCACACGCCACCTGAACTGATCGCGTCTGCACCCCGCCGGAGGAGCTTGGGCCGCTCCGACGAGTCGGAGGGAAGTGCCGGGAGGAGATCACCCAGCGCTCCCCCCACAGCTCCAACAACGTGATCCCGCCATTCTTGGACCCACCTTGCAGATGGCCGCTTTTTCGCGTAGTAGCGACAGGTCGTCTTGACCTGCAGATATCTCGCGACCCTCACTCCGCAAGGAAAGCCCTACACCTCCACCGAGAGGCGAGAAAATAGATTCAAATCGGGATCCTTGCACACAAAAAGGCAAGGTGCGGAGTAGGTGGTCACCCTTGCCGCAAGGTGGCCAATTCCCGCTCGTCGCCATCGCGAGAATCACGGAGTTGGAGTCCGCGACCATCAAACCCTGATAGACATGACTCGCCGATTAGCGAAGCGATAAATGCGTGATGCCACGCGAAACGCACCCTATGAAAGGGGGATACAACTCAGAATCAACTTGGGCTGCCGCGCCACCGCACGACAGGTGGCGTCCTGTGCGACACAAGGGATTCTTGCGCTCGCGTGAGAAGAGGCCGATAGGCACCTTTCACGCTTCTCCTGCAAAATGCATCTACTCCTATTTCTGTGGGTAGTTACGTCGGCATACATATTCGGGGACATCACCCACGCTTAATGATAGTGAGGGAAGGAGCCCCATGGGCGACGGCCGGCACGGTACGAGTAATCAGAGCGATGCGGTTGAGAGTCTCGCGCGGGACATCGGATGGTTCCGACGGAAGACCGGCGCTGTGGCGACTGCGGGAGCGGGATTCATGCTGGGGGTGGGAGTGATGCTGGTTGCTCCTGGAGGGGACGGCGCAGAGGCGATCACAGCCGAGCGCGCCGGAGCCTCCTCCACCTGCCAGACCGCAGGAAACTAGCTCTGGCAGGTACACCGACGTGGGCCCTACCGAGGGAGACGCGAGCTCTCGGTCGGGCCTTCGTGTCCGGCGCGCTGCGTCTCGGCGAGAGGGGCACCTGAGCAGGCGGCGCGCCGCCATACGAAACATCATTCGAGAGCTGGCGCGTCGCGACTCGGCAGCGGAAACAGATCAGAAAATAGTCGGAACGTGTACTCGCTATATGCGCTCACTCCAGGCGAGCAGGACCGGGTTTTCAGTCCAGTTGACGCGCCGGGCATGCAGCTGGGTCGCACGCATGCCGAATCGATGCGGTGGAGTGATCGAGGCGCAGCACCACTCCCATCTCGCAACCTTGCGTCATACCTGCGGACATGACTTGCGTACGGACGCTGGAGAGCTGGGCGGCACTCGTATTGCGCCGTATGGTCAGGACGCCTGAGCCGTCGTCCATCGTGAAGTTCCTGGACATGGGCGCCAGGCGGAGGCCGAGGTACCAGGTAAGCCACGAGTGCACGATAACCCCGCTACCGCGGAGGATTTCCCGGTCCACCCTCAGCCGTACACCGACGATCTGGCCAGTGTCATCGGTCACCAGATGGGAGGGCCTCTGCGGTTCCTTCTCCTCCATGGGCATCGCGCCCCTCTCGACGAGATCGATCCGGCCGTCCGAGGTTATGCCGATCCTGTCGCTGATAAGGCACTGCTGCAGCCGTGCGGCACTCACTGGATACGACCGCGCGGTCAGCGCGAACAATTCCGACCGGTTCAGCGGGCCATGTTCGCCGAGCACTTCGAGCATCGCTTCCAAAGCATTGCTGTGACTGCCGGCCTGCGGAAGCGACCACTCGCTAAGCGCCCAGGTCCCCTCGGGCCGGATAAGACGAAAGCGATCATCTCTCCTTAGCGCCTCCGCGACGACCCGTTCCCCCTTGCCGCCGATCGCCACACTGATCGTGTCGGCTCGGCGCGGCTCTCCTTCGTCGGCCAACCAGAGGTAGGCAGCATCGCGGCCCTTGGCTCGGCGGCGCACCCAGGCTCCTGCCGGCCCTCGGGTCAGAGGGCTGCGCGGATGCGTGAGAATGCTTTCCAAGGGCACAGAATCTGGGATGTCCTGTGCGGCTGCCAGCTCCCTGAGCTCCTCTTCTCGGAATGGCGCCCGTGCGATCAGCTCTCTCACGTACGGCTCCAGCGCCGCCTCGTTCGAAGCCCACAGGCCGGCCACCGTACCGGCCCAGGTTCGGCACTCATGGAGCCCGATTCCCCGTAGGAGGATGGACCGCATGACCCCACTGGGGTCGCCCTTCAAGTCGTTGGCCAACGAACCCTCCGAGACGAACCCGCGGGTGGAACGACGGGCAGCGATTTCCTCGCGCCAATCGCCCCCGAGTAGATCAGCCATGGACAGCACCCGTTCCTCCGCGACCGCCATCACCTGACGGGCACGTTCTCGGGATACTCCGTAAGAGCGCCCGATCGGCTCCAGTGGCTCCCCGGCATGACGCCTCGTGAGCATGTCCCGTTCACGGCCATCCAAGCCGCTGTTCCAGATGCTCAGGAGCCATGATTCGCGGGTTGGCGTGACGGACACAGCCTTCACTCCCCTGTCGCGTGTGTGATCCGTAGGCCGCAGCGCTCCGCGAGGCGCAGGTTCGCTGTTTTCACCTCCTGTGGGATCGGGGCCACAAACGCGCTGACCACGCAGAGGGTCCAGGGGGTGGCATCTCCGTCAGCTTCCGCACGCAAGGCGGCCCACACCAAGTGCTTCAGATCTCGCTGCGGCCCCCAGGTGAAGTACATCTCCTCTGTCTCACCTTTGCGGAGTGTTACTCGGAGGGGCTTGATGCGGCGTGTCTCCAGATCCGGTGTCCATTCCGCTCCGAGTGCCTGCTTCACGAGCGTACTCACCCCAGCCGCTGGGTTCGGGACCACCTGGGCGTACTTCCCGACTCCGTAGACCGCCCGGGCGTACTCCTTCATGGGCCGGTCCTTGATCCAGTGGCGAACTCCCTCGGGGTCCTTGAGGTAGAGGGCCAGCCGTTCGCCGATCTCCGGCGACCTCGCCCACCGGTTGTATATCGGGGTCCGCTCACTGTCCGTGAGGAACGTCCAGTCTTTCTCGGCCGCCTCTGCGTACAGTAAGCGGACGATCTCCATCTCGACGTCGCGCGGGATGGACATATCAGTAGATCCCCCCTTGGGATGGGAACTGCAACTTCACTTCGTCCGCAGCTGTCTCGAGGTCCGCCGCGTCTTGGATCCAGTGGTCTAGCAGGCTGCCTGCGGTGGTGTCGTTGAACTCGATACTCGACGCCGACGCCGGCAGCCGCTCCATCACCTCGGTCTCCGCCGCTTCCAACGCTCGTCGCAGGTCCAGGGTCGCGGCGACGCGCCTGATGTCCGTCACGAAATCGAGCACTCTCAGGGCACGCTTCCCTGGACTCAGCCTGAGTCCGCGACCGAGCTGCTGTACGAAGATGCGGCGACTGTGCGTGACGCGCAAGAACCCGATCAGGTTCACGTCCGGGACGTCGACTCCTTCGTTGAACACGTCGACGCAGGTGATGATGGGTACGCGCCCGAGTCTGAACTCGTTCAGCAGTATCTGACGGCGCTGACGCGGCAGACCGCTGTGCAGGAAGGACGCGTTACCCCAAGCCTGGTCCGAGGCTGCTAGCAGGGATGCCATGCGCTCGGCGTGCTCAATTGTTTGGCAGAACAGAATCGCCCGCGGGTCGGCGGTCTCCCGCCATGCCCTCCGGAAATGCTCGACGATCTCCTCGTCGCGCTGCGGCAGGAAAAGTGCGCGGTTCAACTCCTTGATGGAATAACCGTGTTCGCTCGCCTCCCGAACCGCATCCCAGTTGATGTTGTCGACGAAGAGTCGGTAGTCGACGGCGGAGAGGTACCCCTCCGCCATTCCGCTCGCGATGCTCATGGTGAAGCTCGGGGGGCCGAATCGCGCGGTGATGTCGAACTTGTCACCGCGCCAGGGCGTCGCGGTGACACCGAACTTCGCCGCATCTCCGCACAGATCCAGCAACTCTGCAAATCGCCCGTTCTCCCCGACGTGGTGCGTCTCATCGATCATCACAAGATCCGGGCGCCACCCTGCACGCGTCAGACCGAGGACCGACTCGACGGTACCCACGAGGACGCCGTCGAGTGCGGTGGGCTTCGTGTCACCTGTGACGAGCCGCGTCGGTGTCGACTTGTCCAGGTGTCGCCATAGGGCCCGCTCCAGCTGTTCGACCAGGTCCTTCATGTGGGCGGCGACAAGGACGGGGGCGCCGGGATTCCTCGCTAGGTGCCGGTGGATGGTCTCCCCGCCCACCACCGTCTTGCCAAGCCCTGTCGCGAGGATGAGCAGCGCCGTGCCATGGCGGGTCAGGTCCCTCTCGATCGCGTCCGCCGCCTCCCGCTGGTACGGCCTCAGTTCGTACGTGGCCGGCACTCTTGGGGGCATGCGCTCCCAGATCTCCGCGAGAGTAGGACCGTCCCACACGCCCACCTCGATACCCACAGAGGCCAATGCATCACGCCGGGAATCCGCAGTACGGTTCAGACCGGTGTTCGTGACGAGTACGGACCTATCCGCTCGGTAGCGCGTCCTGGCGCGTTCGATGTCGTCGATCCCCTCCCTGCCGACCGGCCCACGCGAGGACCACTTGCATTGGAATACCCATTGCTCTCGGTCCCTCACCGCGAGCAGGTCCGCCCCACCGTCGCCCGCCCCGTCGACCACCCTGACGTCGGAGAACCCGAGGTGCCACAGGGCCCTCTCGACAGCGTGGGTCAGCCCGTTCGGGCCTCCCGCGAGGAGTTCCTCGGCAGAGAGGAAGCCACCCTTGCTCATCCCTCGCCCGCCAGCTCGTCGGCCAACAGTCTGACACTCAGGCGGGTGCGCTGGAGCTGGACCGGGTCCGTGACTCCGCCGCTGAAGCCCGTCACTGTGGCCACGTCGGTCAGATATCCAGCTGTCCGAGCGAGGCTCAACCTGCGGGCCGACGGTGACGAGACTGAGAGGTACGGTCCGGAGAAGACATTCCCGTCCATAAACGCCTCCGGCCAGGATTCGAGCAGCTTGACGATGAACAATGCCGGGGCGTGGATGATGAACTCGGTGTTCTCGCCGAGCAACTGGGTGCTGGCCACGCGCCCACTGGCGATCAGCTCATTCTCCGTCGCGGTGAGTTCGTCCGGGGAGAGCAGTTCGAAGGCGCGCGCGGGGTCTTGCTCGGCCTTCGCGGCCATCCGCTCCCGGATGTCGGACAGGAGTTCCCGCGCCTCCGCCCCGACCGTCTCGACACGGTTCACGCTGTCTGGGAGACACTCGGCGCGCAACCCGGCGACAAGACTGGAGAGGGTGAGGCGACTGTCCGTCTTCACTTTGAGGACCGAGGCGATTTCCACGAGCAGCAGGTCCGATTCGTCGATTCCGTGACGCGCGAGACTCTCGTGCTCGGGGTCGATGAACGCGGTGGCCCGTCGCCCGTCCCGCTGAACCAGCAGGATCGGTGTCTCCTGACCGTGGTCGTCTTGGAGGCGTGTGCCGTTCAGACGACGCGTGTCAATACTCAAGAAGGCGCCAAGGCTTCGGATCCCGAAGTCTTTCGAGAGGCGGGGTACCGACACCGAGTTGGCCGAGTAGCGGTCTATCCGCTCCTGACTGGTCTCCCTGGTCGGCCTCTTCGGCTCGGGGGTGGGTGGGGCGATGCCCGGCTGCCGATCCTCCGAGGACTTCGCGCCTAGGCCCAACGCCTCCAAAACCGCCTGCTCGTCTGGCTGGGCAGGTGTGTGCTGTTTCGCTCGGTCGGCCTTAGCCTTCCTAACCAGGCTTTCGTGGCGGACGACCGCGTCCCACCAGATGGCATCCGTCTGGTATTCCTCATCCCCTCTGTGGAATCGGTCCGCCCACCGCCTGGTCTCCTCATGGATGGGGCGCGACCCGTCTCCAGGCGTCAGGTAGCGGAGCCCCGCGTCGTTTCGACGGAATCCCTTCACGAGCTTCGCGAGGTGACTGTTGTTCTCCGGGTAGCCCGCGTCCCTCGCTTTGTTGGGCAGGAGGGGGCCCACCCCCCTCAGCAGCTGCACGGCTCCACGCCAGCTTCGGTCGCTGTACTCAAATGCGTCCTTCTGGTACGTGACTGGCACGTGGTCCAAGTGGATCTCCCCGATCAACCGTCCACCTTGGTTGGCAAGTTCGATCGGGTACTCGATGTCGAGAGCAGCGAGCGGGTTATTCGGATTCTTCCACTGGAAGAGACTCTGATCCCACTGAAGGATCTTGCGGCCGTTCCTGAGGAAGTCGATTCCAAACTCCCTCTTGTGCAGGTGCCGCTGGACTCCCAACCATCCATGAATACGACGCTCTCTGGGCACCAGCCTGCTGCCCTCACACTGACCACAGACCTCGTCGCCAGGGTGCTGCCAGTTGCCACAGTCCAGGCACGCCGCAGCGTCTTCGAGTCTCTCATCGATGGCGATATAGGCCGGGATCTTCTCCGCCTTGGCGCCTGTTCCGAACGTCACGTACCGATCGTCACCCCACCGGCAATGACGGCGCGGCTTGACCTTCTTGCCCTGCACCCACAGTTCGAACGGCCTGTTGTCGAGGATCCAGGAATAGACCCGTCCGAGGGTCTGTCGCAGGTTCGCTTCGTTCCGGCGCAACCAATCCGCGCGAGCCGGGTGCAGACGGCTGATCTCGATCCTCGTGCCGTGCTCGTTCGGGTCGACCTTCGGCTCGGTGATGTCATCCGCCTCGAAGTCGTCGCCGATCCTGTCCAGATCGATTTCGACGCCCATCCACTCGGGATCACCCGCACGCGTGGTGAGAACCCTGGTACGTCGCCCCAACCGGGCAGTCGAGACGTTGAACCCCATCCCGAACAGCCCGAGCTTGTCGAAGCGGTCGTTACTCGACCAACCCGCACGTACCGCGTGCTCGAGCGTCTCGTAGCTCATCCCCCGGCCGGTGTCCGTGATCACGACCTGCGCCTCGCTGGACCTGATCGAGGAGCTGGGCAGGCTGACACTCACCCTGAAACCGCCAGCCCAAGGGATTCCCAGCCTCGTGATCTCCGTGAAGTCGTCGAAGGCGTTGTCGAGCAGCTCCGCTACGCACTGCCACTCGTCGAACTCGATCTCGCCCAACATCCGAAGGATGCGTGCTGACGGGGTGATCTTCATTCCTGCTCCTCCCATGGTCACGCCCTCGGCGTGCCCCCCTCGAGCCATTGCATTGAGGCCGACGGCCGCAGCGGCGACCCCGATGATCGTGACCGCTTCGATGGTAGAGGCGGTCACTGACAACCGTCTCGGGTTCGAGGACTCGTTCGCGCCACCCCCAGGACCATGGTGGCGGTCCCGGTTCCGCTCCCCGCTGCATCCTGGGAGCATGATTCGAGAATCCGCTGAGGTGACCGTGGCGGAAGACGGAACCGTCGAAATCCCGATGGGTGTCCTGGTCGAGGCCGGCCTGCACATCGGCGAACGGTTGCTCGCATACAGCGACGGTGACGGCCGGATCACCCTGCGGCGCGCTACGGACGCGGTCGAGGACCTGCTCCGCAGCGGGACCCTGTAGCCCTCGTCACTGACCGCGCACCACCGCGACGACGCGCTGAGCGGCGTCGACGGGGTCCTCGTGCTCCCAGATACGGATAACCGTCCACCCGGCTTCGGAGAGGCGACGGTTCGTCTCCTCGTCCCGCGAGCGGTTGACCTCGATCTTGTCGTGCCAGAACTCACGATTTCGAGTCGTCGCCGGCCTGTGATGTTCCGGGCACCCGTGCCAAAAGCAGCCATCTACGAACACCGCCACACGGGCCTTCGTGAACACAAGGTCCGCAGTACGGCGCAAGTCGGGCAGTGGCCGCGCCGATACGCGGTACCGCAGCCCCTCGCGATGGATGAGGGAGCGGAGCCTGAGCTCGGGACCGGTGTCTTTGCCCCGGTTCCCACGCATCGACGCGCGAACCGCGTCCGACGAGGCCCACGAGTCCCGCGGCACAGGTCGGGCGCCCACGAGCCCCTTCTCCACCGCCGCTTCCCACCCGGCGACGAGGTTCGCCGCTCGGGTGTCGTTGTCGACTTGCCCGAGGTACTTGGCGGGCGAACGGCCCTTGTCGGACCACCGCAGGTAGGCACGAATGCGTCGGGTGTGGGGCAGCACCTTGAGTTCGACGGAGGCGAGAGCGTAGCGATCGTCATCCAGACGGACGTAGCGCCCTTGGCGACCGCCGGCCGCGCGGTCCTGCTCGGCGGCCAGGGCTTCTCGGCTTCGGCCGGCGCGACCTTTCCAGGCTCGCGCCGGCGGCGGCTGATCGTTCCAGCCGCTCTGTCCGCCGCGCCGTCCATCGGTCACGATCGCGATTCCACGTCGTCCAGTGCCGCGTAAATGGCCTTCGCGAAGACCTCTCCCAGGCGTACCGGCACGGCGTTGCCCAGCTGGCGCATCCGCTCACCGCGCGGTCCCATCAGGTTCCACTCGTCACCGAACGTCATGACGCGGGCGGTCTCTCGGACGGTCATGTACCGGTGGATATAGTCCAGGCGCCCGGTCTCCCGGTTTCGCTCACGCTTGTCCAGGAGCATCACGGACTCGCCGCCTGGGACACCGTGCACGCCAGCCTTCACGGTCTTCGCTGGATAGTCCAGCATGTTCGGCGTGTGGCCCTGGTAGATCCTCGCGCCTGGCCACCCGATGTGGTCAGGGAAGCCCTGTGGCGTCTTCTTGTCCAGCTTCTGCAAGTTGATCTCAGGTAGCCCGACCAAGGCGTCCCTCAGCGTCAGCCACGGGGCCAGGCACTCCCCTTCGTCGAGCTGAAGCTCTTCCTGCCGGTACAGGCGCTCGACACCATCACGGACATGCTTCTCGACGGTTCGGTGCCGGTCCCAGTAGGTGTGATCGAGGAAGGATCGGATCAAAGATCGCTTGGAGTGTGTCTCCTTGACCGCGTCTCGGAACTTCTCTCGATCCACACCGAGGTCAGCCCGGAAGGCTACGAGGATGACGCGGTTCCGAATCTGCGGAACCCCGTAATCGGCGGCGTTCACGGGGAATTCGAGAACCTCGTATCGTTGCGTCGGGTCCGTGTCCTTCGCCTTCAGTCGATCCTGCAGTCGCCGATCGTGCTCCTGCCAAGTCGTGCCTGCGCGCTTTACGAAGGGCAGCTCCAGCTCGCGCTTGATGTACTGGAAATACGGGGAGAAGGACTGACGCAGCAAGCCGCGGACGTTCTCGCAGAGGACCGCCTTCGGTCTGATCTCCCTCACGGCCCGGAACATCTCGGGGAACATGTTCCGCTCATCCTCGTCCCCCTTGGCGACGCCGCCGAGGCTGAACGGCTGGCACGGGGGGCCGCCAGCCAGGAGATCGACCTCATGCTCCCCCAGGTAGGTCATGCTCAGCTTGCGGACATCGCCCATGACCAGTGGCGTCTTGTGCTTGTCGGTCCTCTCCTCCCCGTCCTTCAGCTCCGCGGGGACGGGTGGACACGACCCTTCCGGGTAAGCCGCGAAGTCGTTCGCCTTCAACGTCTCGCACGCCCACTTCGCGTACTCATTCACCAGGAGATGGCGGAAGCCGGCGTTCGTGCCAGCCTGCACCAGCCCACCGCCTCCGGCGAACAGTTCGACCGACGTCCGTGCCATGTTTCACGCTCCTAGCAGATCAGTGCAGGTGAAACCATACCGCGGAGTAGGCGATCATGCTGCTATTCTGGCCAAAATCTTCACGCTGTGACGACTACAGTTCCTTCGATGACCCGCGTCTCCCCGATCGTCATGGGGGCGAGATACGGGGAAACCGAGCCCAGCGAAGGAGCCCGTCCCGTGACCGAGTCCAGCGAGCGCGGTCGTCGGATTCGATCCGCGGAGTCCGGGCGTGACCACATCTACGACCCGCTCCGACGTGAGAACCTCGGGCGGAGCGTGCTCTGGGCCCTGGTGTCGTCGAAGCCGGTGCCCCTCGGGGACATCCCCGACTTCCGCGGCTGCGGCATCTACGCCATCTACTACGCGGGGCCCAACGAGCTGTACGCGCGCATCTCCTCCACGAAGTGCGACATACCTATCTACGTAGGCAAGGCCGACCCGGAGGGGAGCCGCAAGGGCCAGAACGTGGGCGCGGCCTGGGAAGGCACCAAACTGCGGGACCGGCTCAGGCAGCACGCCCGCAAGATCGACAAAGCTCTTGACCTCGACCTCAGCGACTTCTCAGCGCGATACCTCCCCGCCGACGATCTCTTCACCCCCATAGCTGAGCGGCTGATGATCAGTGACCTGCTACCCGTATGGAACGTGGTGCTGGAAGGATTCGGAGTCAACCGACAAGGGTCCGGGCGCGAGGGCAAGCAGCTTCGGCCGAAGTGGCATGAGGTGCATCGGGGTATCGATTGGGCGGATGGCATGCCCGCACAGCCTGGGGGACCGGAGCCCTTGCAGGAGGCGATAGCCGCTCACCTGGAGCTCCATGGAACGGCTCCTTCCGCCTCCGACGGCGAGCCGGGTCAGCCCGGCCTGACGGATCTCAGCCCGATCTGACCGCGCGGTACTCGCTCCGCGCGTGCGGCCAGAGCCAGGTCCACCCGTCAGGACGTATCGAGATTCACGCTGAGGCAGTCGTTCGAGTCCACCGCAATGCCGGTGGGAGTCGTGATGATGATGCCGTACTCGGTCCCGGCCAGGGCCCTAGCCGCGGTGCAGTGTTGGCCGGCGTCGCCGCCGGTGAACTCGATTTGAACTGAGTCCCGACGGTCGGCTGAGTCTGCTTCCTCGGGGTTGCCAGGCTGGATGTACGCCGCCTTCACGCCCTGGAGGCGCTTGACCCATGTGGGCACTCCAGTTCCATAGCTGGGAGCCACGGACGGAGTGGCGGCACCGGCGCCACGGGCTGCCGCTGTTGTTGGCACCGCCTCCGAAGAAAGAGCGGGTGCTTCCACCGACGGTGATGTCCGCAGTACCGCCGCTTCGGGGTCGCTGGCGTCGGTATCGACGAGCCAGTAGATCATCGCCAGAGCGAGTGTCCCCGCTACTCCGATACCGAGGACCAGTCCGCTTCGGGAAGACCTCGGCGAGGTGGAGGGCATCAGGGGCGACAGCCTGTCTGGAGGGACGGAGAGCTCGCTTCCCGTGTTGAGCATGCGTATCTGGACGTCGCCGTTGTCCGTGTGGCCGATGACGTTGGCCCGGTTTCCCCTGTACAAGACGACCGAGCCGATCGGGAAGCTCTGCGTCGTGGGCTCAAAAGCGGAATCCTCCGGTTAACGAGGTAACTACTTGAGGGAGACGCCCGGCGTGCACGGCGCACGATGCGGCAGCCGGGGCGATCTTCCTGACCGGGCCATTTTCAATGGCTGAACGACAGTGTGAACCGACCTGGCTGAATAGACACAGGCGGCGTTCGGTTCAGGACCCGGCCCAGTGCCGCAGCAGCGCTCCGGCCCGGTACTGCTCGATCGCCGGGGCGGTCGCAGCCAGCACCGCCAGACACGCCTGGTGGGCGTCGCCCACCTCCAGGTCGGCCAGCCTGACGGTACCCATCGCGTCCGGCCGGTCCGGCCAGGCGGTGACGGCCGCGGGCAGCCCGGGCGGGGTCACCTCCAGGTCGCGGAAGCGGGTGCGCAGTCCGGCGCCCACCGCCTTGGCGGCGGCTTCCTTGCGGCACCAGTACCGCAGGAACGCCCGGAGTCGCCCGCCGGGCGCCACTTGGTCGAGTTGGGCCAGCTCCCGCGGGGCGAGCATGCCGGGGGCCACCTGCGCCACCCGCAGCGCCGGGTCGACCGGCTCGACGTCGAGTCCGGTGTCGCCGCCCCGGTGGAACGCGACGCCCACCAGGCCGCCGCCGTGCGTCACCGAGAAGCGGATGTCCGCGAGGTCGCCGTCCCGGGGACCAACGGGAACGGAGCCGTCGCCGGAATGGGCGGATCCGGAGCCGTCGCCGGGACCATCGGACCGGGGGCCGTTCCGGCGCAGTCGGACCTTGCCGTGCGGACCGCCGCAGACCGGGCAGCGCCGTACCAGCGGCACCCGCGCCGGCTCCATCCCGAGCAGCGCGCCGAGCACCACCCGGCTGATCGCGCAACCCAGCAGGAACTCACGGCGGTTGGCGGGCGCGGCGGTGGCCGCGTGCCGGGCCCGCTCGACGGGGTCGAGCAGCCGGAGCAGTCCGTCGTGCGCATCGTCCGGACCGGCCCACCACACCCGCGCGACATGCTCCGGGAGCGGACGGACCACCGACGGCTCGTCCGCGTCAGGAATCGGCACGGCCGAGGGGCCGGATTCCGGCTGCCGGGAGAATGTGGAGCGGTGTGGAACGGGCCGGCCGGCGGGTGATCCGCGCGTTACCGTCGGTCCGGAGGCGAATTCAGCCGCGACGCCGGGACGGAACCGTCCACCGCTCGGCGAACTCATGCTCGTCATCGTGGTCGCGGTCGAGACCGGCGTCGTAGGCGAACGCGTCCGTGTCGTCGAGCGGAACGTCGACCCTGTCGTCGTTGTCGGAGAGTTCTCGCTGCAAAGCCGCGAAGTCCGTGGCCGGAGCGTGGTACTTAAGCTCCCGAGCTACCTTCGCTTGCTTGGCGCGCGAACGACCACGTCCCATAGCGGCGTCTCCTGGGAATAGGAGCGGTGCGGCCGGTCAGCGACGGAACCGCTCTCTGCTTACGTCACCCCGCCTACGTTACCATGCGCGCCCCCACCCCCTACGTCCCGCGGACGCAGGGGGGCGACGCCGTGAAGCCCTTCCGGTGGACTCCCGGAATCCGCGGCGGAATCCGCGCCGCAGCGCCGTGGAAACAGCGCTCAGTGAACGGCGCGCAGCAGCCGGGAGACGTTGATGCGGGTGGGGGCCAGCTCGACCTCGATGCTTTCCATCATGCGCTCGCCATTCAGGCGGCCGTAAGCCAGCAAATCCACGTTTGCCAGGTTGAATTCCGGCCAGGTGTGAATGCTGAGATGCGAGGCGGACAGCAGGAGAATCGCGGTCACCGCACCGTTGGGGAACACGTGCGAGGACTCGCCGAGAACCTTCGCGTTCCCCTTCGCGGCGGCGGTCCGGAGAACCTCCATAAGGCGGGCCTCGTCGGTCAGGATGCTCGGGTCGCTGACCCACAGGTCGACCGCGTAGGAGCAGAGGTCGTCGACGTTTATGTCTTTGGGGGCGCTGGTGAGGTCGTTCGTCATGGCGATGGGGATACGACCCGGAGGGGGTGTCCCCGTCTCCTTTCCGTCATGCAGGGAAATCCGCGGTCCGATACGCGATCTTCGGCGGCCCCGCTGGCGGCACCCCAAGTGTTCGCGAACAAGCAATTTTAGCATCCGCCGCCGTGACAGCGCCCACCTCGCGCGGCCGCCCACGGCGCAACGGGCGGACGCGGGGCCGCTGTTGTTTTATGCCCGGCCCCCGGGCGACCCCCCGGCAGCCGCCCGCCGGACGGGCCGCGGCGGGCCCGTCACACGCCTCCCACCTGCCACGTCCGGGACATGAAGCCGGTTCGCGGCCCGGCGCGGGGCAGGACCGGAATATCTGCGCTCGGTGACGGTGGTTTCGACGGAGAGTGGCCCGCGTGAAACCGACACAGCATTGCGCGCATTCCCCGGGTTCCCGCTTTCATGCCGGTGGATCGACGCGGCCGGTCGCGGAACGGGCGATCTTCCACTGAATTGATCAGACGCTTTACCGGCGCTCCGCGGGAATTGATCGCCGACGAAAACCGGGTCCGGCCCGTTGGCCGCCCGGCGTGCGGTGACCGTGCCCGGCCCGCTCCCCCGGTGCTCGCGGACGGCCGGCCCGGGCGCTCCGGCGGGGCTGCCCCGGGCGCTCCGGTGGGGCCGGCGGCGGGCCGCGGGCCCGGGCCCGGGCGGCCGGTCGGCGACCGTGGTCCGCCCGCGCGCCCGTCTATACTCCGAAATCATGCGTACACGTGGAACTCTCTTGTGACGGGCGCCCGAGTCGCCGACGCCGATCGGCTCCTGCACGAGGTCGCCGACGCTGTCCGGCTGCAAGAGGGCGTGCCCGGGGTGCGCTCCGTTCTGCGGGCGATCCGCCGGCTCTCCCCGGCGTCCACCAAGGAGATCAGCCGGGCCACCAGCCTGCCGGTGCCCATCGTCGCGGCGGTCGGCAACGAGCTGCGGCGCCGCGGACTGCTGACCGAGAAGCGGCCCTCCCGTCTCACCCCCGCCGGGGTGTCGCTGGTCGCCGGGCTCGGCATGGACCTGTCCCTCGACGCGACCTGCACCGAGTGCGACGGCCGCGAGCTGGTCATCCCGCCGGTGCTGGACGAGGCCGTCCGGCGGCTGTCCGCGCTCATGGAGACCGGACCCGGGGCCGACATGGCCCTGGACCAGTCGCGATGCACCCCGGAGACCAAGGTCCGCCGGGTCCTGGCGCTGCTCCGGGCCGGTGTGCTGCCGGGCGGATCGCTGCTGCTGGTCGGCGACGACGACATGATCTCGCTGGCCCTCGCGGTCGTCGGCGACGTGCTCGGTTCACCGCTGGTGGAGCGGTTGACCGTGGTCGACATCTCGCCCGACATCCTCGGCCACATCGCCGAGGTCTCGTCCCGGATGGGCTTCCCCGTGGAGACGGTCCGGCACGATCTGCGCAACCCGCTGCCGGAAGCGCTGCACGGGCGGTTCGACGCGGCGATGACCGACCCCCCGTACACCCCGGAAGGCGCCCAGCTCTTCCTGTCGCGGGCCGTCGAGGGGCTGCGCCCCGGTCCGGCGCACAGCATCTTCTTCTCGTTCGGCGCCAAGAGCCCCAACGAGATGTTCGAGGTCCAGCAGGAGATCGTGAATCTCGGGCTGGTGGTCAACGGCTTCATCCACAACTTCAACGAGTACGAGGGCAGCGGCATCCTCGGGGGCTCCGGCTTCTTCCAGCACCTGCTCACCACCAACGCGACCCAGTCGTCGGTGGGCGGCAGCTACCAGGGGCCGCTGTACACCCGCGACAAGCGCTCCCGGCAGCGCGAGTACGAGTGCGTCTCCTGCCACGCCCGGGTGCCGGTCGGGCCGGGCGCCCGGTGGACCTCGGTGGGTGCGCTGCGGGCCGACGGGTGCCCGGCGTGCGGCGGCGGACCGTTCAAGCCGCGGCAGCTGGTGAGCCTGTCGGAGGACCTGCCGCAGGCCCGTCAGGCCGTGGAGGCGCCCCGGGACGGGTCGCCGGAGAGCACAGCCGGCACCGCCGCCCCGGCGGGCGCCGCGGCACCGGCCCCGGCCACCGCTGCCGCCCCGGAGCCGGCCGCGCCCGGGCCGGCCGCCCGGCGGGACGAAGCGGTGATCGCCTGGCCGCCGGCGGGGGAGCGGCCGCCGTACGAGCGGCAGGCCGCGCCGTTCCGGGTCCGGCCCGCCGACGAGCGCGACATCGACGCCATCGCGGACTTCGAGGTGGACATCGCCCGGGTCTCCTTCGGGGACGCCGCGGTGGACGACCCGGCCCGGCACCGGGCACGGCTGGCCAAGGCGATGGAGCGGTCCCGCAAGGGCATGTTCGTCGCCACCCACCCCGACGACGACACCGCCGTCGGCTGGCTGTGGATGAGCGACAACCAGAACACGATGACCGGCGACCGGTACGCCAACTTCCGGTCCCTGGCGGTGGCCGAGGTCGAGCAGCGCTCGGAGATCGCCGAGCTGCTGATCGCCACCGGTCTGGACTTCGCGGTCGAGCACGGGCTGGTCGAGGTGGTCGGCAAGGTGTACTCGGGGAACGTGCCGATGCGCACCATGTACCGCAAGTTCGGCTTCGAGTCGACGCACATGTCGATGAAGCTCCGGCTGGTACCGGCCGACCGGACGGGACGATGAGCCTGACCCCGGCCGGCCGGGACACCGGCGACCGGACCGCCGCCGACGGCCGCCCCGCCGACGGTCACGACGGCGGCCCGCGCACCCTCGACCGGGTGAAGTGCGTGGTCTGGGACCTGGACAACACCGTGTGGGACGGGGTGGCCGTGGAGTCCACGGCCCCGGGCCTGCCCGAGCCGCGCCGCTGGGTGCTGGACGCGATCACCGCGCTCGCCGACCGCGGGGTGCTCAGCAGTGTCGCCAGCCGCACCGACCCCGCGGTGCTCGACCTGCTGCGGGCCGACGCCCGGCTCGCCGAGCGGTTCATCGCCCCGCAGGTCGGCTGGCAGGACAAGAGCGAGTCGCTGCGGCGGATCGCCGAGGACCTGGGCATCGCGGTGGACGCGCTGCTGCTCGTCGACGACAGCCCGTACGAGCGGGCCGAGGTCGGCGCGATGCTGCCGGAGGTCGGCACCCTCGCGCCCGAGCAGGTGCCCGAGCTGCTGGAGCGGCTGGCGTCCGGCGCGGTGACCGAGGACGCCCGCCGGCGGGTGAGCCGCTACCGTGCCGAGGCGGTGCGCAAGGAGGAGGGCCGCCGGTTCTCCGGATCGCGCGAGGAGTTCCTCCGCTCCTGCGACATGCGGCTCTCGCTCGGCGCCGCCCGGGAGGCGGACCTGCCCCGGGTGGCCGAGCTGGCCGCCCGTACCCACCGGCTGAACTCGTCCGGGCTGGCGCTGGACGCCGACGGACTGCGGGCCGCCGTCCCGGACCCGGCCGGGCCGGAGACCGGGAGCGCGCTGCTCGTCGCCGAGCTGGAGGACCGGTTCGGCGGATACGGGATGATCGGCACCGCGCTGGTGGACCGCACCCCGCGGGTGTGGACCGTCCAGCTGCTGGCGCTGTCCTGCCGGATCGCCGGACGCGGGGTGTCGCTCGGCTTCCTGCGCTGGCTGATGGACCGGGCGCGGGCCGCCGGCGCCGGGGAGTTCCGGGTGGTGCTCCGCCCCACCTCGGCCAATGTCGAGCTGCGGCTGCTGTTCCGGCAGGCCGGGCTGCGGGTGGCCGGCGAGCCGGGCGCGGACCGGTCGGAGCCGGTCACCCTGGCCAGGCCGCTGGACGGGGCGCTGCCGGACCACCCGTCCTGGCTCGCCGTGTCCGCGCGGTGAACCGGTCGACGAGTCGATGGGACCGGCCGGTGACCGGTCGATGAGGAGTGTGCGAACCATGGCGGAGCACGGCACCAGCCGTACCGAGGTGGAGCAGGTCATCCGGGGGCTGCTGGCCGACGCGCTGCGAGTCGATCGCGGCGTGATCGACGCGCTGCCCGACCAGACGGAGCTGTTCGGCCCGCGGATCGCGCTGTCCTCGCTGGCGGGGGCGGCGCTGCTCGGCGCCGTGCACCGGCGGTTCGGGGTGGACGTCGCCGACGAGGACCTGAACCTGGACTCGCTGCAGTCGATCGCGACACTGCGCGACTTCGTGGCCGCCCGCGTCTGACCGCCGCCGGCACCCGGGCACCGGCCCGGCCCGGCTCACTGCGGCCCGCGCTTGCGTTCCCGCATGTACCGGCCGAGTTCCTGCTTCCGCTTCCAGTCCCGGAGGATGTCCGCCCGCAGCAGGGCGTCGCTCCGGGCCGCGGTGCGTTCGTTCTCCCGCCGCAGCTTGCGGTAGCTCTCCAGCCGCCGCTCGGGCAGTTCGCCGTCCTCGATCGCCGCCAGCACCGCGCAGCCGGGCTCCACCGTGTGCGCGCAGTCCTGGAAGCGGCACTCCCGGGCCACCGCCTCGATCTCGGCGAAGGTCTGCGCCACACCGGCGTCCGCGTCCCACAGCCCGACGCCGCGCAGCCCCGGGGTGTCGATCAGCACCCCGCCGCCGGGCAGCGGCAGCAGATCGCGGGTGGTGGTGGTGTGCCGGCCCTTGCCGTCGGCGTCCCGGGTGGCCCGGACGGCCTGGACCGGTGCGCCGTGCAGCGCGTTGGCGAGGGTGGACTTGCCGGCGCCGGACTGACCGATGAGCACCGCCGTGCCGGTCCCGTCACCGGCGAGGACGGCGGCCAGCTCGTCGATCCCCTCACCGGTGGCGGCGCTGACGGCCAGCACCCGCGCCCCGGGAGCGGCCTCCTCGGTGTCGGCGACCAGATACGACCGGGTGACCGGGTCGGGCACCAGGTCCGCCTTGGTGAGGACCAGCACCGGCTGCGCGCCGCTCTCCCAGGCCAGCGCGAGGAAGCGTTCGATCCGGCCCAGGTCCAGCTCGGTGGCGAGCGAGACGGCGATCAGCACCTGGTCCATGTTCGCGGCGAGGATCTGGCCCTCGGTCCGCTGCGACGACGTGGACCGGATGAACGCGGTGCGGCGCGGCAGCAGCGCCCGCACCGCGGGCTGCCGCGGGTCGAGCGCCACCCAGTCGCCGGTGCAGGGGACGCGCAGCGGATCGGGCGAGGAGACCGGACCGGTGTCAGCCCGCACCACCCGCACGCCCGCGCCGTCCCCGCCGTGCGGCCTCGGGTCCGCGCCGTCCCCGCCGTGCGGCCCGGGGCGGGCGCCGTCCGCGCCGTCCCCGCCGTCCGCACCGGTCCCGCCGCTCCCGTCGTCGGGGATGACCGCCTCGCAGCGGCCGCGGTCGACCCGCACGATACGGCCGGGTACCAGGCCCTCGGCGGCGTGCGGGGCGAACTCCGCGTCGAGCCCGGCGTGCCAGCCGTAGCGGGTGAGCGGATGAGGTGCGAGGGGCCTGTTCAACGCGGTGACCTTCCGGCGGCGATGCGGGCCGGGCCCCACGGACGGGGCCGCGCGCGCCGAGCAGTGTAGAGGATGCCGACGGCACCCCTGGTGACCTGCGCCGACCCCGCCCGGCAGCACGGCGGAGCCCGGTGCCTGACGTGCGCCCCGGCGGGGCCCGGTGGTCCAAACGGGGCCCGGTGGTCCGAACGGGGCCCGGTGGTCCGGGCGGGTGGTCACGGGCCGCGGGATACCGCGAACGGACCACTCCGGTCGCGCGCGGCGCCCGGATGACGGATGTTCGATGGTGCCGAGCCCCCGCCGCATTCCCGGGGGCTCGGTGCCTGACCGCCCCTACGTGGCCGTACCGCACGACCGCCTCGGAGGTGCCCGTGTCCGCAGCCGACACCACCGTGCCCCGGCCGACCCCGGAACCGCGTCCGGTCCGTTCCCCGCTCGCCGCCGTCCAGGAGTCGCTGCGCAGCGCCGCCCCGGCGCTGGCGGTGTACGCGGCCGTCCGGCTCACCTCGATGCTGTGTCTGGCGGTATGGGCCTGGCACGTGGGCAAGCACCCGCGCACGCTGCTCGGCCGCTCCTGGGACAGCGTCTGGTACGTGGGCATCGCCCAGGACGGCTACGGCACCGCCCTGCCCTCCCGGATCTGGCCCGGCATCAGCTTCAGCGACCTGGCGTTCTTCCCGCTCTTCCCTGGGCTCGTCCGAGCCGTCGCCGCGGTCACCCCGCTGGGCACGGTGTCCGCCGGGCTGCTGGTGGCCTGGGCGTCCGCGGGCGCCGCGGCGTGGGGCGTCCACGCGGTCGCCCGGCTGCTGTACGGGAGGCGGGTGGCGCTGTGCGCGGTGGTGCTGTGGGGGCTGCTGCCGCACGCGATCGTGCAGTCCATGGCGTACACCGAGCCGCTGCTGACCGCGCTCGCCGCCTGGTCGCTGTACGCGCTGCTGACCGGCCGCTGGCTGTGGGCGGGGTCGCTGGCGCTGCTCGCGGGGCTGAGCCGGCCCAACGGGCTGGCGGTCGCCGCCGCGGTGTGCGCGTGCGCCGCGGCCACCGGCCTCCGCCGGATCACCGGCGGTGCCCGGGCGGCACCGGGCCGCGGACGCGCGGCGCCGGGCGACGAACCGGTGGCGCTGAGCGACGGACGGGCGGCGCCGGGCCACGGACGGGCGGTACCGGGCCATGGACAGGCGACGCCGGGCGACGAACGGGCGGCGCCGGGCCACGGACAGGCGGCGCCATGCGACGAACGGGCGGTACCGGGCCGCAGACCGGCCGGCTGGCGGATACCGGCCGCCGCCGCGCTCGCCCCGCTCGGCTGGCTGGGCTACCTGGGGTGGGTGGGCGTCCGGCGGGACGATCCGCTGGGCTACTTCCGGATCCAGGAGGACTGGGGCTCCCGTTTCGACTTCGGCCGGGACACCCTGGAGGCGGTGCGCCGGCTGGTCCTCGACAAGGGCGTGCTGGCGTACCACATGACGCTCGCCCTGCTGGTGGCGGCGCTGCTGCTGCTGGTGCTGCTGGTGCTGGACCGGCCGCCGCTCGCGCTGCTGGTGTACACCCTGGTGCTGATGGCCATCGCGTTCGGCGGCGCCGGCTACTTCGCGTCCAAGCCGCGGTTCCTGCTCCCGGCCTTCCCGCTGCTGCTGCCCCTGGCCCTGGCGATGGCGAGAGCCCGGCCGCGCACCGCCGTGGTGACGGCGGTCGCGCTGGCCGGGCTCTCCTGGCTCTACGGCACATACCTCCTCACCGTGGCACCGGTCCCGATCTGACCGGGGGCCGCGGGTGGCGGGGGGCGTGCTCAGCCCTGTGTTCAGCCCTGCGGGTTGTTCAGCCCTCGTCGTCCGGCTTGTCCTCGCCGCCGGACTCGATGTCGGTCTCCAGACCGAGCTGCTCGACGAGCCACCGGTCGAACTCGACCGAGGCGCGCACCCAGCTGACGGTGGAGGAGACGAAGTGCTCCAGGCTGACGCCGGTGCCGATCAGCATCTGCACCTCACCGATGAGACGGACGGTGCCGTCGTCGTTGGTGTGGCTGTAGACCTTCGGCCACAGCGTGCGGCGGTTCCAGTCGTCGATGACCTCCAGAAGCTGCGGCTTCTGCTCGATCTCGTGCGGCCGGTCGTAGAACGTACGGACCGAGAAGACCTGCTGGTCCTGCTCGCCCCGGAACATGAAGTACGTACGGAACAGCTCCCACGGCGCGGCGAGGTCACCCTCGTCGTCCACGACGTACTTCAGCTCCATCTGTTCGAGCAGCTGCTTGACCAGGTCCTGGTCCGGAATGATCGGGCCCGCGGGGCCGGTCGGCTCCGGTTCTGGCTGGCCCCCGAAGTTCGGAATCGAGGACGGGTCGATGCTCACCGTGGATTTCCCTTCGTACGGATACGGCCATCCTCCCCCACACCCCGCCCGTCACCGCAACCCCTGGCGCCTCCGATCCGCCGAGGGCTGACAGGATCCGCCGCGGCGGAGGCCCGGCCCGCCGGTGGGACCGGACGGCCGCCGCCCGGCCGCCGAGCGGCCCCGGGGGCGGGGGCACCGCCCCCGGAACCCCGCCGCCCCTTGCCGGACGGCCCCCGCCGGCCCGCACCGCACCGCCTCCACCGGCCCGCACCGGACGGGTACGGCCCCCGCCGGCCCGCACCGCATCACCGGCGGCGGTCCTCACCCGTCCGCCGGCACCGGCCCGACCAGCAGGTCGTCGCCGGCCCGGTCGACCCGGACCGTGTCGCCGTCGCGCACCTCGCCGGCGAGGATCTCCTTCGCCAGCCGGTCGCCGATCGCGGACTGCACCAGGCGGCGCAGCGGGCGCGCCCCGTAGGCCGGGTCGTTGCCCTCGTCGGCCAGCCAGTCCAGGGCCTCCTGGGTGACCTCCAGGGCCAGCCGGCGCTCGGCGAGCCGCCGGGCGAGCCGGTCGATCTGGAGCCGGGCGATCCGCCCCAGCTCCTCCTTGGACAGCGCGGAGAACACCACCAGGTCGTCCAGCCGGTTGAGGAACTCCGGCTTGAAGGAGGCCCGCACCACCTCCAGCACCTGCTGCTTCTTCTCCTCCTCGCTGGTCAGCGGTTCGACCAGGTACTGGCTGCCCAGGTTGGAGGTGAGGATCAGGATGGTGTTGCGGAAGTCGACGGTGCGGCCCTGGCCGTCGGTGAGCCGGCCGTCGTCGAGCACCTGGAGCAGGATGTCGAAGACCTCCGGGTGGGCCTTCTCCACCTCGTCCAGCAGCACCACGCTGTACGGGCGGCGGCGCACCGCCTCGGTCAGCTGGCCGCCCTCCTCGTAGCCGACGTAGCCGGGCGGGGCGCCGACCAGCCGGGCGACGCTGTGCTTCTCGCCGTACTCGCTCATGTCGATGCGGACCATGGCGCGCTCGTCGTCGAAGAGGAAGTCCGCGAGCGCCTTGGCCAGCTCGGTCTTGCCGACGCCGGTCGGGCCGAGGAAGAGGAACGACCCGGTGGGGCGGTCGGGGTCGGCGATGCCGGCGCGGGTGCGGCGCACCGCGTCCGACACCGCCCGGACCGCCTCGCTCTGGCCGATCAGCCGCTTGCCCAGCTCGTCCTCCATGCGCAGCAGCTTCTGGGTCTCGCCCTCCAGCAGCCGGCCGGCCGGGATGCCGGTCCAGGAGGCGACCACGTCGGCGACGTCGTCCGGGCCGACCTCCTCCTTGACCATGGTCTCCTTCTTGGCCTCCTTGGCCTCCGCCTCGGCCTCCGAGGCGGCCTCCAGCTCCCGCTCCAGGCCGGGGATCTCGCCGTACAGCAGCTTGGACGCGGTGTCGAAGTCGCCGTCGCGCTGGGCGCGCTCGGCCTGGCCGCGCAGGTCGTCCAGGCGCTCCTTGAGCTCACCGACCCGGTTCAGGCCCTGCTTCTCCTTCTCCCAGCGGGCGGTCAGGCCGCGCAGCTCCTCCTCCTTGTCGGCGAGGTCGCGGCGGAGCTTGTCCAGTCGCTGCTTGCTGGCCTCGTCCGACTCGTTCTTCAGCGCCAGCTCCTCCATCTTCAGCCGGTCCACGGCACGCTGGAGCTCGTCGATCTCCACCGGGGAGGAGTCGATCTCCATCCGCAGCCGGGAGGCGGCCTCGTCGACCAGGTCGATGGCCTTGTCGGGGAGGAAGCGGGAGGTGATGTACCGGTCGGACAGGGTCGCCGCGGCCACCAGCGCGCCGTCCGCGATCTGCACCTTGTGGTGGGCCTCGTAGCGGCCCTTGAGGCCGCGCAGGATGGCGACGGTGTCCTCCACGGTCGGCTCCGCCACCAGCACCTGCTGGAAGCGGCGCTCCAGCGCCGGGTCCTTCTCGATCCGCTCGCGGTACTCGTCCAGGGTGGTGGCGCCGACCATGCGCAGTTCGCCGCGGGCCAGCATGGGCTTGAGCATGTTGCCGGCGTCCATCGCGGAGTCACCGCCGGCCCCGGTGCCGACCACGGTGTGCAGTTCGTCGATGAAGGTGATGATCTGGCCGTCGCTGGACTTGATCTCGGCGAGGACGGTCTTCAGCCGCTCCTCGAACTCGCCCCGGTACTTGGCGCCGGCGACCATCGCGCCCAGGTCCAGCGCCACCAGGCGCTTGTTCCGCAGCGACTCGGGCACGTCGCCCTTGACGATGCGCTGGGCCAGCCCCTCCACCACGGCGGTCTTGCCGACGCCCGGCTCGCCGATGAGCACCGGGTTGTTCTTGGTGCGGCGGGAGAGCACCTGCACCACCCGCCGGATCTCCTGGTCCCGGCCGATGACCGGGTCGAGCTTGCCGTCCCGGGCGGCGGCGGTGAAGTCGGTGCCGAACTTCTCCAGCGCCTTGTAGGTGCCCTCCGGGTCCTCGCTGGTGACCCGCTGGGCGCCGCGCCGCTCGCCGAACGCGTCCAGCAGCTTCTTCACCGACGCGCCCTGCTGGTCCAGCAGCTCACCGGCGCGGCCGCCCCGGGCGGCGACGCCGATCAGCAGGTGCTCGGTGGAGACGTAGTCGTCGCCCAGCTTGCGGGCGCGCTCCGCGGCGTCGGCGATCACCGCGAGCAGCTCGCGGTTGGGCTGCGGCGGCGCCACCGTCGTCCCCTGCACGCTGGGCAGCCCGCCGAGCAGCCGCTCCACGCCGGAGCGGACCGCGGCGGCGTCCGCCTCCACGGCGGCGAGCAGGTCCATCAGGTTCTCGTTGTCCTGGCCCTGGAGCAGGGCGAGCAGCAGATGGGCGGGGGTGAGGTCGGCGTGTCCGGCGGACACCGCCCGGTCGTTGGCGGCGCTCAGCGCCTCCCGGCTCTTGTTGGTCAGCTCGGCGTCCACGTCTTGCTGCTCCTCCTCGCGCTCTCGGCAACGGAAACGATCCGCACGGCGGGCCGGACCGGGCGGCCCCGGGGGTGTCCGGGACCGGTCCCCGGGCGGAGTGTGCCCGGCTCGCGTACCCGGGCACCGCCATGGACCAATCCTGCCCTGTTCAACCTCCGATAAGTTGAGTCTATTCCACTCAAGGTTCGCGCGGACAGAGGCCCGGCATAGATTCCCCGCATGGCGATCGACCCCCGGCACCCCGACCCCGCGTACCTCGGCTTCTGGCGCGAGCGTCATGTGTGCACCCTGACCACGCTCCGCCCGGACGGCACCCCGCACGTCGTCCCGGTGGGCGTCACCTACGACCCGGAGGCGGGCCTCGCCCGCGTCATCAGCAGCCGGACCAGCCGCAAGGTCCGCAACGTGCTGGCGGCCGGCGCGGCGGGCGCGCCGACCTCGGTCTGCCAGCTGGCCGACAAGCGGTGGGCCACCCTGGAGGGCCGGGCGCGGGTCCGCACCGAACCGGAGCAGGTCGCCGACGCGGTACGCCGCTACGCCGAGCGCTACGGGCGCACCCCGGCACCCAACCCCGACCGGGTACTGATCGAGATCTCCCTCACCCGCGCCATGGGCCGGGTGACGCCGCCCCGCCCCCGCTCCTGACCGGGCCGGGGCCCCACGGACCGGCAGCCGGATCCGGAAGGGCCCCGGCCGCCCCGCCGGTCACGGCTCCTCGTCGATGACCTCCAGGTTCACGAAACGCGGCTCCCCGTCGCACAGCGCCCGGAACCTCTCGGCGACGCGCACCGTCTCCGGCAGCGCGTTGTTCATCATGGCCTGCTCGTAGGACGGGAACTCCACGATGTCCACGAAGTGGTTCGACTTCTCCCGGTCCCGCGTGTGGTACTCCCGCGTCACCGTCCGCCGCCCCTCGGTGGCCATCATCCACTCGTCCATGAGCTTGGACATCTCCGCTTCCTTGGCGGTCTCGTACTCGATGACCTGTACGAACTTCATGGGTCAGCCTTCCTTGGCGTACTCCTTGGCCATGGCCCCCGCGAAGTCGTACACGACCACCTGCTCGTCGCCGACCACCCACGCGTCGTGACCGGGCGACACCACGAACACGTCGCCGGGCCCGACCTCGGTCTCGCCGCCGTCGTCCATCCGGATGCGCAGCCGCCCGGCGACCACGACACCGTTGTGGTGGACCTCGCAGGTGGCGGTGCCCGCGATCGGTGCCACGGACTCGGTCCACCGCCAGCCCGGCTCGAAGGTGCCCACGGCGAAGTCCAGCCCGCTCAGGTGCAGGGCTTCTAGGTGGCCTCCGGGAAAATCGCGCCGCTCGTCGGGCTTCTCGACCGTCTTGACTTCCAGCATGGCGGTACCTCCTCTGCCGTACTTCCATGGTGCGCCCGGCAGCATCGGCGGTGCACGGCGAACGACCCGCCCGGCCCGGCGGCCGACGCGGTGAACGGGCCGGACCGGCACGGCCTACGCCCGGGCGGGTGCCCCGGACAGGCGAGACGGGCCGGCTCCGGCGGCCGGTCCCGCCGTGGACGAAGGGCATCCCGTCCGCCGGGCCGACAGCCGGGATCCGTCACCCTGGGTGATGGGCCCTTCGCCGAAAATCAGCGAGAAGTCGGGAAAAGTGCCGGGAACCGACGTGATGTTGCCGTACGTCAAGGATCACGTCTGCCCATACGGGTAGTTCCGACCAAGGGGGGAATCACCATGCGTCACGTCCGCCGACGTTCCAGAGCCGGTGCCGTCACCGCCATCGCAGCCGTCGTGCTGCTGGCGGTGACCGGCTGCAACAAGAACGGAGGCAGCACCGACCCGACGGGTTCCGCCACCACCGCCTCGCCGAGCACCACGGACTCCGCCGGACCGTCCGCCGACCCGTCCGCCGGTCCCTCGGGCGAGCCGGACGGCCGGCGGCGGGTCGTGGAGGCCTCGCCGGCCGGCGGCCTGCCCAGACTGACCGGTGACGGGGCACTCTCCGACGTCCCGGTCGACCCCGGGGAGATGCGCGACGGCATGACCCTGGTCGCCGCCCACTACGCCGCGCCCGGCGCCGCCGAGCCGGTGCTCTTCATGGGGGTGGACAACGTGCCCGAGGACACCGGCAAGCGCCGCGAACACCTGTGGCGGGGGATGCTCGACCACGCCGGGTGGGACCACGAGCTGGGGCAGCCCCAGGCGGAGCCGGTCGCCGACGCCGGTGAGCTGGGCGGATCGGTGGAGTGCATGCTCGCCTCGCTGAGCGAGAGCGGCAACGTCATCTGCGGCTGGGCCGACGACGGCACCGCCGGTGTGGCGCTGTTCCCCGACACCACGCTGCCCGAGGCGGGCGAGCTGTTCGTGCGGATGCGGGCCGATCTGGAGAAGACGGGCGGCTGACGCGGCTGACCGGGCCGCGGGCCGCCGGTGGCGGTCCGGCGGCCTGACCGCCGGGGAGGAGACACCCCCGGCCGTCGCGGCACGCGGAGGAACCGCACACGCCCCGCCAGGACCGAAGGCACCGCGCCCCCGCCCCGCCAGGCCGAAGACACCGCGTCCACGTCCCGCCAGGACCGAAGGCACCGCGCCTCCGTCCCGCCGGTGCCGAAGAGACCGCGTCCCCGGCACCGAGGAGCGGGGCCGGGGACGTGCGGAGCCGTTGCCCGAAAGCGGTGTGGGCGGTGGCCGTTATTCGGCGGGCCGCTTGGGCCGCCAGACCACCAGCGCGCTCGCCTGCTGCACGTCCTGGTAGGGGACCAGGTCGCGGCGGTAGGAGGCGTGCACCGCGGCCTCGCGCTGCCGCATCGCCACCGCCGCGCCCTCCACCGCCTGCTGGAGTTCGGCGACCCGCGCCTGGAGCGCGGCCACCTGGTTCTCCAGTTCGATGATGCGCTTGATCCCGGCGAGGTTGATGCCCTCGTCCTGCGACAACTGCTGCACCTGGCGGAGCAGTTCGATGTCGCGGGCCGAGTAGCGGCGGCCACGGCCGGCCGTACGGTCCGGCGAGACCAGGCCCAGACGGTCGTACTGGCGCAGGGTCTGCGGGTGCAGACCCGAGAGCTGCGCCGCCACCGAGATGACGTACACCGGCGTCTCGTCCGTCAGCTCGTAGTACGGGTTGCGCCGCCGTCCGTCCCTGTTCGTCGGGTCCATGGGGTCATGCTCCCTTCGCGGCCTGGAACAGCTCCGCCCGCGGGTCCTCACCCGCGGTGGCCTCACGATAGGACTCCAGCGCCTCGCGGGCCTGGTCGCTGAGGTCCCGGGGAACGGCGATCTCGATGGTGACCAGCAGGTCGCCATGGGTGCCGTCCTTGCGCACCGCGCCCTTGCCCCGGGCGCGCATGGTCCGGCCGCTCGGGGTACCGGCCGGCAGCTTCAAGGTCACCGGCGGGCCGCCCAGGGTCGGCACCTTCACCTCGCCGCCGAGCGCGGCCTCGGTGAACGAGACCGGCACGGTGACGGTGAGGTTGTCGTCCTTGCGGCCGAAGACCGGATGCGCTTCGACATGGACCACGACGTAGAGGTCGCCGGCCGGTCCGCCGGTCTCCCCCGGCCCGCCCTTGCCGCGCAGCCGGATCCGCTGGCCGTCGCTGACGCCCGCCGGGATCCGGACCTGCATGGTGCGCGAGGAGCGGGCGCGCCCGCTGCCCTTGCACACGTCGCAGGGGTTCTCGGCGATCAGGCCGCGGCCCCGGCAGTCCGCGCACGGGTCGGTGAGCGAGAAGCCACCGCCCGCGCCGCGGCTGACCTGGCCGGTGCCGACGCAGGTCGGGCACACCCGGGGGGTGCCGTTCTTGTCGCCGGTGCCCGAGCAGGCCTTGCACGGGGCGGGGCTGGACATGCGCAGCGGGACGGTGGCGCCCTCGACCGCCTCGGTGAAGCTCAGCGTCACCTCGGACTCGATGTCCTGGCCGCGGCGCGGCTGCGCCCGGCCGGCGCCCCGGTTGAACAGGCCGCCGAAGACGTCCCCGAGGCCGCCGCCGAAGCCGCCGGCACCGCCGCCGCCCTGGCCGGCACCCCCGAAGAGGTCGCCCAGGTCGAAGTTGAAGCTGCCGGTGCCGCCCGGACCGGGGCGGAAGCCGCCGTTGCCGAACAGCGCGCGGACCTCGTCGTACTCCTTGCGCCGCTTGGGGTCGCTGAGTACGTCGTTGGCCTCGGAGATCTCCTTGAAGCGCTCCTCCGCCGTGGCGTCGGACTTGTTGGCGTCCGGGTGGAACTCGCGGGCGAGTTTCCGGTACGCCTTCTTGATCTCCGCTTCGGTGGCGTCCTTGGGGACACCGAGGACCTTGTACAGATCCTTCTCCAGTACATCCCGGCTCAGGCTCATCCTCGGTGTCCCTCCTCTCCTGCCGTCACCGCTCCGGCTATACCCGCCGCTCCGGTGTCCGCCGTCACGTCAGCCCTCTTCCGGGCCACCGCTCTCCTCGTCGGCGGCCGCCTCGTCGGACTTGCCCTGGGCGCCGGGCTGGGGTTCGGCGACCGCGACCCGCGCGGGGCGGATGGTGCGCTCGCCGATCCGATACCCCGGCTGCAGAATCTGCACGCACGTGGTCTCGGTGACGTCGGGCGCGTAACTGTGCATCAGCGCCTCGTGGATCAGCGGGTCGAAGGGCTCGCCCTCCTTGCCGAACTGCTGGAGGCCCAGCTTGGCGACCACGGTCTCCAGCGACTCGGCGACCGACTTGAAGCCGCCGACCAGCTCGCCGTGGTCGCGGGCGCGACCGACGTCGTCGAGTACCGGGAGCAGCTCGGTGAGCAGGTTCGCGACCGCGATCTCCTTGACCGTGGCCCGGTCCCGCTCCACCCGGCGGCGGTAGTTCTGGTACTCGGCCTGGAGCCGCTGGAGGTCGCCGGTGCGCTCGTTGAGCGCGGTGCGGACCTGGTCCAGCTGCGCCTGGAGACCGACGTCCCGCAGCTCGTCGCCGGCCGGGGCCGCCGGGCCCTCCTTACCGGAGGTCCCGGCGCCCTGCGCCGTGTCGTCAGAGTCCTTCGCGGCTTCGGGAGAAACGTCGGGCTTCTCCTCAAAGCCCGGTGTCTCCTCGGTCACGCCGCACCGCCCTTGTCGGCCTTCTCGTCGTCGACGATCTCGGCGTCCACCACGTCGTCGTCGGCCTTGGCCTGGCCGGCCCCGGCGGCGCCGGCGGCGTCACCCGCGGCCTGCGCGCCCTGCGCGTCGGCGTAGAGGGCCTGGCCGAGCTTCTGGCTGACCGCGGCGACCTTCTCGGTCGCGGTGCGGATCTCCGCCGAGTCCTCGCCCTTGAGCTTGTCCTTCAGCTCGGTGACGGCGGTCTCCACCTCGGTCTTCACCTCGGCGGGCACCTTGTCCTCGTTGTCCTTGAGGAACTTCTCCGTCTGGTAGACGAGCTGCTCGGCCTGGTTGCGGGTCTCGGCGGCCTCGCGGCGGCGGTGGTCCTCCTCCGCGTACTGCTCGGCCTCCTGGCGCATCCGGTCGACCTCGTCCTTCGGCAGCGAGGAGCCGCCGGTGACGGTCATCTTCTGCTCCTTGCCGGTGCCCAGGTCCTTCGCGGCCACGTGCATGATGCCGTTGGCGTCGATGTCGAAGGTGACCTCGATCTGCGGGACCCCGCGCGGGGCCGGCGGCAGGCCGGTCAGCTCGAACATGCCGAGCTTCTTGTTGTACGCGGCGATCTCGCGCTCGCCCTGGTAGACCTGGATCTGCACCGACGGCTGGTTGTCCTCGGCGGTGGTGAAGATCTCCGAGCGCTTCGTCGGGATGGTGGTGTTGCGCTCGATCAGCTTGGTCATGATGCCGCCCTTGGTCTCGATACCGAGGGACAGCGGGGTGACGTCCAGCAGCAGGACGTCCTTGACCTCGCCCTTGAGCACACCGGCCTGGAGCGAGGCGCCGATGGCGACGACCTCGTCCGGGTTGACGCCCTTGTTGGCGTCCTTGCCGCCGGTCAGCTCCTTGACCAGCTCGGCGACGGCCGGCATACGGGTGGAGCCACCGACCAGGACCACGTGGTCGATCTCGGACAGGGCGATGCCCGCGTCCTTGATGACGTTGTGGAACGGGGTCTTGCAGCGCTCCAGCAGGTCGGCGGTGAGCTGCTGGAACTGGGCGCGGGTGAGCTTCTCGTCCAGGTGCAGCGGGCCCTCGGCGGAGGCCGTGATGTAGGGCAGGTTGATCGAGGTCTCGGTGGACGAGGACAGCTCGATCTTCGCCTTCTCCGCCGCCTCACGCAGACGCTGGAGGGCCATCTTGTCCTTGGACAGGTCCACGCCGTGCCCGGAGTGGAACTGCTTGACCAGGTAGTCCACGACGCGCTGGTCCCAGTCGTCACCACCGAGGTGGTTGTCACCGTTGGTGGCCTTCACCTCGACCACGCCGTCGCCGATCTCCAGCAGCGAGACGTCGAAGGTGCCGCCACCGAGGTCGAAGACGAGGATGGTCTGGTCGTCCTTCTCCAGCCCGTAGGCGAGAGCGGCCGCGGTGGGCTCGTTGACGATGCGCAGGACGTTGAGGCCCGCGATCTCACCGGCCTCCTTGGTGGCCTGACGCTCGGAGTCGTTGAAGTACGCCGGGACGGTGATGACCGCGTCGGTGACCTTCTCGCCCAGGTAGGCCTCGGCATCCCGCTTCAGCTTCTGCAGGATGAAGGCGCTCATCTGCTGCGGGTTGAAGTCCTTGCCGTCGAGGTTGATCTTCCAGTCGGTGCCCATGTGGCGCTTGACCGAGCGGACCGTCCGGTCGACGTTGGTCACGGCCTGGCGCTTGGCGACCTCACCGACCAGCACTTCGCCGTTCTTGGCGAAGGCGACGACGGACGGCGTGGTCCTGGCGCCCTCGGCGTTGGTGATGACGGTGGGCTCACCGCCCTCGAGAACACTGACGACGGAGTTCGTCGTACCCAGGTCGATGCCGACCGCACGTGCCATGTCGAATTCCTCCAGCTACCGCATTGAGTGGAACAGGCTCAAGAGTGCATGATCAACTTTTTGCTGTCAACAGACCTGAGCCGACCCGACTCAGCTTTTATGTTCGCCTTATCCGCAGCGGCACAGCGGGGGACACTGGAGGCAGCCGGGTGCCGCCGCGACGGGCCGGAGCGAGGCGACCCTGAGCGACACAGATCACCGGCCGGGTCGACTGCGCGGGTTCCGATTCCTCGGTAATCTCGGCAGAGACCGGATAAGTTACTGCTTAGTAATCGCTCATCATCACCGCTCTCGCCGTTCGAGGAGCCCCCAATGCAACTCGCCGCGATCATCGTGTCGCTGGTCCTAATCGCGGTCGGCGTCGCGCTGTTCGGCCGTGCCATCCTGCAGATCTACGGTCACATGCGGCTCGGCCAGCCCGTCCCCGCGGGCTCCCGGACCAACGACCCCGTCCAGCGCACCGTCACGGTGGTCAAGGAGTTCCTCGGCCACACCCGCATGAACAAGTGGGGCATCGTCGGCGTCGCGCACTGGTTCGTGGCGGTGGGCTTCTTCTCCCTGCTGCTCACCATCGTCAACGCCATCGGCCAGCTCTTCCAGTCCGACTGGCTGCTGCCGATCATCGGCGGCTGGCTGCCGTGGGAGATGTTCACCGAGTTCATGGGCCTGATGACGGCGCTGGGCATCGTGACCCTGATCGTCATCCGGCAGCTGAACCGGCCGGGCAAGGCGGGCCGCAAGTCCCGCTTCGCGGGCTCCAACACCGGCCAGGCGTACTTCGTCGAGACCGTCATCCTCATCGTCGGCATCTCGATCATGACGCTGCACGCCCTGGAGGGCGCCCAGCACGGCGTCGACGGCTACGAGCCCGCCTTCTTCGCGTCGTACCCGCTGGTGGCGCTCTTCGACGGGATGAGCCTCGGCACGCTGCAGAACCTCACCTACTTCTTCGCGATGCTCAAGATCGCGACGTCCTTCATCTGGATGATCACGGTCTCGCTCAAGACCGACATGGGTGTGGCCTGGCACCGCTTCCTCGCCTTCCCGAACATCTGGTTCAAGCGTGAGGCGGACGGCGACGTGGCGCTCGGCGCCCTGCAGCCGATGACCAGCGGCGGCAAGCCGATCGACTTCGAGGACCCGGGCGAGGACGACGTCTTCGGCGTCTCCCAGATCGAGCAGTTCTCCTGGAAGGGCCTGCTGGACTTCTCCACCTGCACCGAGTGCGGCCGCTGCCAGTCGCAGTGCCCCGCCTGGAACACCGGCAAGCCGCTCTCCCCCAAGCTGCTGATCATGGCGCTGCGGGACCACGCCCACGCCAAGGCGCCCTACCTGCTGGCCGGCGGCGGCAAGACCATGGAGGGCGACGAGAAGGCCACCGAGGAGCAGCTCAAGGACGTGCCCGCGGCGGCCCTCGCGGAGGCCGAGCGCCCGCTGATCGGCACCCTGGAGGAGAACGGCGTCATCGACCCGGACGTCCTGTGGTCCTGCACCACCTGCGGCGCCTGCGTCGAGCAGTGCCCGGTCGACATCGAGCACGTCGACCACATCGTCGACATGCGCCGCTACCAGGTGATGATCGAGTCGTCGTTCCCGTCCGAGGCGGGCACGATGCTCAAGAACCTGGAGAAGAAGGGCAACCCCTGGGGCCTGGCCAAGAAGCAGCGGCTCGCCTGGACCAAGGAGGTCGACTTCGAGGTCCCGGTCGTCGGCAAGGACATCGAGGACCTCACCGAGGTCGACTACCTGTACTGGGTCGGCTGCGCCGGGGCGCTGGAGGACCGCGCCAAGAAGACCACCAAGGCCTTCGCCGAACTGCTCCACATCGCCGGCGTGAAGTTCGCGATCATGGGCGGCGACGAGGCGTGCACCGGTGACTCCGCCCGCCGCCTGGGCAACGAGTTCCTCTTCCAGCAGCTCGGCCAGCAGAACGTCGAGATGCTCAACATGGCCTTCGGCGAGGACGGCGAGGACGAGTCGACCCGGAAGCCGAAGTCCAAGAAGAAGATCGTCGCGACCTGCCCGCACTGCTTCAACACCATCGCCAACGAGTACCCGCAGCTGGGCGGCGAGTACGAGGTCATCCACCACACCCAGCTGCTCCAGCACCTCATCGACGAGGGCCGGCTCATCCCGGTCACCCCGGTCGAGGGTCTGATCACCTACCACGACCCCTGCTACCTGGGCCGCCACAACAAGGTCTACACGCCGCCGCGCGAGATCATCGCCAAGGTGCCGGGCCTGCGGAACGAGGAGATGCACCGCCACAAGGAGCGCGGCTTCTGCTGCGGCGCCGGCGGCGCCCGGATGTGGATGGAGGAGCGGATCGGCAAGCGCATCAACAACGAGCGTGTCGACGAGGCGCTGGCCATCAACCCGGACATCGTCTCCACCGCCTGCCCGTTCTGCCTGGTGATGCTCACCGACTCGGTCAACAGCAAGAAGAACGACGGCAAGGCCAAGGAGTCGCTCCAGGTCGTGGACGTGTCCCAGCTGCTGCTGGAGTCCGTCAAGACCCCGGTCGAGCCGCAGGGCGACGGCGAGACGGCCGCCGACCCGGAGCCCGAGCCGGTGAAGTGACCCCGGCCGGGCCCCGGCCCTGAGAAGCACCGGACGGCCGGTGCCGCGGAGACCCGCGGCACCGGCCGTCGCCGTTCCCACCGCGCTACTTGCCGCCCGGCAGCGCCTGCTCGGTCCAGATCACCTTGCCCTCGGCCGTGTAGCGGGTCCCCCACCGCTCGGCGAACTGCGAGACCAGGAACAGCCCCCGCCCGCCCTCGTCGGTGGAGGCCGCGTACCGCAGGTGCGGCGAGGTGTTGCTGGCGTCCGACACCTCGCAGATCAGCGTCCGGTCGCAGAGCAGCCGCACCCGGATGCGCCCGGTCGCGTGCCGGATGGCGTTGGTGACCAGCTCGCTCAGGATCAGCTCGGTGGTGAACGCCACCTCCGACAGCTCCCACTCGGCCAGCCGGGCCGCCACCGCCGCCCGCATCCGGGCCACCTCGGCCGGCTCCGGCGGCAGCTCCCACTGCGCGATCCGCTCCGGCGGCAGCACCCGGGTACGGGCCACGATCACCGCCACGTCGTCGCTCGGCCGGTTCGGCAGCAGATCGTCCAGCACCACCTGGCAGGTCTGCTCCGGGCTGCGGCCCGGGCACTCCAGGGACCGGCGCAGCAGCTCCAGACCCACGTCGATGTCCCGGTCCCGCCGCTCCACCAGCCCGTCGGTGTACAGCACGATGCTGCTGCCCTCCGGCACCTCGAACTCGGCCGTCTCGAACGGCAGCCCGCCCAGCCCCAGCGGCGGCCCGGTCGGCAGGTCCACGAACTCCACCTCCCCGCCCGGGTGCACCAGAGCGGGCGGCGGATGCCCGGCGCGAGCCATGGTGCAGCGGCGCGAGACCGGGTCGTAGATGGCGTACAGACAGGTCGCCCCGGTGATCGCCTTGACGCCCGCCTCGTCCTCCTCGTCCTCCAGGTCGATGTCCGCGATCAGCTCGTCGAGGTGGGTGAGCAGTTCGTCGGGCGGCAGGTCCAGCGCGGAGAAGTTGTGCACGGCGGTACGGAGCCGGCCCATGGTCGCCGCGGCGTGCAGCCCGTGGCCGACCACGTCGCCGACCACCAGCGCCACCCGGGCACCGGGCAGCGGGATCACGTCGAACCAGTCCCCGCCCACCCCGGCCTGGGCGGGCAGATAGCGGTAGGCGACGTCCAGCGCGTTCTGCTCGGGCAGCACCCGGGGCAGCAGGCTGCGCTGCAACGTCACCGCCATGGTGTGCTCGCGGGTGTAGCGGCGGGCGTTGTCGATGCTCACCGCGGCCCGCGCCACCAGCTCCTCGGCCAGCGACAGGTCCTCGTCCTCGAACGGGGCCTTCTCCGACCGCCAGAAGCTGGCCATGCCCAGGATCACGCCCCGGGCCCGCAGCGGCACCATGATCACGGAGTGGATGCCGAAGTCGACGATCCGCCGGGCCCGCTCCACGTCCTCCTGCTGCCAGCCGTCGAAGGCGGCGAGATCCCGCTCGATGCCCGCCCGGCCGGTCAGATAGGCCCGGCCGCGCGGCGACGACGGGGGCAGCCGGATCAGCCGGCCCAGCGCGTACAGCGGGGTCTCCTTGGTGATCCCGCTCACCGCGGTGCGCCGCAGCCCCCGCTGGTCCACCGGGTCCTCACCGCCGAGCACCGCGTCCGCCAGGTCCACGGTCACGTAGTCGGCGAACCGGGGCACGGCGTACTCCGCCAGCTCCTCGGCGGTCCGCACCACGTCCAGCCCGGTGCCGATCCGCACACTGGCGTCATACAGCAGCTTCAGCCGCTTGCGGGCCAGCTCCACGGTGTCCGACAGGGCGTGCAGCTCGGTGGTGTCGCGCAGGGTGGCGACCCCGCTGCCGGGCGGGCCGCCGTACCCGTCGGTGGGCCGGTGGCTCACCGACAGCAGCCGTTCCCCGGCGGTGTACACCTCGTCGGTGGCGGCCCGACCGGAGGCCAGCAGGGCCGCGGCACGCGGGTCCAGGCCCAGCTCCCACACCCGCCGGCCCTCCGCGTCCGACGGCAGGTCCAGCAACCGCCGCGCCTCGTCGTTGGCGAGCACCAGGCGCGCGTCCTCGCCGACGATCAGCACCCCCTCGCGGACCGCGTGCAGCACCGCGTCGTGGTGCTCGTACATCCGGGTCATCTCGCCCGGGTCCAGGCCGTGCGTCTGCCGCCGCAGCCGTCTGCTGACCAGCGCGGTGCCGCCGGTGGCCAGCAGCAGGGCGGCGATCGCGGCGCAGAACAGCAGCGGCAGCTGCTGCTCGACGACACCGCTGACCTTGTCGATGGTGATCCCGGCGGACACCAGCCCGACCACCCTGCCGTGCTCGTCGGTCACCGGGACGACGGCGCGCACCGACGGACCGAGCGTGCCGGTGAACGTCTCGATCACCCGCCGGCCGTGCCGGGCCGGCTCGGTGGTGCCCCGGAACCGGCCGCCGATCCGGTCCGGCTTGGGATGGGTGTAGCGGATGCCGCCCGGCGTCATCACCACCAGGAAGTCCACCCCGGCCGCGACCCGGGCCGCCTCGGCACGCGGCTGCAGCAGCGCGGTGGGGTCCCGGCTGCGCAGCGCGGCCACCAGCCCGGGCGACTCCGCGAACGTCGCGGCGACGGCCAGCGACCGGTGCCGGGCCTCCCGGGAGCTGTCGTGGCGGGACTGCAGGACCAGGGCCGCCACGGCACCCAGCACGATCAGCAGGACCACCGCCACCTGCAACACGAACACCTGGCCGGCGACGCTCCGCACGCCGCGCGCCGGACGCAGCCGCCGGCTGCGCGGGCCCGGCACCGGAGGGACGGGCCCGGACGGCTCGGCTCCGGACGGCTCCTGACGGCCCGTCTCCGCCCCGCGCGCACCGGGGCCCGGCGGATCCGGCGCGGTCGCACCGGCCCCACGTCCGCGCCGGCGGCGGACGACCCGTGCCGCCAGGGACCGCGGCAACGGCGGCCGGGGCGCCTCCGGGGCCCCGGTCACCTCGACATGAGCGGCACCCGTCCCCGCCGGACCACGCGCGTCCGGTGCGGGACCGGTCTCCGGGCCGCGCCGGTCACCCGGCGTGCCGGAGTCTGCCTCGGCGGGCGGGCGCCCGCGTCCATCCAGCATCGGATTACGCCGCGACCGCTAACCATCGCTCTGCATGCCGATGCCACCGCACATCCAGATCGGACATGACCGTTCCCCCGTTCACTGTCTTTTCGGACATGGCCCCCTGATCTTCACCGCCACGTTCCCTGTATCACAACAGAGTTGACAGCCTCGGCAGCTTCATGTCCACCTCCTGGAAACCGGAACACACCGCGGTGCGGCCGCCCCGGCCGAGGGGCGGGGAGCCTACCACGGCCGACACCGCCCGCTCCGCCGCCGTCACAGCCCGCACACCCCCGGCCGGGTCGCCCTCCGGCACGGCCCCGCCACCCCGGTGCGGCGGCGTCACCCCGCCCCGTCCCGGCGGTCCGCCGGGCCCGCCGGAGCCAACCCCGCGCCGCCGTCCCGGACTTCGCCTCCCGGGCCGCGCGGCCGCACCGGACCACCCGTCACCGGCCGGGTGGCCGCCCCCGCGCGGTGGGGCCAACCCCCCAGGGTCCCCCTGAGGGATGTCACAGCTCGGCCGCAATGCCCGGCTACTTCCCTCACTCGGGCATTGCGGACCTCACGACCAGGTACGTTCGAATGGTGGCTGGATTCAGGATGGGAGGCGGGCCCGACCCCCGCTCCGCGCAACACGGGCCGCAGGGCCGGCCGGGACAGTACCCCGGGCAGCAGGCTCCGTACGGCAGTCGGACGCCATCGACGCCGTACGGTCAGCAGGCGCCCGGACCGTACACGCCCCCGCCCCCGTACGGTCAGGCACAGCACGGGCAGCACGGGCCGTACGGACACCCCGGCGACCCCGGCCCGCACGGCCGCCCGGACCGGCAGTGGCAGCAGCCCCCGAACCACGGCGAGCCGGAGTACTTCGACGGCCACGGCGGGCACGCCCCGCACGGCGGTCACGGCGGCCACCCGAGCGGTGACCCGGGCCACACCCAGCAGTTCAGCCTGGGCGAGGCCCCCGACTACGACCCGTACGGCCAGGACCCCGGCCGTTACGACGACGACCAGGGCGCCACGTACCGGGCCGGGCAGACCACCGCCCCGCCGTCCGGCCCCCGGCTGCACTGGAAGGACCTGCTGAGCGGCATCGTGCTCCGCCCCCAGGCCACCTTCTGGCAGATGCGCGACCACCCCATGTGGGGCCCCGCGCTCACCGTCACCTTCATCTACGGCCTGCTCGCCGTCTTCGGCTTCGACAAGGCCCGCGAGGAGGTGCTGAACGCCTCGCTGTCCAACAGCATCCCGGCGATCCTCAGCACCGGCGTGGCCGTGGTGCTCAGCGGCCTGGTGCTGGGCGCGGTCACCCACACCCTCGCCCGCCAGCTGGGCGGCGACGGCAGCTGGGCGCCGACCATCGGTCTGTCGATGCTGATCACCTCGATCACCGACGCGCCGCGCCTGCTGTTCGCCATGTTCCTCGGCGGCGACGGCATGTTCGTCCAGGCCCTGGGCTGGGGCACCTGGGTGGCGGCCGGCGCGCTGTTCACCTCCATGGTCGGCAAGTCGCACGACCTGCCCTGGCCGAAGGCGCTGGCGGCCTCCGCGATCCAGCTGATCGCCCTGCTGTCGCTGCTGAAGCTCGGCACCATCTGACAACCGTCCGCGGGCCCGCGCCCACCGGCCGGGGGCGCGGCACACCGGACGGGTCCGGGAGCATGGCGGACCGGTCCGGGAGCGTGGCGGACGGGTCCGGGAGCCGGACCGGATGCGCGCCGGGCGGGGGCGGAGCCGGAAGGGACCGGAACGAGCCGGGACCGACCCGGAACGAGCCGGACCGGGGTCTCCGTCCGGCCCCCGCCCGGAAGCCCGCAAACGGGCACCCGGACACGGGGCGGGCACCGGCACACCGGACGGCACGGGACACCGAAGGGCCCGGGTGGAAACCTCCACGGTCTCCACCCGGGCCCTTCACCGTCAGCACCGCCTGCCCGTACCGTCCGTAACGTCCCCACCGCCGCACAGCGGTGACGCGGCCGCCGTTCGGCGTGGCGGTCAGCGAGCCGCCGGAACGCCGAGCTCGTCGAGCAGGCCCCGGACCCGCCGTTCGATGTCGTCGCGGATCGGGCGCACCGCGTCGACGCCCTGCCCGGCGGGGTCGTCGAGCCGCCAGTCGAGATAGCGCTTGCCGGGGAAGTACGGGCAGGCGTCGCCGCATCCCATCGTGATCACCACGTCCGAGGACTGCACGGCCTCCACCGTCAGGACCTTCGGCGTCTCGGCGGAGACGTCGATGCCGACCTCCCGCATCGCCTCGACCACGGCCGGGTTGACGGCGTCCGCGGGTGCCGAGCCGGCGGATCGCACCTGGACCCGGTCGCCCGCCAGGTGGGTGAGGAAGGCGGCGCCCATCTGGGACCGGCCGGCGTTGTGCACGCAGACGAAGAGCACGGACGGGGTGGTGGACGTGGTCATGAGGGCAGGGTCCTTTCCTCGACGGGACGGACGGGGGCGGCGGGCCGTTGCGCACCGTGCGGGACGGCGGTCCCGCCCACGGCCACCGCGGCCGGGCGGCCGAAGGTGACCCGGACCAGCCCCAGGCCGACGGCGGCGCCGGCGAGCTGGGCGGCGAGGAACGGCAGTACCGACGCCGGCGCGATGCCGGCGAAGGTGTCGGTGAAGGCCCGGCCGACCGTGACGGCCGGGTTGGCGAAGCTGGTGGAGGAGGTGAACCAGTACGCCGCGCCGATGTAGGCGGCGACCAGCGACGGCGCGAGGTGGGCGCGGCCGGCGCGGGCCAGGCCGAGGACGAGCCAGACCAGCCCGGCGGTGGCCACCACCTCGCCGAGCCAGAGATGTCCGGCGGACCGGTCGTGGCCGGACCAGTGGACGAGGGGCCGGCCGAACATGGCGTCCGCGAGAACCGCGCCGCCGATCGCGCCCACGGTCTGCGCGGGCAGATAGCCGGCGACGTCCCTCAGGGCGGGTCCGTCACCGGTCCGGCGGCCGGTGAACCAGGCGGCCAGCGTGACCACCGGGTTGAAGTGCGCCCCGGAGACCGGCCCGAGCAGGGCGATCAGCACACCCAGCCCGAAGACCGTCGCCAGTGAGTTGGCCAGCAGCCGGACTCCGGGATCAGAGGTGAGTTCGGTGGCCTGGATGCCGGAGCCGACCACCACCGCGACCAGCGCGGCCGTGCCGAGCCCCTCGACGGCCGCCCGCCGGGCCGGCGACGCCGCCGCGATCACGCCGGGGTCTCCGTGCGGACGGCCGGTGTCTCCGTCTCCGCACGGACGGCCGGGCTCTCCGTGCGGACGGCCGGGCTCTCCGTCTCCGCACGGACGGCCGGGGCCCGGAGCAGGTCCGACAGCTTCGCCAGCGTCGCCGGGATCACCCAGTAGTACACCCAGGTGCCACGCCGCTCGGAACCGACCAGTCCGGCCTCACGGAGCACCTTCAGGTGGTGGGAGATGGTGGGCTGGGAGACCTCGAAGGGGCCGGTCAGGTCGCATACGCACGCCTCACCTCCGTCGTGCGAGGCGATCAGCGAGAGCAGCCGCAGCCGGACCGGGTCCGACAGCGCCTTGAACATGCGCGACGTCTCGGCCGCGGCCTGCTCGCCCAGCGGCTCGCGAACCAGCGGCACGCAGCACACCGCGTCGTCCTGCCCGAGTAGCACCAGCCCGTCTTGTTTCGACATCCCTCTATGTTGACAGCCATCTAATCCGGTGGCAACGTGGGTTGCATCGATAGGCATCGAAACAAGCTCGCTCATCGGATGGGAGACCGCCATGTCACGGGTCCAGCTCGCCCTGCGCGTCGCCGACCTCGAAGGGTCGATCGCCTTCTACTCCAAGCTGTTCGGCACCGAGCCGGCCAAGCGCCGCGAGGGCTACGCCAACTTCGCCATCACCGAGCCGCCGCTGAAGCTCGTCCTCATCGAGGGCGACAGCGGCGAGGACACCCGCCTCGACCACCTCGGCGTCGAGGTCGCCGGCACCGACCAGGTCGCCGCCGCCACCGAGCGCCTGAAGGCGGCGGGGCTCGCCACGTTCGAGGAGAACGACACCTCGTGCTGCTACGCCCTCCAGGACAAGGTGTGGGTGCACGGCCCCGGCCGGGAACCGTGGGAGGTCTACGTCGTCAAGGCCGACGCCGACACCCTGGGCAAGAGCGCCGGGACCGCGCCCGACGCCTGCTGCGGCACCACCGCCTGCTGCACCCCGGACGAGCAGGCCGTCGACTCCGCCCGGACACCGGGCGAGGCCAAGGCGGCCGCCGGCTGCGCATGCGGCGGCTGACACGGCGGAGCGGCTGCCGCCCGGAGAGTCTCCGGACGGCAGCCGCTCCACCAGACGCCGCGCACGGCGCGGCGCGTGGCTACAGGGCTTCCTTGTTGTCCTTGGCCGCCTCGCCGGACTTGTGCACCGGAGGCAGGACGCTCCACGGGAAGTTGATCCAGTCGTCGGTCCGCTTCCACACGTACTCGCACTTCACCAGCGAGTGCGACTTCTCGTAGATCACCGCGGACCGCACCTCGGCGACGTGGTCGAGGCAGAAGTCGTGCACCAGCTTCAGCGTCTTGCCGGTGTCCGCGACGTCGTCGGCGATCAGCACCTTCTTGTTGGAGAAGTCGATCGCGTTCGGCACCGGGGCCAGCATGACCGGCATCTCCAGCGTCTCGCCGACGCCGGTGTAGAACTCCACGTTCACCAGGTGGATGTTCTTGCAGTCCAGCGCATACGCCAGCCCGCCGGCGACGAAGACCCCGCCGCGGGCGATCGACAGCACCACATCGGGCTCGTACCCGTCGTCCGCGATGGTCTGCGCCAGCTCGCGGACCGCGGTGCCGAAGCTCTCGTAGGTGAGGTTCTCCCGCTTCACGCTCATGATCAGACCTGCGTCCGGTGGAAGTTCAGATACGAGCGGGAGGGCGTCGGCCCGCGCTGCCCCTGGTACCGGGAGCCGTACTTGGCCGACCCGTACGGGTGCTCCGCGGGCGAGGTCAGCCGGAACATGCACAGCTGCCCGATCTTCATCCCCGGCCACAGCTTGATCGGCAGGGTCGCCACGTTGGACAGCTCCAGCGTCACGTGGCCCGAGAAGCCGGGGTCGATGAAGCCCGCGGTCGAGTGCGTCAGCAGGCCCAGCCGCCCCAGGCTCGACTTCCCCTCCAGCCGGGAGGCGATGTCGTCGGGCAGCGTGATCACCTCGTAGGTGGAGGCCAGCACGAACTCACCGGGGTGCAGGATGAACGCCTCGTCCCCCTCCGGCTCCACCAGCCGCGTCAGGTCGCCCTGCTCCATGGCCGGGTCGATGTGCGGGTACCGGTGGTTCTCGAACACCCGGAAGAACCGGTCGAGCCGGACATCGATGCTCGAGGGCTGCACCATGGTGGGGTCGTAGGGATCGATCCGCACCCGCCCGGCGTCGATCTCGGTCCGGATGTCCTTGTCAGAGAGAAGCACGGGACGAGGATACGCAAACAACGCGGAGGCCGCGGGCCCGCCCCAACGCGGACACCGCGGCCCCGGGAATCCCGGCCCACCGCCGCTGACCTCCGCCGCGACCTCCACCGCTTCCGCGGACCCGGATGTTCCGGCCCACCGGGCCCGGCACCCACCGCGTCGGCGGCCCGCGATCCGCGGCGGCCCGGCGGGCACGGTCGGCCATGCCCGCCGGTCCGGTCCGGCAGCCCGGACCTCCCGCTACCGCTTCTGCCGCTACCGCTTCTGCAACATCACCGGCACCGCATGCCGCAGCCGCGCACAGCGCGGGCAGCGAAGCAGCCGCCCGGGACCGATCCGATCGGCGCCCAGATGCTGCATCGGGAACGAAGCGGTGCTGAACACATGCCCTTCGGCACAACGGACGACGGTGCGCTCCATCGAGTCCCTTCCCCGAGAACGTGAAAGACAAAAGCCACATTAGGGGATGAACAGGTCGCCGCTCCACGCGCCGCACCGCCCCCCACCGTACGCCCCAACTCCCGCCCCAGCGCAGGCGCGTCCCCACCCCGGACAACGGAAAACCCCACGACGCCTGCGCCGGGAGGCGGTCATGGGGTACAGTGTGCAACGATGAGGCCGAGCAAGATCAGCGCCTCACTGCGGGTGTAGTTTAATGGTAGAACATGAGCTTCCCAAGCTCAGAGCGCGAGTTCGATTCTCGTCACCCGCTCCATAGCGAAGGCCCAGATCAGTGATCTGGGCCTCGTTTGTTGTCTCACCCCCTCGGGGGCCGACGCGCCCTCCGTGTCGCCTCAACTCGCGCGAACGCCCTGCCCGGAGAAGCCCTGGCGCGCCATCCCGCCCTCCCAGCGGGCCCTCGTCCCGGTGACGATCCAGCTCCTGCGGGACGTCACTTCTGGGCCACCGTGTTGCGCTCCCCGTGCCGGTGAGCGGGTGAGCGCGTACTGCGACGGCGCTTGGCGCTCGGGTCCCCCGGGGCGCCCCGAAGCTGCCGGCATCACCGGAGAGGCCGCCACCCCGTCCGGTGGGACCGGCGCACGGCGATACGCGGGCGGTCAGCGGCGCGCGAGTTGCCTCTCGCCACCTGCTGGCAGGTCATGTCGTGGTACCGGCAGACCGCTTGCTCTGACCCGGCGGGCAGGATGTCGTCCATGCCGACCGAGGGCGCCTTCTTCACCAGCGCCCTGGCATAGAAGACCTCGAGGTGGTCCGGCCCGAGGATCGCGTCGTCCAGGGGCGCGAAGGCCAGGCGGTGTGAGCCGTCGGCACAGGCAGTCGCAGCCCGCCCGGACCGGCCGCCCGTGCCCCTTCCCGGCTATCCGGGAACCCGCGCGTCGCCGTGTTCGCGCGGTGACCGCATCGACCGTGGTGGTCGACGGGCATGCCGATGAAGTCATCCGGTGCAGCAGGCCGCCCCTCCCCGTTCGGACGGCTACGCGACGCGATCGGCCATTCACCAGTGGGACGCGGATGGCGGCGGATCAGAGATCTGGAGCTGTGGCGACGTTCCTGGGCTTCGCGGCGCTGCGGTCCCTCACGCTGGTGCCGCTGCTGGTCATCGTCTCCTCGGGCGATCCGGAGAACGGGCGGGGGCTCGCGCAGTGGCTGGGGGAAGGGCTCGGCGTGTCGGCGGACCCCAGAGAACAGGTGCAGCATCTGTTCACCCGGCCCGGCCAGGCACTGCGGACCACGACCGCGTTCGGCATTGCCGCCCCTCGCCGTCTTCGGTCTGACCTTCGGGGCGGCGGTGCAGACCGGCTACGAGAAGATCTGGGATCTGCCGCCGGCCCGCTGGTGGGCCAGGTGGCGACACGTGGTGTGGCTCGGCGTACTCACCGACCACCTCTTCGTCTCCGCGACCACCACACTGCGGCGAGAGTCCCCGGCGGGCGCTTTCGCCGCCGCGCTGAGCGCCGTCGTGTTCTTCTGGTGGTCGCAGCGCCTGCCGCTCGGTGGGCGGATCGCCTGGCGCGCTCTGTCTCCCGGCGCGGTGGCCACCGTGATCGGGCTGCTCGGCCTCAGGGTCTTCTCCAGGCTCGTGCACGGGCATGGGCCGGGCGGGGTCAGCGTGGGGAGAACGCGTCCATGGGCACGAGGTGCGGTCCGAATCGCCGCTCACTCGTCCGCCTGTGTGCGTTCCACGGGACCCGGGTGTGCGGGGTTGGTCCCGGTGTCGATGAGGATCTGCTCGGCTGGGGTGATGTTGTCGGCTCGCACCGCCTGGGCCATCGCGGCGCGTGCCGCGTCGAGCGTCGCCTGCGGAGGCACCACCAGCAGTGAGAAGTGATCCTTGTCGCCCCGGGTGATCAGGACGGTGTCGTCACCGACCGGGAAGGAGTCGAGGCGGACGGCCCGGTCGTCGATGATCAGTCGCGTCGGCAGTTCCTCCCAGGCACTCGCGTCCAGTCCGACGCGGGTGATCGGGCCGAGGTGCCGACTCAACGCGGAGATCAAGTGGGGTAGTTCGGCGGCGATGTCACGGGAGCGAGGCCACCACGCACCATCGAGGATGCCCTCGCGCAGCCGTGTCGTCTCGAGCCTCAGCAGCGCTGTCCCGGGCTTCACTGCCTCGTGGATCCCGTCCGGCAGGAGCCTGGAGGGACGGGGGGTGCCGGAGTCGGCCATGGTGAACTCCGCTCGACGGGGGTCGGCATCTTCACTGGATGGCCCGTGGCGGAACCGCCCTGGTCGCCACAGTGAAGGGTCCAGGGCTTCACCGTACTCCGCGTGCCGGCCCGCAACCCTCTCCGCGCATCCGGGTACGGGCTCGCATCCCAGAGAAAGCGCTGGTAGCAGAGGCATACGGGCCGTGGGCCGGAGTAGTGTGAAGACACCGGGAGTACTTCGCACACCGGCTCCCGTGCCGGTGCCGTTCCCGGCGAGTAACAACACCGGGCAGTCCAAGACGGTCCCGGAGGCGGATTCGCGTCATGACCATGACTATCGAACGCACGACGACCGCTGAGCGCGTCTCCTCGCCACCGGCCCGCTTGGCCCTGACGCCCGCGGGCGCACCTCCAGGTCTCCTGGACGGCGCCTGGTGGCCCCGGTCCCGCGACCTCTTCCGCGAGCTCCCCGCTCTGACAGACAGGCTGGACAGGTGCTGGGGCCGGATCACCCACGTCACGGTGAACCCGACCCACTGGCCGGTGATCCCCACGAAGGTGCCCGTCACCGGGCACACGGTGCACGTGGGCTGGTTCACGGATGAGCAGGACCCGCACAAACTGATACTGCTCTCCTACAGCGCCGGACGCTGGGACCTGCTGGTGATCCCGCCGGAAGCCGGTGCGGCCTCCGCCGCCCGGCTGATGTCCGCCGCAGCCACCCCCGGCAGCCTCCTCACCGCGAGCAGACTGATGGACGACGAGGATGCGATCCGCGCCGCGGCCGGGGACCGCGGCCGGGAATCGGAGTGGGACACCGAGGGCGGAGCCGCGCCCCCGCCGCTCAGGGCCCCCATCGGGCTCCCGCCCCTCGCCCCGGAGAGGTGAGGACAGTGGAGACAGTCATCACCACCGCGGTGATCCTCGCCATGATCGCCCTGGGAATTCTGCTGATCCATCTGCTCAACGCCCAGCACGGCCAGAGGATCGCGGCCTTCCGCTACAGCGAAGTCCTGCCGGGGCGCGGCAGGAGGAGCCGGAAGCCGCGACGGCCGACCGGCGGGGCCGCAGGGCGCCACGACGGGGACCGCGGATGACACCGACTCTTCTCTGACCGGGGGCGGTGGGTGCGACGCCGAGGCGGCGCGCCCACCGGCACGTCACCTGGATGCCTCGCATGCCACCTGAATGAATGAGGACACCATGAGAACAGCGGAACCAGTGCCCTCGGCCGGACACGCCGAGGTTCGCATCGTCGCCGCGTCCCCGGAGACGGCACGCCAGGTCGCGGAGGTTCTCCGGCGCTGCTTCGCCTCCACGGAACAACGCAGCTACCCCGCGGGCCACGACGGCGGGACCCGTCTCCACTTCACCGTTGACACCACCCACGCCGCCGAGCCCGCCCGCTCCTGGCTGCTGTCCACCAAGTCGTCGGACGACGACCGAACGCAGTCGGACGAGGTCTGAGGCACCGGCCGCGACGGTGCTCGGCGACGCGCCGGACGGCTGGGCAGGGCGCCAGCCGCCCCGCGCGCCCTGGCAACGGGATGCATCCGAAAAGTTCGCTATGCCGGGATGGTGCCTCGAGCGATAGCATGGGCCCTGGGTGGGTGCACTCTCACGTGCAACCGCCCGGAAGGGCAGCCCCGGTGTGTATACGCCGGGGCTGTGGCACAGGCTGGATGCTCTGCAGCATCCAGCTCTGGAGCGCCGCCGGGGAGGATCCGCCCGCTCCCCCTTCCGCACTGGCGCTCGCTGGGGCACACGGCGAGACGCAATACCCCTCAGTCGACACTGAGGGGCGGCACCGGTCTGGCCCACCCCATGCACAGCATCGCCTTCTGCTGTGAGGCCGACGGGCGAGGCGTCATCCGCGTGCCTCGCTTCGCCGTCGCCATCATGCGGACCTTCGCTGTGCGTGGCAGCGTGATCCGAGAGGGGTCCGTGCCCGCACGCGTCGAGAGGAGCGCAGTCATGGACGGTACGCAGGACAAACGTCAGGAGCCGGGCAAGGGCCGGGGCCGCGAGGCGCGGGAACACCACCGCCCCGGCGACCCCGCGCAGCCCCGGCCGGGCAGGCAGGCCCGTGAGCAGGGACGGAAGCCCGGGCGGACGGAGACCTCGCGCCGCCGCGAGGACGACCTGCTGCGCGAGGAGGACCTGCACGACGAGGGGCTCTGACCAGGGCGCCGCACGCTCGGAGCCCGGCCGGTACGCAGCACTCCAAGCCGGGCTCTGTCGCATCCCGCCCGATGCCGAAGGAGACCGGGCCGCCCGCCACGGCGGCGCCGCGCTCTCGGCTGGCTCGGCCGCCGTCGATTCGGGGTCAGCCTTCCGCATCGGCGGCGCTGCCCTCAGGCCCGTGTGTGGTGGCGAGGAGGATCTGAGCGGCCTGCGTGACGTTGTCGGCGCGGTGGGCGCGGGCCATCGCTTCGCGGGCGGCGTCGGCGGTGGTGGTCCGGGGGAACCGCCAGGAGGGCGAAGTGGTCGTCGTGGCCGCGCGTGACGAGGACGGGGCCGTCGCGGACGGGCTCGGATTCGAGGTGCACGACCTGACCGTCGATGACCAGGCGGGGCGGGATGCCATCCCAGGCGGACGCGTCCACGCCCAAGCGAGTGATCGGGCCGAGGTGCCCGGTCAGCACTCTGATCAGCGCCGGCAGCCCGGTTCCGATGTCGCGGGTACGCGGCCACCAAGCGCCGTCGAGGAGCCCCTCCCGGGATCGCGTGGTCTCCAGCCGCACCGCGGCCGCGCCGCTCCGGCTCCTGTACGAAGCCATAGAGGGCAACCGCCTCCCCGGCATCACCGGAGCACGCTGCGGCGCGGCCTCCACGTGCCGGAACAGGACCTGGCCGCCGCCCGCACCTACCTGGCCGGTGAAGGACTGGTCACCGTCGACCGGGAACCCGGTAACACCCCGGCGGTGATCACTCTCACCCACGAGGGAGTCCGGCGCCTGGAGGCCGAGGAGGAAGAGACGGCCTAGATGCGGGCGAACTGCTCGGTCTGGTGAACGAGTTCCCGAGCCATGGCGGCGCTGACCGTGGGCCTGGTCTCGCCGATCGTGCGCAGGTAGTCCTCGGTGGTGGGGCGGGCCCGCGCTCCGGTGTCGAAGGTGCGCTCGAACTGGGCTTGGGAGACGGTGCGCGCCACATGGGCGATGTCCGCAGGCGTGAACCCCTCGCTGGCGGACGCCAGCACCGTGCTGTCGGCCTCCGCGGACGCTCGGGTCAGATAGCTCTCCCACAGCGCGGTCCTCGCGCGGTCGTCGGGCGGGCCGATCGGCAGCACGTAGTCGAAACGACCGTGCCGCAGGAACGCGGAGTCGAGCGTGGTCACGTCGTTCGTGGCGCAGACGAGCAGCCGCCCGTCCTGGCCCCGGAACCGGACGATCGCCTTGAGCAGTTCGTTGACGACACCGACCGCGGTCGCGTCCGCATCGCTCCGGGTTCCCGCGATCTCCTCGACCTCGTCGATGAAGACCAGGACGTGGTCGAGCCGGGCGATCTCGTCGAAGCGCCGGTTCAGCCCGCTGGCCAGCCCGTACTCTGCGGCCAGCCGGGCGGGGAACAGTTCGAGGAACGGCCATCCCAGACGGCTGGCGATCGCGTGTGCGAACGTGCTCTTCCCCGTCCCGGGCGGACCGAACAGCATCACCGCCCGCGGCAGCTCCACTCCGTGCTGGGCGGCCAGTTCGGGATGGGCCAGCGGCAGTACCAGACGCCGCTCGATCAGCTTCTTCTCCCTCTGCATGCCCGCGACCTTCTGCCACAGTCCTCCAGGCGGCAGCTCCGCTCCCAGCGACGCGAGCAAGCTGACCGCCTGGGGGGTCACCCGCGCGTGCTTCTCGAAGAAGACCAGGCCCGGACGGGCGCCGAAGCCGCAGTTGTGCAGGGCGGTGGCACCGGCCTCGCCGTCGGGCAGGACCGCGTGCACCGTTCGGACGCCGCCCGCGAACAATCGGTGCTCCAGGGCCGTGATCAGGTCGCTGCCCAGCCCCTGGTGCCGCCAGGCAGGCGCCATGCTGATGCGCAGGATCCACGCCTGGTCATCCTCCACCCTGCTCACCGCGGCGCCGACCACCTCCTCGTATGCGGTGGCCACCACCGCCGGGTGGAGGGCCTGGAGGGCCGCCACGGCGTCCGAGAGAGGAAAGAGCGGTGACTCTTCGGCCGTGCTGCTCTCCGCGTCGACTCGGAGCACCGCTTCGAGATCGTCCTGGGTGTAGTCCCTGACATGCCACCCGGTCATGGTCAGCTCCGCGTGTTCGGCCGTACTCCCATCATCAGCCGATGTGAGCCGGGGCGCGCGGCAGCGACCGCGCGCCCCGGCGCCGTGCCGTTGCGGCGGGGCAGGAAAGCCGTATGGCGTGTCCGGATCGGCCGGGGAGCATCCTGGCGGCCACGCCGCCGGTGCCTCCAACCGGGCGCCGGCCCGCCGCCCGGTTGGAGGCACCAGGATGACCACGGGAAGGCACGGGGGCCCGGACCGCTCGGAGAGCTTCGGGGAGGGACTGCTCGGGGTGCTCCTGGACCGGGCACACGAGCTGCCACCTCATCTGGTCGGCCCGCTGGTCGCGGAGACGGTGGCCCGGATGGGGGTCCGCGACCCCACCTCCTGCTTCAGGACTACGGGCAGCAGTATCTGGTCCCGCCGCCCAGTGCGGGAAGAGCCGCCGGTGTTCCGCGGCTCACCGACCGTTCCGAAGCCGGCCGGTGCTTCGTGGAGTCACACCCCGTCGAAGTCCTGACGCGCGACGGCGTACGGGTCCGCCTGCCCCTGCTGGACGCCGGCGATCAAGCGGTCACTGTGGACGGGATCGACGACGACGCCCGTCGGCTCCTGCGCAGGATCGCCGGCCTGGCGGCCGACCTGCTGCAGACCAAGAACGGCTGCACCCACCTCTTCTTCCGGACCCGCCGCAGCGACGCGGTCAGAGAAGGTAAGGACGGACCCTTCAGACAGCTCCCTCAGCAAGCTGTTTTCGCAGGTCGGAGACGCACAGACGCCCTGCGTGTCGTGATTCCCAAGCTCAGAGCGCGAGTTCGATTCCCGTCACCCGCTCCATGACGAAGCCCCAGCTCAGTGACCTGAGGCTTCGTCGTTGGCCCGTCATTTCGAAACCGGCGGGCTCTACCGCGGCGTCACTGAGAGGCCCACCAGGTCGAGGGCGCCGCGACGGTGTAACCCAGCGACTCGTACAGCGGCCTGCCCAGCGTCGAAGCGGTGAGCGTGACCGGCAGGTCCGCCAGGTGGGCGAGGGAGCCGAGCATGACGGCCCGCCCCACGCCACGCGACCGGAAAGCCGGCGAAGTGCCGACCCAGTAATGACCGCCGACCCCGTCGTCCACGACGACGACACCGGCTCCCGCGGGCACGCTGTCGTGCGTGGCGACGAACACGTCCACGCCCGGCTGCTCGATCAGCGACGTCGGGAACAGCTCGCCGGGGCGGTAGGGCGTGAATCCGGTCAGCTCGAAGCCCTCGATCACGATCCGCTCGGCCGCCTGAAGGTCCTCGGGCCGCCGAACCCGGATCACGTCCAGCGTCGGCTCGCCGACCGGCCCGGGCGGGCGCAGCATGATCGGCATCTGCCAGCTGCGCATGCCCAGGTGGCTCAGGTCGGTCGAGCTGAACGGATCCTCGGCGTTCACCGGGCCCTCGGCCCGGCGTACCAGCTCGCTCAACTCGGTCAGTTCGCCCGGGTCGAGGACCGGCTCTTGGATCAGGATCCGCAGGCCGGCGCGCACGTCGCCGTCGACCGCGACGAATCCGTGGCGCCGGATGACCTCATGCCCCCGGGATCGGCCGGTCGCGGTCCACAAGGCGGCGGAGTTACGGGCCTGCCGCACCGGCGCCTCGGCCACGGCTACGGATATGGGCTGGGCGGCCGACGTAGATCGTGTTGTCATTGCGCCTACGGTACTGGGCAGTTGCCCCAGTCCAGGGGCCAATTTCATGCGAGCTGACTGGGCCACCCGCACGGCCGGACCACCTGACGAGCACGAGCGGATCCATGGTCCGTCTCGACCGTCGCCGCTGCGCCGCGTTCACCCGCCCAGGCCGAGGTGCCCGGCGACCGACGACCGTCACGAGCTGTGCCACGACGCGTGCCGGCAGGGATGGCGATCAGCGGTCGACGGCAGGCACGGGAAGACGGTTGCGGGCCCCGCAGCTGATGGCCTCCTCCGCAGTTCAGAGACGGTCTGAGCGCGCAGGTGCCGGGCGATTCCCGCGCCCGGAGCGCGAGTTCGATCCTCGTCACCAGCTCCACGACGGTGGCCCAGGTCGGCGACCTGGGCCTTGTTCGTTGCGGCTGCCGCCCCGCAGCCGGGAAAGCGCCGCCCAGGGTGGGACCGACACAGCCACCCCCACCTCTGTGGGCACAGCCGGAACGCTGACCCCACGCCGAGCCGGCGGACCCTGCGGCCTCCCGGCCGCCTCCCTGCCCGCCGATGACGGGCTACCCTCAGAACAGCTCTCTCCCTGAGCCGAGCACCCGCCAAGGGCCTTCACCAGCACCGGGGCCCCGCCTCCCGGGGCTCTTGCCTCTCTACAGAGGGTTGATACCGACGTGCCACCTATGTCGCAATTCCCAGTAGTAAGCAAAAACAGCTGCCCGGCGCTCTGAAAGCGCAGGTCGCGGCCTGTGCTCCCCGCGCATGCGGGGTTGGTCCGTCGATCCACGCCAACGCCTCACCCAACCCACGGTGCTCCCCGCGCATGCGGGGTTGTGCCCGGGACTTGTATAGCGGCGGAATTCCTGGACATGTGCTCTCGGCGCGTGCGGGGCTGTTCCCACCGGCGCCAGGATGTACGCCACCTGCCAGGGGTGTTCCGGGCCGGCTGCCGGAACGCGGCGCGACACCCGGGCCCTGGGCCCGGAGCGCATCGTCGGTGTGTTCAACGACGTCTATCCTGAGCGGAGTTCGGCGACGACCTGCCGGGCGACCACACGGGGGCGATCGGGGGATCAGCCGGGCATGCGCAGCGACGGCAACCGGGACGACGACGGGAGCGGCATAGAGCCGCTGGCGCCCACCGACCCACCGCGGATCGGTCCGTACGCGCTGCTGGGCCGGCTCGGTTCCGGGGGCATGGGGCGGGTCTTCCTGGCCCGCTCCGAGGGCGGACGCACGGTGGCCGTGAAGGTGGTGCACGAGGAGCACACCGCGAACGGGGAGTTCCGCGCCCGGTTCCGCCGGGAGATCTCGGCGGCCCGCCGGGTCGGCGAGCGCTTCACCGCTCCGGTGCTGGACGCGGATCCGGATGCCGCGCAGCCGTGGGTGGCCACCGGCTATGTGCCCGGCCCCTCGCTGGAGCAGGTGGTCAGGGAGAACGGGCCGCTGCCCGCCCGGTCCGTCCACGCACTGGCCGACGGGCTGCTGCGGGCGCTCCGCGGCATCCACCGGGCCGGGATCGTGCACCGCGACCTCAAGCCGTCCAATGTGCTGCTCACCGTCGAGGGGCCGCGGGTCATCGACTTCGGCATCGCCCGCGCCCTGCAGCCCTCGGTGGAGTCGCTGCTGACCGGTACCGGCAGGGTCATCGGCTCCCCGGGGTTCATGGCTCCCGAACAGATCCTGGGCGAGGCCACCGGGCCCGAGGCGGACGTGTTCGCGCTCGGGTGCGTGCTGATGTACGCGGTGTCGGGCCGGCTGCCGTTCGGGCGGGGCGCGAAGAACCAGCACGCCGTGATGTACCAGATCGTCAACTCCGAGCCGCAACTGACCGGGGTCGACGACCCCGCGCTGCGGTCGCTGATCGCCCGCTGCCTCGCCAAGGACCCGGTGGACCGGCCGGGGGTGGGGGTGCTGCTGACGAACGCCACCGGGCCGTTGGGGGCGGTGGCCGCCGGGCAGTGGCTGCCGCCGGACGTGCTGGCCCGGCTCGCGCGGCAGGCGGCCAGGCTGCTCGACGCGGAGGCCCCGACGGCTCCGGCCACGGAGCGGGCAGCGGAGGAGGCGGGCGCGGACGCCCCGGCGGCACCCGGCTCTCCGCACCCGGACTCGGGCACCGCCCCGGATGTGGCCCAGGGCCCGGTCCCGGAGTCGGCCCAGGGCCCGGTCCCTGAGTCAGCGCGGGGCTCCGGCACGGCCACGGTCGGCCTCGGTGCGAAATCCACCCCGGAACCGGCCGCGGTGGGACCGGATGCGAAGTCCGTCCCGGACTCGGCCACGGTCGGCCTTGGTGCGAAGTCCGGCCGGGGGTCGGCCGCGGTCGGCCCGGATGCCGAAGCCCCGGGCTCGGCTGCGGGGGGAGCGGACGCGGCATCCGCCTCGGAACCGGACGCGGGGGGACCGGACGGCACGTCCGCTCCGGCGGGCGCGCCCGGGCCGGAGCAGGCGGCCCCGGCCGCGCCGGAGTCCACGGACCGCGCCACCAGCCACCCGGCCGACGGTGCCGGCGCTGCCCGCCCCGGTTCGCGCCAGCGGCGTGCCTGGCTCGTCGCCGGGGCCGTGGCCGCCGTGCTGGCCGTGGCCGGCACCCTGGCCGTCCTGCTCCCGGGCGGCGGGGATCCGGAGGCCCGGGGCAAGGACCGTGCCGCGTCGCCGTCCGGGACCGCGGCCGGGCCGTCCCCCGCGCCCTCCGGGTCGAAGGGCAAGGGCTCCGACGACGCCGCGGGCGAGGACGGCAAGGACAAGCGGAAGGACAAGGGGCAGAAGGACAAGGAGACGGGCGAGGGGACGGACAGCGGCAGGGAGGGCGGCGCGGACGGTGATCGGCCGGACCCGGACCGCGACTCCCCTGGCGATACGGGCAAGACCGCCTCCCCCTCTCCCGACGGGGACCCGCCGTCCGGCGGCGGGGACTCCGGCTCCGACGGCGACGACCCGCCGTCGAGTCCTTCCTCGGGCAACCGGGTCCCGCAGCGCTTCGTCGGCGTCTGGGAGCGCGGAGCCGCGCAGTCCGGCCCCGAGCCGGCGCGGGTGGTGGTCTACTCCGCGGCCCCCGGCCAGCGCGCGGTGACCATGGTGCTGGACAGCGGCACCCGCTGCGAGTTCGAGTCGCGCCTGATCGCGATGGAGGACGGCGGGAAGCGGATGTCCGTGGGACCGGCCCGGGTGGTCCCGTCGGGGTCGACCGGCTACTGCGTGGACGGCGCGGCCTCCACCTTCACCCTCGACAGCTCGGGCCGCCTGTACCGGGAGTTCTCCGGCCGGGTGTCGACGCACCCGTACACCCGCGTCGGCTGACCGGGCCGGCGGACCGGTCCCGCGGGGCCCCGCCTCCGGCGGCACCGGCGGCCACCACCACCGGTGCGGCCGTCGGTCAGCGGGTCCGCGGGCCGGACACTCGGCAGCCCCGTCCACCGCCGGATCCGTCGGGCGCCCGCCGGCGACGGTCGGTCGGTGGGCCGGCGGGGGCGCGGTCGGCGCTCGGTGTCGGCGGCACTTCGCCGACGGTCGGTCAGCGGGGCGGCTCACGAGCGGAATTGGACGCTTCTGCGGGGCGGCGGGCCCGGCGTCCAACCTGTACCCATGTCGAACTCAGTACACGAGGCCGATCCGACGGCCTCCGGGCGGCCCGGGAGCCCGGCCGTCCCCCGTCCGCGTCTCCACTCTTGGTTCCGTTCCCGGACCGACGCGCAAGGATTCCGTTGCCGGGCCGACACCCATCGTTTCCGTCCCCGGCCCGACGCCCATCGGTTCCGTCCCCGGCCCGACGCCCATCGGTTCCGTTCCCGGGCCGACGGCTGCCGGCTGCGTTCCCGGGCCGACGGGGCAGCGGTGGTCGCCCGCCGGCCGGCGGTCCGCACGTCCCCGGTCTCCGAGGCGGTCTGCCGGGCCGGCAGACCCGGCGCACCCCTGGCTCGTACGGCCCCGGCGGGCGCGGTGCGTGCCGTGGCGGTGCCGGCTCCGGGTACCGGAGGTGCCGCATGAGCGCATCCGTGCCGCCGGCCCGGGCGGTGGCCGCCGAGTTCGTGGGGACGGCCGCGCTGGCGGCGGTCGTGGTCGGCTCCGGCATCCAGGCCGCGGCACTCTCCGCGGATGTGGGGGTGCGGCTGCTGGCCAACTCGCTGGCGACGGTGTTCGGGCTGGGTGGGCTGATCGCCCTGCTCGGGCCGGTCTCGGGGGCCCACTTCAACCCGGTGGTCACGCTCGCGGCCTGGTGGAGCGGCCGCCGGGGCGGCGACGGCCCGGGCCTGCGCGAGGTGGCCGCCTACCTGCCCGCGCAGACCGCCGGGGCGGTGTGCGGCGCCGAGCTGGCCGACGCGATGTTCGCCGAGCCGCTCGCCCGCTTCGCCACCCAGGACCGGTTCGCGGGGCATCTGTGGCTGGGCGAGGCGGTGGCGACCTGCGGTCTGGTGCTGATGGCCCTCGGACTGGCCCGGGCCGGCCTGGCGCGGCTCGTGCCGGTCGTGGTGGCCGGGTACATCGGGGCGGCGATCTGGTTCACCTCCTCGGGCAGCTTCGCGAACCCGGCGCTGACCGTCGGCCGGTCGTTCACCGACACGTTCACCGGTATCGCGCCCGGTTCGGTGGCTCCGTTCGTCGCCGCCCAGTTCGCCGGGGCGCTGGCGGGGGTCGCGCTCGTCGCCCTGCTGTTCGGCCGGCCGGCGGCCGGAGACGCAGGCGGGGAAGGGCCGGCGGACCCGAGGGGTGGGGACGCCCTGCGGGCCGGGGGCGGCCGCCGTGTCCCCGGGGTGCTGCCCGTGGCACCGCGGACCCTCCGCACCGGCCGTGCCGGCCACACCGACCGCGCCGGCCATCCCGGACGCACCGGACGCACTGACCGCACTGGCCGCACCGGACGCACTGACCGCACTGGCCGCGCTCACGGGCTGACGTCCGGGTAGCGCGCCCGGTCGTCCATCGGGTGTCCCGGGCGTCCGCCGGGTGCCCTGTTCGTCCACCGGATGCCTGGATGCCCCGGCCCTTCGCCGGGTGTCCCGTTACCCGGCCGTCCACCGGGCGTTCCGGCCGTCCGCCGGGTGTGCTGGTCGTCCGCCGGGTGTGCTGGTCGTTCACCACGTGTCCCGGCCGTTCGCCGCAGCGCGACCGGAGGGCACACGCACCGCGTCGGGGTCCGTCCACCCCGATCGCCCCCACCGTATCGGGGCCCGTCCGCCCCGAACACCCACTACCCGTCGGGGTCGGTCCGCCCCGGTCACCCACCACATCGGAGCCCGTCCGCCCCGGTCACCCGCCGCATCGCGGAACGTCCGCCCCGACCACCCACACCCGGCGGGGACCAGCCGCCCCGATCACCCACCCCCGGCGGGGACCGTCCGCCCCGGTCTCCGGTCGGTGTCCCGGCAGCGTCCGCCCGGGCGCGTCACAATGGTGGTGAGGACGGCCCACCGTCACGCGGGGGCCGGAGCCGCCACCCCTTCCGGGACCATCCATGCCGTACATCGCCGTCACCGCTCTCAGCCATGCCGGCCTGGTCCGTGAGCACAACGAGGACAGCCTCGTCGCCGGGCCGTGGACCCTGTGCGGCACGGTGACGGAGAACCCCCAGACGCTGCTGTTCCCGCTCGGCACGCCGCTCCTGGTCGCGGTCGCCGACGGGCTCGGCGGGCAGCCGGCCGGCGAAGTGGCCAGCGCGCTCGTCGTCCGCCGCCTCGCCGAGCTGGGCCCGTCACTCACCGACGAGGACGCGCTGCGCGACGCCGTGGATCTGTGCAACCACTCGGTGTACGCGGCCGCCGGCGACGATCCCGGGCTGGTCACCATGGGCACCACCGTCGCGGGCGCGGTCGTCATGCCGGAGTCGCTGCTGGCCTTCAACGTGGGTGACAGCAAGGTGTACGACGCGGGCCGGGACGGGCTGCGCCAGGTGAGCGTGGACGACAACCCGCCGCTGGAGCCGGGCCGGCGCACCACCTCGGTGGTCACCCAGACACTGGGCGGCAGCCGGACCTTCCGCCCGGTCACGACACATCTGGCCAGTTCCGCGTCGGCCCCCGGCGACCGCTGCCTGATCTGCACCGACGGGCTCACCGATCCGGTGCCGGACGGGGTGCTGGACAGCCTGCTGCGGGTGTACGACGACGGCCGGGCCGCCTTCGAACTGTGGAAGGCCGCGATCGAGGCGGGCGGCCCGGACAACATCACCCTGGCGGTGGTGCGCATCGGCGAGTAGCGCGGGGCGGCGCGGCCCCACCCCACGCCGGCCCCGCCCCGGGGAACGGCTCGGACCCTCCCGAGGATGGCCCCCCCGCCCCAAACTGACGGCCCGGCCCCGCCCCGGGGAACGGCTCGGACCTTCCCGAGGGGGCCCCGCCCCAAACTGACGGCCCCGCCGCGCCCCGGGACGGCCCCGCCCCAAGATGACGGCACAGGTCCCCGGGGTGACGGCGCGGCCGCGCCCCGGGTCAGTCGGCCGCCGGGTAGCGGCTCACCATGGTGCCGGCGTACGCCTCGGGCGCCTCGGCCAGGTAGTCCGCGATGTTGTCCAGGAAGGCGCGGAGCGGCGGGTGCGCGTTGTGCCGGTCCAGGTCCTCCTGGGAGCGCCACACCTCGTAGAGGAAGAGCCGGCCGTCGTCGTGCTCGTGGAGGTGGTACTCCAGGTTGCCCTCCTCCGCCCGGGTGGACTCGACCAGGCTGGCGAGGAGTCGTCTGACCTCGTCGGCGCGTTCCGGCCGGGGCCGCAGGAAGCCGTAGAGGGACAGCGGCGCGGGGGGCGCCGGGGTCTCGGGGGCCGCCCGGTCCGCGCCGGTCGCCGGCGGCTGGGCCGCGCCGGCCGCCGGGGCCGCTTGGGTGGTCAGCGCCGGGCCGGTCGTCCCGGCCGCTCGGGTCGTCGTCGCTCGGGTCGTCGTCATGCGACCGACCGTAGGAGGTGACACCGGTGTGAACCTCAACCGCACTCGCGGTGGCCTGGGTCACATGACGGCGAAGACCCCGGGCCGAGGGGCCCGGGGCCGGTCGTCCGCGGGGGCGGACGGTCAGGTGCGGTAGGCGTAGTAGTACGCGTTGGGGTTGGACGCGATGATGCTCGCCACCGACTTCCGGTACGTGTTGACCGAGTGGTAGGTCAGGTACGGGACGCCGCTGCTGCTCCGGTAAGTGACGATCATGGAGTGGTCCTTCGAACCGTCCCGGTTGAAGTCCATCTGCATGATGTCGCCGATGCCCATGTAGTACACGTTGGACAGGTTCGTGGCCCGCTTGTGGTGCAGCGTGAACCACGACCATTCGTCGGCACCGACCCAGGACGAGGTCTGGTAAGAGGAGTCGTACCACCAGTTGCGGTAGTCCGAGTACACGCCCGAGTCGTGCTTCCAACCGCCCGCCTTCAGGGACTGGCTGACGAAGTTGGTGCAGTCCCCGCCGGCGTCGTTGAACTTCCGGTACGCGGGGTTGTAGTTCTTCCAGTACTTCTCCGCGTAGGACGCCATGGCCTTGTAGTTGTAGCCGGTGGTGCCCGTGGGCTTCTGCTGCTGACGCGAGGGGCGCGTGGTGGACGCGCGGGTCGCGTTCGGGTGCGCGGTCGCCACGCCCTGGACGGCGGTCGCCTCGGGCTGGTTGATCTGCCGGAGGCCGTCGTCCTTGGGCGTGATGCCGGTCAGCTCCCAGCCGCCGTCCGCCCTGGCCGTGAAGTTCAGCTCGTGGTGGGCCTGGAAGCCGGTGGTCGCGGGCTCGTCGCCGTGGATCTTCTTGTACTTCAGGGTGGTGGTCTCGGTGACCTGGACCGTGGCCCGACCGTCCTTGACGCGGGTCCGGTCGACACTCACCCGGGTGTCGGCGGAGGTGTACGCCTCACCGAGGCTCGCCAGCCGGGCCTTGCGGCCCCGGAGCGAGGACAGCGCGCCGTCCTCCACCCGCGACTGGCGCGCCGAGAGGCGCACGTTGCGGTCCTTCAGCGGCGCTATTCGCCCCACCTGCCGGCTGTCCAGAAGCGCCGCCGTGCGTTCGGTGAGCACGGCGTCGGCGACCCGGCCGAAGGAGGTGGTGGTCGCGCTGTCCACCGTCGCGGTTCCGGACGCCTTGCCCCCGGCGGCGCTCGCCGCCGTGGCCGGCAGGACCACGGCCGAGAGGGCGACCGTCAGCACCGCTCCGACGGTGGATCTGAACGTCGTTGGTTTCACGAAGTTTCCCCTTGTCACCCGGTCCCCTCGGACCAGGGGACGGAATCTTCGCACGAACCTCCGTTATGTGGTGAGGGTGTGGGGGAAACGGGTACGGAGACCTGGGCCACGGGCCGGGCACCGGGCGATTTCCCTCAGGGCGGAAACCGGCCCGCTGCCGCGGCGGGGGAACGCTTCTACTCTGGTGGAGTGAGCAACCACGTGCCGAACCACCCCCGTGCCCGTGTCATTTCGCTGCGCCCCGCGACCGCCGCGTCGTCGGCCCCGGCGCCCGGATCCGCCGCGCGGGACGCCGCCCGCGAACGCACCGCGGAGCGGGCCCCGGCGCCCGCCCGTCCGGCCGGCCCGGCGGCCCCGGAGGTGCGCGAGCCGCTGTGGCGGGACGTCGTGGGCGACGTCCTGCGGCGGGAACGGCTGGCCCAGGAACGCACCCTGAAGGACGTGGCCGAGGCCGCCCGCATCTCGATGCCCTACCTGTCCGAGGTGGAGCGCGGCCGCAAGGAGGCGTCGTCCGAGGTCCTCGCGGCCGCGGCGCAGGCCCTGGGGCTGGGGCTGGCCGATCTGCTCGGCCTGGTCCAGGGGGAGCTGGCCGAGCACGCCCGGGCGGCCCACCGGCGCCGCGCCCGGCGGGCCGCGGTCACCTCGGTCACCTCGATGTCCCGGGTCACGTCGGTCGGCTCCGGGCGGCACGGCGGGGCGCCGGCGGGCACCCGGCACGACGGGGTGTGCCTGGCGGCCTGACCCGCCGTCCGACCGGCTCGCCCCGCCCGGCCGACTCTCCCCGTCCGGTCCGACCCACGGTCCGGCCGGCCCCCGCTCGGTCTGCCCCCCATCCGGTCTGCTCCCAGTCCGGTCTGACCCGCGGTCCGGTCCGACCCACGGTCCGGCCGACCGCCGTCCGGCCCGACCGCGATTACGGCCTGACCGCGCGTACGGCCGGCCCCCGTCCGGCCCGACGTGCAACGCGGCCTGACTTACCGTCCGACGGCGGGGTGCCCTCCGGCCAGGGGCGTCCTCCGGCCGGGGGCGTCCTCCGGCCCGGGGATCCCGGCCGGGCGGGGGCGCCCGGCCGGCCGGGGGCGCCCGGCCGGGCGGCGGTCCGGGCCGTACCGGTCAGACGGCCAGCGCCCGTCGGCTGAGCACCTCGTCGGCCAGTCCGTAGGCCACCGCCTCCGGCGCGGTGAAGACCTTGTCGCGGTCCATGTCGGCGCGCAGCGTGGCGGCGGAGTGGGGCGTGTGGCGGGCGAGCACCTCCTCGACCTGGGAGCGGATGCGGAGCATCTCCTTGGCCTGGAGGGTGAGGTCGGAGACCGTGCCCTGCTGGCCGCCCGCGGCCGGCTGGCCGAGCAGCACCCGGGCGTGTTCCAGGATGAAGCGCCGCCCGGGGTCGCCGCCGGCCAGCAGCACGGCCGCGGTGGAGGCCGCCTGCCCGACGCAGAACGTCGAGATGGGCGAGGAGATGAACGTCATGGTGTCGTAGATCGCCATGAGCGAGGTGAACGAGCCGCCGGGCGAGTTGAGGTAGAGGGAGATCTCGCTCTCCTGGCTGGACGACTCCAGGTGCAGCAGCTGGGCGATGACGACGTTGGCGACGCCGTCGTCGATCTCGGTGCCGAGGAAGATGATGCGCTCGGAGAGCAGCCGGCTGTAGATGTCGTACGCCCGCTCCCCCATCGGGGTGCGCTCGACGACGGTCGGGATCGTGTACTGGCCCATGTCAGATCCCCACCCGTCGCCGCGAACCGGCCGGCCGCACGTCGTCGAGCGACTCCACGACCCGGTCGACCATGCCGTACTCCCTGGCCTGCTCGGCCGTGAACCACCGGTCCCGGTCGCTGTCCCGGGAGATCGTCTCCTCGGGCTGGCCGGTGTGGTGCGCGATCAGCCGCTCCATGGTCTTCTTGGTGAACTCGAGGTTCTCCGCCTGGATCGCGATGTCCGCGGCGGTGCCCCCGATGCCGGCCGACGGCTGGTGCATCATGATGCGCGCGTTGGGCAGCGCGTAGCGCTTGCCGGCCGTGCCGACGGAGAGCAGGAACTGACCCATGCTGGCGGCGAACCCCATGGCGAGCGTGGAGACGTCGTTGGGGATCAGCCGCATGGTGTCGTAGATCGCCAGGCCGGCCGTCACCGAGCCGCCGGGGCTGTTGATGCAGAGGCTGATGTCGGTGCGCGGGTCCTCCGCGGAGAGCAGCAGCAGCTGCGCGCAGACCCGGTTCGCGGAGACCTCGTCGACCTGGGTGCCGAGGAAGACGATCCGCTGGGAGAGGAGCTGGGCGGCGAGGTGGTCGTCGAACCGGGTGGGTTCGGTGTCGCCGTCGGCGGCCCGTGGCGCCGTCGGCCGGGTCGTGCCTGCCATGAATCCTGCCATCGGTCCTCCTTGCGTGGCGCGGCTGCGGTGGCCGCGTGTCCTCCACTGTCGGACCGATGGCGGGGGCGGATCAGCTTTCTCGGCCGGGAGCAGATTCGCCGACGGCAGAGGAGCCGGCGGCGGATTCGCCGACGGCAGAGGGACCGGCGGCGGATTCGCCGACGGCCGGGGAGCCGGCGCCACCTTCGCCGACGGCCGGGGAGCCGACGGCCGGGGAGCCGACGGCCGGGTCGGGGGCACGGCCGCCCGGGCCGGCGAAACGGCCGGCCAGCTCGCGCTTGAGGACCTTGCCGCTGGGCCCGAGCGGGAAGTCGTCGACGAACTCCACCCGGCGCGGGTACTTGTACGCGGCGACGCGCTCCTTGCTCCAGGCCACGATGCCCGCGGCCAGGGCCGCGTCCGGCACGGCGCCGGGGCGGGCCCTGACCACCGCGCAGACCTCCTCGCCGTACTTCTCGTCCGGCACCCCGATGACGGCGACCTGGGCGATGTCCGGGTGGCGCATCAGGACGTCCTCGACCTCGCGGGGGTACACGTTGTACCCGCCGCGCAGCACCATGTCCTTCTTCCGGTCCACGATGGTGAGGTAGCCCTCGGCGTCCTTGGTGCCGAGGTCGCCGGAGCGGAACCAGCCGTCGACCAGCACCTCGGCGGTGGCGTCCGGGCGGTTGAGGTAGCCGGCCATCACGTTGTGGCCGCGGATGACGATCTCGCCGACCCGGCCCGCGGGCAGCAGCTCGATGCGGTCGGCCACGTCGGCGGCGGCGATCTCCGCCTCCACGCCCCAGATCGGCCGCCCCACGGTGCCCGGCCTGCACGGCCACGCCTTCTGGTTGTACGCGACCACCGGGGAGGCCTCGGTCAGCCCGTACCCCTCGTAGATGGGGCAGCCGAAGACCTCCTGGAAGTCCTCCAGCACCGCGACCGGCAGCGCCGAGCCGCCGGAGAAGGCCCGGTCGAGGGCGGGGCGGCGGGGGTCCCGGGCGGCCGCGTCGAGCAGCGCGAGGTACATGGTGGGGACGCCCATGAAGACGGTGCAGCCCTCGGTGACCATGAGGTCCAGCGCCTGCGGCCCGTCGAACCGGCTCATCAGCACCATGGTGCCCCCGGCCAGGAAGCAGGTGCTCATCCCGCAGGTCTGGCCGAAGGTGTGGAACAGCGGCAGGCAGCCGAGGAGCACGTCGTCCGGTCCCATGTCGAACGGCGAGCGCATCGTGGTGCTGATGTTCATCACCAGGTTGAGGTGCGTGATCATCGCGCCCTTGGGCCGGCCGGTGGTGCCGGAGGTGTACAGGATTACGGCGAGGTCCCCGGGCTCGCGCGGCACCGGGCCGGCGACGGGCGCGGCCCGTTCGGCGAGCGCGTCCAGCCGCGGCAGGCCGCCGTCCCGCTCCTCCAGCACGGTGATCACCGGCACCCCGGCGATCTCCGCGCCCTTGGCGCCCTCCCCCAGCATCGGCGCGCCGCAGACCAGCGCCGCCGCCCCGGAGTCGCGCAGCACGTGGACGATCTCGTCCGCGCGCAGCAGACCGTGCACGGGCACCGCGACGGCCCCGAGCGCCAGCACGCCGTAGTACACCATCGGGAAGTGCGGCGTGTTGGGCAGCAGCAGCGCGACCCGGTCGCCGGGGCCGATGCCGCGGTCCCGGAGGACCGCCGCGTACCGCCGGGTGGCGTCCCACAGCTCGCGGTAGGTGATGCGCTGCGGGCCGAAGACCACCGCGGGGTGGTCCGGGCGCCGCAGCGCGGTCTCGGCGAGTACGGACGCCGCCGTCAGGGTCATGCCGCGCCGGTCCCCTGCGTGCCGTGGGCGCCGCCGTCCGCTGCCGCGGCTTCCCTGAGCCGCTGCTTGTCGGGCTTGCCGGCGCCGGTGAGGGGCAGTTCGTCGTGGAAGGTGACGGTGGCGGGCACGTGCTTGGGCGACAGCCCGGCCGCGACGTGGTCGCGGAGCCGGCCGGCGTCGGCGGTGGCGCCGGGGCGGAGGGCCACGGCGGCGTGGATGTGCTCCACCCGGTCCTCGTCGACCACGCAGTACACCGCGGCCTGGGCGACCTCGGGGTGGGTCAGCAGCGCGTTCTCGACGGCGGCGGGGTGCACCTTGATGCCGTTGGTCTTCATCACCTCGCCCATCCGGCCGTGCAGCCGGAGGTAGCCGCGCTCGTCGACGGAGCCGAGGTCACCGGTGTGCATCCAGCCGTCGCGGACCACCTCGGCGGTCAGCTCCGGCTCGCGCCAGTAGCCGAGCATGGCGAACGGGGAGCGCACGCAGACCTCGCCGATCTCGCCGGGCGGCAGGTCGCGGTGGGTCTCCGGGTCGCGGACGGCCACCTCGGCGGTGACCCGCCCGGCGGTCCCGCGCAGCTCCGGGTCGAGGTGGTCGGGCGGCATCAGCAGGCTGATCCCGCTGGTCTCGGTGGTCCCGTAGAACTGGAGCAGCCGCGGGCCGAACACGCCGACCGCCTCCTCCAGCCGGGCCGGGGAGACCGGGCAGCCGCCGTAGGTGATCATCTGGAGGCTGGACGTGTCGGTGGTGCGCACGTCGGGGTGGTCCAGCAGCTGGTAGAGGTGCGGCGGGGTGATGGTGAGCACGTTGATGCGGTGCCGGGCGACCGCGCTCAGCACCGCCCCGGCCGTGAAGCCGTCGTGCAGGACGACGGTGCCGCCGGAGGCGAGGGCGAGGTCCACCCCGGAGCTGTTGGTGTGGCTGACCGGCAGGGTCGACAGGAAGACGGTCGGCGCCGGGGACTGGAGCCCGGGGAGGATGTGCAGGGTGCGGACCCGGAAGGGCTGGGTGACGCCCTTCGGCCGGCCGGTGCTGCCACTGGTGTAGAGGACCACGGCGGGCCGCTCGGCGTCGGTCTCCACCGCGGACAGGTCGAAGGCGCCGGCGTCCCCGGTGGTGAGGTCCAGGACGTCGGGGCCGAGGGCGCCGAGCGCGGCGAGCCGGGGGGCGTCCGGCAGCCGGTCGCACAGTTCGCGGGCGAGGTCGGCGTGCTCCTTGTCGACGGCGAGGAACGTCGCGCCGGTGGCCTTGAGGATGTCGTACCGGGCCTCGGTGGCCAACTGGTCCGACGGGTCGACCGCGTTGGTGGAGTGCAGGTGCACCACGGTGCCGCCGACGAGGTTCGCCGCGTACCGGAGAATGACGGTGGCCGGGGTGTTGGTGACGGTCAGCACGGCAATAACCGGAATTTCTCCGTCCGGCGTGTGCCGACGCAGGGATTCCGCCGCGGAGAGCACGGTGGCGGTGAACTCACCGGCGGTTATCTCCACATCGTCCCGCACCAGGGCGACCCGCTCCGGATCGCCCGATTGCGCCTCGAGTATCCGACGGACGTAATTGTCGTTCGGAGGCATCTGAGGCATCGCAACTCCCCGTTCGCAGGTGCTGTTTTCTCGGCGCAGCTTCGCACGCGCCGTCAGGCCGTGGCAAGCTTGATGATCTCTCGTCACATACGCGGCGCGGGGTTCGAGTTGGCTGCCCGGAACCGGGCGGGAACAGGGCGGTGGCCAGCGGATTGGACGCCGAAGCGGGGAGTATGCTGCCCACGCGGCTTGGGTTACCCGTCGTCCCCGCCGAGGGTCGCGAGCCGTGTTTTCCCACGCGACGCCGCCGCTACCCGGGCATGCCGGGGCAGCCAGGGCATCTCTTCATGTGGTGACGCAGTCTCTTGTAACCTAAAAGCGAAGCGAGTGGACGTGACGACCCAATATCTGGACCTCTTTTCGCGCCTCACCGAGGGTTCCGACAGCGGAAAGCGGGAGTTTCTGGAGATCGGACGGCTCGCCGGTCAGTTCCCCGCGGCCAGCGTACGCGAGGACGGCGACGGGGATGTCTCCGAAATCAGCGTCTGGTGCAGCAACGACTACCTCGGTATGGGGCAGCATCCGGCGGTCCTCGACGCCATGAAGGGCGCGGTGGACAAGTACGGTGCGGGCGCCGGTGGTTCACGGAACATCGGCGGTACCAACCACTATCACGTGCTCCTGGAGAAGGAAGTCGCCGAACTCCACGGCAAGGAGGACGCCCTCCTGTTCACCTCCGGATACACCGCCAACGACGGGGCGCTCTCCGTCATAGCGGGCCGTATGGAGGACTGCGTCGTCTTCTCCGACGCGCTGAACCACGCTTCCATCATCGACGGGCTGCGCCACAGCAAGGCCCGGAAGCAGATATTCCGGCACAACGACACGGCGCACCTCGAGGAGCTGGTCGCCGCCGCCGACCCGGACGTGCCCAAGCTCATCGTCGCCGAGTCCGTCTACTCGATGAACGGCGACATCGCCCCGCTCGCGGAGATCGCCGACATCGCCAAGCGGTACGGCGCGATGACCTTCATCGACGAGGTGCACGCGGTCGGCATGTACGGCCCGCAGGGCGCCGGTATCGCGGCCCGGGACGGACTGGCCGACGACTTCACGGTGGTCATGGGCACCCTCGCCAAGGGGTTCGGCACCACCGGCGGCTACATCGCCGGGCCCAAGGCCGTGATCGACGCGGTGCGGATGTTCTCCCGCTCCTTCATCTTCACCACCGCGCTGCCCCCGGCGGTGGCCGCCGCCGCGCTCGCCGCGGTCCGGCACCTGCGCTCCTCCGACGTCGAGCGGGAGCGGCTGCGGGAGAACGCCCAGCTGATGCACCGGCTGCTGAGGGAGCGCCGGATCCCCTTCATTTCGGACCAGACGCACATCGTCTCCGTCCTGGTCCGGGACGACACCCTGTGCAAGCAGGCGTCGGCGCTGCTGCTGGAGCGGCACCGCGCCTACGTCCAGCCGATCAACGCGCCGAGCGTGCCGGCCGGCCAGGAGATCCTGCGCGTCGCGCCGGGCGCCGTGCACTCCCCGGCGGAGGTGGAGGGGTTCGTCGCGGCGCTGGACCAGGTCTGGGAGGAGCTGGGCATCGAGCGCGCCCCGCACCAGGCGGACCAGGAGGGCTGACCGCCCGCGGCCGCGGCGCGCCGGGTACGGCGGGCCGCGGGCCGGCGGCGGTGAACCGAAGCGGGGCCGGCACCGGGCCGGCCCCGCTTCGGTGTCTCCCGGCGCCCGGCGGCGCCGGCCGGAAGCGCCGGGGCCCGCCCGGCGTCCGGCGGGTCAGACGGACACCGACTCGCCGCGCGCCGCCCCCGGCTGCTCCCCGGCGGGCGCCGCCCCGGGCTTCCCGCCGCGCATCAGCAGCGCGGTGAGCAGGGCCCCGGCGCCGGCGATCGCCGCGGCGGCGACGAACGCGGCGCTGAAGCCGTCGGTCAGCGCGGGCAGGTCACCGAGTTCGCCGGCCCCCTGGGAGGTGGCGAGGGCGGTGAGCGCGGCCAGACCGAGCGCGGAACCCACCTGGTAGGTGGTGTTGACGATGCCGGAGGCCAGGCCCGCCTGCTCCTGCGGGACACCGGAGATGGCCGTCATCATCGCCGGGATGTAGGCCAGCGACATGCCCAGCGCGGCGACCAGCGAGGCGGGCAGGACGTCCACCAGGAAGGTGCCGGTCGGCTCGACCGCCGAGAGCCACACCAGGCCCAGCGCCAGCGCCAGCAGCCCGCCGACGATCAGCGGCTTGGCGCCCAGCCGGCCGAGCAGCTTCGCGGTGAGCGTGGTCATGAAGATCATCAGCAGTACGGTCATGGGCAGCAGCGCGGCGCCGCTGGCGAACGACCGGTAGCCGAGGACCTGCTGCAGGTACAGGTTGAGGAAGTACCACATCGGGATCCAGGCGGCGCCCAGCAGCGCCATGGCCAGGTTGGAGATGCCGAGCCCCGGCGTCCGCCACACCGCGAGCGGCATCAGCGGGGCCTTGACCGACCGCTGGAGGATCAGGAACAGGGCGAGCAGCACCACGGCCCCGGCGAGCCCGAGCACCGTCTCGGTCGCGCCCCAGCCGACCTCGGGGGCGCGGACCACGGCGAACACGGCGAGCGCGAGACCGGCGGTGACCGCGGTCGCGCCGAGCAGGTCGACCGAACCCCGGCGCCGCTCCACGGCCGGCAGCAGCCCGGTGGCGAGCAGCGTCGCGATGCCGATCGGCACGTAGATGATGAACACCCACTGCCAGCTCATCCACTCGGTGAAGACGCCGCCGAGGAAGACGCCGGCGGTGCCGCCGGCCGGGGCCGCGGCGCCGTAGAGCGCCATGGCCTTGCCGAGTTCCCGGGGGTCGTGGCTGAAGAGGATCATCAGCAGGGTCATCGAGGCGGGGGCGATGAGCGCGCCGCCGACGCCCTGCACGGCGCGGCCCGCCACCTCCACCCACGCCGTCTGGGCGGCTGCCGCGACCACCGAGCCGGCGATCAGCACCACCCAGCCGCCCACGAAGACGCGGCGGGCGCCGAGCAGGTCGGACAGGCGTCCGCCGAGCAGCAGCAGACCGCCGAAGGCGATGACGTACGCGTTGAACACCCACTGCAGATCACCCTGGGAGAACCCCAGGTCCTGCTGCATCTCGGGAAGGGCCACCCCGATGATCGAGGTGTCCATGATCACCATGAACTGGGCCGCCGCGAGCACCAGAAGTGCCCACCAGCGACGTGGATCGACCGTGGTCGACATGCTCTCTCCCCTTTCTTGGATACCCCTGAGGGGTATCGGACGACGGTGAAGATAGCAGTACCCCTAGGGGGTATGGAAGCCCGAGTGTCGACGCCGAAGGGGAGGGCGGGGCGGCAACCCGCACCGCTCCCGGGAAACCTCTTGTCGGAATACCCCTGGGGGGTATAGCGTTCTTGTTGTCGGGCAGCGGGCCCGCGACACGAAGGGACGGGATTCGTCATGCGACACTCAGGCGGTCACCCCGGGGCATCGGCCCACCACGGTCAGCACGGCACCCACGCGTCGCACGCCGACCACGGCACGCACGGGGACCACGGCACCCACGGGGACCACCCGGCTCACCACGGTCAGCACGCCCGGCACGGGGCCGCCGACGCCCACGGCGGCCACTCGGAACACGGCCCACACACCGGCCATGCCCACCACGGCAGACACACGGCGCACGGCGGCGCCCACGCGGGTCACGGCGGCCACGCGGGGCACACGGGTCACATGGGACAGGGAGCGACGTCCTGGCGGACCGCGGCGCAGGCCACCCTGCACTGCCTCACCGGCTGCGCCATCGGCGAGATCCTGGGCATGATCATCGGTACCGCCCTCGGGCTGTCGGCCGGCGCGACCATCGCGCTCGCCGTCGCGCTGGCCTTCGTCTTCGGCTACGCGCTCACCATGCGCGGCGTGCTCAAGGCCGGCCTCCCCGTGCGGCAGGCCCTCAAGGTCGCGCTGGCCGCCGACACCGTCTCGATCCTCGTCATGGAGATCATCGACAACTCGGTGATGATCGCCGTCCCGGGCGCGATGGACGCGGGCCTGGCCAGCTGGCTGTTCTGGGGCGCACTGGCCTTCGCGCTCGCCGCCGCCTTCGTGCTCACCGTGCCGATCAACCGCTGGCTCATCTCGCGCGGCAAGGGCCACGCCGTGGTCCACGCCTACCACTGACCGGCGGCCGGCGCCCGGCTGACCGCCGTCGCACGCCGGCCCGCTGACACCCCGCGGCCGTCTCCGGTACCCCCGTCGCCCGGAGACGGCCGCGGGGTCGCCCGTGTTCACCCGCGTTCACCCGCGTTCACCCGCGTTCACCCGCGTTCAGCCGGCGCGCCACCGCAGGGGCCGCGGCGCCCGTCGCCGGCCGGTCAGGAGGCGTCGACGATGGTGGGCATCTCACCCTTGGTGGTGGACATGTCGATCACCGCGAAGGCGGCGCCCTGCGGGTCGCCGACCGCCGCGAACCGGCCGAACGGGCTGTCCATCGGCCCGAAGTTCAGCCGGCCGCCGCGTTCGGTCGCCTTGGCCACCGCCGCGTCGCAGTCCGGCACGCCGAAGTACACGTTGACGTACGGGGGGATCTCCGGCGGGAACTCCTCCGTCATCTTCATCCGCCCCAGCACCGCGTCCTCGCCGACCTGGTAGATCGTGAAGTCGACGTGCTCGTCCTCGATGCGCTTGACCCGGTACGGGAAGACGCCGGGGAAGAACGCGTCGGCCTTCTCCGGGGCCCGGGTGAACACCTCGGCCCAGGCGTAGGCACCCGGTTCACCGCGCTTCCCGAAGCCCTCGTGCCGGTTCGCCTGCCAGACGCCGAAAACGGCGCCGGACGGGTCCCGGGCGAGCAGCATCGAGCCGAACTCCCCCACCTGCATCGGCTCCAGCAGCACCTCACCGCCGTGGTCGCGGACCTTGCCCGCGGTGGCCGCGACGTCCGGGGAGGCGAGGTACAGGCACCAGGCGGAGGAGGTGTCGTCCTGCCCCGGCATCGGTGGGGCGAGGGCGGCCACGGCCTTCCCGCCGGAGTACGCCTGGGTGTAGCCGCCGTACTCCTCGGCGCTCTCGCCGAAGGTCCAGCCGAGGACGTCGCCGTAGAAACTCTTGGCCCCCTCCAGGTCGGCGAACGTCGCGTCGGCCCAGCAGGGGGTGCCTTCCGGTTGCGCAGCCATGGCCTTGACTCCCTCACGCCCGCTTCTGTGTCGGCTCGTGCCGGTGGCGGTCCGGATCGGTGCCACCTCGATCGGAGGACGAGTTCTGTTTTCACGCTAGCCACTTCCTCGTCCGGTCGCACCAGCAGCCACGGACCACCCCGCACGCCCCACCTGCACCAGCACCACGCGCCGCGCACCCGGCACCTCCGGCACCTCCGGCACCACGCACCGCGAGGCCCTCATTACCGACAAACCAGCACAACTGAGGTGATCATGGGGTTCCGCCGCCCGTCGCCCCGTACCGAAGGACCCCGATGGCCTCCGATCCCCCCGCCGCCCCGCCCGCCCCGACGCCGGGCGCCGCCCGCTACGACGAGCTGCGGGCGCTGTTCGTCAACTGCACGCTCAAGCGGTCCCCCGAGCCCAGCAACACCGAGGGGCTCATCGAGCGCAGCCGGGCCGTGATGACGGCCCAGGGCGTCACCACCGAGACGCTGCGCGCCGCCGACCACGACATCGCCACCGGGGTCTGGCCGGACATGACGGAACACGGCTGGGCCGCCGACGCCTGGCCGGAGCTGTACCGCAAGGTGCTGGCCGCCGACATCCTGGTGCTCGGCGGCCCGATCTGGCTGGGCGACAACAGCTCGGTGATGAAGCGGGTGATCGAGCGGCTCTACTCGTGTTCCAGCCTGCTCAACGACCGGGGGCAGTACGCCTACTACGGCCGGGTGGGCGGCTGCCTGATCACCGGCAACGAGGACGGCGTCAAGCACTGCGCCATGAACGTGCTCTACAGCCTCCAGCACCTGGGGTACACCGTGCCGCCGCAGGCGGACGCCGGCTGGATCGGCGAGGCGGGGCCGGGCCCGTCGTACCTCGATCCGGGTTCCGGCGGCCCGGAGAACGACTTCACCAACCGCAACGCGACCTTCATGGCCTGGAACCTGATGCACCTGGCGGCGCTGCTGAAGGGGGCGGGCGGGGTCCCGGCGTACGGCAACCAGCGCTCGGAGTGGGACGCCGGGTGCCGCTTCGACTTCCCCAACCCCGAGCACCGGTAGCGGAGGACCCCGAAGACCCCGAAGACCCCGAAGAACCCAGCAGGACCCGGCAGGAACCGGCAGGAACTGGCAGGCCCCGAAGCGCCGAAGGGCCCCGAAGCACCCGGCGGGACCCGGCAGGACCCGGCAGGCCCCGAAGCGCCGAAGGGCCCCGAAGCACCCGGCGGGACCCGGCAGGCCCCGGCGGGGCCGGCGGGACACGGAAGGGGCGGGGACCGGCCCCGGTCCCCGCCCCCGCGTGCCGCCGGGCCCCGTGTCTGCGGGCCCGGCGGCGCGTCGTTCACCTCAGCTGACCCGCAGCTCCGCGTCGTCCACGACGAAGCTGGTCTGCAGGCTGGCGTCCTCGGTGGCCGTGAAGGTCACCGTGATCTGCTGCCCGACGTACGAGCTGAGATCCACCGTGCGCTGGCTGTAGCCGCTCGCCGCGTCGGTGTTGGACAGGGTGGCCAGGGTGGTGTTGCCGACCTTGACCTTGAAGCTGTCGTAGGCGACGTCCTCGGTCTCGTCGGTGTCGACGTGCAGCCAGTAGGTCAGCGTGGCCTTGGCGCAGCCGGCGGGGACCGTCACCGTCTGGTTGATGGTGTCGGTGGCCGCGTAGCCGTAGCCGCCCAGCCAGGCGAACCGGGTGCCGCTGTGCGCGCTCTGTCCGGAGTGCGCACCGATCGCCCCGGTGCTCCCGGTCCACGCCGTGGTGCCGTTCTCGAAGCCACCGTTGGTGATCAGCTGGCCGGCCTGGCAGCCGCCCGCGCCCTTCACGGTGAGGGTGTAGGTGCTGGTGTGGGTGGTGCTGCCGGTACCGGTGACGGTGATGGTGTAGGTGCCGGGCGCGGCCGAGGCCGTGGTGGCGACCGTCATCGTGGAGCTGTTGCCGGAGGTCACCGACGCCGGGCTGAAGGACACCGTCACACCCGCCGGGGCACCCGACGCCGACAGGTTCACCGTCTGCGCGGAACCACTGGTGGTGGCGGTGGAGACGGTGCTGGTGGCACTGGCGCCGGGGTCGACGCTGCCCGATGCGGGGCTGGTCGACAGCGAGAAGTCGTTGACCGGCGTGGAGCCGCCGACGGCCTGCTTCCACAGGGTGTAGGCGATGCCGTCCGTGCTGCGGTTGAGCCCGGTGGCGTTGATGTTGCTGGTGGTGTCACAGGACTGGTGGTAGCAGGGGTCGTACGCGCTGTTCGCGGTACCGCCCCACTTGCTCGCCTGCGCCGAGGTCTTCCGGGCGCTGGCGCCCATCGCGTACCCGGAGGTGGCGATGCCCACCTGCTCGAAGGAGTAGTCGTCGGAGCGCCCGGCGCCCTCGGTGTTCTCCTCCGGCTGCAGTCCGAGCGAGTCCCAGTACGCCTTCATCGGCTGGGCGGCGGCGGAGGTGATGTGGTTGATGAAGTAGCCGCCGTTGGTGGAGGCGATCATGTCGAAGTTGTAGTACGCCTTGATCTGCGACCGCTGGGTGGCGGAGAGCGAGCGGACGTAGAAGTCCGAGCCGTTGAGGCCCTGCTCCTCGTCGGTCCACCAGCCGAACCGGACCCGGTTGAGCATCGTCGGGTTCTTCTCGGCCAGCACCAGCGCGGTCTCCAGCAGCGCGGCGGAGCCGGAGGCGTTGTCGTTCATCCCGGGCCCGGCCGAGACGCTGTCCAGGTGGGCGCCGAACATGTACACGTTGCCGGCGTCGCCCTTGGGCCACTCGGCGATCAGGTTGGGACCGGCGCCGCTGGTGCAGCCGGAGGTGCACGGCTGCTCGGTGACGGTGTAGCCGGCGGCCTGCAGCTTGCCCTTCACATAGGCCACGGAGTCCTTGTAGCCCTGGCCGGTGGCCCGGCGGTTGCCGCCGTTGCGGGTGGCGATCGCCTGGAACTCGGTCAGGTGCGCCTGGACCTTGGCCACGTCGATGTCCGGGGCGGTCCCGCCGCCCGGGGTGCCGGGGCCGACGGTCAGCGTGTACTGCGCGGTGTGGGTGGTGCTGCCGGTACCGGTGACGGTGATGGTGTAGGTGCCGGGCGCGGCCGAGGCCGTGGTGGCGACCGTCATCGTGGAGCTGCTGCCGGAGGTCACCGACGCCGGGCTGAAGGACACCGTCACACCCGCCGGGGCACCCGACGCCGACAGGTTCACCGTCTGCGCGGAACCACTGGTCGTGGTGGTGGACACCGTGGTGGTGACCGAGGAGCCCGGGTTGGCGCTGCCGGAGGCCGGGCCGACCGCCAGCGAGAAGTCCGCGGCCGGGGTGCCGGTGCAGGTCGGGTCACCGGTCTGGGCGGGAACGCTGACGGCGTCCCAGGCGGCCTTGGTCCGGTTGAACAGGTTGCAGGTCGAGTCGAGGTTCTTCGCCGCGGTCAGCGTCGCGGTGCGGTACTTCTTGTGGGTCATGCCGCTGGTCTTCAGCAGCATCCCGCCGTAGAAGATCTTGCCCGCGTTCTGGATGCCGACGCCGGTGACCGTGGAGTTGTTGCAGGTCGGGCTGGTCGGCTTGCCGCCGCCGGGGTTGGACCCCTCGGAGAGCAGGTAGAACCAGTGGTTCAGCGGCCCGGCCGCCGCGTGCACCTCGGTGTTGGGGATCGACGCCGAGTAGCAGTTGGGGTCGTCGAGCCGCGAGGGGTCGTACATGTTGCGGATCGGGCCGTTGCCGGTGAGGTTGATCATCTCGCCGACCAGGTAGTCGCCCGGGGTGTCGTACGGGGCGGGCTGGTTGGCGTACGCCTCGGTCAGCGCGCCGAAGATGTCACCGGTGGCCTCGCCCAGGCCGTTCTCGTTGTTCGCACCGCCCGGGGTGTTCTGGTCGATGCCGTGGCCGTACTCGTGGGCCACCACGTCCATCCCGGCGATCCACTCGTTGGCCTGGTTGTGGCCGATGGTGATGCTGGAGCCGTTCCAGTACGCGTTGAGTTCGTTGAGCCCGACGCGGGTCGGCCAGCTGCCGCCGTTGCCGTTGTGGCCGTTGCGGCCGAGCCAGTTCTTGAGCATGTCCCACTGCTTCTGGGCCGCGAACATGGCGTCGACGCAGCCGGTCTCCTTGCTGGTGGGATTGCCGTTGCCCCAGCTGTCGGACGACTTGGTGAAGACGCTGCCGGTGCTGTAGTCGGCGCAGCTCAGACCGGGCCGGCCCGGGTCCTTGAGCTGGTACTGGCCGCCCGAGGAGGTGGTGTCGATGGTCAGCGGGCTGGGGCCGTTCCACTTGCTGGTGCCGCTGCCGGCGCGGACGTCGTCGTAGGTGTCGATCACCTTGCCGGTGGTCGCGTCCACGTAGACGTACAGGTGGCTGGGGGCCTTGGCGGTGGCACCGGTGAGGACCGTCTCCCAGGCCAGCCGGGCCTTGCCGTCCTGCATCTTGACGACCAGGCGGCGGGAGTCGGTCTTCTGGACCTTCTTCAGCTTGGCGCGGCTGGTCTTCTCCGCCGCCGCGCCGCTGATCTTGGGCGTGGTCCGCACGGAGATCTTCGTTCTGGCGGCCGACTGCACCGCGCGCACCGCGCCCTTGCCGTCGGCGAGGACCACCGCGTCGCCGCCGACGACCGGCAGACCGCGGTAGGTGCGGTCGTACGCGACCGAGTACAGGCCGTTCACCCAGGGGGTGACCATCGTGCGGTCGTACCGCTCCTCCGGGCCCTTGGCCAGGGCGTCCAGACCGCTGGCGGCGGCCTTGTCGGCGGCGGATATGGCCCGGGCGACCGGACTGACGGGCTTCGGGGGCGAGTCGGCCCTGGGGGTGGCGGAGGCCGTCGACAGAGCGGGCAGCGTGGCCGCTCCGAGGGTGACGGCCACGGAGAGGCCGGCCACCGTGAGTCTTCGTAGCACCATGGCTCCTTGTGGGGGTTGGCGTCTCCTCGCGCGGATCGTCTGCGCGAGGTGGTGCACGCGTCGTCGTGCGACGTTCGCGCGTGGTCGCGCGGGGTGGTGCGCACGCCGATGCGCTTCAGGTGCGGGTGGATCGCCGTGCCACGGCCGTGCCCCCGGTGCGCCGCCGACCCCGGTGGTCCGGGTCGCACATCGACGGCACCCAAGCGGCATGTCCATGACGTAGCGGCCGAACAGTCACATCCCGGCACCCACGACGTCAACGGAAGTCAGGCCGCGATCCGCATTTGTCAAAATCCGGCAAGCCCGGACCGATATCCGGACCGTCACCCGGGGCGGCACCCGGGACCGACCGGTAACGGCCTCCGGGTCGGCGTCCGGGACGCACCGGCAACGGCACCCGGGTCGGCGTCCGGGACGCACCGACAACGACACCCGGGTCGGCGTCCGGGACGCACCGACAACGACACCCGGGACGAGGTCCGGGACGCACCGACAACGACACCCGGGACGAGGTCCGGGACGCACCCGCAACGGCACCCGGGACGAGGTCCGGGACGCACCCGCAACGGCACCGGAACGACACCCGGACGGCATCCGAGACGCACCCGTGACGACCCCCGGGGCGGGCCCCGGTACGGCATCCGGGCAGGCCGTGGGCCCGGCCCGGCGGGACGCGGGTCAGTCCGCCGTCAGCGCGGCCCACCGCTCGCGGAACTCCCGCACCTCCCGCAGCTCGCCCCAGCCGCCGGTCAACCGGTCGCCGAGCCCCCGCAGTTCCCGGGCGACGGTCAGCCGCCGGGCCGGCCCCGCCTCGTCCAGCACCGAAGCGGCCAGCGCCAGCGCCGCGTCCGGGTCACCGGCGCAGGCGTGGCAGTCCGCCAGCCGCAGCGTCAGCAGCAGCCGCGCGGGCAGCATGCCCGCCGGCAGCCGGCCCAGGGCGCGGCTGGTGGCCTCCACCGCGCGCCGGGCGGTGGCCCGGTCCCCGGCCGCCGCGGCCAGGTCCCGCAGCGCCCCGCCGGCCGCCGACTCCATGCGCAGGTCCCCGCCGCCGCCCAGCAGCCAGGGGGCCTCCTCCAGGTCGCGGCGGTCCAGCCGGGCGAGCCCGCGCCGGGCCAGCGTGAGCTGCCGGCGGCTCTCGGTGCCCTCGCTCAGCAGCGCCAGCCCCCGGGCCTGGTACATGTGCGTCAGCATCGCGACCCAGCCGCGCCGCCCGTCCACCGCGCCCAGCGCCTGCGCATAGCCGAGCGCCGACGCCCCGTCGCCGTCCAGCCGTGCCAGCACGCTCATGTCCACCAGCACGGTGGCCCGCACCGCCACGTCCCCGCCCGCTTCCGCCCAGCGCAGCGCGTGGCCGAACCAGGCCATGGCGATGGCGCTCTGACCGCGGTGCATCCGCAGCCGCCCGGCCAGTTGCGCGTAGGACGAGCCGAGCCGCAGCTGCTCCCACGGCGGCCGGCCCGCCGCGTTGACCACCTCCGCCCAGGCCACCACCGACCGGAGCGCCTGCTCCACGGTGCCGAGGACGGCGGTCGAGGTGGTGTGCGTGGTGACGTGGCAGCAGTGGTCCAGCAGTGCGGTCAGACCGTGGACGACGTCCGGGTCGGTCGCGACCGGCACCCGCGCCGTGCCCGCCGCGTGCACTTCGGCCAGCAGCGCCGGCAGGTCCGTCAGGGCCGGCACCGGGCAGTCGGCGGGCCCGTGCAGCGGGCACGGGGTCCGGAGCGGCGAGAGCCGGGCGGGCCAGTCGTCCACGGCGGGCGCCCGGGGCGGCGGGGGCGGCTCGCCCACGGCGCGGCGCGCCGCGGGCAACGGCGTGAACAGGCCCGGTTCCAGCGGCGTGGCCGACCGCGGGGAACTCGCTCCGGTGGCCGCCCCGGCCACCATCGCCGACAGCTCGCCGCCGGTCGCCAGCACCGAGTCCAGGTGCCGCACCAGCCCGGCGGGCAGTTCCCGCAGGCCGCTCTCCCACTTGCTGATCAGCGTGTGGTGGTAGCCCAGCCGCAGACCGAGCTGGTGCTGGGTGAGCCCGGCCCGCCGGCGGTGGTACTTCAGCCGCCGTCCGAACTCGGCCCATCGCGGCGCGAGTTCCGGGTCCCGGGCGGGTTCCTGCGGTCTGACCCCTTGCACGGGCATGGCCACCCCTGTCGAGTTCCCCTCCAGCCGGTCGGCAGCTCAACCGCCCGGCCGACCGCCCTCCGTGACGCCCTGCCGCGCCGCGCTCAGGCGCGCTCGGAGGTTAACCGTTCATCGATTTCCGCGTATATGCGCTTTACCCAAAGCTGGTACGCGGCCGGGTCGTCGGCCGGGACCGTCCGAGCGGCCCGTCGGCGTCCGGCGCGGGCGGCGGCGCAGCACCATCGCCGCGGCGATCCGGTGCGGCTGCTCCGCCGCCGCGGACCGCCGGCGTCCGGCGGCGCGCCCCCGGCGGTACCTCCCGGGACAGCCACGCGCGTCCCATCGGCGGCGCGTGTCCGATCGGCAGCCCGTGCCCGGGTCGGCGGCGCGTCCCCCCGCGGTGCCTCCCGGGGCAGCCGCGCGCGTCCGATCGGCGGCGCTTGCCGGGCCGACGGCACGTCACCGGGCGACGGCACCCGCCCGGTCGGCGGTACTCCGCCGGGTCGCCGGGCCGCGCCCCCGGGAGCCGTGGCCGCCCGGCGCGTCACCGGGCGCGGCCGCCCGGGACCGCACCGGCGGCGGTGAGTTCGGCCAGCAGCTGCGGACCGGTCCAGGTCCGCGCCCGGTCCGCGCCCGCCGCCTCGGCCTGCCGGATCAGGGCGACCAGGCGGGTGTTGGCGGGGGCCGCCAGGCCATGGCGTCCGGCCAGCGCGACGATCTCCCCCTGCAGGCTGTCGATCTCGGTGGGCCGGCCGCGCCGGAGGTCCTCCCAGGTGGACGAGCGCGCCTCGGCGTCGAAGGCGAGCATGGCGGCGGCCAGCCGGCGGAAGACACCGTCGGGCAGGTGCAGCAGCCGGGGCGTCCAGGTGGCGGGCACCGGACCGAGCCGGGCCGGCCGCACCCCCTCGGCGCGGTACACCGCCAGCGCCTCGCGCTGGCAGAGTGCCAGGCACCGCCGGAAGTCCCGCAGTCCGAGCTGGTCCCGCAACGGCAGCCCGGACAGCGCGTTGATGGCGTTGTTGAGGTTGAGCATCAGCTTCGCGTACTGGACCTCCCGCATGTCGGAGCGGGTCTCGATCCGCACACCGGCCGCGCCGAGCGCCCGCGTCAGCGGGACAGCGGCCGGGTCGTCGTCGGTCATCAGGACGCCGCCGGTGCCCTGGTGGTACCGGCCCGGCTCCATCCGCAGCACGTTGTACGGGACCATCCCCGCCAGCACCCGCCGGCCCGGCCCGGCGCCCGGGCCGCCCCCGGCCCCGGTCTCCGTTCCGGCGGCCGTCCCGGTGCCGTGCCGCGCCCCGGCCGGTACGCCCAGTTCGGTCCGGATCACCTCCGCGTTGCGCAGCCCGTTCTGGAAGCTCACCACCACCGCTCCGGGGGCCAGGTGCGGGGCCAGCTCCCGGGCCGCGTCCCGGGTCGCCGCGGACTTCACGGTGAGCAGCACGAAGTCGGCGCCGGCCGCGGCGTCCGGGGTGGTGGCGAACCGCACCGCCGCGGGCTCCACCCGGACCGCCGGGCGATTGCCCCCGGTCAGCGTGAGGCCCACGGCCCGCAGGGTGTCCATCGCCGCCGGCCGCCCGATCAGCGTGACATCGGCGCCCGCCGCCAGATGCCCGCCCAGGTGGCAGCCGATGCTTCCGGCGCCGAACACGGCGATACGGGGGCGCGGTGCGGAGTGCGGCATGACGACTCCTGACGGTGGACGGAGTGGCGCGGGACGGTCTCGCTGCGCGGGGCGTCGCGGTGCGGACCGGCGGCCGGAGCCGCCGCCCGCACCACCCGCCCGTCCCGGCCGGGGTGCCCGCCGGGGCCGGGCCGGGTCCTGCGGGGTGTGATCCTCCAGATCCTCCAGCAGATCCGCCCGTCGGCCAAGAGGTCCGGCGGCCGGTCCCGCGGAACGCCCGGCCGCACCCGGGGCCCGCCGATCGGCCGCCCGGACCGCCGCAGCACCACCGCCCCGGGCCCGCGGGTCACCCCACCCGGCCCGCCACCACCGGGGACGCCTCCACCACCGGGGACGCCTCCGCCACCGGGGACGAGTCGGCCGCCGGAGACGCGTCACCCAGCGAGGACCGGTCGGCCGCCGAGGACCGGTCGGCCGCCGGCCGGCGGCGCTCGGCCCAGCGGGCCGCCGGGCCCATCGCGTACCCGGCGGCCAGGAACAGCCCGCCCAGCAGCAACCAGCCCGGCACCCCCCAGGTCACCAGCAGGGTGGTCAGCAGCAGCGGCCCGAGAGTGCGCGCCACCGGCACGCCGGTGCCGAAGAAGCCCTGGTACTGCCCGATCCGGTGTGCCGGGGCCAACTCGAAGCCGAGGTGCCAGCCGCCCGCGGACTGCATCATCTCGGCCACCACGAGCAGCACCGCCCCGCCGACCAGCAGCGCCCCGGCCGCCCAGGCCGGCAGCGCGGCGGCGGACAGCGCGAACACCGCGCAGCAGGCGAGCATGACCAGGCCGGAAGCGCGGACCGCGCGCACCGCCGCCGGCAGGTCGGTGACCGCGCGGGCGGTGCGGACCTGGAAGAGCATCACCGCGGCGGTGTTGAGGACGAACAGCGCCGAGACCATCCAGTGCGGTGCCTGGGTACGCTCCACGATCCACAGCGGGATGCCGAGACTCAGCAGCGGCATGCGCAGCAGCAGGACCGTGTTGAGCGCGGCGACCACCACGTACGGGGCGTCGCGGAGCACCGCGAACACCGGCTCCGGGGCGCCGGCCGCTTCCTCGGGCCGACCGGGGCGGTCGGGCCGGCCGGGGCTCCCGGGGCGCCCGGGGCGGTCGGACCGGCCGGTCCGGTCGGCGTCGGCCGCCGGGCGCCCGCGGGCGGGGGTGCGGGGCGGCGCCGGAAGCCGCCACAGCAGCACCGCGCAGATCGCGAAGCTCGCCGCGTCCATCCCCAGCACCACCAGATAGGCGCCGCGGGACCCCTGCTGGAGGGCGAGACCGCCCAGCGCCGCGCCGATCGCCAGACCGCCGTTGAGCGTGGCCTGGAGATAGGCGAGCACCCCGGTCCGGGACTCCCGGTCGACCAGTCCGGCCAGCAGCGCCTGGCGCGCGGCGGCCAGCCCGGACTGGGCCGTCGCGTAGCACACCACGGCGATCAGGAACGGCACGAAGGACCTGATGACCAGGAAGGAGGCGACGGCGGCGGCGGTCGCCAGGGCCAGTACCGCGGAGGTGCCCCGCGGGCCGCGGCGGTCGGCGAGGTGGCCCAGCGGCACTCCGGCCAGCGAGCCCACCGCCCAGGCCAGCGTCAGCGCCAGCCCCACCCGGGCCGGGGACACCCCGACGACCTGCACGAAGTACAGGGCGGAGCAGACCAGGAACGCCCCGTCGCCGACGGAGTTGCTGAACTGCGCCAGGGCGAGGACGCGGGGCGGCCCGGAGGGCGGCAGGATCCGACTCGGCACGGGGGCTCCTCGATGAGGGGGCGCGGCGGGCGCCGTGGCTGGTCTCGGTGCGGTGATCCGAATCTACGGTCGGCAAGTGTCCGGCCGGCAGGCCCAATACCGAGCGGGAATCCTGGGCCATTCACACACCGGAGGTAGTGGTTCCGCCCCGGCGATGCCGGTGCCACGCCGGCCCCGCCGCGCCCGCCGCGAGGTGCCCGCCAGGGGGTGCCCACCCGGACCCGCGTCCGGCGAAGGCCCGCCCGTCCGCCACCACGCCCGGCCCGGCCCGCCCCGCCCCGCGATGACTTCCGCGCCGCCGGCCGGTCCTACTGGGCACCTGATCCCGTCAAGCTCCGGAGGAGGCCGCCGATGTCAGCCGCGGACGAACCACCCACCGCGCCGCCGGGCACGCCCGACCTGGTCGTCCGGGCGCCGCTCGGCCCCGGCGAGGCGGCCGGGCTCCGTGCCCGGCTGCGGGAGCTGCTGCGCGACGACGGGCACGCCGGTGGCGCCGCCGGTGGACCGCCGGTGAGCTGCGACGTCTCCGCACTCACCCGGCCGGACGCCGCGGCCTTGGACGCCCTGGCCCGGTTGCAGCTCACCGCACGGCGGCACGGACGGCGGATCCGGCTGTGCCAGGCGGGGCCGGAGTTGCGCGCGCTGCTCGCCCTCACCGGCCTGGCGGAGGTGCTGCCGGGCGCGGAGGACGGCCCTGGGGAACGCCCGGAAGGCCCGGAGGACCGGCCGGAGGAAAGGCCCGACGCCGACGGAACCGCGCCACCGGAACCACGGGAGCCATTGGAGCCACCGGGCCCGGCGAACGCACCAGGCGCGCGAGAGGCCCCCGGCCCGGCAGACGAGCCCGGGACGGCAGACAGGTCCAGCCCGGCGGACAAGCCCGGCACGGCGGCCCCGACCGCCGGGCCGGCAGCCGGGTCCGCCCCGTCGGCCGGGTCACCAGGATCGGCCGAGGCACCCGGGACGACCGGATCACTCGGGTCGGCTGGCGCACCCGGATCGGCCGGGGCAGCCGGGCCCGCGGGGTCAGCCGGGTCAGCCGTCCAGGCTCATCGGCAGCCCGAAGAGCGGGAACAGCCGCTCGGTGTCCAGGAAGGAGTTGAGACCACTGATCCGGCCCTCTGACACCTCGATGACCTGCAACGCCCACGCGTCGTAGCCGCTGCCGGAGGCGCTGGGACGGTACTGGGCGAAGGCGGGCGTGCCGTTGGCCACCACCGGTATCAGCCGGGAGCCGCGGCAGTGGCGGCCGGGGCCCAGCATCCACGCCGTGATGTCCGCATGGCCCCGCAGCCACAGGTCGAACGGCGGCATGGACAGCGTGGCGTCCTCCCGCAGCAGCGCGGTGAGCGCTTCCAGGTCGTAGGACTCGAAGGCGTCGACGTACCGGGCGAGCAGGTCGCGCTGCTCCTCGTCCATGGCGGAGGCCACGGCGGTGTCGGCGATCTCCCGCTGGGCCAGGGCGGCCCGCGCCCGCTGGAGCGCGCTGTTGACCGAGGCGACCGTGGTGCCCAGCAGCTCCGCGACCTCGCTCGCCTTCCAGGCCAGCACCTCGCGGAGGATCAGCACCGCACGCTGCCTCGGGGCCAGGTGCTGGAGCGCGGCGACGAACGCCAGCCGGACCGTCTCCCGGGCCACCGCGAGGTCGGCCGGGTCGCCGCGCTCGGGCACCACCCGACCGTCCGGGACGGGGGAGAGCCAGGTGGCCTCGGGCAGCGCGTCCGGCAGCGGGGCACCGGCGCTCACCGGCGACGCCAGGTCCATCGGCCGGGCCCGGCGCTGGCTGCCGCCCAGCATGTCCAGGCAGACGTTGGTGGCGATGCGGTAGAGCCAGGAGCGCAGCGCCGAGCGGCCCTCGAACCTGTCGAACCCGCGCCAGGCGCGGACCATCGTCTCCTGCACCGCGTCCTCGGCCTCGAAGGCCGATCCGAGCATGCGGTAGCAGTAGCCGGTCAGTTCGACGCGGTGCCGCTCCAGCCGCGCCTCCAGGTCCGCACCGGCCGTGTCGCCCACGTCGGCGCGGGTCGTGCCCGCCGTCGCGGTGAGATCACTCGTCAAGGATCCTCACACCCCTCCCACTCGTTTTCAGCGTAGGACGCACCACTGACATCGCCACCGGGCGCCGGAGCGCGGCGCCCCGCCCCGGGCCCCCGGGCCCCGCAAGCACCGCCGCGGGGCCCAGCCGGCACCCGAGGCACTCCGGGACGACAAGGGCTCGGAGCCGCACCCGAAGTCCGGGCCGGCACCCGGAATCCCGGCCAGGGTCCGAAGTCCGGGCCGACACCCGGAATCCCGCCGGGGTCCGGAGTCCCAGCCGGGGCCCGGAGTCCCAGCCGGGGCCCGGGCCGGCACCGTCCGGAGATTCCTCCGGATCCGGTCCGCGGCGCCGATGAGTTTTCCGCGGCGGCGTCGTCTACCCCTGCAACAGGCCGCCCGCACGGCGGCCCCTGACGGAACGAGGCACCGGATGAGCACCCAGATCTTCGTCAACCTGCCGGTCAAGGACCTCGCCAGGTCCATCGGGTTCTTCGAGAAGCTCGGCTACTCGTTCAACCCGCAGTTCACCGACGACAACGCCGCCTGCCTGGTGATCGACGACAACGTCTTCGCGATGCTGCTGACGGAGCCGTTCTTCGCCACCTTCACCCGTAAGGAGACGGCCGACGCGCACCGGACCGCGGAGGTCATCGTGGCCCTGAGCGCGGAGACCCGGGAGCGGGTCGACGAGCTGGTCGACAGCGCGCTCGCCGCCGGGGCCCGGCAGTCCAAGGAGCCCGACGACCAGGGCTTCATGTACGCCCGCGGTTTCGAGGACCTGGACGGCCACCTCTGGGAGGTCATCTACATGGACATGTCGGCCGTCCAGGGGCAGTGAGGCGACGCGGCATCGCCTCGGCCGGGGAACCCGGCGGAGGCGACCATAGAAGGAAAGAGGAAGAGGAAGAGGGAGGAAGAGGAGGAGGACGGGAGCATGTGCCGAAGCATCAAGACACTCCGGCCCCCCGTGACGCCCGAGGTCGGTGACGACGACATCCGGGCGGCCGCGCTTCAGTACGTCCGCAAGGTGTCCGGGTTCCGGGCGCCGGCCGCCCACAACCGCGAGGTGTTCGACGCGGCGGTGCGGGCCGTGACCGAGGCGACCCGCGATCTGCTCGCCGGGCTGGAGGTGCGCGGCTCGCGCCCGGCGGGGGACGGCGTCCGGCCCCGGGCCACCGACGCCGCGGGGCCCGGGACCGGATGACACCGGCGCCGGCTCCCGGACCCCGGCCCGGGGCGGCGCGGGGGCCGCGGACCGGGGCCGGGGGAGGTTCGGGAATCCGCTCGGGCCGGGACGGGGCGGGGGTCCGCCGCCGGGTCCGGGCCCGGCGGGATCAGATCGAGCGGACCTGGTCCGCCTGGGGGCCGCGGTCTCCCTGGGCCACCTCGAACTCGACGCGCTGGTTCTCGTCCAGGCTGCGGTACCCGGTCGCGGAGATCGCGCTGTAGTGCACGAACACGTCCGGTCCGCCACCGTCGACCGCGATGAAGCCGTATCCCTTCTCGCTGTTGAACCACTTCACGGTGCCCTGCGCCATCTCTTGCTCCTTGGGGGTCGTACCAGGGTGTAACCACCTGTAGGACTACCCTCCCGCCCGCGCCCCGCCCGTCACCGTCACCCGGACGACGGCGTGTCCGCACCACCACGGATCTGCGCGGGCGGCCGGGCGGAGCGAGGATGGGGGCATGCTGCTGGCCGACGTCGCCCGGACCTCCGCCGAGGTCGCGGCCACCTCCGCCCGCTCGGAGAAGGTCGCGGCGCTCGCCCGCCTGTTCACCCGGACCCCGCCCGGCGAGGCACCGGTGGTGATCACCTATCTGGCGGGCAGGCTGCCGCAGCGGCGTACCGGCGTGGGCTGGAGCGCGCTGCGCGACGGCCCGCCGCCCGCCCCGGAGGCCCGGCTGGAGGTGGCCGAGGTGGACGCCGCGCTGGACCGGATCGCGGCCGTGGCCGGCAAGGGCGCGGCGGGCGAGCGCAAACGGCTGCTGCACTCCCTGCTGGCCGCCGCCACCGAGGAGGAGCAGGGCTTCCTGCGCCGGCTGATCGGCGGCGAGCTGCGGCAGGGCGCGCTCGACGCGCTCGCCGTGGAAGGGCTCGCGGCGGCGGTGGGCGCGGCGCCCGAGGAGGTGCGCCGGGCGGTGATGCTCGGCGGATCGCTGGGCGCGGTGGCGCGGGAGCTGCTGGCCCGCGGCACGGAGGCGCTGGCGGACTTCCGGCTGGAGGTCGGGCGGCCGGTGCTCCCGATGCTCGCGCAGTCCGCCCGGGACGTCGACGAGGCGCTCGACCGGCTCGGTCCGTGTGCCGTGGAGGAGAAGCTCGACGGCATCCGGGTGCAGGTGCACCGGGACGGCTCCACGGTACGGATCTTCACCCGGACCCTGGACGAGATCACCGGACGGCTGCCGGACGTGGTGACCGCGGCGCTGGAGCTGGCGGTGGACCGGGCGGTGCTGGACGGCGAGGTGATCGCGCTGGGGCCGGACGGCCGGCCCCGGCCCTTCCAGGAGGTCGCCGGGCGGGTGGGGTCACGGCTGGACGTGCCCGGGGCGCAGGCGACCCTCCCGCTCTCCCCGGTCTTCTTCGACCTGCTCTCGGTGGACGGGCGGGACCTGCTCGGACTGCCGGCCCGGGAGCGCCACGCCGAGCTGGCGCGGATCGCGCCCGCGCCCCGGCGGGTGCGGCGGGTGGTGGCCGCGGACCCGGCCGCCGCGGCGACCCGGCAGGAGGTGCGCGCGTTCGCCGCCGAGGTGCTGGCGCTGGGGCACGAGGGAGTGGTGGTCAAGGCCCTGGACGCGCCGTACGGCGCGGGGCGGCGGGGCGCCTCCTGGCTGAAGGTGAAGCCGGTGCACACCCTGGATTTGGTGGTGCTGGGCGCCGAGTGGGGACACGGCCGGCGCACCGGGAAGCTGTCCAACCTGCACCTGGGCGCCCGGCGGCCGGACGGCACCTTCGTGATGCTCGGCAAGACGTTCAAGGGGCTGACGGACGCGATGCTGGAGTGGCAGACCGGGGCGCTGCGCCGGATCGCGGTGAGCGACGACGGGTGGGTGGTGCGGGTGCGCCCGGAACTCGTGGTGGAGGTGGCGTTCGACGGCCTCCAGCGGTCCAGCCGCTATCCGGCGGGGGTGACGCTGCGCTTCGCCCGGGTGGTGCGCTACCGGGAGGACAAGCCGGCCGCCGAGGCGGACACCGTCGACGCGGTGCTGGCGCTGCGCCGGGAGCCGTGACCGGCCTGCCCACCGGGAGCCCCGGGCCCCGGCGGGCGGCAGCCCGACCCGTTCCGGTGCCCGGCGGCGGGGCCGTCACGGCGGGGCGCCGCCCGGCCCGGTGCCCTTGAGGTTCTCCAGGTCCGAGGGGCGCACCTGGATGGCGAACACCGCGATCAGCACCCCGATCGCGGTCAGCACGGTGGCCGTCACGAACGCCGCGGTGACGCCCGAGGTGAGGGCCTGGTCGGCCCAGGCCTCGGGGAGCTGCCCGGTGCGCTGGAAGGCCAGCCGCTCCCGCGGCGTGGCCTGGGCCAGGAACTCCGGCACCAGGTCCTCGGCCTTGTTGCGGCTGGCCGTGGAGAAGGTCGTCACCAGGATGGACAGCCCCAGTGAACCGCCCACCTGCTGGGTGGTGTTGAGCAGCCCGGACGCGGCCCCCGCCTCGTGCGGCGGCACTCCGGAGACCGCCATCAGGGTGAGGGAGACGAACTGGAGGCCCATGCCGAGGGCGAACAGCAGCATCGGCCCGAGGATGCTGCCGAGGTAGGTGCCGTCGGCGTCGATCAGCGTCAGCCAGGCCATGCCGGCCGCGGCCGCGAGGGCGCCGCCCACCATGAACGGTTTGGGGCCGTACCGGGGCAGCAGCTGGGCGGCGAGCGCCGCGCCCACCACGATCACCACGCTCACCGGCAGGAAGGCCAGTCCGGCCTGGATCGGGGTGTAGTCCAGCACGTTCTGGACGAACAGGGTGAGGAAGAAGAACATCCCGAAGATGGCGGCCGCCAGGCAGAGCATGATCCCGTAGGTGCCCGCCCGGTTCCGGTCGGCGAACATCCGCAGCGGGGTGATGGGCTGGGTGGAGCGGCGCTCCACGGCGACGAACGCGGCGAGCAGGACGACCGCGGCGCCGAAGGCGGTCAGGGTGAGCGCGTCCAGCCAGCCGTCCTGCGCGGCCCGGATGAACCCGTACACCAGGGACGCCATGCCGAGCGTGGAGGTGACCGCGCCGAGCAGGTCGAAGTGGCCGGCGTGCCGCTCGGACTCCCTGATGACCCGTGGCGTGGCGAAGGCGATGAGCAGGCCGATGGGGACGTTGACGAAGAAGATCCACCGCCAGTCGAGCCATTCGACGAGCACGCCGCCGAGGAGCAGCCCGATGGCGCCGCCGCCGGACGACACGGCGGCGAAGACGCCGAAGGCCCGGTTGCGCTCCGGGCCCTCGGTGAACGTCGTGGTGATCAGCGCCAGCGAGGTGGGGGACGCGATGGCCCCGCCGACCCCCTGCAGTGCGCGTGCGGCCAGCAGCTGGCCGGAGCTCTGGGCGAGGCCGCCGAGCAGCGAGGCGAGCGAGAACAGCAGCACCCCGAAGACGAAGACCCGTCTGCGGCCGAGGATGTCGCCGGTCCGGCCGCCGAGCAGGAGGAGTCCGCCGAAGGTGAGGGTGTAGGCGTTGACCACCCAGGACAGGCTGGTCGTGGAGAAGTCCAGCGCGCTCTGGATGTGCGGGAGCGCGATGTTCACGATGGTGATGTCCAGGACCACCATGAGCTGGCAGCTGGCGATCACGGTCAGAGCGACGTTCTTGCGGCCGTGCGTCTCGTGGTCGGCGGTCGACGCGGTGTCCTGTGCCGGGCGGGAACTCGCCATGGTGCTTCCCCCGGGTCGGCGGGAGCGACCCGAGCGGACGTCGTTGTTCCGCTCAGGTCGTCGAGCGGACCTCTGGTGTCCGCTCGAGACTCATTCGACCGTAGACCCGGCTCCCTCCACCGACCAGTCGATCACCGGCCCGGTGGCCGGGGCGGCACCGGACCCGGCCGGCGGCACCGGACCCGGCCGGCCCCTGCGGTCCGCGCCCCGCGGGCCGGCGGCCGCGGGCGGCACCGGCCGAGCGGCGGCGGGGCCCCGCGGCCCCCGGCTCCGGCACTCGGGGTACCGGGCCTCCCGGGCACCGCCCGCATCGGCCTCCGGCGGGTTCAGAGCCGCTGGGCGGCCCGGGCCAGCCGGTACGCCGCCACGTCGCGTACCGAGATCAGCGGGAGCAGCCGCCGCGCGGCCAGTCGGCGCAGGTCGTCGTAGCGGGCCATGCTCCAGTCCGGGTTGACCACCTCGCACATGGTGGTGACGCCGGACAGCCCGGCCAGCCGGGACAGGTCGACCGCCGCCTCGGTGTGCCCGTCGCGCTGGAGCACCCCGCCGGGCATCGCCCGCACCGGGAAGATGTGGCCCGGGCGGCCGAGGTCCTCGGGGGTGGTGGCGGGGTCGGCGAGGGCCCGGATGGTGCGGGCGCGCTCCTGGACCGAGATGCCGGTGGTGCCGCCCGCCCGGAGGTCGACGGAGACCGTGAAGGCGGTCTCGTGCAACCCGGTGTTGTCGTCGACCATCTGCGGCAGCCGGAGTGCGGCGGCCCGCTCGTCGGGAAGGGCCGCGCAGATCACCCCGGAGGTGTGATCGAGCATCTCTTTCAGTGAACGTTCGTCGGTATGTTCGGCGGCGATCATCAAATCGCCTTCGTTCTCCCTCGATTCACCGTCGAAGACGATCACGAAACCGCCGTCGGCGAATACCTCGATCGCCTGCTCCACCGCCATGAGGCGCTCGGTGGCGATGCTCTGCTCCACCACAGTCATGAGTGTGGCCCTTCTCCTTCTCGACCAGCCGGCCCATGCGGGGCGGCCGGCTCCCGTAACGGTCTGCCGGAAGCGGACGGGGAGCGAAGAGAGTGCCGGAAGCGGTGCCGCTCCCCGTCCGCCTGCGCAGTTCCGGGGATGCGAACACAGCCGTCGTGGTGGACAGGGCCCGGTGGGCCGGCGGGCGGACACTGGTTCCCGCCACCGACCGGCACCGTGCGTGCCACTGCACGGACATCGTGCCGCCGCGTACTTCCTACCATCCGGACTTTGACCGTCGGTCCCGGAATTCCACCGGGTCAACCGGCCGATGGCTTCGGCCGGGTCGCGGACTTTCACCGCCGGTTCGGAGTTTCACCGACCCCGGAGCACGCGAATACTCTGCGCAGCATTTTGGCACACCGGCCCGTATTGACGAAGTGTCAAGTGTCACATCAGCAAATGAAATGGGAATCAACTATTCCTCTCAGACAGTTTGTCAACAAGCCTTGCCGGGCGCCGCCCGCGGGGCCGCCGCGCCGGTGACCACCCCGGCCGGGGAGAATCGGCGTCATCGCCGTCGATCCGAGAGGCCGAAGCGTGGAGCCGTCCGTCAGCCAGGGACCTGCCGCGGACCCGCCCGCGCGGACCGCCGCCCACCGCGCCGGGCCGCCGGACGGGCCGCCGGACGGGCCGGCGGCCGGCCCGGGCACCGGACCCGGGCGCCGGCCCCGGGCGGTCCGCCGCGTCCGGCTCCCCCGCTTCGCCACGCCCGGCCGCCCGGGCCGGTTCCTCCGCCTGCCCACCGGACGCCGGCGGATCGCCGCCTGGTGCGCGATGCCGCCGCTCGCCGTGGTCACCCTGGTCGTCGGCTGCCGGGCCGCCGACACCGACGGTGTCACCCCGGTCCCCCAGCTGCTGGCCTTCCTGCCCTGGCTGCTGGTCCCGGCACTGCTCGGCCTGGTGCTGGCGGTCGCCGCGCGCTGGGCGGCCGGCTGCGTCTGGGCGCTGGTCGCCGCCGCGGCCACCGGCTGGTTCACCCAGCCCTACGACGGGCCGGCCGGGCCCGAACCGTACGGCCGCCCGGTGGCCACCCTGCGGGTGCTCACCGCCAACCTGGAGTACGGCGGGGCGACCGACGGGCTGCTCACCGTGGTGCGCCGGGAGAAGCCGGACCTGGTCGCGGTCCAGGAGTGCGACGCCCGCTGCGCGACGGCGCTCGACGCGCCCGCGGTACGCCGCGCCTACCCGTACCGCAACATCGTCACCGGCAGCCCCGCCGAGGGCTCGGCGATCCTCAGCACCCACCCGCTGCGGGACGAGCGGCCGCTGCCCGGCACCCTGTCGATGCCGCGGTCGGTGGCGACGGTCAACGGCCTGCCGGTGCGGGTGCAGGTCGCCCACCCCATGCCGCCGATGCCCGGCGAGGTGGACCTGTGGCGCACCGAGCTGGGCCGGCTGCGCGACTTCGCCGCCGGGCGCGACGACCGGGCCACCCTGATCGCCGGCGACTTCAACGCCACCCAGGACCACGCCGCGTTCCGGGACCTGCTGGACACCGGCCTCCGGGACAGCGCCCGCGCGACCGGCGCCGCCCGCACCCCCACCTGGCCCAGCCTGACCGCGCCGCCGCTGGGCGCCCAGATCGACCACGTCCTGGTCAGCGAGACGCTGCGGCCGCGCGCCACCCGGTTCCTCGATCTGGACCACACCGACCACCGGGCCCTCCTGGTCGACCTGGACCTGTACGCGGCGGCCCGCTGAGCCGGGCGGCGCCCCGGGCCGGCTGCGGACGGGGACGGCGCCGGGCGGGGACGGCGCCGGGTGGGGAGGCGCCGGGTGGCACTGGGCGGCACCGCCCCGAAGCCGCCTCAGAGCACCTTCCAGCGCACCAGCGCGCCCAGCGTGAGCGCACCGGGCAGCAGCGGCAGCCACACGGTGATCAGGCGGTACCCCAGCACCACCGCGGTGGCCGCCGCGGTGGTCGCCCCGACCCCCACCAGCGCCACGACCAGCGCCGCCTCCACCGATCCGATGCCGCCCGGCGTCGGCACCACGGCGGCCACCACACTCGCGGTCAGATAGGCGACCGCCAGGTGCATCACCGGCACCGCCACGCCCAGCGCGAGGGCGACCGCCACCAGGCCGGCGGCCTGCAGCGCCGGGAAGGCCAGCGACCCGCCCCACAGCGCCAGCACCCGGGCCGGCCTGCGGTGCACCGACCGCGCCTCCCGCACCACCGTGCCGAGGAACTCCCGGACCACCTTCCGCAGCGCCCCCACCGCCAGGACCAGGACCAGCAGCGCCGCCCCGGCCACCAGCGCCACCGCGGGGAAGCCCACCCCGTCCGGCAGCAGGGTGTGCAGCGGCAGGGCGTCCGGGAAGGCCACCAGCAGCACCAGGGTCAGCCCGACCCGCCCCACCACCTCGGCCATCAGATACAGCGCCAGGGCGGACGAGGACCGCGCCGGCGGCACCCCGCACACGGTCATGAAGCGCAGGTTGACCGCCCCGGCGCCCAGCCCGGAGGGCAGCAGGTGGTTGGCCGCGCCCGCGGCGAACTGGGTGGCCAGCAGCCGCCCCGCGGGCAGCGGCTGCACCAGCGCGCCCTGCCGGGCGCAGGCCGCCGCGACCCAGGCCAGCGCGGTCGTGGTGACGGCCACCAGCAGCAGCGGGGGATCCGCGGCCGGCAGCTGCTCGGCCCCCTCGGCGACCACCGGCCAGTGCCGGACCACCCAGACCGCCACCGCCACGACCGGGACGAGGCAGAGCAGCGTACGGAGCGGCAGCCGCCGCCTCGGAGCCTTCCGTTCCGTCATCTCCGTCATGGCGAAAAGGTCTCCGGCACGCGCTACGGGGCGGCGACCGGCGCGCGACGCGCGCCGTACGCATCGATGGCCGGACGGCGACGCGGCGCGGGCGGCGCCCGGTGCGGACGGCGAAGGCCCGGCGCGGCGTACCGGGAGGTGCCAGGTCGGGCACGGGTCGGGCGGTGGCCCGGCGCGGACGACGACGGCGCGGCGCGGCGCGTACCGGGCGGCGGCCGATCGGGCGGCGGCCGATCGGGCGGTGTGGCGGGTCGGGCACGGGCCGGGCGCGGCATACCGGGCGGTCGCGGCGTACCGGGCGGTCACGGCCCCGGGTGCGGCGTACCGGGCGGTGGCGTGGCAGGCGGTCGCGGCGCGGGCGGGAAACAGCACCTCAGGTGATCGCGGACCGGGCGGGAACGGCACCTCAGGCAGTCGCGGACCGGGCGGGAACCGCCCCTCGGGCGGTGGCGGACCGGGCGGGAGGGCCCCGGCCGGATCAGCTCTCGCTGGGGTCGTAGGTGTTGGCCAGCTCGAAGGGGTCCGGCTCCAGGCCGGCGGTCGGCCAGTGCTGCTCCCGCCGCCACCGGTCGTTCTCCTCCGACAGCGCGTCCCACAGCATGTTGAGCGGGTGCGACCGGTCGTAGCAGGCGCGCTCCCCGCGCCGGGTGTACGCGCCCAGCAGCACCTCCAGCCGGGGCCCGGTGTCGTTCACCAGGTCGACCGCGCGCAGCCCGCGCCCATGGGAGGCCCGCGGGTCACCGGCCGCCTCGGCGACGCCCTCGGTCACCAGCATGCAGCCCTGGAGCAACCCCGACCGCAGCAGCTCGAAGCCGTAGTTGACGGTGTCGATCTCGGCGGCGATGTGCAGCCGGTTGCGGTAGTCGGCGCCGAACCAGGTGTGCAGCACACCGGCCATCAACCCGCTGGCGGACACCACCAGCGGCAGGGTGCGCAGCTCGCTGCTCTCCACGGTGGGGCCCGGCAGCCGCTCCCGGGGCAGGTTGGTCAGCAGCGACACGCCGCTGCGCCGCCACTCCATGACGTCGAACTCGTCCAGCTCGTTGCCACCGCCGCCCGGCTTGGTCACCACGCTGCCGCACACCAGGTCGACCTCCTTGGCGCGCAGCTTCGCCAGCACGTCCCGGGTGCGGACGTGCCCCACCTTCAGCTCGATGCCGCGCTGCCGGAAGTCCGCGCTCACCCGCTCCCCGGCCCCGGCCAGGTACGCCAGGGTGAAGCGGGTGGTGCCGACCATCAGGGTCCGGCCGAGCCGGCGGCGCGACTCGTGCACCCCGTCCAGCCAGCTGCCCAGGGTGCCGCGCGCCAGCTCGACCAGCGCCTGACCGGTGGCGGTGAAGAGCACGTTCTTGCCGCGCCCCTGCTTGAGCACCAGGGGTTCGCCGCACAGCTCGCTGAAGTTCCGGTTCATGGTGTCGAGCTGCTTCTGCACGCTGGACTGCTCCCGGCCCAGCACCCGGGCCGCGCCCAGCGCGGTGCCCGCCTCGTGGACCACGATCAGGGTGCGCAACTGGTCCATGGTGGTGTCCAGCAGGGCGAGCGGACTCTGCAACAGCCTGCTTCGCCCGTTCACCGGTGGTGTTCCGAGCGGGCCGGTTGGCTGCATTGTCTCGCTCTCGCTTTCCAACTCTGCTGGCGTGGCGGGGCGACAAGTTTAACGGCGCGCGTTGACAAACATCGGTCAATATCCCGTTTTGCATCCGGACCGGTGGGGCAATACGCGCGCGATATCACCAGAACTCTCACATAAAGCCACGGAATTCGCACCGCGGATCGGCACAGATCCTCCACGGAGCCTCCACGTCCACCGGCCGGCGGCGGTCCCGGCCACCCGGGACACCGGCCCCCACCGGTTCCGCCCCGGCCTCCCACCGGTTCCGCCCCTGCTTCCCACCGGTTCCGGCCCGTTCGCGGGCCGGGACCGATCCACCGGCGGCGACGTCGCCGGCCCCGCGCGCGCCCCGCCGGGCAGCGCCATACGGCGCCTACCGGGCCCGCCCGGACGGAAAAGCGGACCCCCCGGAAAACCGCCGCGCAAAACCGGGAAGCGCCCTCCCCGTGACCCCCGGTACGGCAATTCCCGCACTTCGAGGGCGCACGTCCGAATATCCCGGCGGGCTTTCCCACCCCCCTCGGACAACGCCCGTCCGGACATCCGGAAGAGGCGGGCGGCGCCACCCGGCAGATGAAAAGAGGACGCCCGGGGGCTCCCCCGCCCCGGGCGTCCTCCGCGGCCCGGGGACCCCGTAACGGTCCCCGGACACTCTCCGGTCACCCGCACCCGCCGGATCGCGGTACGCGGGCCTCCGCCACCGCGCGGCGGCCGGCTCAGACGCCGATGTCGTCCCCGTTGCGGCGCCACACGCTGACCACCGACGGCCGCACCAGCGCACCCGGCCCGTCCGGCCAGGTCGACGCGGGCTTCTCGACGCTCGCGCCGTCCACCTCGCCCGGGTGCTGCACCGCGACCAGCACCCGCCGGTCCTGCACGATCGGGCCGCAGGTCTCCGCGCCCTTCGGCACCGTGAGGAACTGCTTCACCTCACCCCGGCGCTCCCCGGCAGTCGCCACCCCGAACAGGCCGTCGTGGGTGCCCAGGGCGTTGCCGTCGGTGGAGATCCACAGGTTGCCGTGGTTGTCGAAGGTGATGTTGTCCGGGCAGGAGATCGGGCTGACCTGCTCCTTGGGGAAGCCGCCGAAGTAGGTGCCCGGGTCGCCCGGGTCGCCGCACACCAGGAACAGCCGCCAGGTGAAGCGGTCCGCGGCCGGGTCGTTCCAGTGCTCGGCCAGCTCCAGGATCTGGCCGTGCTTGTTGCCGTTGCGCGGGTTGGCCTCGTCGGCCGCCGCCTTGCCCGCCGCGCCCCGGTCCTTGTTGTTGGTCAGCGCGATGTAGACGCGGCCGGTGCGCGGGCTGGGCTCCACGTCCTCGGGGCGGTCCATCTTGGTGGCGCCCACCTTGTCCGCGGCGATCCGCGTGAAGACGTACACCTCCTCGGCGGTCATGCCCTCCACGTACGAGGTGGTGCCGCTGGCCAGCGGGATCCACTCACCGCTGCCGTCGAACTCGCCGTCCTTGGGCAGCTTCCCGGAGCCGTCGATCTCGGCGGCCGGGCTGTCACCGGTGAACTTGGCGACGTACAGGGTGCCCTCGTCCAGCAGCGTGCGGTTGTGCTCGCGGGCGGCCCGGCTGTTGCCGCGCTTCATGCGCTTGGCCGAGACGAACTTGTAGAAGTAGTCGAAGCGCTCGTCGTCGCCCATGTACAGCACCGGGCGGCCGTCGTCGGTCAGCCGCGGCTCGGCGGCCTCGTGCTTGAAGCGGCCCAGCGCGGTGAGCTTGCGCGGCGTCGACTCCGGGTCGAACGGGTCGATCTCCACGACCCAGCCGAAACGGTTGGTCTCGTTGGGCTCCTGTGCCACGTCGAACCGCTTGTCGAAACGCTCCCACTTGCGCTCGGAGGCGGCGCCGCCGATGCCGTAGCGCTTCAGCCGCGCGGCGGTGACCGGGTCGGTCACCGCGCCGCCGTTCCCGAAGTACTGGTTGAAGTTCTCCTCCCCGGAGAGCACGGTGCCCCACGGGGTGATGCCGCCACCGCAGTTGTTGAGGGTGCCCAGCACCTTGCGGCCGGACGGGTCGGCGGAGGTCCGCAGCAGCTCGCTGCCCGCCGCCGGGCCGGTCACCTCGAACGGGGTGGTGGCGGTGATCCGGCGGTTCAGCCGGTGCCGGAGCACGGCGGTCAGCCGGCCCAGCTTGTGCTCCTCCTGTGCCACGACCACCGACAGGCCGTGCGCCGCCCAGCCGATCTCGACCTGCTCACGGGTCGGGTTCGCCGGGTCGTACCCGGCGAACATCAGCTGCTCGTCGGTGTACTCGTGGTTCACCACCAGCAGCTGCCGGTTCCGCTCGTGCGGGACGTCGAGCACCGCCATGTAGTCGTTGTTGTAACCGAACTGGGCGGCCTGCGCCTTGGCCGTCTGCCGGTCCGGGTCGAACGCGGGCGCCCCGCGCAGGATCGGGTCGCCCCAGCGGATGACGATGTTCTGCGCGTAGCCGTCGGCGACCGTGACCGCGTCGGCGGTGTTCGGCGCGACCGGCGTGAACCGCAGGCCACGCGCGGCCTTCGGGCGCCCCGCGCCCTTGGCGACCGACGGCGCGGCGGCGCTCGCCTCCGGGGCCTGGGCCAGCGCGGTGGCACCGGCCGCGGCGGCCACCGTCACCACGGCGCCGGCACGCAGCACCGAACGCCGCGACAGCGCGCTCGCTATGACGTCGCCGACGTAGCCGTTGTCACTGGTGTTGGGCGCCTCGTGGAAGCAGGCGTCACCACACCGGTACCGACAGGTCATGGCGGAACGGCCGCCCTGGTGCGAGCCGATCAGCGGCAGGAACTTGCGCACGCTTTCCCCTCCGTATGGGTTTCCCGTTGGGTGTTACCGGCGCGACCTGCGCCGACATGACGTCGGAATCCGTCCGCGGGCGAAGCTAGGCGCGACGGACCGCCTGGCGACGACGGAGACGTGAATCAGGAGTGAACTGCGGGCAACCGAACATGGCTTGCCGCCACCAGGGTGTCCGCCGGGCGTCCGGAACGTGAGGGAGACGTGCACGCGCGCGGGCGGGTGACACCAGGCGCACCGGCGGTGAAGCGCCGTGTGCGCGGAAGTGGCGGGCACAGGCGGACGGTCGGCGCACGCGGGCGGCCGGCGCATGGCGACGCCGGGGCCGGCGCACAAGGGCGGCCGGCGTGCGCCGGGGCCGGGCGCAGGCGAGCGCGTCGACGCGTGGCGGCGCCGGAGCACGGGGGCGTGCGCGACCGAGGGGGCGCCCCTCCGGCCACCGCCGGCCCGCGGCGCGCGGCGCGGGCCCCGGAACGCGGCGAAGCCCGCCCGGGACGGCCCGCTAGCCTTTGCGGACCACGGAACATGCGTCGCCGTGCATCGCATCGCACTCGATACGTGAGAGGTTCTCCCATGGGCATACGGGACCTGCTGCGCAAGGTTTTCGGCCGTTCCGGCTCAAAGCAGGACGAGACGGCTGGTCCGGAGGCGGCAGGTGTCCCGGACGAGCAGCCCGAGGCCGCGGCCGCCGCACCGGCCACCGACCCGGCCACCGACCGCTCGGACACGACGGCCGCGGAGCCGGCTCCGGCCGCGGCACCCGACCCGGCCGCCGGGACGGCCGCCGGGACAGACCCGGCCCCGGCCACCGGCCCAGAGCCGGGCACGGCTTCGTCCACCGCCCCGGAGGAGCACCCCGCCTCGGAGTCCGGGCCGGAGCCGGCGACCGCCGAGGCCCCTGCCGGCCCGAGCGCCGACGCCGGCCCGGCGGACACCACCACCGTCACCGCCAACCGGCCCGCACCTGCGGGCGCGGACGCGGAGGCGGACACCACCGCGGCCGGGACCGCACCGGCCGCCACGGCACCGGACGATGACGACGACCTGCTGTCGGACCCGACGGTCAACCACCCGGCGCTGACCGCACCGCTCAAGACGCTGGACGAGCTGCTGAGGTCCCCGGCACCGGACGCCGACACCGCGGCCGAACCGGAGCCGGAAGCGGCGGCCCCGTCGGCGAAGAAGGCGGACGCCGACGCCCCGGGCGAGGCGGAGCCGGAGAGCACGGCCACGGTCGACACCCCGGCCGACACGGAACCGGAGAGCGCGGCCACGGTCGACATCCCGGAACAGAAGGCGGTGGAGCAGGAGTCCGCGGAGCGGCAGGAGGTGGAGCAGGAGGCCGCCGTCACGGCCGACGCTCCCGAACCCACCACCGAACAGCAGTCGGACACCCCGGACACCGCCCCGGAGCCGGAGGCCGCGGAGAAGGCCGGCGAGGAGCCGGGCGGCGAGGAGCCCGCCGCCGACACCGCGCAGGCCGACGAGGTCCCCGCAGCGGATGCCGAACCGGCCACCGCGGTGGCCGAGACCCCCGGCACGGAGGCCGCCCCGGCCGACGAGCAGGCACCGGAAGCCGCCCAGACGCAGCCCGAGCCGGAGCCGACTGCTGAGCCGGAGCCGGCCGTCGAGCCGGAGGCCGACCCCGAGCCCGAGCCGACACCGGAGCCCGAGGCCGACCCCGAGCCCGAGCCGACACCGGAGCCCGAGGCCGACCCCGAGCCGGAGGCCGATCCCGAGCCGACCCCGGAGCCCGAGGCCGACCCCGAGCCCGAGCCGACATCGGAGGCCGAGCCCGAGCCGCAGCCCGAGCCCGAGGCCCAGCCGGAGGCCGAGCCCGAGCCCGAGCCGGAGACCACGCCCGTCCCCGCGACCGCCGGAACCGCCACCGCGACCGGCACCGAAGCGGACCAGCCGGCCACGGGCACGGAGTCGAGCACGACCACGGACCCGGACGCGGACGCGACCCCGGACGCGGACACGGACACGGACACCGCTACCGATTCCGACACGGAAGCCGACCCCGACACGGAGACCGCCACGGACAGCGAAGCGAACGAGACGGCCACGGACACCGCCGCGCCGGAGGCAATCGCGGAGGCGACCACCTCGGAGTCAACCGCCCCGGAGGCGGCCGCGCTGGCGAAGGTGGCGGCGCAGGCGCCGGCTCTCGTCAGTCTCTTCAAGGCCGCGGCCGGCGCCGTGGAGCAGCGGGGTCTGCGTGGCGAGCGTGCCGCCGTCTACCTGGTGCTCGACCGTTCCGGGTCGATGCGCCGCTACTACAAGGACGGGACGGTGCAGCACCTCGCCGAGCAGGCGCTGGCCCTCTCGGCGCACTTCGACGACGACGGCACGGTGCCGCTGGTCTTCTTCTCCACCGACATCGACGGCACCGCCGACATCGGCCTGGACAACTTCACCGGCCGGGTGGAGGAACTGCACGCGTCGCTCGGCCACATGGGGCGCACCAACTACCACCGGGCGATCGAGGCGGTGACCGAGCACTACCGGCAGTCCGGTGCCACCGACCCGGCTTTCGTGATCTTCCAGACCGACGGTGCGCCGACCAGCAAGCCGGCGGCCGAGAAGGCGCTCTGCGAGGCGGCCGGGCTGCCGATCTTCTGGCAGTTCATCGGCTTCGGGGAGCCCGACGCCAGGGGGTTCGACTTCCTGCGCAAGCTCGACGACCTGGCCGTGCCGGAGAAGCGGGTGATCGACAACGCGGGCTTCTTCCACGCGGGTCTGGAGCCGCGCGAGGTGGCGGACGCCGATCTCTACCAGGAGCTGATGGCGGAGTTCCCGGTCTGGCTGCGGGCCGCGCGGGCCGCCGGGATCGTCCGGGGCTGAGTCCGCACCGGACCTGGTGAGGGGTGTCGCGGGCCGACCGCGGCACCCCTTCCGCGTGCCGGGGCACCCCTTGCACGTGCCGGGGCACCTCCTTGCACCGTGCCGCGGCACCCCTTCCGCGTGCCGGGGCACCGACGGTGGCCGCCCGCCGCCGCGGCCCGGGCCCGCCCACGCGTTTCCGCCATTTGACACGGCACGGCTGGCCGGTGCCGCTCGGATACGATATTGGCGGCTCGTGGAGAGCGTTCCACGGGTCACACGTCACTCACGGCATCGACTTGGGAGCAGCCTGCAATGGCTCGACACCTCATCACCAGCGCCCTTCCCTACATCAACGGGATCAAGCACCTGGGCAACATGGTGGGGTCCATGCTCCCGGCCGACGTCTACGCGCGCTATATGCGCCGCCGCGGGCACGACGTCCTCTACATCTGTGCCACCGACGAGCACGGCACCCCCGCCGAGCTGGCCGCCAAGGAGGCGGGGCTGCCGGTGGACGTCTTCTGCGCCCAGCAGCACGACGCCCAGAAGGCGGTCTACGACGGCTTCGCGCTGTCCTTCGACTACTTCGGCCGCAGCTCCTCCGCGCAGAACGTGGAGATCACCCAGACCATCGCGCGGGAGCTGAAGGCGAACGGGTTCATCGAGGAGCGGTCGATCCGCCAGGTGTACTCCAACGCCGACGGCCGGTTCCTGCCGGACCGCTACATCGAGGGCACCTGCCCGCACTGCGGCTACGACAAGGCGCGCGGCGACCAGTGCGAGAACTGCACCCGGGTGCTGGACCCGACGGACCTGATCGAGCCGCACTCCGCGATCAGCGGCAGCAGCGACCTGGAGGTCCGGGAGACCAAGCACCTGTTCCTGCTCCAGTCCAAGCTCGCCGGCGAGGTGGAGTCCTGGGTGGAGGAGCACGGCAAGGACTGGCCGACGCTCGCCTCGTCCATCGCCCGCAAGTGGCTGAACGAGGGCCTCCAGGACCGCGCGATCACCCGCGACCTGGACTGGGGCGTGCCGGTGCCGGCCGACACCTGGCCGGACCTGGCGGCCGAGGGCAAGGTCTTCTACGTCTGGTTCGACGCGCCGATCGAGTACATCGGCGCGACGAAGGAGTGGGCGGACCTGGACCCGGCGAACCGGGACTGGAAGTCGTGGTGGTACGACGCCGACGACACCGTCCGGTACACCGAGTTCATGGCGAAGGACAACGTCCCCTTCCACACCGTGATGTTCCCGGCGACGCTGCTGGGCACCCGCGACAAGTGGAAGAAGGTCGACTACGTCAAGGCGTTCAACTGGCTGACGTACTACGGCGGGAAGTTCTCCACCTCGCAGAAGCGGGGCGTGTTCACCGACGCGGCGCTGGAGGTGCTGCCGGCCGACTACTGGCGCTACTTCCTGATCGCCAACGCGCCGGAGTCCGACGACACCTCCTTCACCTGGGAGCACTTCACCGCCACCGTCAACAAGGACCTCGCCGACACCCTCGGCAACTTCGTCAACCGGGTGCTGTCCTTCTCTCGCAAGCGGTTCGGCGACGAGGTCCCGGCCGGGAAGCCCGCCGGGGAGGCGGAGGCCCGGCTGGGCGAGGAGATCGCGCGGCTGCTCGCGGAGTACGAGGAGCACATGGACGCGCTCCAGTTCCGCAAGGCGGCCGCCGCGCTGCGCGCCCTGTGGAGCGCGGGCAACTCCTACCTCGAGGAGAAGGCCCCCTGGCTGGAGATCAAGACCGACCAGGAGGGCGCGGCGCTCACCCTGCGCACCGCGATGAACCTGATCCACCTGTACGCGGTGGTCTCCGAGCCGTTCATCCCGGCCTCGGCGGCGGCCATGCGCTCCGCGTTCGCGCTCGCCGACGACACCGCGGAGTGGGTCGCGCCGGAGGAGGCCCGGGCGCTGGCGGCGGTCCCGGCGGGCACCCCGTTCACCGTTCCGCCGGTGCTCTTCGCGAAGATCACCGAGGAGGACCTGGAGTCGTACCGGGTGCGCTTCGGCGGCACCGAGCAGACTCCGGCCGGCGCCTGACCGTCCCGGCACCATGACGGCGCCCCGCCCCCGCCCCGGCCGTCGCCGGGCGGGGGCGTTCGCGTGCGCGGGCCCGCCGCACCGCCGCGGCCCGGGCGTTTGGCCGTCGGCAAGGGAACGTTTAACCGCCTCGCTGACCCTGTGTAATCCGCGAACCATGGGGAAATCGAGGAACGCACGTGCCGGACAGACGCGTCACGGTGACGGTCCACGGCCCCGACCCGCTGTCCCGGGCCGGAGTCGTCCGTCATCTGCAGCAGGAGAGCACCATCGAACTGATCGAGCGGCCACTCCCGTTCGCCGACGAGCCCCGCGGGGCGGTCGCCGTGATGCTGGCCGAGCGGCTGGACGAACGGGCCGGGGCGGAGCTGCGCCGGCTGGTGCGCGGGGGCAGGCAGCGGGTGGTGCTGATCGCCGGTGAGCTGCGGGAGGCGGAGCTGATGGTGGTGATGGAGTACGGCGTACGGGCCGTGCTCTGGCAGCACCGCACCACGCCCCGGCGGCTGCTCCGCGCGGTGCACCGGGTGGCCCGGTCCGAGGCCGCGGCCCCGTGCGGGGTGGACCGGCGGCTCAGCGACCGTTCGGTGCCGTGGCCCTGAGCCGCCGGCTCAGCGGGCCAGGAACTCCGCGTCGCCCATGACCACGACCGGGTGCCGGTCCGGGTCCAGGGACCGCAGCAGCCGTTTCATATGGGGTGCCGTGATGCTGACGCACCCGTGGGTCGGGCCGCCGTGGTCCACGTGGATCCAGATGCCGCCGCCCTTCTCCGCCCCCAGCGGCCGGGTCCAGTCCAGCGGCGAGGTGCCGGGGCGCCGGTTGTAGTTGATGGCCACCACGTAGTCGAAGGCGCCCGCCAGCGGCTCCCCCTCGAAGCCGAGCCCGGTGGCGATGAAGCCGCCCGAGTGGTCGTAGGGGAGTTTGGCGCCCGGGTCGGCCCGGAGACCGCCCGCGTCGGTGAGGCCGAAGACGCCCCGGGGTGAACGCAGGTCGCCCAGGTGGTGGTCGTCGGTCCAGCCGCGGAGCGCGTTGTGCGCGGGCCAGGCGGGGCCCGCCGCCACCCAGCCGGTGGCGGTCCGCTCGTGCAGCACCGCGGTGGCGTACGGGGAGTCGGGCCCCTCGCCGGTCACCACCAGGGCCTGGCGGGCCTCCTCGGGGATCGCGGCGGAGGTCCGGGGGCCGATGCCGGGCAGCCGGCCCGGCTCGCCGATCGCCGAGGTGAGAGCCGGGGACGGCGCCGAGTGCCCGGACTGCGGACCGCCGGCCGGGGCGGCCGCCGCCGGCTCCCCCGCGGTGCCGGACCGCCGGCCGGTGTCCGGGCCGGCGGCGGGCAGCGCGCGTTCCGCGGTGTCCGGCGCGTCCGCGACGCCACCGGCGGTGCCGGGTTCCTTGCCGGGTCCGCCCGCCGCGGTGCTCCCGTATCCGGTCAGCACGCCGGCGCAGAGCAGCAGTGCGGCAACCGCGGCACGACGGGTCAGGGCCAGGCGATCGGGCATCGGTCGTCCTTTCCGGGGCCGGGGGCGGAGCGGGCCGGTCACGGCTGCCGGACCCCGGAACAGCCTGTCAGCTCCCGCGCACCCTCGGCGACCGGACGGGGGCCGATGGGCGGCCCCCGCGGTGGCTCGCGGACGCGCCCCGGTGCGCTCCGGTGGCGCCGGCCCGCGCGGGCGGGAACGGCCGGCCGGCCGGGCGCGCGGCCGGACCGCGGCCCCGAGGTCCGGTGGTCTGCGCTGGTCAGGGCGGTGGCGCCGGGGTGCCGGGGCGGGCCGGGGCCGGCCGGGCGGGGTGGCGGCCGGGGCGGGCTGCCCGGCCCCCGGGCGGCGGATTCGGCGGATCATAGGAAATCCTGAGATCCGCCGGATCGGGGTAACCGGCGTCGGCATCTGCCCGATGGGCCGCCCCGTCCGGCCCCCGGACGCGGCAGGACCCCGGCCACCGGGCCGGGGTCCTGCCGAGGGTGCGGGCCGGGCGCGCGGCCGGGCCGCGCGCCGGGTGCGGCGGTTACTGCGCCGGCTTCTCCGCGGCGCTGTCCGCCTGCTTGACCTGCGGGGGCTTGCGGAGCGACAGGTGCAGCTCCCTGAGCCGGGTCTCGTCGACCTCGCTCGGGGCGCCCATCAGCAGGTCCTGGGCGTTGCCGTTGAGCGGGAACGCGATGGTCTCGCGGATGTTCGGCTCGTCGGCGAGGAGCATCACGATGCGGTCGACGCCGGGGGCGATGCCGCCGTGCGGCGGGGCGCCGAACTTGAACGCGCGCAGCATGCCGCCGAACTCGCGCTCGACGTCCTCGTTGCTGTACCCGGCGATCTCGAACGCCCGGTACATGACGTCCGGCTCGTGGTTGCGGATGGCGCCGGAGGACAGCTCCACCCCGTTGCAGACGATGTCGTACTGCCAGGCGAGGATGTCCAGCGGGTCCTTGGTGTTCAGCGCCTCCAGGCCGCCCTGCGGCATGGAGAACGGGTTGTGCGAGAACTCGATCTGCCCGGTGTCCTCGTTCTTCTCGAACATCGGGAAGTCGACGATCCAGCAGAAGCGGAAGACGTTCTCCTCGAAGTGGCCGGCCCGCTTGGCGGCCTCGACGCGGACCGCGCCCATGATCTTGGAGACCTCGTCGAACTCGCCGGCGCCGAAGAACACGGCACTGCCCGGCTTGAGGCCGAGCGCCTCGGTGAGCGCGGCCACGTCCGCCTCGGTGAGGAACTTCGCGATCGGGCCGCTCAGCGAGCCGTCGTCGCCGACCCGCACCCAGGCCAGGCCCTTGGCGCCCTGCGCCACGGCGTACTCACCCAGCTGGTCGAAGAACTTCCGCGGCTGGTCGGCGGTGTCCGGCACGGCCAGGGCCCGGACGTGCTTGCCGGCGAACGCCTTGAAGCCGGAGCCCGCGAACACCTCCGAGACGTCGACCAGCTCCAGCTTGGCGCGCAGGTCCGGCTTGTCCGAGCCGTACTTCAGCATCGCCTCGCGGAACGGGATGCGCGGGAACGGGGAGGTGACGTGGCGGCCGCCGCCGAACTCCTCGAAGAGGTCGGTCATCACCTTCTCGATGACCTGGAAGACGTCCTCCTGCTCGACGAAGCTCATCTCCATGTCGAGCTGGTAGAACTCGCCGGGGGAGCGGTCCGCGCGGGCGTCCTCGTCGCGGAAGCAGGGCGCGATCTGGAAGTAGCGGTCGAAGCCCGCGATCATCAGCAGCTGCTTGAACTGCTGCGGGGCCTGCGGCAGCGCGTAGAACTTGCCGGCGTGCAGCCGCGACGGCACCAGGAAGTCGCGGGCGCCCTCCGGGGAGGTGGCGGAGAGGATCGGGGTCGCCAGCTCGTTGAACCCGAGGGCGGTCATCTTCTCGCGGATCGACCGGATGACGGCGGTGCGCAGCATGATGTTGCGGTGCATCCGCTCGCGGCGCAGGTCCAGGAAGCGGTACTCCAGCCGCCGCTCCTCGTTGACGCCGTCCTCGGCGTTGATCGTGAACGGGATCTGCCCGGCGGCGCCGAGCACCTCGACGTCCGCGACCTCGACCTCGATCTCGCCGGTGGGCAGCTCGGGGTTGACGTTGTCGGCGCCGCGGCTGACCACCCGGCCGTCGATCCGGACCACGGTCTCCTTGGTGAGGTGGCTCAGCGCCTCGTTGGCGGCGGTGCCGGGACGGGCCACCAGCTGCACCAGACCGTAGTGGTCGCGGAGATCGATGAAGAGGATGCCGCCCAGGTCACGCCGATTGTGCAGCCAGCCGGAGAGCCGGACGTCGGTGTCGACGTCGGCAGCACGGAGCTCGCCGCAGGTGTGGGACCGGTACCGATGCATCGTTCATCCAAGTCGTCGTCTGGTCGTCAGGGCGGTGGGCCCGCCGTCGTCCCGCCGGGGCGTGCTCCGGTCGGCAGGGCGGGGGCCGCGGTGGACACCCTCGGTGTGCGTACACGCTCAGGGCCACCCGCAAGGGTACCGGCGCCACCGGCTTCACTGGTAAGCCCGCGGGGAATCCTCATAAAGTAGTGCAATGCGCACCGAGGACGTACTGGCCGCCATCGCGACCGGCGTGTGGCGATGGGAGAGCGTTCCGGCCGCCGTCGTCCTCGACGCCGAAGCCGCCCGGCTGCTCGGGCTGCCCGCCGGACCCACCACTCTTACGGAGTCGGGCATCCGCGCCCGGTTTCACCCGCTCGACTGGATCGAAGCCACCTCCGTGGTCCGGCTGGGCATGGACGAGGGCCGGGTCTCCGAGGCACGGCTGCGGGTCGTCGACGAGCACGGCACGGTGCTGCGGCTCATCCGCACCCGCTGCCTGCCGAACCCGGCGGACGACGGTGCGGAGCAGCTGGTGGGCACCTTCGAGGAGGTGCTGGAGCCGCAGCCGGGCACGTCCGCGGCGCGCGCGCCCAGCGGCGACCGCCGGCTCGGCCGGGAGGCGTTCCTGCTGGACGCCGGGCGGGCGCTCGCCGAGGCGGTCTCCACCAGCGAGGTGCTGCGGGTGGTCTCCGGCCTGTCGATGCCCGGCTTCGAACCCACCGGGATGGTGGTGCTCGGCCTCGACGGCGACCGGATATCGATCATCGGCCACTACGGGTACCGGCCCGGGGACGAGAAACCGTTCACCACGATGACGGTGGACGGCGACCACCCGCCGGCCGAGGTGGTCCGCACCGGACGGGCGGTCTACCTGCCCAGCCCGGAGGAGTACGCGGCGCGCTTCCCCGGCGCCTACCGGCTGACCGGCCGCTTCCGGCGCCGGTCCTGGGCCTTCCTGCCGCTCGTCGAGGCGGGCCGGGTCATGGGCGTGTGGATGGCCTCGTTCGACCATCCGGTGGACTTCACCCCCGACGACCGCTCGGTGCTCTCCACGGTCGCCCGGCTGCTCGCCCAGGCCCTGTCCCGCGCCTCGGTGCACGAGACGGAACGGGAGCTCTCCGCCGGGCTCCAGCGCTCCATGCTGCCCGCGGCCAAACCGGACATCCCCGGCCTCACGGTCGCCGCCCGCTATGTGCCCACCGGCGGCGGGCTACAGGTCGGCGGCGACTGGTACGACGTGATCGACCTGCCGTCGGGCCGTACCGCGCTGGTGATCGGCGATGTGCAGGGGCACGACGTGCGCGCCGCCGGGCTGATGGGGCAGCTGCGCATCGCGCTGCGCGCCTACGCCTCCGAGGGCCACCACCCGGACGCCGTGCTCTCCCGCGCCTCCCGGTTCCTGGCCGGGCTGGCGGACGGCGCCGGGCACGACCCCGAGCAGTCCTCCGACCCGCGCTTCGCCACCTGCCTCTACGCGGAGGTCGACCCGGTCGCCGGGGTCCTCGACATCGCCCGGGCCGGCCACAGCGACCCCGCGGTCCGGCTCTCCGACGGCACCCTGATCACCCGGCCGACGGCGGGCGGCCTGCCGCTGGGCATCGACCCGGACACCGACTACCCCATCACCCGGATCCACCTGGAGACCGGCGAGACGCTGCTGATGTGCACCGACGGGCTGATCGAGACCGGCGGCCACGACCTGGAGACCGGCTGGGAGCGCATCCGGAAGGTCTGCCAGGAGCAGGCCCGGGAGGACGTCGGCAACGGCGCCCTGGAGTCGCTCGCCGACGCCCTGGTGCAGGCCGTGCACGGGCCCGCCTCGCACCACACCCTCGGCCCGCTCGCCGACCGCCGGGAGGACGACATAGCGCTGCTGCTGGTCAGCCGGGACGCCGAGGTGTGCGTGGTCGGCCCGGGCGGCGCGCCGTCCCGCCGGACCGCCATGGCCGTCGCCCAGGCCGAGCCGGAGCGGATCTCCGAATGCCGGCACCAGCTGCGCGAGCTGCTCCACGACTGGCCGGACCCGGACCAGATCGAGTCCGCGGTGCTGCTCCTGTCGGAGATGGTCACCAACGTCCTGGTGCACACCGACGGTGACGCGCTGCTGCTCGCCGAGGTCAGCGGCCGCAGCGGACGGCGGGTGCTGCGACTGGACGTCGCCGACGGCAGCGACGAGCTGCCGCACCGCCGCCGACCGGGTGAACTGGCCTCCTCGGGCCGCGGGCTGCTGCTGATGGAGATGCTCGCGGACGCCTGGGGGGTGGACCCGCGCGGCACCGGCAAGTGCATATGGTTCCAGCTCTACGAGCGCCCCGAGGAACCGTCGGACGACGACGGCCCGCCCGGCCCCTCGCCCCGCCCGCCGGGCCCCTCCGGGCCGGAGGACGACCCCCCGGCCGGACCGGACCTCTTCGCGTCCGTGGAACCACTGGGCTGAGACCCGCTGGGCTGAGACCCGCGGGCGTACTCGGCCCGCAGCTCCGACAGCACCCCGGTGGCGGCCGCGGTCAGCGGCACCGCGAGCAGCATGCCGAGGATCCCCGCGACCCCGGCCCCGGCCGTGATGGTCACCATGACCATCGCCGGGTGCATCTGCACGGTGCGGCTCTGCACCACCGGCTGCAGCACGTGCCCCTCGAACAGCTGCACCGCCACCACCACCCCCAGCGCCCAGGCGGCGATGAGCAGCCCGCCGTCGGCGAGCGCCACCAGCACCGCGACCGCGCCGGACAGGAACGCGCCGAGGTAGGGGATGTAGGCGCCGACGAACACCAGCGCGCCCAGCCCCGCGGCGCCGGGCACCCCGAGGATGAGCAGCCCCACCGTGATCAGCAGCGCGTCGATCAGCGCGATGATCGTGGTGCCGCGCATGAACCCCTCCACGGCGGCGAACGCCCTGCGGCCCATCGCCTCCAGTCGGGGGCCCCAGCCGCGGGGGGCGAGGCTGTGCAGGGTGCCGGTCACCCGGTCGGCGTCCCGCAGGAAGAAGAAGGTCAGGAACAGCGCCAGGACCGCGATGCCGATCATCTCGCCGGCCACGCTGATGCCCGTCACCACCCCGCTGGCCGCGGTCCCGCCGAACCTGCCGGCCAGCTCCCTGGCGTTGGACGCCAGGTCGTCCAGCGAGGTGCCCGCCGTCCCGAAGTGGTCGGAGAGCTTGCGCGCCGCGTCCTTCATCGCGGCGATGATCTCGTCGCCGGTCTCGATCAGTGCGCTGACCACGATGTACCCGGTGCCGCCGACCACCCCGACCAGCGCCAGGCAGGTCAGTCCGGCGGCCATCGACCGCCGCATCCCCATCCGCACCAGCCGCCGGTGCAGCGGCCCGAGCAGCGCGGTGCCCAGCAGCGCCAGCAGGACGGGGGTGACCGCGGCCCGCAGCTGGGCGCAGAGCCAGATCCCCACCCCGGCCACCCCGGAGACCAGCAGCACCACCACGCACCAGGCGGCCAGGCGGCGCACCGGGTCGGGGAGCAGCGGTTCGCCGGGGGTCGTCCGGTTCGGCACCCGTCCAGCCCACCACGGACCGGGCGGACCCGCCCGCGGGACGGGCCCGTCGGGGTGACCCCCCGTCAGCCGCCGGGCCCCGGCGGAACGGGCCGAAGCGGTCGGTCCGGACCGGCCGGCCCGGGTCGGCGGGGTGGGCCGGTCGGTCCGGGACGGCGGGGTGGGCCGGTCGGTCCGGGACGGTACGTCCGGATCGCGGCGCCGGTCCGTCCGGGCCGTACTTCTCTTCCCGTACTCCCTGCCGCGCCTTGTCGTGCGGGCTTCGAGCCGTTGGCCGACCGTTCACCGCCGGCTGCCAGTATCGTGACGTGCTGACCGCCTTGCCCCAGATCGTCGCCCACCGAGGCGCCTCCCACGACCAGCCGGAACACACCCGAGCCGCCTACGAGCAGGCCATCGCCGACGGCGCCGACGCCCTGGAGTGCGACGTCCGGCTCACCGCCGACGGACGGCTGGTGTGCCTGCACGACCGGCGGGTGGACCGGACCTCCGACGGCCGGGGCGCGGTCTCCGCGCTCACCCTCGACCAGCTCGACACCCTGGACTTCGGTTCCTGGAAGGGCGACGGCGCCGGCCCCGCCCAGGTGCTCGCCTTCGACGAACTCCTGGCACTGGCCACCTCCGCCGACCGCCCGGTGGGCCTGGCCGTGGAGACCAAGCACCCGACCCGCTGGGCGGGCCGGGTGGAACGCGAACTCCTCCGCCAGCTGAGCCTCTTCGGCCTGCACCGGGTCCGTCCCGGCGACGAGCCCCGGGTCCGGCTGATGAGCTTCTCCCGGCTCGCCCTGCGCCGGATGGCGGTGCTCGCCCCGGAGCTGCCGCGGGTGCTGCTGACCGAACGGGCCCCGCTGCCCGGCCGGGCGGCCCCCTCGCTGCCGCGCGGCGTGCGGATCGCGGGCCCCGGGATCGAGCTGGTGCGCTCCCGGCCGGAGATCGTCTCCCGGCTGCGGGCCGCCGGCCACCAGGTGCACGTCTGGACCGTCGACGATCCGGAGGACGTGGAGCTGTGCGTCCGGCTCGGCGTGCAGGCGCTGATCACCAACCGCCCGGCCCAGGTACGCGCCCAGCTGGGCGCCTTCCACTAGCCGGGCCGGCGGGCCGCGCGGAGCCGGGCCGCGGCCGGACCCGCCGCCGGACCCCGCCCCCGGCGCACCGCCCGCCCGGCGGCCGCCCCGGCACCCCGACCGGACGCATCCGCCCCGTCGACGGCGCACCCGGCTGCTGCTACGGTGCCCGCTGCCCGCGGCACGCCCGCCGCGCCGCTCCCCGTCCGCCCCCACCGCTTCCCGTCCGCCCCGCCCCGTCGTCGCCCCGGCCCGCCCCGGCCGGTGGTGCCGGGGCACCCGGGCGGGCCGTGCGGCACCCGCGATCGGTGGGAAGCCTTCCGAGCGGGGGAGGACGCGGCGGAACGGCACGAGCGGTCCGGTCCGGCGCGGGAAGGACGAGTGCGGACGGGGCCCGGGCACGGGACCGTACGGCGGCGGAGGGGGTGCGGTGCGCGAGGTCCATCCGGTCGGCCGGGAGGTCCATCCGGTCGGACGCACGGAACTGCTGGAAGCCGCCTGGCGGCAGCTGCGGGACGGCGGCGGCGTGCTGCTGTCGGGCCCGCCCGGCATCGGCAAGTCCACCCTGGTCCGGGCCCTGGCCGAGGACGCCGCCCGGGCCGGCTGGACGGTGCTGGGCTGCGGTCCGGCGGAAGCCGAACGCCATCTGCCCTACCTCGCCCTCGTCGACCTGCTGACCCCGGTCGGCGACGGGCCCATCGACGCCCTGCCCGGCCCGCAGCGGGACGCCCTGCGCGCGGCGCTGCTGCGCGGGCCCCGCCGGCCGGAGCAGGCCGACCAGCTGGCCGTCCGCCTCGGGGCCCTCTATCTGCTGCGGGGGCTCGCCCGCGCCGCGCACCCCGAGCCGGTGCTGCTGGTCCTCGACGACGTCCAGTGGATCGACCCCGCGTCGGCCGAGGTACTGGCGTTCGTGGCACGCCGCGGGGGCACCCTGCCGCTGCGCGTCGTCGCCGCCGAACGGACCCTGGCCGACGCGGCCGTCGGCCACCGCCTGAGCCCGCCGCCGCTGCGGGAGATCCCGGTCCCGCCGCTCCCCCGCTCGGCCTACGACGCACTGCTGCGGGAGGAGATCGGCGCGGAGTTCCCGGCCCACCTGGTGGAGCGCATCCACGCCGCCAGCGCCGGCAACCCGTTCTACGCCGGGGAGATCGCCCGGGCGCTGCTCCGGCTGGACGAGCTGCCCGGCCCCGGACGGCCACTGCCGGTGCCCGGGCGGCTCCGGCACCTGATGCGGGAACGCCTGGGCGGGCTGTCCGCCCCGGCGCTGTCCACCCTGCTGCTGGCGGCGGTGGCGGCCCGGCCCACCCGGGCACTGCTCGCCGCGGCCCACCACGGGGACCTGGACTCGGACCTCGCCGAGGCCGCCGCGGCCCGGGTCGCCACCATCGGCCCGGACGGCATACTCCGCTTCAGCCACCCGCTGCTCGCCGCCACCCTCCATGACGACGCCTCACCCGAGCTGCTGCGGCAGGCGCACGCCCGGCTCGCCCGGGCCGCGGCCGACCCGGTGCAGCGCGCCCGCCATCTGGCACTGGCCGGCTACGAGCGGGACGAGTCCGTCGCCGCGACGCTGATGACCGCCGCCACCGCCGCGCTGGCCCGGGGCGCGCCGGGCAGCGCGGCCGAACTGGCGCTGCTCGCCGCCGACCGCACCCCGGCCGACCGGACCGGACTCGCCGCCGACCGCCGGCTGGAGGCGGCGGCGGCCGCGCTGGCAGCGGGGCGCCGGGAGCTGGCGGCCGACGCCGCCCATACCGTGCTCGCCACCGCCACGTCGGTGCGCCGGCGGGTACGGGCCCGGCTCGCGCTGTGGGACGCCGCCGGCCAGGGCGCCCCGCGCGCCGGTGAACTCCTGGAGCAGGCGCTGGCCGAAGCCGGCGACGACGGGGCGCTCCAGGCCCCGGTGCGGGTCCGGGGGGCCCTGATGAGGATCGTGGAGGGCCGGCCGGACCTCTGCGCGGAGGAGGCGGAGGTGGCCGCCGGGCTGGCCACGGCCGCCGGCGACCACACCACGGCGGTCCAGGCGCTGTGCGCCCGCGCGTACGCCGAGGTGCTCCTGGGCCGGGCGGAAGCCACCGGCACCCGCCGCCGCGCGGTCCGCCTCCAGCCGCACCCGCCCGGCCCGCCGGCGTCCCCCGTCCCGGTGCCGCGCACCCATCCGCTGCACAACGGGCCGGAGCACCTCGACGCCGTACTGCACCTGCTGCGCGGCGAGGTCGCCGAGGCCCGCACCGCGCTCCGTTCGCTGATGACCACCGCCGAGCAGCGCGGTTCCCTGGACGACCAGCACGGGCTGCTGGCCCTGCTGGTGATCGCGGAACTCCGCGCCGGACACTGCCGGAGCGCCCTGGACACCGCCCGGCGCGGGGTGCGCCTGATGGAGGACGCCGGGCTGGAGCTCTCCAACGTGCTCTATCCCAACGCCCTCGCCGAAGCCGTCGGCGGGGACACCGGGCGGGCCCTGAACCTCGCCGTGCGCGGTGTCGAACTGTCGAAGACCCTGGGCGACCGGCTCAGTGAGCTGCGTTCGCTGGCGGCCTGGGGGGTCGCGGCGCTGCTGGCCGGCGACCCGCACGGCGCCCTCGAACCGCTGCGCCGGGCCCGCGCCCTGGAGGAGCGGATGGGGGTGCGCAACCCGGCGGTGTTCGCCTGGCACGGCGACCTCGCCGAGGCGCTGCTGGCGACCGGCGAGGAGGCCGAGGCGCGGGAACTGGTCCGGGCCACCCGGGCCCGGTACCGGCAGTCCGGACTGCGCTGCCCGCCGATCGGGCTGGAGCGGGCGGCGGCCCTGTGCACGAGCACCGCCGGGGCGGACCGCGCCGCGGCCGAACTCACCGCGCTGGCCAACCGCCAGGCGGCCGAGCCGCTCCCGGTGGAGTACGGCCGTACCCTCCTGGCGCTGGGCACGGTCGAGCGGCGCCGGCGGCGGCGGGCGGCGGCCCGGACGGCGCTGCGCCGGGCCGCCGAGACGTTCACCCGGGCGGGGGCCGTGGGCTGGCTGGCCCGGGTGGACGCCGAGCTGGCGCGTACCGGGGCCCCGCGCGAGGTCCCCGGGCCGCGGGCGGCAGCCTCGCTCACCGAGACCGAGCTGCTGGTCGCCCGGCTGGTCGCCGAGGAGGGGGTGACCAACCGGGAGGCGGCGGCCCGGCTGTACCTGAGCGTGAAGGCGGTGGAGGCCAACCTGACCAGCGTCTACCGGAAGTTGGGAGTCCGGTCCCGGACCGACCTCGCCGACGTGCTGCCCGAACCGGACTGAGCCACGGCCGCCCCGGCACGCCCCTGCGCCGGGCCGGACGGCCCGGCGCTCCCCGGCACCCGCCCCCCGCACCCGGCCGAGTCACCGACCCGGCCCCCGCACGCCCGGACACCACACGCCCGCCCGGCTGCCCGCGCGCCCCGTGCCCGCATGCCCGCGCACCCTCGGGCCCACATACCCGCGCGCCCGCACGCCCGTGCGCCCTCGCGCGCACACGCCCGGCTGTACGCACAGTGCCCGCACGCCCGTGCGCCCTCGCAGCCGCACACCCCGGCGCCCGCACGCCCGTGCACCCTCGCGCGCGCACCCGCACGCCTGCACGCCCCGGCGTCCGCACCAACCCCCGCTGCCCGTGCGCCCCGTGCCCACACGCCCGGCTGTACGCACAACTGCCCGCACGCCCCCTGCCGGGGCCCCGCACGCCACCGTGACCGATACCCGGACGGCCGCTGCCCGGACCCCGGGGGCCGGGGGCCGAAGACCGCATCCGTGACCGGGTGCCCGGGCACCGGCGCGCCCGGGCCCCTGCATGCGCCCGTACCCCCTCCAGCCCGTACCCCCTCCAGCCCGCACGCCCGCGGCCTGCGTGCCGGGGCGCCGGCACGCCCGGCTGCCCGTCCGCCCCCTGCCCGGGCCCCGCACGCCGGGACCCCGCGTGGCGCACCCGCACCTCCGCCGCCCCCGCAGCCGCGCACCCCCCGCAGCCGCAGCCGCGTCCCCGCACCCGCGTAGGCCGCATGCGTCCGGAGGGGGCGAGCGGCAGGCAGCGGTGGCGTGAATCGTCAAGGACATTCCGGGCGCGCCGGGCAGCCCGAGGGTAGGCGCAAGGGTCGCCCGGCCGGACCCTTGAGTTGCCCGTCCCCGGCCTCCGGCACGGGCCCCGCGCCGGGCGCGACGGGCGGCGCGGGAGGCACTCCGCCCGCCCGGGTGTCCGCTCCCCGGAGCGGAACGTCCGGCACTGTGTCGCCGCGGGCCCGGGGAGGTGCGGACCGCGGCCCGCCCGCCGCGGCCCGCCGGCCCCCGAGGGCGCCGCCGCCGGCCCCCGCCCACCTGCCGCCACCTGCCGCCACCTGCTCAGACGTGCGCCCGGCGGCGGTCGCGGCGGCCGTCGCCCGGCCCGCGGACGGGCGCCCGGCCCACCTCGGGACCACCGCCCGGCCGGCTCCGGCGGCGCCCCCGGCCTGCTCCGGTCCGCGGCCCGGTGGTCCGGGTGGCGGACCGGCCGGACGGGTGGTCCGGTGGTGCCGTCCCGGTGAACTCCCGGCGACCGCCGGGCTCTTGCGCGGTGCCGGGCGGTGGGTCATGGTTCCGCTGGCGGCCAGGAGAGTGCGACCACGGCGGCCCCACCAGCACCCGTGTTTGACACGCTCATGACCAGGCTCCCGTCCTGAGGTCCGCCCGGCCGGACCGGAACGGCCGGGCCGGCCCGGTCCGGGCAGCACGTCCAGTTCCCCACGACCCGGACCCGACCGACCCTCCGTACCGTTTCCGTCCATCGGCACCGGCCTCGACTCCGCCGGTCGGGTCCGCGGGCGTGCCGATCCGTCCGTACGACCCGGGCGCCACCCATGCGCTCCGGCCGTACCGCCGTGTTCTTCCGACCGCCGCACCGTGCACCACCACCCCCCGTGCACCAACCCCCACAGGAGGAGAACCCGCATGGCTGAGATACCCGCCGCCCGGCGCAGACTCGTCGCCGCCGCGATCGCCGCGGCCGCCCTGACGATGGGCGCCGCCGCCGCGCTGCCCGCGTCCGCCGACGACCGCGCCGACCGGATCGCCGAAGGCGTGATCGAGAACGCCGGCGCGCCCGGCACCCTGAAGGACCGTTACATCGTCGTCCTCGACGAGCAGGCGCCCCAGGCCCGCTCCGCGCAGGGCCGCGCGCTGGTGGAGAAGTTCGGTGCCAAGATCGAGCGGACCTACCACTCGGCCCTCAACGGCTACGCCGTGCAGCTGTCGGAGGGCCAGGCCAAGCGGCTCGCCGCCGACCCGGCCGTGCAGGCGGTGGTCCAGGACCAGGTCGTGAAGGCGACCGGGGTCCAGCCCAGCCCGCCGTCCTGGGGCCTGGACCGGATCGACCAGCGGGCGCTGCCGCTCGACCAGAGCTACACCTACCCGGACTCGGCCGGCACCGGGGTCACCGCGTACATCATCGACACCGGTGTCCGGATCAGCCACCAGGACTTCGGGGGCCGCGCCAGCCACGGCTTCGACGCGGTCGACAACGACAACACGGCGGACGACGGCAACGGCCACGGCACGCACGTGGCGGGCACGGTCGCCGGCAACTCCTACGGCGTGGCCAAGAAGGCCAAGATCGTCGCCGTGCGGGTGCTGGACGACGGCGGCTCCGGGACCACCGCCGGCGTGGTCGCGGGCATCGACTGGGTGACCAGGAACGCCGTCAAGCCGGCGGTGGCCAACATGAGCCTGGGCGGCGGTGCCAGCTCCGCGCTGGACACGGCGGTCCGCAACTCCATCGCCTCCGGCGTGACGTACGCGCTCGCCGCGGGCAACGAGAACACCGACGCCTCGACCAAGTCACCCGCCCGGGTGACCGAGGGCATCACGGTCGGCTCGACCACCAGCAGCGACGCCCGGTCCAGCTTCTCCAACTACGGGAGCGTGGTGGACCTGTTCGCGCCGGGCTCGTCCATCACCTCGGCGTGGAACACCGGTGACACGGCGACCAACACCATCTCCGGCACCTCGATGGCGGCGCCGCACGTGGCCGGTGCGGCCGCGCTGCACCTGTCCGCCAACCCCGGCGCCACCCCGGCGCAGGTGTCCACGGCCCTGACCTCCGCGGCCACCACCGGTGTGGTGACCAGCCCCGGCACCGGCTCGCCGAACCGGCTGCTGAACGTCGGCGGCGGCGGCACCCAGCCGCCGACCGGGCCGAAGTTCGAGAACACCGCCAACTACAACATCACCGACAACGCCACCACCGAGTCCCCGCTGGCGGTCACCGGCGTGACCGGCAAGGCCCCGGCGGCGCTGGGCGTCTCGGTGGCCATCAAGCACACCTACATCGGTGACCTCAAGATCGAGCTGGTCGCCCCGGACGGCACCGCGTACCTGCTCAAGAACTACGGCACCGGCGGCAGCGCCGACGACGTGAACACCACGTACACGGTGAACGCCTCCGCGGAGACCGCCGACGGCGGCTGGAAGCTCCGGGTCCACGACAACGCCAACTACGACACCGGCTACATCGACTCCTGGTCGATGCAGTTCTAGACCGCGCCCGCACCTCCCACCGGCGCCGCCGCCCGCGGCACCGCCGGACGGGCCCGGAAAACCCGGCGGCCCGCCCCCTCGTCGACGAGGGGGCGGGCCGCCGCGCGTCACCCGGTGCCCGTGGTGACCGGCGGGCCGGACCACCGGCCGCGGGCGGCTCGCGAGCCGGGACCGCCCCGGGCCCCTCCCGGGCCGGAGCGGGCTCCGGACCGGGAGGGCCCCTCCCGGGCCGTGCCCTACAGTCCGCCTTCGGACATCCCGTGCACCGCGGGGATCGTCCCGAGCCGCCCCTTCTGGAAGTCCTCGAACGCCTGCTGGAGCTGCTCGCGGGTGTTCATGACGAACGGCCCGTAGTGCGCCATCGGCTCCCGGATCGGCCGGCCGCCGAGCAGCACCACCTCCAGGTCCGGGGTGTGCGAGTCCTGCGTCTCGTCGGCGCGGACGGTCAGCGCGGAGCCCGCACCGAACACGGCCGTCTGCCCCAGGTGGATCGGACGCCGTTCGGCACCGACCGAGCCGCGTCCGGCGAGGACGTACGCCAGGCCGTTGAAGTCCTCGCGCCAGGGGAGGGTGACCTCGGCACCCGCCGCCAGCGTCGCGTGGATCATGGTGATCGGCGTGTGCGTGACGCCCGGGCCCTGGTGGCCGTCCAGCTCACCGGCGATGACGCGCAGGAGTGCGCCGCCGTCGGGGGTCGACAGGAGCTGGACGTGGCCGCCGCGGATGTCCTGGTAGCGCGGCGCCATCATCTTGTCCTTCGCCGGGAGGTTCACCCACAGCTGCAGGCCGTGGAAGAGACCGCCCGACACCACCAGGTGCTCCGGCGGCGCCTCGATGTGGAGGAGGCCGGAGCCGGCCGTCATCCACTGGGTGTCGCCGTTGGTGATGGTGCCGCCGCCGCCGTGGGAGTCCTGGTGGTCGAAGATCCCGTCGATGATGTACGTGACGGTCTCGAAGCCGCGGTGCGGGTGCCACGGGGTGCCCTTCGGCTCCCCGGGCTGATACTCCACCTCACCCATCTGGTCCATCATGATGAACGGGTCGAGGTGCTTGTAGTCGATCCCGGCGAAGGCCCGGCGCACCGGGAAGCCCTCGCCCTCGAAACCGCTGGGCGCCGTGGTCACGCCGAGCACCGGACGCTGCCGGGCCTCGGTCGGCGCCGCGACGCGCGGCAGGGTCAGCGGGTTGTCAACGGTCACTGCTGGCATGACGGCCTCCTCGGTCGTTCAGGATTCAACTTAGTTGAACGGTGAACAACCCGCAAGAGTGCCTTTGTTCCCCGAGCCAGGACGGATCGGACACGGCCGCCGGAACGACACCCGCCTTCGGCACCACCCCCGCATTGACACCCCGCCACCCCGCGCGTCACGATGAACGTACGTTCATGAACGTACGTTCATTTTGTGTGCCGCCACCGGCACACGACCGGAGACCGCAGGAAGAGGGAAGCGATGACCATGTCCCGCATCGTCAACACCCGGCAGGCCGACGCGTGGAACGGCTACGAGGGCGCGCACTGGGCCGCCCACTGGGACCGGTACGACGCCGTGAACAGCGGCTTCAACGACCTCGTACTGGACGCGGCGGAGATCGGCGAGCACCACCGGGTACTCGACATCGGCTGCGGCAACGGCCAGCTGACCCGGCTCGCCGCCCGGCGCGCCCGGCTCGGGCACACCCTCGGCGTGGACCTGTCCGCCCCGATGCTCGCCACCGCCCGGGCCCGCGCGGCGGCCGAGGGGGTGGACCGGGTGACCTTCGAACAGGACGACGCCCAGATCCGCGCCTTCCCGGACGGCGGCCACGACGTCGCCGTCAGCCGGTTCGGGGTGATGTTCTTCGCCGATCCGGTCGCCGCCTTCCGCAACATCGGCCGCGCCCTGTGCCCCGGCGGACGGCTCGCGTTCGTGTGCATGACCGCGCTCGACGGCACCGACCTCGGGGCCGTACTCGACGCCATGACGGCACACCTGCCGCGCCCCACCGGCCCCGACGGCACCGGCCCCACCTCCTTCGCCGACCCCGCCCACACCCGCGCGGTGCTCGAGGCCGCCGGATTCCGGGACGTCCGCTGCGAACGGGTGACCGCCACCCAGCACTGGGGCGCGGACGTGGCGGACGCGGCCGGGTTCCTGGCCGACTGGGGGCCGGTCGCCCACCACATGCGGCAGGCCGGCCCGGCGGCCGCCGCCCTGGCACGGCAGGCCCTCACCGAGGCGCTGCGGGCCTTCGAGGAGCCCGACGGGGTGCGTACCCGGGGCACCGCGTGGCTGGTGACCGCGGCGCGGCCCGCCGGGGACTGACCGTCCGGCCGGCCCGGCGCCCCGGCCGCCGCCCCCGTTACGATGCGGACGATGTCACCGAGAAGACCCGCGGTGCTGCGCGACGGCGGCGGCACGCAGGACCTGCGCGAGTACCTGATCGGCACCGCCGAGCGGCTGATCGCCGAGCAGGGCACCGCCGCGCTCACCGTGCGCGCCATCGCCCGTGCCGCCGGGGTGGCCGACGGGGTGCTCTACAACCACTTCGCGGACAAGGAAGAGCTGCTGGCCCACGCGCTGCGGGCGCACGTCCGCAGCGTCGAGGCCGGACTGGGCGCGCTGCCGGAGGCCGGCACCGGGAGCGTGCCGGAGAACCTGCGCGCCCACATCGCCTACGGCCTGGCGCTGCACCGCGCCATCCTCCCCGCCTTCGCGGGGCTGCTCGCCCGGCCCGCGGTACTCACCGGGTTCGCCGGCCTGGCCGAGCCGGGCGGGGAGTGGCGGGACCGGCTGACCGGCTATCTGCGGGCCGAGCGGGCGCTGGGCCGGCTCGCCGCGGACGCCGAGGTCGACGCGGCGGCGGCGATGATCGTCGGCGTCTGCCACGAGACCGTGCTGACCGCGCTCTTCCACGGCGCCGCGACCCCGCCCGAGGCACCGGAACGGTCCGGGCCGCCGACGGCCGACGGGACGGGAGCGGCCGACCGACCGGGGGCGGCCGACGGGACGGAAGACACAGCCGGGGCGGGAGACGCAGCCGGGGCGGACCGGACCGGCGGGACGCGCGGTACGGAGCGGGCCGACGGGGCGGTGGACCCGGCCGGCACGGTGGACCGCCTGGTCAGGGCGGTGCTCCAGGGCATCGGCCACCGCCCCGGGACCGTCCGCGAGCCGGCGGCGGAGACCGGCGCCTGACCGTCCGGCCCGCACCCCCGCCCCCCGCGGGCCGGGCCGCGGCGACTCCGCCGTACCTCAGCCCCGTCTGCGGCGCATCGGGCAGCCGGCCACCGGACCGCGGCTCAGCCGTACCCGCGGCGCATCCCGCAGCCGGCCACCGGACCGCACACCTCAGCCGTACATGCGGCGCATCGCGAAGTCGACCATCTGCTCGACGGCCTTGGCGTCGAAGACCATCCGGTGGTCGCCCTCCATGTCCAGGACGAAGCCGTAGCCGGTGGGCAGCAGGTCGATGACCTCGGCGCCGGTGATGACGAAGTACTTGGACTCCTTCCCGGCGTAGCGGCGCAGCTCCTTGAGCGAGGTGAACATCGGGATGACCGGCTGCTGGGTGTTGTGCAGCGCCAGGAAGCCCGGACTGTCCCCGCGCGGGCAGTAGACCTTGGAGGTCGCGAAGATCTGCTGGAAGTCCTCCGCCGACATCGAGCCGGTGGTGAAGGCGCGCACCGCGTCCGCCAGCGACGGCGGTGACGGCTCGGGGTACAGCGGCTGCTCCGGGTAGCCGCCGGGCGGCATCGGGGGCTGCGGCTGCTGCGGCGGGGGCGGCGGAGCGCCGTAGCCCTGCCCCGCACTCGCGTTCTGGTCGTAGCCGTACATGCTCCGAAGCGTACTGAGTCACAGTTCCCGGGTTGAGGGTTGCCTCTTATTACCCACGGGTAGCATCATGGTGATTACCGATTGAAATGCCTAAGAGGTCCCCGCCTCCCGAGCCATACGGAGCCGTCGCCATGGGGCACTACAAGTCGAATCTCCGCGACATCGAGTTCAACCTCTTCGAGGTGCTCGGCCGCGACAAGCTGTACGGCACCGGCCCGTTCGCCGAGATGGACGTCGAGACCGCCAAGAGCATCCTGGAGGAGATCGCCCGCCTCGCGGAGAACGACCTCGCCGAGTCCTACGCCGACGCCGACCGCAACCCGCCGGTGTTCGACCCGGAGACCAACACCGCGCCCGTCCCGGCCTCCTTCAAGAAGAGCTACCAGGCCTTCATGGACTCCGAGTACTGGCGGCTCGGCCTGCCCGAGGAGATCGGCGGCACCACCTCGCCCCGCTCCCTGATCTGGGCCTACGCGGAGCTGCTGCTCGGCGCGAACCCGGCCGTGTGGATGTACTCCTCGGGCCCGGCCTTCGCCGGCATCCTCTTCGAGGAGGGCAACGAGGCCCAGAAGAAGGTCGCCGAGATCGCGGTCGAGAAGCAGTGGGGCTCGACCATGGTCCTCACCGAGCCCGACGCCGGGTCCGACGTGGGCGCCGGCCGCACCAAGGCGGTCCAGCAGGAGGACGGCTCCTGGCACATCGAGGGCGTGAAGCGGTTCATCACCTCGGGTGAGCACGACATGTCCGAGAACATCCTCCACTACGTGCTGGCCCGCCCCGAGGGCCACGGCCCGGGCACCAAGGGCCTGTCGCTGTTCCTGGTCCCGAAGTTCCACTTCGACTGGGAGACCGGCGAGCTGGGCGAGCGCAACGGCGTCTACGCCACCAACGTCGAGCACAAGATGGGCCTCAAGGCCTCCAACACGTGCGAGATGACCTTCGGCGACAAGCACCCCGCCAAGGGCTGGCTGATCGGCGACAAGCACGACGGCATCCGCCAGATGTTCATGATCATCGAGTTCGCCCGGATGATGGTCGGCACGAAGGCCATCGCCACCCTCTCCACCGGCTACCTCAACGCGCTGGAGTACGCCAAGGAGCGCGTCCAGGGCCCGGACCTGGCGCAGTTCATGGACAAGACCGCGCCCAAGGTCACCATCACCCACCACCCCGACGTGCGCCGCTCGCTGATGACGCAGAAGGCGTACGCGGAGGGCATGCGCTCCCTGGTGCTGTACACCGCCTCGGTCCAGGACGCGATCCAGGAGAAGGAGGCGGCGGGCGAGGACGCCAAGGCGCTGAACGGCCTCAACGACCTGCTGCTGCCGATCGTCAAGGGCTACGGCTCGGAGAAGTCCTACGAGCAGCTGGCCCAGTCGCTGCAGACCTTCGGCGGCTCCGGCTACCTCCAGGAGTACCCGGTCGAGCAGTACATCCGGGACGCCAAGATCGACACCCTCTACGAGGGCACCACCGCCATCCAGGGCCAGGACTTCTTCTTCCGGAAGATCGTCCGCGACCAGGGCCAGGCGCTCACCCTGCTCTCCGAGGAGATCAAGAAGTTCCTCGCCGAGGCGAACGGCGGCGAGGAACTCGCCACCGCCCGCGAGTCGCTGGCCCGCGCGGCCGTCGACCTGGAGGCGATCGTCGGCGCCATGCTGACCGACCTCGCCGCCACCGAGAAGGACGTCAAGTCCATCTACAAGGTCGGCCTGAACACCACCCGGCTGCTGCTGGCCTCCGGTGACGTGGTCGTCGGCTACCTGCTCCTCAAGGGCGCCGCGGTGGCCGCGGAGAAGCTGGCCGACGCCTCCGCCAAGGACAAGGCGTTCTACCAGGGCAAGATCGCCGCGGCGAAGTTCTTCGCCCAGGAGATCCTGCCGGGCGTCTCCGCCCAGCGCGCGCTCGCCGAGTCCACCGACCAGTCGCTGATGGAGCTGGACGAGGCCGCGTTCTGAGCCACCCCGCACGACCCGCGTCGGCGGTCCGGTCCGGGACCGCCGACCACCCCGGGGTGCGCGATCCGGTCCGGGATCACGCACCCCCGCGCGGACCGGCACCGGGGCCGCGACCGCCGTCCGCACCAGGCCGGCGGTCCGCCCCCGGCTCCGCCACGCGCTGCCGCCGTCCGCTCCCGCCCAGGGCCCGCCACTCCTCCACCGGCGGGCCCCGGCCGCTCCTTATCCTGAGGTCATGACCTCTCCGCACCGCTTCGACCGCGGCCACACCGACGATCTCCTCACCTTCCTCGCAGCCGCGCCCTCGCCGTACCACGCGGTGGCCCACGCCGCCGAGCGGCTGGAGAAGGCCGGCTTCCGGCAGGTCGAGGAGACCGACCCGTGGGACGGGGGCACCGGCGGCCGATACGTGCTGCGCGGCGGAGCGATCATCGCCTGGTACGTGCCCGAGGGCGCGGACCCGTCCACTCCGTACCGGATTGTCGGCGCACACACCGACTCTCCCAATCTGCGAGTCAAGCCCATCCCCGACACCGGGGCGCACGGCTGGCGGCAGCTCGCCGTCGAGATCTACGGCGGCCCGCTCCTCAACACCTGGCTCGACCGCGACCTGGGCCTGTCCGGCCGGCTCTCCCTCCGCGACGGCGGCGAGCGCCTGGTCCGCGTCGACCGTCCGCTGCTGCGCGTGCCCCAGCTCGCCATCCACCTGGACCGGTCGGTCAACACCGACGGCCTCAAGCTCGACCGGCAGCGCCACCTCACCCCCGTGTGGGGCCTGGGCAACCCCGCGGAAGGCGACCTGATCCGCTTCCTCGCCGAGGAGAACGGGCTGGACCCGGCGGACGTCACCGGCTGGGACCTGATGGTGCACAGCGTGGAACCCCCCGCCTACCTCGGCCGGGACCGCGAACTGGTGGCCGGCCCCCGGATGGACAACCTGCTGTCCGTACACGCCGCGACCGCCGCGCTCACCGCCGTCGCCGCCCGCCCCGGACTGTCCGTCATCCCGGTCCTCGCCGCCTTCGACCACGAGGAGAACGGCAGCGAGTCCGACACCGGCGCCCAGGGACCGCTCCTCGGCAACGTCCTGGAACGCTCCGTCTACGCCCGCGGCGGCAGCTACGAGGACCGGGCCCGCGCCTTCGCCGGAACCGTCTGCCTCTCCTCCGACACCGGCCACGCCGTCCACCCCAACTACGCCGAACGCCACGACCCCGACCACCACCCGATGCCCAACGGCGGACCGATCCTCAAGGTCAACGTCAACCAGCGGTACGCCACCGACGGCCGCGGCCGCGCCCTCTTCGCCGCCGCCTGCGAACGGGCCGATGTCCCCTGGCAGAGCTTCGTGTCCAACAACGCCATGCCGTGCGGCACCACCATCGGGCCCATCACCGCCGCCCGGCACGGCATCACCACCGTGGACATCGGCGTCGCCATCCTGTCCATGCACTCGGCGCGCGAGCTGTGCGGTGCCGAGGACCCGCACCTCCTCGCCACCGCGCTCGCCTCCTTCCTGGAGAATTGATGTGGAGTTCTCGCTGCTGGGTCCGGTTACCGTCACCGACGAACGCGCCGAGCTGCCGCTCGGACCGCCGAAACGGCGCAGCGTGCTCGCCATGCTGCTGCTACAGCCCAACACCACGGTCTCCGTCGAACAGCTGACGGCCTCCGTATGGGAGGAAGAACCCCCCGAACACGCCCGCACGGTGATCCAGGGACATGTGTCCAAACTCCGCGCCACCCTCGCCGGCGGCGGCGCGGAACAGTACGGCGTCGAACTGACCACCCGCGGGTCGGCCTATCTGCTGCGGCTGCCCGAATCCCTGGTGGACGCCCACCGGTTCAGCGAACTCGCGGCGCTGGCCCGGCCCACGGCCGCCCCGGAACAGGCGGTCGGGCTGCTCCACGAGGCGCTGACGCTGTGGCGCGGACCGGCCCTCACCGGCACCGTGTCCTCACCGCCGCTCGCCGCCGCCGCGCACGCCCTGGAGGAGCGCCGGCTGACCGCCGTGGAATCCCTCGGCACCGCCTACGGTTCGCTGGGCGAACACGACCGGGCCGCCGCGGTCCTCGCCGCCGAGGCGGTCACCCACCCGCTGCGCGAGGGGCTGGTCGCCGCGCTGATGCTGGCGCTGTACCGGGCCGGACGCCAGTCCGACGCGCTCGACCGCTACCACCACACCCGCCGGCTGCTCGCCGACGAACTCGGCGTCGACCCCGGGGAACGGCTGCGCGCCGCCTACCAGCGCATCCTCACCGGTGCCCACGCCGGGCAGCCGGACCGGCCCGCGGCCGGACCCGGCCGGAACCGCACCGTGCCACCGCCCGGCCGCACCCCGCCCGACGCGGCACCGGCACCCGGCACGGCCGCCGGGACCCCGCCCGGCACGGTGCCGCCGCCCCGGCCCACCGGCGCGCTGCCGCCGCCCGGATCCACCGGCGCGGTGACACCGCCGCCCGCCGGGGCCGAGCCGCCCACCGGCGCACCCGGGCCGGCCGACGGAGCCTGGCCGCCCGGCGGGTCCGCCGGACCGCCCCGGGCGGCCGGCGGCCCCACCGCCCCCGGCCGCCCGGCCCCGCCCCAGCTGCTGCCCCGCCCCCCGGCCGGATTTCTCGGCCGCACCGCGGAATCGGCGCAGCTGACCCGGCTCGCGCTGCCCGGCGGAGCCGCCTCCGCGGACAGCGCCCTGGTCCTGGTCTCCGGCCCGGCCGGGGTCGGCAAGACCGCTCTCGCCGTCCGCTGGGCGCACTCCCACGCCGACGCCTTCCCCGACGGGCGGCTCTTCGCCGACCTGCGCGGCTTCAGCGGCGGCGAGGAGGCCCAACCCGGCCAGGTCCTCCGGGAGTTCCTGCTGGCGCTGGGGGTCGAGGCGGCGCGCATCCCGGAGTCCGCCGACGCCGCGGCGGCGCTGTACCGGTCCCTCGCGGCCGACCGGGCGCTGCTGGTCGTCCTCGACAACGCCCGCAGCTCCGCCCAGGTACGGCCGCTGCTGCCGGCCGGCCCGGCCTGCGCCACCCTGGTGACAAGCCGCAGCAGGCTGGACGGCCTGGTCGCCACCGACTCCGCCCGGCCGGTGCGGCTGCACGCCCTCGACACCGAGGACGGCGTGGCACTGCTCGGTGCCGTCCTCGGGCAGGACCGGGTCACCGAGGACCCGGCCGCCGCCCACGAACTGGTGGCGCTGTGCAACGGCCTGCCGCTCGCGCTGCGGGCCGCCGCCGCCCAGCTCACCGCCCGTCCCCGGTGGCGGCTGGCCCGGCTGGCGTCCGCCCTGCGCGACGAACGGAAGCGGCTGGCGCTGCTGTCGGCCGAGGACACCGGGGTGGCCGCCGCGCTGCGCGCCTCGGTGGCCCGGCTCTCCGCGGACGACGTACGGCTGCTCGCCACCCTGGGCACCAGCTTCGCCCGGGAGGTCGACGCCGGGGCGGTCGCCGAGCTCGCCGGTTCCGACCCGGACGTCACCCGGGACGCCCTGGACCGGCTCGCCGAGGTGCACCTCATCGACGAGGAGGCCACCAACCGCTACGTCATGAGCGATCTGGTGAAGCTCTTCGCCCAGGAGGGACGGGACCGCCCGGACCCGGGCCGGGACCCGGACGGCGGCTGACCCGCCCCGGCGCCGCCGCCGGCGCCGGGGCGGTGGCCCCGGTGCGGCCCGGGAACGCCGACGGGCGAGCGGGCGCCCGGCGCGCCCGGGGAGCGGCGGCCCCGGACACCGGGGCGGCGGCACGGCGCGTACCGGGCACGGCCACGGGTGACGGACGGACCGTGCCCGGGGCGGGGCCAAGGGGGGGCGTGGGGTACCCGCACGCCCCGGGAGCGGCGGCCCCGGCGCGGCCCGAACCGGACCGCGGGTGACGGACGACCGTGCCCGGGGCGGGGCCGAGGAGGCGAACGGGTACCCGCACGCCACGGGGAGCGGCGGCACCGGACCGGGCATCACGCCGGGCCCGGGCGGTGCGGCGGCGGCACCCGGACCACGTCGCCGCCGGAACGGTCGGGGGCCGGGCACCCGGTGCTCCGGCAGGGCCCCAGGCGGGTGTTAGTGGAGCGTTAGCACGGCGGCAACGGTACGGAAGCGCGCTCCGGCAGGCTCATCACCAGACCGAAGCAGACCGCCGCACCCCCGGGGGGAACCGACCATGACCGCCACCGCCACCCGCCGCACCCGCACCCTGCGGATCGCCGCCGCCGCGCTGACCGCCGCGGCCGCCCTGACCCTCACCGCCTGCGGGTCGGACAGCGGAGACGGAGTGCGCCGGAGCGGGGCCGCGGACCTCTCGGCCTCGTCCGAGAAGGCCGCGGACCCGGCCGGCGCCAAGGGCTCCGACTCCGGCCCGGCCACCGGGAAGAGCACCGGCACCGGCACCCAGGCCGCCGCCAAGGGCTCCGACTCCGGCCCGGCCACCGGGAAGAGCACCGGCACCGGCACCGAGACCGCCGCCAAGGGCTCCGACTCCGGCCCGGCCGCCGGTCAGAGCACCGGCACCGGCACCACTGAGCGGTCCGGCAGCCGCGGCGGCGACACCGTCGACGCCGACACGCCCGCCTGCACCCCGACCCAGGTGTCGCTCCGGGTCAGCGAGGTCAAGCGGCCCATCAACCACCTGCTGCTCACGATCACCAACACCTCGAAGGCCCCCTGCCACGCCTACGGTTACCCGTACCTGGGCTTCGACGACCCCCAGTCGACCATCCCGCCGGTCGAGGACAGCAAGCCGCAGGCCGTGGTCACCCTCACCCCCGGTGAGAGCGCCTACGCCGGCATCGGCTACTTCGCCGGCGACGGCTCGGGCACCAACCCGCGCGAGGTCACCCGGCTCAGCGTCAGCTTCGCCGGACCCGACCAGGACGGCAGCGTCGGCGACAGCGCCGAGCTGGCCCTGCCGCGCACCCTGACCGTCGACGACTCGGCGAGCGTCAGCTACTGGCAGCGGGACGTCGAGGACGCCATCATGTGGTAGTCCGGGACCCGGCCGGGGCCTCAGGCCCCGGCCGCCGCCTCGTCCATCCCGGCCAGCACCAGCGGCAGCCGTTCCGCGCCGCCCTCGGTGACCCGTACCGGAACGCCCCAGTCCTGCTGGTGCACATGGCAGGCCGGGTACTCGTTCGCCGGATCGTCGTCGCAGGACGCGGCCATCGCCGAGACGTGCAGCACGCCCTCGGTGACACCCTCCGCCAGGACCAGGTCACGGCTCAGGTCGGTACCCGCGCCCTCGCCCTCCGCCAGCAGCTCCGGCGGGGTAGCGCTGACCAGCAGCCGGGTGGAGGGCCCGTACCGGGTGTCGAGCTTCTGCCCGGCGGGCGCCTGGAAGACCACCTCCAGCCGGAGGGTGCCGCCGGCGATCTCGGTGGCCGCGCGCTGGGTGCGGTGGGCCACCGCGTCGACCCGCACCGCCTCCTCGGGGAGCCGCAGCCGGGTCAGCCGGTGCCGCGCGGACTCCACCACCACGATGCCGTCGTCCGCGACCACCGCGTCGGACGGCTCCCGCAGATCCGTGGCGAGGGTGCTGACCTCGCCGGTCGCCGGGTCGTAGCGGCGCAGCGCGTGGTTGTAGGTGTCGCAGACCGCGACCGACCCGTCGGGCAGCGCGGTGACCCCGAGCGGGTGCTGGAGCAGCGCCTGCTCCGCCGGCCCGTCGCGGTGGCCGAAGTCGAACAGGCCGGTGCCCACCGCGGTGCGGACCACGAAGCCGGCGTCCGCCGCGCCCGGCGCACGTTCCACCCAGCGGATGGCGGAGGTCTCGGAGTCGGCCACCCACAGCCGGTCGCCGGCGGCGGCGAGGCCGGACGGCTGGGCGAACCACGCCTGGTCGGCGGGTCCGTCGACCAGGCCCTCGTTGGTGGTGCCCGCGGCCACCCCGACGGTCCCGCGCTCCGGGTCGTAGGTCCACAGCTGGTGGACGCCCGCCATCGCGATCCACAGCCGGTCCGCGAACCAGGCCACGTCCCAGGGGGAGGAGAGGTCGATGTCCCGGGCGGGGCCGGAGGTGGGCGAGCCCTGCCACCACTGCCGTCCGGTCCCGGCGACCGTCGCCACCTCGCCGGTCCGCGGGTCGTACGTCCGCAGCGCGTGGTTGACGGTGTCGGCGACGACCACCTCGCCACCGGGCAGCAGCGCCAGGCCCTGCGGCTCGCTGAACCGGGCGCGGTCCGCCGGCCCGTCGACCAGCCCGCGCTCCCCGGTGCCGATCCGGCGGACCACCGTCTCACCGTCCGCCGCGAGTTCCACCAGCGCGTGCCGGGTGGTGTCGGAGACCAGGAAGCCGCCCGAGGGCAGCGGCAGCGCCTTGCCGGGGAAGCGCAGTTCGGTGGCGACCGGCTCCGGCGGCACGTACGGCCCGTCGCCGCGCCGCAGGGTGCCCTTCGCGGCGTGCTCGGCCTCCAGCTCCTCGACCAGCCTGGCGATGGCGTGGGCGTGGCCCTCACCGGCGTGCTGGGCGACGATGTACCCCTCCGGGTCGATGACCACCAGGGTCGGCCAGGCCCGGACCGCGTACTGCTTCCAGGTGGCCAGCTCCGGGTCGTCCAGCACCGGGTGGTGCACCTCGTAGCGCTCCACGGCGTCCACCACCGCCTGGTGGTCGGCCTCGTGCACGAACTTCGGCGAGTGCACCCCGACGATCACCACGGTGTCCCGGTGCCGCTCCTCCAGCTCCCGCAGCTCGTCCAGGACGTGCAGGCAGTTCACACAGCAGAACGTCCAAAAATCGAGGATCAATGTGCGACCTCGGAAATCGGCGAGCTTCAGGTCTTTCCCGCCGGTATTGATCCAGCCCCCCTTGCCGATCAGCTCGGGGGCACGGACACGGGCACGCTTGCGGGGCGCGGGCGCGGGGGTGGGCGCCGGGGCAGCATCGTTCATGTTTCAAGCTTGCCATTGGCCCATGAACACCGGATCACGGACGTACGACGCCGCTGCCCTGCGCAGCTACGGGATCCGCTCCACCACGGACTAGCTTCCTTGGACGCCCCGGACGAACAGGGTTCCTGTGCGCCGACTACCGGGGGGTGGGGCAAGCACGGACGCTGATACGTCCACGAAGCCGTGTTCCTTGAGAATCAGCGCCCACACATCGGGTTCGTAGTCCCACCGCTTGACGACAGCGGGGTCTTCTTCGGGCCCGCGCGGGATGTATGACGCCTGGCAGCCGTAGCACCCTTCAACCGGGGGCCGCTGGGAGAAGGCGAAGACGCCACCCGGCTTGAGGTTCGCGTGAACCAAAGGCAGCAGTAGACCGGGGTCGGTGAACCAGGCAGCGCCGAAGACGCTGTAGACCGCATCGAAGATCGTGTACGTGTCTCCGAGGTAGGTGAGCGCGTCGGCCTGGTGGAGTTCCATCTCGTTCACGCCCGGCCACCGCTCGCGTGCCTTGTCGAGCTGCTTGGCGGAGAGGTCGATCCCGATGGACTTCATGCCGAGCGTTGCGAGGTGAGCAGCGTTTCCTCCAGACCCGCACCCGAGGTCGAGTGCGCTGTCTCCCGGATTGAGCTTGAGCACGTCGACCCGGGGGCCGTGGTCCGGGTACTGGGTCCAGTTGAACCACGTGGTCTCGCCCTTGGCGTTAGTCTTCCGCCGCTGGGTCTTGCTCTGCGAGTAGGTGTCCCATGCGGTGCTGCGAGCGTCAGTCACTACCTGTCCGTTCTCGTTCACGGCGACAGCCGCCCGGCACGATACCGGGCGGCTGAAGCTCTCGTGGGTCAGTCGCTCCGCTTGAGTCGGAGCTACTTGGCGACGGGGCTGTCGGAGCAGCCCGCGTAGCTCTGGGTGCAGTCGGCTGCGCTGTTGATCGGCCAGAACTCCGGGTCCACGTCGAAGCCGGCCGATCGGATCATCTCGGCCGTCCGACGCATCGCGGCCCGGCCCTCGGCCGGGTTGTGGCCGTATGTGCGGTCGGGGGCGTGGTGGATGAACCCGCCGCCGAGCGCGTCGCAGACCCTGGCGTAGTCCTTGGTGTGGAGCACGAGTGCGTGCCCAGAACAGGTCCACGCGAAGGCTGGGCGTGGCCCTCTCCGTGGTGTTCGCGGCGACGGCGAGGAAGGCCGCCACCTGGTTGACGCCGCGCTGGCCCTGGTCGTCGGTCATCTCCGGCCAGGAGTCCTCGCGGACCATGGTGATGAGGTCGGCCCTCAGCTCCGGGGTGATGAGGTCGTACACGGTCTTCGTCGTGTCGGTGATCGTCACGTCTGTGCCTTCCTGGTCTGTGAGGAACGTCGGCGGCACTTGCAGGGGGGCCAGGCGGCGGAGGCCATGGGGGTCAACGGCTTCTCGGCGCTGCTGCTGGGGTAGATCACCTCAGAGCCGAACGTCTGGCCGGAGTCGCGAGACACCCGCACGATCATGGTCATCGTTGGCCTTCCGCTTGCCGGGTCCGGTTGGTGAAGCGATGTTCCCGCCGCCGGTCGGTCGGAACGACGACGCTTCGGGCGTCGCCTGGGCGTCACTCAGTGGGGTGTCAATAACGCCCTCCAGGGCGTCAAACCGGTGTCATTGCATGGCTGTTCGGTCTAGCTTTGACGTCATGACGACGACCGCCGTGGTACCGAATGATGTGCTGCGGGCCGTGCGTATCGGCCTGCGCTTAAGCCAAGACGACTTTGCCAAGGCGCTCCGCCGGGCAGGTGCGGAACTGGGGGAGCCGAACGAGGCTTCCAAGCGGCTGGTGCAGCGCTGGGAGTCCGGCACGAGCAAGACGCCTCGGGGCGTGTACGCCAGGGCCTTAGAACGGGTCACTGGGCGTCCGGTCGAGGCACTGGGGTTCGCCCTGCCGGTGCCGATGGCACGAGTCCGCTCAGACGGAAAGGGAGGGCATGACATGGAGACCGGCACAACCGGTGTCGCGTCTGCCTCTGTAGGCGCGCAGCCCACCGCGCAGACGGGTGAGGAGACGTTTTCGGGAGTGTGGCTCAGCCGCTATGAGTTCTTCTCTTCGAGCCGGGGCGACTCGTACGAGGGTAAGCACTACGTAGTGATCGTCCAGCATGGGAACCGGCTGACCGTTCAGAGTCTGCCTGGGGCGAGCAGCAACCCGGACAGCCCGCTCACGCTGGATCTGACCGTTGATCGCAACGTGGTCACGGGTACGTGGGTCGAGCAGACTGCCGCAGACGGCTACTACAACGGGGCCCGCTACCACGGGGCCATCCAACTCCTGGTCGAGCCGACCGGGCGGCGTATGGCCGGGAAGTGGGTCGGCTTCGGCAAGGACTTCGACGTGAATACCGGCCCCTGGGAACTGCGGCTGGTGGACCGGTCCACGAGCAAGGCGACGCTGGAGAGGTACAGCCAGCCGCCGGAGTGACATCCGACGGGGCACCTGATGGGCCGAAGACCCCACGGGTGGGGCCTTCGGCGGGATTTGCAGGGCGTTAACTGTGCCGCTCTCGCGCCTTCGGCAATCGATATGCGCTGGTCAGAGCCACGGTGGGCCCGAAAAACGGAGTCACACCCAGCGTGGAGCTGGGGCCGGGGTCGGGATGGCGACCACGGCGCAACTTCGCACCGACGCTCGGGCCGCCCCAGTGACGAAGTGACGGAATGACGTTTAGTTCTATTCCATCCATAGAGACTCAGAACATCTCTTAAAGAGGTAATGGACTTCGACCGTCATTCCGTCACTTCGTCACCCGCTGACTCCTCCCCAGCACCGCCTCTCGTCGCCCAGACGATCCGGCAGCGCTCGTCGCCGTCGAACCTCACACCCACCCTGCCTCGCCGGACTTCCACTCGATCGATTGCGAGGCCCAGGCGTTCACGCCTTCCGGCAGTATCGTCGGCTTCCCAAGCTTCACGCAGCAGGCCCGCGTCCAGGAGAGGAGAGATGTCCACGGAAGGGGTCGGCATCCGCATTAGGTCCGCGCGCAGCCCCTCGATCCGGGTACGAAGTCGTCCGGCGAGCCGGTTGTACCGGTCGATCGCGTCTGCGCCGGTGAACTCGCCACGGACGTACCTGGCCTCCTCCAGGTCCGCCAGACGAGCCCCTTCGTCCGCGATCTCCGTCTCGATCGCGTCCCGCTTCGCGAAAACCTCCGGGTCCTCCCTCTGCACCCAGCGATCGGCGATCACGGCGAGCAGCGGGTCCTGGGGCTCCAGGGACGGCAGGCGTGAGAGGAATGCCCGGGTCACGTAGTCGTCGATGCTCTCCACCCGAGCCGATACGCCTGAGCATCCTCGCCCCATCCGGTGGCTGGAGCACTGGTACGACGTGCCGGCCTTGCTCATCCGGGCCCCGCAGAGCCCGCAACGCGCTATCCCGGTGAGCAGTGACTTCCCTTGCTTGTGACCGTGCCGCTTCCCCGCCAGAGGGAACGTGCGCGCTTCGAGCTGGCGGAGGATGAGTTCGCGCTCCCCGACCGTGATGATCCCCTCACCGATACCCACAGTCTCCAGCGTCTCCGGGTCCCGGTAGGGAGAGACCCGGTTCATGTACTTGCGTGTCCCGTCCGGCTGCTCCTCGTACTCGGTCTGCGGCATGAGACCGGCGAAGGCCGGTGAGCGAAGGAGCTGCATGACGCTGGACGAGTTCCACTCGCCGCCACGAACAGACTCCACCCCATGCTCGTTCAGCAGCCGGGCGATGTGGACGAGGGCCTTCCCGGACAGCGCCTCGTCGGCGATCAGGCGTGCGTAGACGGCGGTCTCGGGGTCGTGGACGAGCTTCTTCGTTTCCGGGTCCACCAGCAGCCCGTAAGGCGGCTGTCCACCGATCCACTGGCCCCGCTGGCGTAGGTACCGCTTGGCGTTGCCGACGCGCATCCCAAGGTTGCGGGACTCGTTCCGCGCCAGTTCCGCCAGCATCGCGATGGTGACCCGGGCGCTGTCGTTCTTCGTGTCGAGGCCATCCATGACGGAGACCAGCCGTCCGCCGACCCGGCCTATGTCGTCCAGCGCCTTGCCGACCTCGCCGATGCCTTTGCGGGACAGGCGGTCGAGCTTCCAGACGATCAGAACGCCCACGACGCCGGCCGTGGCTGCTGTGATCGCCGCATCGAATCCCTTGCGGCTGACGTTCTTGTAACCGGAACGGCCACGGTCGATGTGGACCTTGCGGACGGTCAGTCCGTTGCGCTCCGCCCACGCCCGGCAGTCGGCTTCCTGGCGGTCGATCGCGGTCTTGCCCTCCCGGTCCAGGGACAGGCGCAAGTACAGGTCAGCAGTGGTGTGTTGGTGCACGTCCCCACGCTAGCGAGAAGTGCGCACATTGGTTCAGGAAATCCAGAAGTCGAGAACGGCGATCTTGCCTCGCAGGTCGGCGAGGGTCAGCTCGTTGCCTCCGGTGTTCAGCCAGCCACCCTTGCCGATCAGCTCGGGGGCACGGACACGGGCACGGCGGGGCGCGGGCGCGGGGGTGGGCGCCGGAGCGGCATCGTTCATGGTTCAAGAGTGCCATTGCCGGTGCCGGTGGCGGGTCCCGCCATGGCGGTGCGCCGCGCCGCCCGGTGCCGGTGCGTCAGCGGCGCGGTGCGGGCAGCCCGAGCACCCGGTCGCGCAACGCCGGGAACGCCTCGCGGGTGCCGGCCACCTTCGCCACGTCCAGTTCCACGGTGAGCACCTGCTCGTCCGGGCCCGCCTCGGCGAGCACCTCGCCCCAGGGGTCGACGACGATGCTGTGGCCGGCCTGCTCCACCCCCGCGTGGCTGCCCGCGGTGCCGCAGGCCAGCACGTAGCACTGGTTCTCCACGGCGCGGGCGCGGGCCAGCAGCGTCCAGTGCTCGCGGCGCCGGGCCGGCCAGCCCGCGGGGATCACCAGCAGGTGCGCGCCGGCGTCCACCAGCAGCCGGAACATCTCCGGGAAGCGCAGGTCGTAACAGGTGGCCAGGCCGATGGTGGCGTCCGGCAGGTCCGCGGTGACGATCTCCTCGCCCGCGCTCATCAGCACCGCCTCGCCCTCGTCGAAGCCGAAGCGGTGGATCTTGCGGTAGTCGCGGACGAGTTCCCCGGACGGGGCGAACAGCAGCGAGGTGTTGTACAGCGCCCCGTCCGGCGCCCCGGCGGCCGGGGCCCGCTCGACGATGGAGCCCGCGTGCAGCCACACCCCCGCGTCCCGCGCCGCCGCCGACATGGCCCGGGCCGTCGGGCCGTCCAGCGGCTCGGCTCCGGCGGCGAAGGACTGGTAGGCGAAGGCCCCCACGGTCCACAGCTCGGGGAGCACCACCAGGTCCGCGCCGGCCTGTTCCCGTACGAGTGCGGCCGACCTCACCCGGCGGTTTTCCACCGGCTCGTCCGGGTCCACACCGATCTGGATCAGGGAGGCGCGCACAGTACCACCGCTCTCAGGTATCGAGCCGTCCATCGGGGCCTACGATCAGAGGCGAAAGCACTGCCGGGTCGCCCTCGCGCAGCGTAACTTAAACGCCTGAGAGCACCCAGCCCGCGTACCAACCGCCCGAGGGGTCCCGTGACCGTCCATCCCAGCCTTCAGACCTCCATCGACGCCTGGACGCACTCCGTCGAGGCGATACAAGCGTTGGTGAACCCGCTCGTGGAGGGCGAGTGGAACCGGGCGACCGAGTGCCCGGGATGGTCGGTGCGTGACCTGGTCTCCCATGTCATCGGCCTGGACACCGAGATGCTGGGCGACCCGCGCCCGATACACGCCCTGCCGCGCGACCTGTTCCACGTCAAGGACGAGCTGTCGCGCTACATGGAGGTCCAGGTCGACGTGCGCCGGTGCCACACCGCGCCGGAGATGACCGCCGAACTGGAGTACCTCGTCATCCGCCGCTCCCGGCAGCTGCGGAACGAGAAGCGCGACCCGGAGACGATGGTGCGCGGGCCGCTGGCGGGCAAGGAGGTCACGCTGGAGCAGTGCCTCCGGATGCGCGCGTTCGACGTGTGGGTGCACGAGCAGGACCTGCGCCGGGCTCTGGGCAAGCCGGGCAACCTCGACTCGCCGGGCGCCCACATCGCCCGCGACACGCTCCTGTCCCGGCTGCCGGTCGTGGTCGCCAAGCGGGCGGGCGCGCCGGCCGGCTCCGCGGTCGTGTTCGACGTGAACGGGCCGCTGGAGTTCATGCGTACGGTGCGGGTGGACAAGGACGGCAAGGGCACCATCGACGGCAGCGTCTCGCTGGGCCCGGCCGTCACCATCAGCACGGACTGGGAGACCTACCTGCGGCTGGCGGCCGGCCGGGTGCGCCCGGACGCGGTGGCCGAGCGGGTGAAGAGGGAAGGCGACCAGGAGCTCGCCGACGCGATCCTGCGGAACTTCCCCGTCACGCCGTGACCCCGGTGGCGCCGGTCCCCCGGCGCGCCTGACCGCCGGCCGCCGGGCCCGGACCGCGGCGCCGCCGCCCGGGGACGTCCGGCCCCGCCGGGAACCCCGGCCACCCGCCGCCGGATCACGGGACGGTGCGGAAGTGCGTGGTCAGCCGCAGGTCGTCGTGGAGCACGTGGAACGCGATCACCGGCGGCAGTTCGTAGTCGACCGGGTCGTCGCCCTCCCACGGCAGGGTGACGGTGGAGACCACACCCGGCGCGACCAGCAGCGGCAGACCGGCGAAGGTCGTGGCGGCGCCGGTGTGCGCGTGCCCGCACAGCACGGCCACCACCTGCTCATGCCGGGACAGCACCTCCGCGAGCCGCTCCTCGCCGTGCTGCCGGATCTCGTCGACGTACGGGGTGTGCAGGTCCACCGGCGGGTGGTGGAAGGCGACGAAGGCGGGCGCGTCCGACGGGGACTGGGCGAGCCGGCGGTCCAGCCAGGCCAGTGTCGTATCGCCGAGGAAGCCGTCGTGGCGGCCCGGGATCGTCGAGTCGCACATCAGGAAGGTCACCTCGGCGGCCGGCCGGCCCGGTGCGGTGCCGGCGGCGCGCCAGGGCAGCCGGTGGATCCGGTCCACCGGTGCCCCGGGGTCCGCGGCCCGCTCGGTGTCGCCCCGGTCGCGCAGCAACTCCCGGTAGGCGGGCCGCACGTCGTGGTTGCCGGGGCAGAGCAGCACCGGGTGCCGGGAGCCGAGTATCCCGGCCGCCGCCCGGTACTCCTCCGGCGTGCCGTGGTCGGCGATGTCACCGGTGACCAGCACCGCGTCGAGGGAGCCCGGCAGTTCGTCGAGGTAGGTCATCACCCGGCGGGCCCGGCGCGCCGCGCGGGCGCCGCCGTCCTGCCGGTCCTGTCCGAGGTGAAGGTCGCTGACGTGGGCGAAGACGAACACGGGAAGTCCTTGGGATCGAGACGGGAAGGCGTCGAACCGGGTACCGGGCCCATGCTGCGGGAGCGCGGCGGACCGGGTCTCGGGCCAATGACCACCCGGTGGCCCCCAGTTGATCAACTGCCGGGCGGCAGCGGCTCGTCCGCCGTCCGCGGGCGGCCGGCCCCGCGGGCCGCGCCCGGTCGCGGGTCGCGGGCGGGGACGGCCCGCCGGACGACGAGGGCGGCGGCCAGGCACATGGCGCCGGCGACCGCCATTCCGGACGCCGGGCCCAGCGCCGCCATCACGCCGGTGGCGGCGGCCAGCGTGAACGTCTCCAGGCTCATCCGCGCCGTGCTGAACAGGGCGGCCCCCGCCCCGCCGCGCCGGGCGGGCACATACTTCAGCGCCTGCCCGTCCGGGACGCCCTCGGTCAGCCCGAGGCACACCCCGATGACCCCGGCGGCGACGAGCAGGGCCGCGGGACGGTCGGTCAGTTGCAGGACGACGGCGGTGACGGCGCAGGCGGACAGGGCCGTCAGCACCAGTCGCCGGGCCAGCCGGCGGGCCAGCCGGGCGGCGAGCAGCGGGAGCACCGTGGACGGCGCGGTCAGCAGGGCGAGCGTCACCGCCGCCTCGCCCGCGCCCATGTGGTGGGCGGCGCCGAGCCGGGGGAGCACGGCCAGCCCGACCACCAGCATCCCCATGAACGCGCCGGTCGACACGGCGTACGCCCGGTAGGCGGGTATCCGCAGCAGGTCCACCGGGATCGCCGGGTCGGGCGCGCGCCGCTCCACGCGGACCAGGCGGACGGCGCCGGCCGCCGCGAGCAGGATGAGCCCGCCCGGTCCCCACCACGGGACGCCCGCCCCGAAGCCCATCCCGAGCGCGGTCACCACGGCGGCGACGATCGCCCCGAACAGCAGGGCGCCCGCCAGGTCGAAGTCGGCGGACCGGCCGGGGCTGCGCAGGCCCGGCAGCCCGAGCGTGGCCAGGGCCGCGACGGCGGCGACGGCCGCCGGGGCGAGGAACACCAGGGACCACCCGCCGACGGCCATCAGGGCCTGGGCGACGACCGGGCCCAACGCCAGGCTGCTGCCCAGCACGGCACCGGTGTAGCCGTACACCCGGGGCCGCTCCTCCGGCGGGTACACGGCGAGCAGCATCGACGATCCGCCGGCCGCGCACATCGCCGCCCCGACGCCCGCGACGACCCGCAGTGCCACCAGGGACACCAGGTCCGGAGCGAGGGCGGACAGCACCCCGGTGGCCGCGACGAGGAGGTTGCCGGCGGCGAAGAAGCGGGTGCGGGCGAGCCGGTCCGCGGTCGCCCCGGCCAGCAGCAGGGCCGCGGCGAACAGCCCGTTGTACCCGAGGACGATCCACGGGCCCAGCACGTCCGGGCCGGGCAGCCGGGCGGTCACGTCGGGGACGGCCGCCGTCGCGCCGGTGATGGCGAGGGGGAAGACCGCGTCGGAGGCGAGGGCGGCCCACAGGACACGCCGGCGTTGACGAAGGGACAAGGTGAACATGGGTGTGCTCCGGAGCAAGGGGGATCCGAGCACCACGAAGGCGCTCCTGGCCACAGGTCAGGAGCGACGGCGAGAACGGGGGTGTTGCGCCGTCGCTCTCAGCGACGGCGCACCTTGTCTGTTTCCGGCACGAGCACACGCTAGCAAGCCGGTTCGGGCCGGGTCACGCGGTATTTCCCGGGCCCGTCGGGCGCTACGGACCCGGCCGGTCAGGCGGTCGGCCAGGCGGTCATGCGGCCAGGCGGTCATGCGGCCAGGCGGGCGGGAAGCCAGGCGGGCACGGCAGGCAGCGGTGGCACGGCGAGCGGCGGGCCGCCGGGGGCCGCCGTGGCCGCCGGGGCCGTGATGGCCGCCGGGGCCGTGGTGGCTAGGCCGGGACGTGCACCGCCTCCACCCGGCTGGCCACCACCCGCTCCTGTTCCAGCCGGTGCGCCCGCCCGCGCAGCCGGAGGATCTGGGTCAGCCCCAGCGCCTGGAGGACGAAGACCGAGGAGAACGCGATCCGGTAGTCGCCGCCCGTCGCGTCGAGCAGCACCCCCACCGCGAGCAGCGTCGTCATCGACGCGGTGAAGCCGCCCATGTTGACGATCCCGGAGGCGGTGCCGAGCCGCTCGGGCGGGTTGGCCGGCCGGGCGAAATCGAAGCCGATCATGGAGGCCGGGCCGCAGATCCCCAGCACCACGCAGAGCAGGATCAGCAGCCAGCCGGGGGCGTGGTCGCCCGGCCAGGCCAGCACCGCCGCCCACAGCACCGCGGTGGCCGCGACCGTGCCGAGGGCCAGCGGGCCGCGGGCGGCGTGGTGGCGGGCGATGATCTGCCCGAAGACCAGGCCGGTGGCCATGTTGGAGAGCACGATCAGGGTGAGCAGTTCGCTGGCCTCACCGCGGCTCAGGCCCTGTGCCTCCACCAGGAAGGGCATCCCCCACAGCAGCAGGAAGACCATCGCCGGGAACTGGGTGGTGAAGTGCACCCACATGCCCAGCCGGGTGCCGGGCTCCCGCCAGGTGGCGGCGATCTGCCGTCCCACGTACCCCTTGCCGGAGCCGGGCCTGCCGGGGCCGGCGGCCGGGGCCGGTTCGTACCCCTCGGGGTGGTCCTTGAGGAACAGCAGCGCCAGTACCAGCATCAGGACCCCGCCGAGCGCGCTGCCCGCGAAGGTCGGGGTCCAGCCGAAGCGGTGCAGCAACTGGGCGAGCACCAGCGTGGATATGAGGTTGCCGGCCATTCCGAAGAGCGCGGCGACCTGGGCGATCAGCGGTCCCCGGCGGGCCGGGAACCAGCGCGAGCCCAGCCGCAGCACGCTGATGAAGGTCATCGCGTCGCCGCAGCCCAGCAGGGCCCGGGAGGCGAGCGCGGTGGCGTAGGACTCGGACAGCGCGAAGCCGAACTGCCCGCTGGTGTACAGCACCACGCCCAGGGTGAGCACCTTGCGGGTGCCGAGCCGGTCCACCAGCAGGCCGACGGGTATCTGCATGCCCGCGTAGACCAGCAGCTGGAGGATGGAGAACGAGGAGAGCGCGGAGGCGTTGATGTCGAAGCGCTCGGCGGCGTCCAGGCCCGCCACGCCGAGGCTGGTGCGGTAGGTGATGACGACGAAGTAGATGGCGACGCCGAGTCCCCAGACCGCCATCGCCCGGCGGCCGCCGGGAGGGTCGCCGGGCAGCGCGGGTCCGCCGTTCCCGGTGCGCGACGAGTCGGTGACGCTCACCGCTCCTCGCCCCGCGCCAGGTTCTTCACCCAGCTGACGTGCCGGTGCACCACGGCGGCGGCGCCGTCGGCGTCACCGCTGCGCAGCGCGTCGAGGATCTCGGTGTGCTCGGCGATGTTCTTGGCGATCCGGTCGGGGTGGGCGTGCATCACGGCGACGCCCATCCGCAGCTGGCGGTCGCGCAACTGGTCGTAGAGGCGGGCGAGGATGGCGTTGCCCGCATGGCGCACGATCTCGGCGTGGAAGCAGCGGTCGCTCACCGCCACGGCCGCCAGGTCCCCGGTGTCCGCGTGCCGTCTCTGCTCCGCCAGCAGTTCCTCCAGGCGCTCGATCAGCGCCCCCGGCGCGGGCACGGCCTTGCGCGCGGCGTACTCCTCCACCAGCAGCCGGGTCTCCACCACGTCGGCGATCTCCTGCGCGGAGACCGGCAGCACCAGGGCGCCCTTCTTCGGGTAGAGCTTGATCAGCCCTTCCGCCTCCAGCCGCAGCAGCGCCTCCCGCACCGGGGTCCGGGAGACCCCGACGGCCTCGGCCAGGTCGCCTTCGGTGAGCAGTGTGCCGCCCTCGTAGCGCCGCTCCAGCACGGCCTGCTTCACGTGGGCGAAGACCCGTTCGGCGGCGGGCGGTTGCTTGCCGGGCGCCGGCTGTCCGGCGGTCGGCGCCGGCCCGGTGACGGTTCTGCGGGCGGCCTCGGGGACGGCGACGGGAGCGGACGGCGAAGGCATGCACGCATCATAGATACAACAGGTATACGTCGACAGGGTCGTCCGCGATGCGGGACGGGGAGCCGTCCGGAGCGGGGCCGGGGCCCGCTCCGGACGGCCGGAGGGGTCAGCGGAAGGCGGCGGCGTGCTCCTGGGCCCACTCCCGGAAGGTCCGGGCCGGCGCCCCGGTGAGCTGTGCGACCTCGTCGCGTACCGTCAGGATCGCCTCGTTGACGTCCCCGCCGGTCAGGTCGAGCACCGCGGCGGCGACCTCGTCCCCCAGGAACGCCGCCATCTCCCGGTGGGCCTGCGCCCGGTCCGTCTCCTCGAAGGAGATCGCCCGGCCACGGGCCTCGGCGATGGCCGCCACCTGCTCCCGGGGGCTGATCCGCGCCGGTCCGGTCAGCGTGTGGGTCCGGCCCCGGTGGCCGGGCTCGGTCAGGGCCACCCGGGCCACCGCCGCGATGTCCGCCGGATGGATCGCGGGGAGTCCGACGTCTCCGTACGGGGCGCGGACCAGGTCGTGTTCCCGTATCGACTCCGCCCACCACAGGGTGTTCGAGGCGAACTGGGACGGGCGCAGTACGGTCCACGCCATGCCGCTGTCCCGGAGCGCCAGTTCCAGCGCGTGGTTCTGGGCCGCGGGGGGCAGATGCGGGTGGGTCTCGACGGTGATCGACGAGACCAGCACCACGTGCTCCACGCCCGCTTCCTGGGCCGCCGTGAGAACGTCCGCCTCGCCGCCGGACCCCGGCACCAGGAACAGTGAACGCGCCCCGTCCAGCGCGGCCTTGAGCGTCGCGGGGCGGCCGAGGTCTCCCCCGACGGCCGTCACCCCTTCGGGGAACGCCGCCCGGGAGGGGTCCCGGGTCAGCCCTCGCACCGGCCCGGCGCCGTGCGCCCGCAGTTCGCGCAGCAGCGCGCCACCGATGTTCCCCGTCGCACCGGTCACCAGGATCATTGCCGTGCTCTCCCGTCGTCGCCGTTTCCGTGGACGACAGGAACGCTAGGACTTCAACTCGACTTCAGGTCAAGGTCGTCGGGGCGCGGCCGACCCGGTACGCCGTCCGCGGTCAGCCGGTCGACCACCTGCCGGCCGCCCGGCCGGCGCCTTTCAGCCGGCCGCCCGGTCGGCGCCTTTCAGCCGGCCGCGAGCTTCCCCGGCCGTGGCCCCCGGTGGCGGCCGCGCCGGGCCGCGGCGGGCGGGAAGCGTGCGCTCCCCGCCCGTCGCGACCGGCACCCGGTGGTCAGCTCCAGGTGATGAGCTTCTTCGGGTTCTCCAGGACCGCCGCGATGTCGGCCAGCACCTTGGACCCCAGTTCCCCGTCGACCAGGCGGTGGTCGAAGGAGAGGGCGAGGGTGGTCACCTGGCGCGGCTTCACCTTGCCCTTGTGGACCCACGGCTGGAGCTTGATCGCGCCGAAGGCGAGGATCGCGGACTCGCCGGGGTTCAGGATCGGGGTACCGGTGTCGACGCCGAAGACGCCGACGTTGGTGATGGTGACCGTGCCGCCGGACATGTCCGCCGGGCTGGTCTTGCCCTCGCGGGCGGTGGCGACCAGGTCGGACAGCGCCCGGGACAGCTCGGGCAGCGTCTTGGCGCCCGCGTCCTTGATGTTGGGGACGATCAGCCCCCGCGGGGTCGCGGCCGCGATGCCCAGGTTGACGTAGTCCTTGTAGACGATCTCCTGGTTGGCCTCGCCCCAGGACGCGTTGACGTCCGGGTTGCGGCGGATGGCGATCAGCAGGGCCTTGGCCACCAGCAGCAGCGGGTTGACCCGCAGCCCCGCCATGTCCGGGTCCTGCTTCAGGTCCTGGACCAGCTTCATCGTCCGGGTGACGTCGACGGTGATGAACTCCGTGACGTGCGGAGCGGTGAAGGCGCTGTTCACCATCGCCTGGGCGGTGGCCTTGCGTACGCCCTTGACCGGGACCCGGCGCTCGCGGTCGCCGACGGCCACGGCGGCCGGTGCGGCTTCCGCCACGGCGGGCGCGGGGACCGCCGCCGGAGCCGGGGTGGCCGGTGCGGGCGCCGCCGCCGCGTGGACGTCCTCGCGGGTGATGGTGCCGTCCGGGCCGGTCGGGGTGACCGTGGCCAGGTCGATGCCGAGGTCCTTGGCCAGCTTGCGGACCGGCGGCTTGGCCAGCGGACGGGCGCCGGCCGGGGCCGCGAAGGCGGTGCCGGGGGCCGGGGCGGGGGCCGTGGTTTCACGTGAAACCGGGACCGGGGCGGTGCCGTGGCCGTTCAGCTCACCCTGTATCGCCGCCGCGACGCCGCTCGGCGCGGCCTTGCCGGGCTGCGGCTTGCGCGGCCGGCGCTTGGTGGAGGACGGGGCGGCACCGTAGCCCACCAGGACCGCCTGGCGGCCCTGCGGCTCCTCCGGCTCCGGCTCCTCGGCGGGAGCGGCCGGGGCCGGGGCGGCCTCGGCGGCCGGGGCGGCGGCGGGCGCGTCGCCCGCGTCCGGCTGGGTGTCCACCGAGATGATGACGGTGCCGACGTCCACCGTCACGCCCTCACCGAAGCGCAGCTCGTGCACCACGCCGTCGAACGGGATCGGCAGCTCGACCGCGGCCTTGGCGGTCTCCACCTCACAGACGATCTGGCCGTCGGTCACCGTGTCGCCCGGCGCCACGTACCACTTGAGGATCTCGGCCTCGGTGAGTCCCTCGCCCACGTCGGGCATCTTGAACTCGCGGAAGCGCTGGTCGGTTGTAGCCATGTTCACGACTCTCCTCAAGCCCTTCAGTACGCCAGCGAGCGATCGACGGCGTCGAGCACCCGGTCCAGTCCCGGAAGGTACTCGTCCTCCAGCCGGGACGGCGGGTACGGGGCGTGGTAGCCGCCGACCCGGAGCACCGGGGCCTCCAGGTGGTAGAAGCAGCGCTCGGTGATGCGGGCGGCGATCTCCGAGCCGCTGCCCAGGAAGACCGGCGCCTCGTGCACCACGACCAGCCTGCCGGTCTTCTCCACCGACCGCTGGACGGTGTCGAAGTCGATGGGCGAGATCGACCGCAGGTCCACGACCTCGATCGACTTGCCCTCCTCGGCGGCGGCCGCGGCCGCGTCCATACACACCTTCACCATCGGCCCGTAGGCCACCAGGGTGAGGTCGGTGCCCTCCCGGGTCACCCGGGCGGTGTGCAGCGGGCCCGGAATGGCCTCGGTGTCCAGCTCGGACTTGTCGTGGTAGCGGCGCTTGGGCTCGAAGTAGATCACCGGGTCGTCGGAGGCGATCGCCTGCTGCATCATCCAGTAGGCGTCCGAGGCGTTCGCCGGGGAGATCACCTTCAACCCCGCGACGTGCGCGAACAGCGCCTCGGGGGACTCGCTGTGGTGCTCCACCGCGCCGATGCCGCCGCCGTACGGGATGCGGATGACGACCGGCATCTTGACCTTGCCCAGCGCCCGCGCGTGCATCTTGGCGAGCTGGGTGACGATCTGGTCGTACGCCGGGAAGACGAAGCCGTCGAACTGGATCTCCACCACCGGGCGGTAGCCGCGCAGCGCCAGGCCGATCGCGGTGCCCACGATGCCGGACTCGGCCAGCGGGGTGTCGATGACCCGCTCCTCGCCGAAGTCCTTCTGCAGGCCGTCGGTGACCCGGAAGACGCCGCCGAGCTTGCCGACGTCCTCACCCATGATCACGACCTTGGGGTCGTTCTCCAGCGCGGTGCGCAGGGACGCGTTGATCGCCTTGGAGAGCGACAGTTTCTGGGGTGCCATGTCAGTTGCCCTCCTCGGTGACGAACGAAGCCTGGTACTCGGCGAAGGCCGCGCGCTCCTCGTCGACGAGCGCGTGCCCGTCGGCGTAGGTGTGGTCGAACATGGCCATGTCGTCCGGGTCGGGCATCGACCGCACCGCGTCCCGCACCCGCTTGGCGAGCGCGTCGCTCTCGGTCTCCAGCTCGCTGAAGAACGCCTCGTCGGCCAGGCCCTCCTCGGTGAGGTAGGTGTGCAGCCGCAGGATCGGGTCCTTCGCCTCCCACAGCTCCCGCTCCTCGGCGGAGCGGTAGCGGGTCGGGTCGTCGGAGGTGGTGTGGGCGCCCATGCGGTAGGTGAACGCCTCGATCAGCATCGGGCCCTCGCCGCCGCGGGCGCGGTCCAGCGCGGCCCGGGTGACCGCGAGGCAGGCCAGCACGTCGTTGCCGTCCACCCGCACGCCCGGGAAGCCGTAGCCCTGCGCGCGCTGGTACAGCGGCACCCGGGTCTGCTTCTCGGTCGGCTCGGAGATCGCCCACTGGTTGTTCTGGCAGAAGAAGACGACCGGGGCGTTGTACACGGCGGAGAAGGTGAACGCCTCGGCGACATCGCCCTGGCTGGAGGCACCGTCACCGAAGTAGGCGATCACGGCACTGTCCGCGCCGTCCTTCGCCACGCCCATCGCGTAGCCGGTGGCGTGCAGCGTCTGGGAGCCGATGACGATGGTGTACAGGTGGAAATTGTTGGTGTTGGGATCCCAGCCGCCGTTGTTCACGCCGCGGAACATGCCCAGCAGATTGGTCGGGTCGACATCACGGCACCAGGCGACACCGTGCTCGCGGTAGGTGGGGAAGACGTAGTCATCGTCGCGCAGCGCCCGGCCGGAGCCGATCTGCGCGGCCTCCTGGCCCAGCAGCGAGGCCCACAGTCCCAGCTCGCCCTGGCGCTGGAGCGTGGTGGCCTCACCGTCGAAGCGGCGGGTCAGCACCATGTCCCGGTACAGCCCGCGCAGCTCGTCGGGGGTCAGGTCGATGGAGTAATCAGGGTGCTCGACCCGCTTGCCCTCCGGCGTGAGCAGTTGTACGAGCTGAGGTTCGTCCGCCGGGCGTTGCTTCGCGCTGCTGCGCTTGCTGCTGCTGCGGCGTGGCTTGCGCGCGGCAGTGCTGTCCACGGTCACGTGTGCTCCTCCGTCTGTCCGGCCCCCGGGGTCCGCCGGCGGCCAGTGCGGCTCGCCCCTGCGTCGGTGACGGCGCACGGGGTGGGTGCGCCGAAGTCCGACCGGGGCGTGACAGTGTCCCGGCGGATGGCCTGCAAAAGGCACGTTACCCAGTGACTCACAACTCCGCGAAACCCCTTCTGACCTGCAATTTTGCTTGGAAATCCAAGTAAATTGGGCTCCTGGGGAAACACCACTGGTCACAGCCTCGCAGGCCGCCGGAACAACGGCACGTTATCCCGGAGGACAAGCGCAGGGAAGACTTTGTATGGGAAACTGGATCTGTGCCCAAAGAAGGAAATATCACGGTTTTTCTCCTTGACGACCATGAAGTCGTGCGGCGCGGTGTCCATGAGCTGCTGGCCGGTGAACCGGACATCGAGGTGGTCGGGGAGGCGGGCACGGCCGCGGACGCCCTCGCCCGGATTCCGGCCGCCCGGCCCGACGTCGCCGTACTCGACGTCCGCCTGCCGGACGGCAGCGGCGTGGAGGTGTGCCGCGAGGTGCGGTCCGCCGACGAGGGCATCCGGTGCCTGATGCTCACCTCCTACGCCGACGACGAGGCGCTGTTCGACGCGATCATGGCGGGCGCCTCCGGTTACGTCCTCAAGGCCATCCGGGGCAACGAACTGCTCACGGCGGTACGGGATGTGGCCGCCGGGAAGTCGCTGCTGGACCCCGTCGCCACCGCCCGGGTGCTGGAGCGGCTGCGGGGCGGCACCGGGCCGAAGGGCGAGGGCGACGACCGACTGGCGAGCCTCACCGAGCAGGAGCGCCGGATCCTCGACCTGATCGGCGAGGGGCTCACCAACCGGGCGATCGGCGAACGGCTCCACCTGGCCGAGAAGACCATCAAGAACTACGTCTCCAGCCTGCTCGCCAAACTGAACATGCAACGCCGCTCGCAGGCCGCCGCGTACGTCGCGCGGCTCCAGGCCGAGCAGCGCTGAACACCCCCGCCGCCGGCCCCGGCGCCCCACCGGGTATCCCCACCATCGGCCCGGCCCGCCGCCTCCAGCCACATCCACCGCCCGCACCCGGCTCCGGCCGGTCCCCCGCCCGGCGCCCTGGCGCCTCCGCCGCCGGCCCCGGGTCCGCCGATGCCCCCTCCGACGCCGCGGCCGGCGCCCCGGCGGGCCTCCCGGCCCGGACAGCCGTTCGTCCGCTCCCGCCCGCTTCGGGACCTACGGCCCGCACGCCTCGGGGCCGCTGCCCCTATGGCCGCCCGGGCCCGTCCGGGCAGGGTGGACGCATGCTCATCGACGCCCGACGCGAACCCCGCGCCCTGGACCTCCTCAGCCGCACGCCCTACGGGCGGGTCTCGGTGAGCATCGGCGCGCTTCCGCACTCCACCGCCACCGGGCACATCGTGAGCGACGGCGGGGTGCTGCTGCGGATGCACCGCGGCCACGGCTACCACCGCGCCTGCGACGGCCAGGTGGTCGCGTACGGCGCCGACACCGCCGGCCACCCGGAGCAGGCGCCCGGGGGCGGAACGGGGGCGGAACGGGACGCGGAGACCGCCGGGGACGGGTTCTGGTCCGTGCAGTGCGTGGGCACCGCCCGGGCGGCCACTCCCACCACCGCTGAGCTGAATCGTTTCGGCCCACCGCCCCGGACCATCGACGGGGAGCCCTTCGACCCGGTGTACCTCAGGGTCCAGCCGAAGTTCGTGACCGTACATCACATCGCAGGTACCGCTCCGCGTCAACCCGAGTACGCTCCGTGACACAGGTCATCTAACATCCGGCACGTGCCGCGCTCATTTGTCACGGGCGGCGCCGGGACCGCTGTCACCGTCGCCGACGACCCCGCCACACCCGACGACCCGCCCGCCCCCGCCGACCCGTCCGCACCCGACGGCGCCACCCTGCACGCCCTGCTGCGCCACTACCGGCTGCCCGGCGAACCGCTGAACTGCCGCCCGCTGACCCAGGGCCTGCTCAACCGCGGCTACCACCTGACCACCACCCACGGCGGCTACTTCCTCAAGCACCACCTGGACGGCGACCGGGCGGTCATCGCCCGCCAGCACCGGGTCACCGCCCGGCTGGACGCGCTCGGCCTGCCGGTCGTGCCCCCGGTCGCGGACGCCGACGGGGACACCGTCACCGTGATCGACGGCCGCTGCTGGGCGCTGCACCCCTGGATCGAGGGGCGGCACCGCGACGGGGGCCAGCTCACCCCCGCCCAGTCCTGGTCCCTGGGCGCGCTGCTGGGGCTGGTCCACCTGTGCCTGGACGCGGTCATCGACCCGCGCACGCCCGCCCCGCGCGCCTCGCACACCCCCGACGAGTCCGGCGCCGACCCCTGCCACACCTACGACCTGATCGAGCGGCTGCTGGCGCTGGCCCGCGCCCGTCAGGGACGGGACGCCTTCCACGACCTGGCCGTGCACCGTCTGATCGAGCGCCGTGAGCTGCTGGAACGGCACGCCCACCGCCGCCCGCCGCCGGCCGTGGTCCCGGCCACCGGCTGGGTGCACGGCGACTTCCACCCGCTGAACCTGCTCTACCGGGACACCGAACCCGCCGCGATCGTGGACTGGGACCGCCTGGGCGTGCAGCCGCGCGCGGAGGAGGCGGTCCGGGCCGCCGCGATCTTCTTCGTCCGGCCCGGCGGCACCCTGGATCTGGAGAAGGTACGCCCGTACGCCCGGGCCTACCGCTGTGTGACCGGGGCCGCCCCGGCCGAGCTGGCCGCCGCGGTGCACCGGGTGTGGTGGGAACGGCTCAACGACTTCTGGATGCTGCGCTGGCACTACCAGCTCGGCGACCGGCGGGCCGATCCGCAGTTCCCGGCCGCCGCCGCACTGGCGGTGTGGTGGACCCGGGAGTACGAGGCGGTCCGCGAGGCCTTCACCGCCTGACCGGCCTGGGCCGGGGACCGCCACCGGAGCCCGGCCGACCGCGGCGCGGGGCCGCGGCCGTCCCGCCGGGGCCCGGCGTCAGCCCATCTCCCCCGGGTCGCCGTTGGTCTCGCCGCCGGTGTCCGGCGGATCGGTGGGCTCGGTGGGCGGCTCACCGCCGGTGGGCTCGCCGGTGGGCTCACCGGTCGGCTCGCCGGTCGGCTCCCCGGTCGGCTCGGTGGGCGGCTCGCCACCCGTCGGCTCCTCGGTCGGCTCGGTCGGATCCTGCGGGGGCTGGGTGCTGAAGGTCGGGTCCTGGGAGGGCTCCCAGCCGCCGGAGCCCCCGTCGGTGCCGCCGGTCTCGGGCGTCTGCGTCGGCACCTGGGTCGCGGTCTTGGTCGGCTCCTTCTCGGGCTCGGCCTTCGAGCTGGAGGTGCTGGGCTGCTTGGGCTTCTTGTCCCCGCCGTCCTTGTCGCCGAGGTTCAGGGCCAGCGCGACCCCCGCCGCGATGGCGATCACCGCCAGGACCGCCAGCAGCCACAGCTTGCTCCGGCCGCGGCCGGAACCGCCGCCGTGGCCGGGCCCGCCGTCGAAGCCCCCGTCGTCGTCGCCGTAGCGGCCGGGGAGTATCGGCTGCTGGGAGGTCTCGCCGTGCCCGGGGTGCGGCAGCGCGGTCGTGCCGGCCATGCCCATGCCCATGGCCGGGGTCGAGGCGCCCAGGTGCTGGGTGACCGGGCCGGTGTTCCAGGTGCCGGTGTGGCCGCCCGCGTCGTGCAGCATCTGCAGCGCGTAACCGACGAGGCCGCGCATCTCCTCCGCGCTCTGGAACCGGTCGTCCGGGTCCTTGGCGAGCGAGCGCATCACCAGCCCGTCCAGCTCCGGCGGCACCTCGGAGATCTGCGACGGGGGCACCGGCATGTCCTGGACGTGCTGGTAGACCACCGACAGCGGGGTCTCGCCGACGAACGGCGGACGCAGCGCCAGCAGTTCGTACAGCAGGCAGCCGGTGGCGTACAGGTCCGAGCGGTGGTCCACGGCCTTGCCGAGCGCCTGCTCCGGGGAGAGGTACTGCGGGGTGCCCATCACCATGCCGGTCTGGGTCATGGTGGACGCCGCGCCGTGCAGGGCGCGGGCGATGCCGAAGTCCATGACCTTCACGGCGCCGCTGTTGGTGATGATCACGTTCGCGGGCTTGATGTCCCGGTGCACGATGCCGTGCTGGTGGCTGTAGGCGAGCGCCTCCAGCACCCCGGAGACGATGATCAGGGCCTGGTCGGGCGGCGGCGCGTCGGCGTTGATCAGCAGGTCGCGGATGGTGCGGCCCTCGACCAGCTCCATCACGATGTACGGGACGGTGTGCTGGCCCACCACGTCCTCGCCGGAGTCGTACACGGCGACGACGGCGTGGTGGTTGAGTCCGGCGACGGACTGCGCCTCGCGCGTGAAGCGGGCCTTGGACACCGGGTCCTCAGCCAGGTCGGCGCGGAGCAGCTTGACCGCCACGGTCCGGCCGAGCCGGATGTCCTCGGCGGCGAAGACCTCGGCCATGCCGCCGCGGCCCAGCCGGTGGGTCAGCCGGTAACGTCCGTCACCGACAAGCCCGCCATTGCCCCACATCTCCGGCGAATCGGGCGCACCGCCGCCTCCCCCGGACTGCGACCTGGAGGTGCCTCCAGCATCAGGTTCCAAGGGCCCTTGGGCGCTCTGGGTCTGTGCCATCGGTCCTCGCCGTCGTGATCTGTCCGCTCGCAGCGGCGCTATATACGGTGCTCCGACAGTGCACGCTACAGCCTCCACGCCCTGCACCGGTCCGGGATGGACCGGTCATCAAACCCGTTCCAGTGGAAGCAAGGCAAATCGCGTGACGGCTTCTTGCGCATCCGGTCACGGAACGGGCACGCGGCTTGACGTGTCAGTGGCCTGGGGCAGACTTGGCCGAAGATATATCGAGTACGTCCAGATCAGAACGCGTCGATCAACGCGCGGATCCATGCGTGACGGCAGTGCGCCGAGGGGGAAGCAAAACAATGAGCCAGCACGGCGCACAGGGCCGCTACGCGGGCCAGTCGATCGGCGGCGGCCGCTACCAGTTGCAGGACCTCCTCGGTGAGGGCGGCATGGCCTCCGTGCACCTCGCGTACGACACCGCGCTGGACCGCCAGGTCGCCATCAAGACCCTGCACACCGAACTCGGCCGGGAACAGTCCTTCCGGGAGCGGTTCCGGCGCGAGGCGCAGGCCGTCGCCAAGCTCTCCCACACCAACATCGTCTCGGTCTTCGACACCGGCGAGGACGAGATCGACGGCTCCCTGATGCCGTACATCATCATGGAGTACGTCGAGGGCCACCCGCTGCGCTCGGTACTCGACGCGGACGTCCGGCAGTACGGCGCGATGCCCGCCGACAAGGCCCTGAAGATCACCGGCGATGTGCTGGCGGCCCTCGAGGTCAGCCACGAGATGGGCCTGGTGCACCGCGACATCAAGCCGGGCAACGTGATGATGACCAAGCGCGGTGTGGTCAAGGTGATGGACTTCGGCATCGCCCGCGCCATGCAGTCCGGCGTCACCTCCATGACGCAGACCGGCATGGTCGTCGGCACCCCGCAGTACCTCTCCCCGGAGCAGGCGCTGGGCCGCGGCGTGGACGCCCGCAGCGACCTGTACTCGGTCGGCATCATGCTCTTCGAGCTGCTGACCGGCCGGCTGCCGTTCGACGCGGACTCGCCGCTGGCCATCGCGTACGCGCACGTCCAGGAGGAGCCGGTCGCCCCGTCGACCATCAACCAGGCCGTGCCGCCCGCGGTGGACGCCCTGGTGGCCCGGGCCCTCAAGAAGAACCCGAACGAGCGGTTCCCCACCGCCGAGGCGATGCGCGACGAGTGCGCGCGGGTCAGCCGCACCGGCCAGACCGGCGCCTCCCCGATCATCATCACCGGCGGACCGCCGGCCCGCAGCGGGGCCGGGGTCAGCTCCGCGGTCTTCCCCCCGGTGGACACCCCGGCGCCGGGGGCCCAGGGCGTGCAGACGCCGTACCAGCCGTCCGGTGCCGGTCAGTACCCGGGCGGCTTCGGTCCGTCCACCCCGCCGCCGGGCGCCCCCCAGCAGCCGTACGCCACCCCGGCGCCCGGCCCGTCGTACAACACCGGGGCCGGCACCCCGCCGCCCTACCCCTCGTACAACACCGGCGCGTCCACCCTGACGGGGTCCGGCGGCGGCTCCGGCGGGGACAACGGCAACAAGAAGGTGATCATCGGCTCGGCGGTGGTCGCCGCGCTGGCGGTCATCGGCGTGATCGTCGCGATAGCGGTCAGCGGCGGGGGCGGCGGCTCGGACGACAAGGCGGACGACGACAAGAAGCCCACCTCCTCCGCCACCACGCCGCCCGGCTTCAACCCCGGCACGGACATCAAGACCCATGTGATCAGCCCGGAGAAGTGCACCGACGCCAACGAGGCGTACGACGAACCGGGCGCCTACAACCTGCCGGACTTCACCAACCTCCACGTGGACTCGGTGAAGGAGTGCATCAAGGCGGCCGGCTGGAAGTACAAGGTCGTCCCCTACGACGAGAACACCTTCGGCAAGGGCGCGGTGATCGACTACTCCCACAAGGGGTACGACGACGCCTACGACCCGGACACCGAGACCATCGAGCTGACCGTTTCCACCGGCATGCCGTCGGGTTCCTGAGCAGCCCCGGGGCCCGCGGGGCCCCGGGAACGCCGCACGCGGCGGGCCCGGCACGCTGTGTGAAGCGCGCCGGGCCCCGCCGCGTGCGGGGAACGGTCAGGGGAGAACGGCCGGAGTGGCCGGCTCAGGGGGAGGGGCCGGAGCGGCCGGCTCAGAGGTACCGGCCGGAGCGGCCGGCTCAGAGGTAGGGGCCGGAGCGGGCGCCGCCCTGCGGGCCGTGCTCCTGGTCATCGCCGCCCCCCATGCCGGGCGGCAGCGCCCGGCGCATCTGCTCCAGCTGCGCGCGAGCCGCCATCTGCTGGGCGAAGAGCGCCGTCTGAATGCCGTGGAACAGCCCCTCCAGCCAGCCGACCAGCTGCGCCTGCGCGATCCGCAGCTCCGCCTCCGTGGGCACCGCTTCATCGGTGAAGGGCAGCGACAGACGCTCCAGCTCCTCGATGAGCTCGGGGGCCAGACCGTCCTCCAGTTCCTTCACCGAACTGGCGTGGATCTCCTTGAGCCGCACCCGGCTGGCCTCGTCCAGAGGCGCCGCCCTGACTTCCTCCAGCAGCTGCTTGATCATGCTGCCGATGCGCATGACCTTCGCGGGCTGTTCGACCATGTCCGTCACAGGCAGTTCGCGCGGCTCCTCGTCGCCGCCGGCGCCGGAGCCGCCCAGGGCCATCCCGTCCGGGCCGACGACCAGGACGTGCGGGTTCTCCTGCGACCGTTCGTTCATCGGCTGGTTCATGTGGTCATTCTCTCGCACCGGTGGACGATCCCGCCGGTGGCCCCGGGTATCGATGGGGACACGAGGGGCCACTGGGACGGTCGGCTCAGTCTGGGGGGATGGTCGGCTCGCCCGAGGAAGACGGTTGGCTCCGTCTGAGGGGGACGGTCGGCTCCGTCTGTCGGGACGATCAGCTCTGTCTGAGGAAGGCGGTCAGCTCCGTCTGAGGGGGACGGTCCGCTCCGTCTGAGGGGGACGGTCCGCTCCGTCTGAGGGGGACGGTCCGCTCCGTCTGAGGGGGACGGTCCGCTCCGTCTGTCGGGACGATCAGCTCCGCGTGACAGGACGTTCAGCTCCGTCTGAGGCGAAGCCCGATGAAGGCCAGGCCCACTCCGGTGAGCGCCATACCGGTGCCGAGCGGCAGCACCCGCATCACCCGGCCGGGCGGCTTCGCCGCGTCCGCCCGGGCCTCCTCCGCCACCGTCCGCGCGGCCTGTTCGGTCAGCCGGTCCGCCGCCCGGTCGTGCGCGTACGGCGGCGGGGCGGCGGGCACCGACGGCCTGGCCGAAGCCCGGGCACGGACGATGCGCTGGGCCGACTCCAGGGGGCGCGGGCGCACCATGTGCCGCTCGCCCGGCGGCGGTTGCGGAAACCGCCCGGGCGGCTGGGCGTCCGCCGAGGCGGACGGGGACGGAGTGGCCAGCGGAAGGGCGACCGGGGCGTCCTGGTGGGACGCCGGGACCGCGGACCCCGCGGCGCCGGAGTGGTCGCCGGCAGCGTCGGCCGGGCCCAGGGGTTCCGAGGGGGCCGGTGAGGGATCGGCCGGGGCCGGTTCCGAAGGGCCGGGAGCGGCGGAGCCGGGGTCGTCGGAGGGTTCGCCGACCGGCGGCGGCCAGTCGTCCCACGGGCCCCGGCCGGGGGGCGGCTCCCCGTCCGGACCGGCCTCCGGCGGCAGTTGCGGCGCGGTCTCGCCTCCCGGCCCGGGCCGGGTCGGCGGCGGCGGTTGCTGCCCGGGCCCGGGGGACCGGTGCGGATGACGGAAGCCGGGAAAACCTCCGGCGTCGGACGGGGCGGGCGGGACCGGCAACCGGCCATGGCCACCGGCGGCGGCGGGAACCGGAGCGGAGAGCGAGAGAACGGCGGTCAGCAAACCGACCGCCAGATGCGAACCAAACGCTGCAGCCACGACCGAATCCCTCCCAAGCCGAGCCACCGTGTGACGGATACAGCGTCACACGAGGGAGCAGACCCGGCATCTTGGACCACAGGCGTGCGAACCGTACGCCGAGCACCGAATCACGGCCGGCAACGAGCAACCACTGCGGGCCCCGGGACCACCCGAGACAGAACCTGCCGGGGACTGCGACATGCCTGGTGAGGGGTGGTGCTGGGGGTGGGGTTCGTGGGCGGTGGGGCGGGGCGTCGAGCCGCGGGGTGCCCGTGGGTGCGCCGCAGGGTGCCCACGGGTGCGTGGAGTGACAGCAGGGGCGTGGAGTGACGATGGGGGTGTGGAGTGACGGTGGGTGACCGGAGCGGGCCCGGAGCCCGCTGCCGAGACCCGGCGCGAGCCAGGGCCTCGCCCGCGCGAACCGAGGCCCGGCGCGAACCAAGGCCCTGCGTGAGCCAAGGAGGCGCGCGAACCGGGCCCCGACCACTCACCGGCACCGACCGCTCGTGGTCACCGACCACTCACCGGCACCGCCACCGACCGCCTGCCGGCCCAGCCGCCCATCGGCCACCGGCACCGGCCGCCCGCCGGCACCGGCACCGGCCGCCCATCGGCTCAGGCAAGCGTCAGCAGCACCTTGCCCACGTGCTCACTGGCCTCGATGACCTCATGCGCCTCGGAGGCGTCCCGCATCGGGATCGTCCGGTCGACGATGGGGCGCACCCGGCCGTCCGCGATCAGCGGCCACACATGCTCCTGCACCGCCGCGACGATCGCCGCCTTCTCCTCCAGCGGCCGACGGCGCAGGGTCGTGCCGAGGACCGCGCAGCGCTTGCCGAGCAGGGCGCTCAGGTTCAGCTCGGCGCGAGTGCCGCCCTGCAGACCGATGATGACCAGACGCCCGTTCACCGCCAGGGCGTTGACGTTCCGGTCGAGGTACTTGGCGCCCATGATGTCGAGGATCACGTCGGCGCCCGCACCGTCGGTGGCCTCGCGGAGCTCCTCCACGAAGTCCTGCTTGCGGTAGTCGATGAGGATGTCGGCGCCCAGCTCGCGGCAGGCCGCCAGTTTCTCCGCGCTGCCCGCGGTCACCGCCACCCGGGCGCCCATGGCCTTCGCGAGCTGGATGGCCATGGTGCCGATGCCGCTCGATCCGCCGTGCACCAACAGGGTCTCCCCCGGGCGCAGATGCGCCGACATGAACACGTTGGACCAGACGGTGCAGGTCACTTCGGGCAGCGACGCGGCGGTCACCAGGTCCAGGCCGGTCGGGACGGTCAGCAACTGGCCTGCCGGCACGGCGACTTTCTCCGCATACCCGCCGCCCACCAGCAGCGCGCACACCTCGTCCCCGACGGCCCAGCCCGTCACCCCGGGGCCGAGAGCGGCGATCCGCCCCGCGCACTCCAGGCCGGGGTAGGGGGAGGAGCCGGGCGGCGGGTTGTAGAAACCCTGGCGCTGGAGCACATCGGCCCGGTTGACGGCGCTGGCCACGACCTCGACCAGCACCTCGCCCTCGCCGGGGACGGGGTCGGGGACTTCGGCCCACATCAGGGCTTCCGGACCGCCGGGTTCAGGGATGGTGATCGCATGCATGCCGACGAGGCTACTCCCGGCCGGGGCCACCGCTCCGCCGATCATCAGGTCCGGGCCCACCCGGGCTCGGACCGGGACCGGGACCGGGACCAGGGCGGGGCCCGGAGCCGGATTTCGTCGGCTCCCGCCCGGCCCACCCGGCTCGCGGCCCACCCGGCTCGCGGTCCGCCCGGCTCACGGGCGGACAGGCCAAGCGGGCCGGGGCTCCGGACGGCTCCGCTCCCCGTCCGGCAGCCCGCTATTCGCCGGCCGGTCGCTGCGCGCGGACGATCGTGACCAGTCGGTCGGTGGCCTGCAGCGGGCTGGCCTCGGGGTCGTCGTAGCCCAGCAGCCGATGGCCCCGCAGTACCGAGACCACCAAGTCGTCCGTCTCCCGCACCGACTTGCCCACCTCGGCCTTCACCACGGTCCGCTCCACCAGGTCCAGCCCGCTGCCCTGCTGGATCAGGTCCTCGATGACCGCACCGGCGCTCGGGCTCAGCACGCTCATGCCGAGCAGCCGGCCGGCCGCGCTGGCACTGGTGATCACCGCGTCGGCGCCGGACTGCCGCAGCAGCGGGGCGTTCTCCTCCTCGCGTACGGCGGCCACGATGTTGGCGCCCCGGTTCAGCTGCCGGGCGGTGAGGGTGACGAGCACCGCGGTGTCGTCCCGCTGTGTCGCGATGATGAACTGACGGGCGCGCTGCGCCTCCGCGCGCAGCAGCACATCGCTGCGGGTCGCGTCCCCTATGACGCCGACGAACCCCTCGGCGTTGGCGGCGTCTATCACCTTCTGACTCGGGTCGACGATGACGACCCGCTCCCTGGGCAGGCCGGTGGCGCACAGGGTCTGTACGGCGGACCGGCCCTTGGTGCCGAACCCGACGACAACGGTGTGATCGCGCAAGGTGGATCTCCAGCGGTTGAGACGGAGCTGCTCACGCGTGCGCGTGGTGAGCACCTCCAGGGTGGTGCCGACCAGAATGATCAGGAAGAGCACCCGCAGCGGAGTGATGAGCAGGACGTTGACCAGCCGCGCACTGTCACTGTGCGGGACGATGTCGCCGTAGCCGGTCGTCGACAGGGTGACGGTCGAGTAGTAGATGGCGTCCAGCAGGTCGACGGAGTCGTCGGCGTTGTCGTGGTAGCCGCGGCGGTCGACGTAGACCAGGGTCACCGTCGTGACCATGACCGTGAGGGCCATGAGCAGCCGTCTGAACACCTGGACCAGCGGACCCACACTGAAGCTGGGCAACTGCACCCGGTGACCGTGGGCCTCGGGGACGCGAGCCGCCGCGTCCTGTGGGGGCAGCTTCACGCGGACTCTCCGGTCGAAGGGGCGGCGGCGGGATCAGTGGCGGCGGTGCCCGCTTCCGCGAGCCCGGTCCACTCGAAGGAGGACGTCACCGGGGCCGTCCGGGTTGCCCAGGGCAGGCCGAGCGTCTCGACCTCGGCACCGTGGTCGGCACCGCCGGGTGGAATGACCGCGACGGAGTCCGCGGCGGCGACCCCGCGCAGCATGGCGGGCCCGTTGAAGCGGAGCGGAACCGCCTCCGAGCCGCCGGGATCGCCACGGCGGCCCGTCGCGGCCCGCTCCCCCCACTGCCCGGAGCCACCGCGTCCGCCGCCCTGGACGACCGGGACCAGCCGGGTGTCCCGCGGGTGCCCGGAGACCGGCGCGGCCAGCCGGGCCGTCCGGAGCGCGGCCTCGCCCCGGCCCGTCAGGCCGCACAACAGCGGCTCCGCCAGCGTCAGCAGTCCCGATACGGCCGCCAGCGGGTTCCCCGGCAGGCCGACCAGATGGCGGCCCGGCGCCAGCCGGGCCAGCAGCATCGGGTGACCGGGCCGCACCGCCACCCCGTCGACGAGCAGTTCGGCGCCGACTCGGCGCAGCGTCGGATGCACATGGTCGACCGGGCCCGAAGCGGTCCCCCCGGTGGTGATCACCAGGTCTGCCGTGGAACCGGAGACGGCCTCGTACAACGCGTCGGCGTCGTCGGTGACATGGCGGCTCGCCACCAGCTCGGCACCGAGGGCCGACAGCCACGGGCCGAGCATCGGACCGAGTGCGTCCCGGATCCGGCCGTCCCGGGGCAGGCCGGACGTGAGCAGCTCGTCGCCCAGGACCAGCACCTCCACCCGGGGCCGCGCGGCCGTGGCCAGCCGGTCATAACCGGCCGCGGCGGCCAGCCCCAGCACGGCCGGGGTCACCACCGCACCCGCGGGCAGCAGCACGTCCCCGGTCCGGCACTCCTGGCCGCGGGGCCTGATGTCCTGCCCCTGCAGCACCGGGTGCGCCCGGTCGGCGCGCAGCAGGCCCGCCCCCGGAACATCGGCACCGGGCCTCAGGCCGGCATCGCCCCCGTCCTTCCCCGCGACCGCACGGCCCCGGTCGCGGTCCTGGCCCCGGTCCTGGCCCTGGCCCCGGTCGGGGCCGCAGTCCTGGTCGCGGTCCTGGTCGGAGCCCTGGTCGGGGCCGCAGTCCTGGTCGGAGTCCTGGTCGGGGTCACGGTCCTGGTCGGGGGCGCGGTCCCAGCGCTGGTCGGCGCCCCGGCCCGGGACGGGGCCGGGTTCCGGGTCGCGGTCCTGGTCGAACACGCCGTGCTCACTGCGCAGTACGGCCGTGGCGCCCGACGGCACCCGGGCGCCGGTGGCGATCCGCACGGCGTGCCCGTCGGAGAGCGGACCGGCGGTCGCGTGCCCGGCAAGAACGGCGCTCCCGCCCGCGGCCACCCGCCATGGGCCGGGGCCCGCGACCGCCCATCCGTCCATGGCCGAGGTGTCGAAGGACGGCAGATCGGTGAGCGCGGTCAACGGGGCGGCCAGCACATGGCCGAGAGCGTCGGCGAGGGGCCGTACCACCGGCTGCGCCGGGGCGCGGACCGCCGCACGGGCCGCGATGTCCCGGGCCACCACCCACTCCACGGGGCGCAGACGAGCCGGGGCCTCCCTGTCACAATCGCCGCCGTTCCGCTTCCCATTCCGGTCCCCTCCACCGCGGTCGTCTCCGTGGCTTCCGGGACGCTCGGCGCCTGCTCCGCCTCCAGCCCTCACACCCTCGCCGATACCCACCGAACCGTTCCCGATACGACCGGCGCCCGAGCCGTCGCGACCCGGACCGTCCTCCGCACCGCCCGCACCCCGGGGCTCCGCACCCCGGGGCTCCGCGGCGCGGGGCTCCACGGCACGCGACTCCGCGGCGCGCGAGGTCTCCGGCGCGCTCCGCCCGGCACCGCGGCCACGGCCACGACCACGGCCGTACCCGGTACCGGAAACCGAGCCGCTCCGAGTACCCGAACCGGCGCCGTTCCCGGAGCCGGCCCGCGAACGGGTGCCGGCACCGGCAGCCGCGCCGGTCCCGGCACCGGTACCGGATTCGCCATCACGGCCGGAGACCGGGCCGGACCCGGGGCTCGCCTCCACCGTCGGCTCCCGGGCGGTGTCCGGTGCCGGTACCGGCCGTGCGGCCGAGCCCTCGGCCGCGGGCCGGCTCCCGGCGTCCTCGTGCCCGGCTACCGACCGGCGGCCGCCGGAACGAGGGGTTTGGACGACGTCGCCCGAACCGCTCGCGGCCGCGCCACGACCGGACCGGGTATCCGCCCAGGGATCCGGCGCGTCTCCCCAGGGGTCCCGCCGGGAGCGCTCCCGGCTCGTGTCGACGTCGTCCTGCGCACCCCACGGGTCCCAGCCGACATAGGTGGGGCCCGAGGCACCGGCACGCGCTCCGTCCGGCGCGCTCGTCTCCTCGGCGCCGTCCGGGTAGGCGCTCCTGTCGCGCGCGCGGGAGCGGGGCGGCGCTGAAGGGTGGTACGCCTCTTGGTCGCACGCGCCGTGGTGGGGGGACCGCTGCTCGGGCGCGCCATGGTCGTACACGCCGCCGGCGTACTCGGCTCCGGACCCTGCCCCGCGCCCCTCGCTCCCCAGAGCGGGCGGACGGCTCGTACGGCGGCGACCCTCGTTGGCGATCGCCAGCGCCTGGTCGACCTCACGGTCCATGTCCCGCTCCCGCCCGGTCATTCCGCCGACCGCTCCGGTGAGCCGCTCTCCTCGGCCCAGCGGGCGGCCAGCACATTTGCCTTGCGCATCGCCTCCGCCAGCGCCTCCGGGCCGCCACCTCGCTGGGCGGCCGCATAACCCACCAGGAACGTGGTCAGCGGCGCCGCGGGCCGCGCCACGCCATGCGCCGCGTCACGGGCGAGATCGAGCAGACCGGCCGTGTCGACGTCCAGGTCGATGCCGAGTTCGGTCTTGACTGCGGTGATCCATTCATCCAGCACATGCCCATGCTCCCTGATCCGCGCGCGGGCCGCTCCGATGTCCTCCCAGGTGTCGCAGTCGAATGAGGCGGTGGGGTGGTGGAGGCGACCGACCGCCAGCTCGGTGGTGAGCAGCCGGAGCGGAAGCCCGGCCAGGCTGCCGTGCTCGGTGGCCAGCAACGCCAGCTCCCGGTGGAGGGGCTCGGTGCGGTACGCGGCGACCAGCGGCTGGTCCCGCCCGGCCTCGTCCGTGAGCAGCAGGCCGTCGACGCCGCTGTCCACGAGTCCGGCCCGCAACGCCGCCACGGTCTGCCCGGTGAGGAACGGCAGGTCCGCGGAGAGCACCACGACCACGGGTTCGGTGACCCCGCGCAGCCCCGCGCCGAGCGCGGCCAGCGGGCCGCCGCCCGGCGGTGTCTCCCGCTCCCACCGCACCGCGCGCACGGTAGGCCGTCTCGGCCCGACCACGACCGTCTCGGTGGCATCGGCACAGGCCCCGAGCACCCGGTCCAGGAGGGCGAGGCCGCCGACACTCAGGCCGGGCTTGTCGGCGCCGCCGAGCCGCCGAGCCGCACCGCCCGCGAGGACCACCGCGTCATATCCACCCGCGCTCATCCCATGAGTATGGCCACCGGCCCCCGAGAACGGCCGCCGACCCCGGCTGTCCCCGCGTGGACCCCCGCCCCGCGGTCGTTCTCTCCCACCCACCGAAGCCACCACACAAGCGCGGAGCCGTCCGGCCCCGAGTGGGAGAACGCCCCCGGGCAGACCACGTGCCCCAACCCGGCGAACGCCCCGGAGAACGGCCGTGTACCCCATGCGCGGACACGGTCCGACCGCCGGCCATGACCCGGAGCCGACGAACGACCTGGAGGCCCGTCACACGCTTGAGCCGGACATGGTCCGAGCGTCGCCCGGCCACCTGGCCACGGCACCCCGCACGAGCCCGAGGCCACACCCGGAGCCGCCCGGAGCCACCTGAAGCCGCCCGGCACCAAGCAGGGGAACACCCCAGGGAGACCCGGGCCCCAAGCCGGAAGCCACCGTGCCGAACCGGCCAGGGGACGGGAGCCGGGGGCGCCACCGTCGACGCCCCCGGCCGTCTTCCCGGCGCTGCAACCGCCGTACCCGCCCTCCCGGGCTACAGGGTGCGGAGAAGCACCGCCGGCTGCTCGACGCAGTCGGCGACGTACCGCAGGAACCCGCCGGCGGTCCCTCCGTCGCACACCCGGTGGTCGAAGGTGAACGACAACTGCGCCACCTGGCGTATCGCGAGCTCCCCTTGGTGAACCCACGGTTTGGCGACTATCCGGCCGACGCCGAGCATCGCCGCCTCGGGGTGGTTGATGATCGGGGTGGAGCCGTCGACGCCGAACACCCCGTAGTTGTTGAGGGTGAAGGTGCCGCCGGTCAGCTGAGCCGGGCTGAGCCGCCCCTCCCGGGCCGCCTCCGTCAGCCGCGCCATTTCCGCGCCGAGTTGTTCGGCGTTGAGGGTGTGCGCGTCCCGCACGACGGGGACGACCAGCCCGCGGTCGGTCTGCGCGGCGAAGCCGAGGTGCACGCCGGGCAGCCGGACGATCTCCCGGGCCGCCAGGTCCACGGTGGCGTTGAGCTCCGGGAACCGTGCCAGCCCCGCGGTACAGATCCGCGCCAGCAGCGCGAGCAGTGACACCTTGGGGCCGCCCGCGGCGTTCATCGCGGCGCGTGCCGCCAGCAGTTCGGTGGCGTCGGCGTCCACCCAGCAGGTCGCGTCGGGGATCTCGGAACGGCTGCGGGTGAGCTTGTCCGCGACCGCCCCGCGCAGCCCGCGCAGCGGTATGCGTTGCGCTTCCGCGGGCAGACCCGGTGCGGAGGTGAGCGCTCCGGTTCCGGCGAGCGCACTGGTGGACCCGCTGCCGGCCGCCGCCGTACCGGCGAGCGTCCCGGTGGCCGTCCCGGCCCCGGTCGCCACCGGCGTCCCTTCCGCGGCCTGGCGCGCCGCGTGCTCGACGTCGGCCCGCAGGATGAGTCCTTCGGGGCCGCTGCCGCGCAGCCCGCGCAGGTCGATGCCGTGTTCGCGGGCGAGCCGCCGTACCAGCGGGGAAATCACCGGCACCGGCTCTCCGTCGGGGATCGGGCCGCCGTGCGCGTTCCGGTCGGGTGTGCCGGAGCCGACCGGAGCCGGCCCGCGGGACTCTCCTGCCGGGCGGGGCCGGTGGCCCGCGGGACGGCCGGCCGCCGCCCCGCCGGCGGGTTGCGACGCCGTCCGGGTGGCACCGGCCGGGACGGCTCCCGGACCGGTGGCCACCTCGGGCCCCGCCGCGGGGCCCGACGTCCCGGTACCGTTCCGCGCGAGCCCGCCCGAGGGACGGATCCGGCGCCGCCGGGCTGCCGGGGCACCGGTGCCGTAGCCGACCAGCACATTGCCCGAGCCCTCGGCGCCACCTGCCGTGGCGCCGGCGGCGGCCGCGTCCGCGGCGGGTGCCTCGGCGGCGTCAGCCTCGCCGTCCGAGGCCGGGACGGCGACGGTCAGCAGGGGCGACCCCACCGGAAGCTCGGTGCCTTCCTCGCCGAACCGGGCGGTCACCACACCGCCGTACGGGCACGGCACCTCGACCATCGCCTTCGCGGTCTCCACCTCGACCACCAGCTGGTCGATGGCCACCACGTCGCCGACTTCGACCAGCCAGCGCACGATCAGCGCCTCGGTGAGCCCTTCCCCGAGGTCGGGCAGAGCGAATTCGCGTACCACCGCCATCACTCGGCACCCCTTTCCGTCCACTCGGACTCCCACTGGAGCCGGCCCACGGCGTCGAGCACCCGGTCCACCCCCGGCAGATGGTGCCGCTCGACCATCGGCGGCGGATAGGGGATGTCGAAACCGGTGACCCGCAGCACCGGCGCTTCCAGGTGATGGAAACAGCGCTCGGTGACCCGCGCGGCTATTTCACCGCCGGGGCCGCCGAAGCCGGCCGCCTCGTGGACCACCAGCGCACGGCCGGTCCGGCGGACCGAGGCGCAGACCGTCTCGTCGTCGAAGGGAACCAGCGAGCGCAGGTCGACGACCTCCAGGTCCCAGCCTTCGGCGCGCGCCGCCTCGGCCGCCTCCATGCACACCGGCACCGACGGGCCGTAGGTGATGAGGGTCGCCGGGCTGCCGCCGCCGGTGGCGTGCCGCCGCACCACCGCGCGCCCGATCGGCTCCACCCGCTCCGGCTCCTCGGCCGACCAGTCGGCCTTGGACCAGTACAGCCGCTTGGGCTCCAGGAAGACCACCGGGTCGTCGGAGGCGATGGCCTCGCGGAGCATGCCGTAGGCGTCGGCGACGGTCGCCGGGGTGACCACGTGCAGGCCGGGGGTGGCGATGTAGTAGGCCTCGGAGGAGTCGCTGTGGTGCTCCACGCCTCCGATGCCGCCGCCGTAGGGCACCCGGATGGTGATCGGCATCGGCAGCGCGCCGCGGGTGCGGTTGCGCATCCGCGACACATGGCTGATGAGCTGTTCGAACGCCGGGTAGGCGAAGGCGTCGAACTGCATCTCGACCACCGGCCGCAGCCCGTACATCGCCATGCCCACGGCGGTGCCCAGGATGCCCGCCTCGGCCAGCGGGGTGTCCGTACAGCGGTCGTCGCCGAACTCCTTGGCCAGCCCGTCGGTGATCCGGAAGACCCCGCCGAGCGTGCCCACGTCCTCACCGAGCACGTGCACCGTCGGGTCCTCGGCGATCGCGTCACGCAGCGCCCGGTTGAGCGCCTGCGCCATGGTGGCCGGCTTGCGGGCCGTCTCGACAGCCGCGGTGGTCATCGCTCCCCCTCCTGGGACTCCGCGTCCAGCTCGGCGCGCAGCTGCGCCGCCTGCTCCCGCAATTGCCCGGTCTTCTCCGCGTAGACGTGCTCGAAGAGCTCCATCGGCTCCAGCACCGGGTCGTCGTTCATCTGCTCACGCAGGGCCGCGGCCATGGCCTCCGCCGCCTGCCGCGCCGCTTCCATGCCTTCGTCGTCCATCAGGTCGCGGCCCTTCAGCTCCGCCTCCACCAGGGCGACCGGGTCGTGCGCCCGCCAGGCCTCGAGCTCCGCCTCCGCGCGGTAGCGCGTCGCGTCGTCGGCGTTGGTGTGCGCGTCCACGCGGTACGTGATGGCTTCGACCAGGGTGGGCCCGCCGCCCTCACGCGCCCGCCGGACCGCCTCGTCGAGGACCTGGTGGACCGCCGCGGCGTCGTTGCCGTCCACCAGCCGGCCCGGCATGCCGTACCCCACGGCCTTGTGGGCGAGGGACGGGGCCGCGGTCTGCTTGGCCAGCGGCACGGAGATCGCGAACCCGTTGTTCTGGACGAGGAAGACCACCGGCGCCTGCCAGACCGCCGCGAAGTTCAGCGCTTCGTGGAAGTCGCCCTCGCTGGTCCCTCCGTCGCCGACCATCGCCAGCGCCACCACGTCGTCGCCCTTCAGCCGGGCGGCGTGGGCGAGCCCGACCGCGTGCGGCAGCTGGGTGGCGAGCGGCGTGGACAGCGGTGCGATCCGGTGCGAGCGCGGGTCGTAGCCGCTGTGCCAGTCGCCGCGCAGCAGGGTCAGCGCCTGCGCCGGGTCCAGGCCGCGGACCACGGCCGCCAGGGTGTCGCGGTAGCTGGGGAAGAGCCAGTCCCGCTCCTGGAGCACCATGGCGGCCGCCACCTGGCATGCCTCCTGCCCGGTGGAGGAGGGGTACACGGCGAGCCGGCCCTGCTTGGTGAGGGCGGTGGCCTGGGTGTTGTACCGGCGGCCGCGGACCAGCTCCTGGTACAGCCGGGTCAGCAGGCCGGGATCTATGTCGGCGGCGGCCGGGGTGCCGAGCAGCCGGAAGGGCTCGGGGTCCGGCAGCAGCGGCGCGGGGTCGACGCGCGGCCGCCAAGCGGGCGGGGGAGTCGGCCGGTAGGCACCGGGCTGCTCAAGAACCGTCATGGCGACCTCCTGGACGGATGGCAGGAAACGACGGGACGGGGCCCGTGAAGGCCCGAGGACCGGGTAAGTCCTCACCTACCGATTGTTCGGTCGTCAGCACATTTTGGCTACAGGCGTCCGCAGCCTGTGGACAAACGGTTTTCCACAGCCTGAGATGAAGGCATTGCGTCCATGAAGGGGAGGCGGGACCGTATGCAGGACGAACAGATGGCCAACTCCGTCGAGCGGCCGCCCGCCCGACCGCTGGACGCCATCGACCGGGACATCCTGCGCATGCTCCAAACGGACGGGCGCGCCTCGATACGCTCCGTCGCCGAGCGGGTACACGTCTCGCGCGCCAACGCCTACGCGCGGATGAACCGCCTGCTCGACGACGGCGTGATACGAGGTTTCTCGGCGCGGGTGGACCAGGAGCGCGCCGGTCAGGGCGCCTCCGCGTACATCACGCTGAAGATCGTGCAGAACTCCTGGCGGACGGTCCGCGAGGAGCTGCGAAAACTGCCGGGCGCCGCACACATCGCGCTGGTCAGCGGGGACTTCGACGTGCTGCTGCTGGTGCACATGGCGGACAACCGCTCGCTGCGCGAGCTGGTCCTCACCCGGATCCAGGCCATCCCGGACGTGCTGAGCAGCCGGACGCTACTGGTCTTCGAGGAGACCGACCTGGCCACCGACCTCTGACCGGGACCCGGTGCCGGCGGCCCAGCTCGGCCGCCGGGCTGGTGCCTCCCGCGGCCCGGTGGCCGCCGCGCCGCACCGGCCGCCCGGCACCCGGACGAGCACCGTCGACGGGCTGGACACCGGCGCGCGCGGGAAGCCTGCGTGCACGGAAGAGCCTGCGTGCACGGGAGAGCCTGCGTGCACGGGAGAGCCTGCGTGCACGGGAGAGCCTGCGTGCACGGGAGAGCCTGCGTGCACGGGAGAGCCTGCGGCGGCGGCCCGCCGGCCGCCGCCGTGTCAGGTCCGCAGACCGGCGAACGCCGTCGTGACCACGGCCTCGGCGACCTCTTCGCTGCTCGCCGAGCCGCCCCGGCCCGGCCGGTACCACTCGACGATCGAATTGATCATGCCGAACAGCAGCCGGGTGGCCAGCCGCGCGTCCACGTCGGCACGGAGGTCCCCCTCGGCCGCGGCGTGCCGGAGCAGTTCGGCCACCTCGTGGTCGAACTCGCGCCGCCGCTCCATCGCCCAGCGCTCGGTGTCGGTGTTGCCGCGCACCCGCAGCAGGAGGGTGACGTACGGCAGCTCCGCGATCAGCACCTCGGTGGTCCGCCGGGTGACGTACTCCAGCCGCTCGATCGCCCTGCCCTGGACCGCGCCCGGCTCCCGGAGGATGCCGAACAGTCCTTCCAGGGCCCGGTTTATCGCCCTGCGCAGCAGCTCTTCCTTGCCCTTGACGTGGTGGTAGATCGAGGACTTGGAGATTCCGGCAGCGCGTGAGAGGTGCTCCATCGACGTGCCGTCGTAGCCGCGCTCGTTGAACACCTCGACCGCGACCGCGAGCAGCGATTCGGGCGTGTAGGTGTCGCGCTTCGTCATGGTCATGAGGGAACCACATCCTCTGCCGCGTACGCACGGCGGATCATGCCGAGCGAGGGCGCGTAGCGGCCGGTCGGGAAACGCTTGTGCAGCTCGGTCAGGAGGTCGAACACGGTGGCGTGACCCACCTCGGCGCCCCAGGCCAGCGGGCCCCGCGGGTAGTTGACCCCGAGCCGCATCGCGGTCTCGACATCCTCTTCGGAGGCGACGCCCTTGGCCACGGCGTCGGTGGCGAAGTCCGCCAGCATCGCGACGGTACGGGCCACGATCATGCCGGGCACATCACCGATCACGCTGACGTCCTTGCCCAGTGCCTGGAAGAGGCCCACGGCCTCCCGGAGCAGCTCCGGAGCGGTGTCCTCCGAGGCGCTGACGGCGACCCGGGTCGCGGTGCGGTAGTCCAGTGCGAGATCGAAGTAGACGACGTCGTGGTACTCGATCGAGGTCTGCCCGTCGGCGAGGTGGAGCCTGGCACCGCTGGGCAGCAGCATGCCGGGCCGGTCCGCCTCGCTGTACCGGACCGGGATGCCGGCCCGCTCGATCATCGCGGGCAGTTCGGCGGCCGGGCCGGGCAGCGTGCCGCGGACGACGACGGAGGCGGGCGGCTGGGCGGGGGCGGCGGTGTGCGGTTCCGGCCGCTGCGCCCCGTCGGCGTAGTCGTACCAGCCGCGACCGGCCTTGCGGCCGTGCAGCCCGGACTCGACCAGCCTGCGCTGCGCCAGCGACGGGGTGAACTTCGGGTCGTGGAAGAAGGACTCCCACACCGACCGGGTGACGGCCTCGTTGACGTCCTGCCCGATCAGGTCGGTCAGCTCGAACGGCCCCATCCTGAACCCGCCGGACTCGCGGAGCACGGCGTCGATGGTGGCCGGGTCGGCGGCCCGCTCCTCGTAGACCCGGAACGCCTCCGCGTAGAAGGGGCGGGCGACCCGGTTGACGATGAAACCGGGGGTGTCCGCGCAGCGCACCGGCGTCTTCCCCCAGCCCGCGACGGTCCGGTACGCCAGGTCCGCGGCGGTCTGGTCGGTGGCGAACCCGCTGACCACCTCCACCAGCGGCAGCAGCGGCGCCGGGTTGAAGAAGTGCAGGCCGACGACGCGGCCGGGCACCCGCAGCGCGCCCGCGACGGCGGTCACCGACAGGGAAGAGGTGTTGGTGGCGAGCAGGCAGTCCTCGGCGACGACCGACTCCAGCGCCGTGAACAGCTGCTGCTTGGCGCCGAGTTCCTCCAGGATCGCTTCGATGACCAGGGCGGAGTCGGCCAGGGCGGCGAGATCGGCGACGGGCAGCAGCCGCTTTCCGGCGGCTTCCCGGTCGGCGGCGGAAAGCCTCCCCTTCTCGACCAGCCGGTCCAGCCGCGCCATGATCGCGTCGGCGGCCGCGCGGGACCGTCCGGGGGCCACGTCGTGCAGCCGCACGGGGTGGCCGGCAAGCAGTGCGACCTGGGCGATCCCCTGCCCCATGGTGCCTGTGCCGACGACGGCGACGGTGCTGTCCAGTGCGATTCCCCGGCTCTGGTCCCGGTCGTCGTTCGCAGTCATATCGCTCATCCTCCCGGACAAGTTATCCACAGCTTCGACAGGCCCCCTTGTCCCGACCGATCGTTCGGTTAATCTATCCCTGAAGGCCCACAGCCGCCCACCCGTCCCTCAAGACGGCCCGCAGCGGAGTGCCGGGTAGGCGCTCCCTTCCCTGGAGCTCAACGAGGAGTTGGTCAGTCGTGACCGTCGGACTCACCACAGCGCAGTTGATCGAGAAGCACCGCCCCACTCTCGACAAGGCCCTGGACGCGATCCGGACCCGCGCGTACTGGTCCCCTCATCCCGAGCATCCCAAGGCGTACGGCGAGGGCGACAGCCTCGGCGCACACGAGGGGCAGGCGGCCTTCGACGCGCTCCGCGGCACCCGGATCGACCTCGACCAGCCCGGCACGGACGGTTGGACCGGCGGTGAAGTGTCCCCGTTCGGCATCGAGTTGGGCGTGGAGTACCCGCACGTCGACGTCGACGTGCTGCTCCCCGCGATGCAGTCCGGGATCGCGGCCTGGCGGGACGCGGGGCCCGAGGCACGGGCCGCGGTCTGCCTGGAGATCCTGGCCCGGATCAGCGCCCGCACCCATGAGTTCGCCCACGCCGTCATGCACACCAGCGGGCAGGCGTTCATGATGGCGTTCCAGGCCGGCGGCCCGCACGCCCAGGACCGCGGTATGGAGGCGGTCGCGTACGCGTACACCGAGCAGACCCGCACGCCGGCGGACGCCGAGTGGGTCAAGCCGCAGGGCAAGCGGGACCCGCTGCAGCTGCGGAAGGGCTTCACCGCAGTCCCCCGCGGCGTCTCCCTGCTGATCGGCTGCAACACCTTCCCCACCTGGAACGGCTACCCCGGCCTCTTCGCGTCCCTCGCCACCGGGAACCCGGTCCTGGTCAAGCCGCACCCGCGCGCGGTGCTGCCGCTGGCGCTGACCGTGCAGGTGGCCCGGGGTGTCCTGGGCGAGGCGGGCTTCGACCCGAACCTGGTCGCCCTGGCCGCCGAGCGGCCCGAGGAGGGGATCGCCAAGACGCTGGCCACCCGCCCGGAGGTCCGCATCATCGACTACACCGGGTCGACCACGTTCGGTGACTGGCTGGAGGCGAACGCGCGCCAGGCGCAGGTCTACACCGAGAAGGCCGGCGTGAACACCGTGGTCATCGACTCCACCGACGACTACAAGGGCATGCTGAGCAATCTGGCGTTCTCGCTCTCGCTCTACAGCGGCCAGATGTGCACCACCCCGCAGAACCTGCTCATCCCCCGCGACGGCATCACCACCGACGCCGGCCGCAAGACGTACGACGAGGTGGTCGCCGACCTGGCCGCCGCGGTCGACGGCCTGCTGGGCGACGATGTCCGGGCCAACGCCCTGCTGGGAGCGATCGTGAACCCGCAGGTGGGTGCGCGCATCGACAAGGCCGGTGAACTGGGCGAGGTGGCGCTGGCCTCCCGCGCCGTGACCCACCCCGACTTCCCCGGCGCCACGGTACGCACCCCGGTGATCGTCAAGCAGGACGGCGCCCGTAAGCAGTGGGACACCCCGGACGCCGACGCGGCCTACCTGACCGAGTGCTTCGGCCCGGTGTCCTTCGCGGTCGCCGTCGATTCGGCGGACGACGCGGTGGCGCTGCTGCGGCGCACCGTCCGGGACAAGGGCGCGATGACCGTCGGCGCGTACACCACCTCACCCGAGGTGGAGAAGCTGGTCGAGGAGGCGTGCCTGGAGGAGTGCGCCCAGCTGTCGCTCAACCTCACCGGCGGGGTCTACGTCAACCAGACCGCGGCCTTCTCCGACTTCCACGGCTCGGGCGGCAACCCGGCGGCGAACTCCGCGCTGTGCGACGGGGCCTTCGTGGCGAACCGGTTCCGGACGGTGGAGGTGCGCCGGCAGGCGTAGCCGCGCAGCGGCGGACCGGCACCGCCGGAGCCGTCAGCGGTGGTTTCCCTCCGGCTTTCCGGCCTGGACCGGATCCGGAGGGGAAACCCGCCCGGGCCCCTCAGTCGCCCACGGCGTGCAACCGCACCCAGCTGTGCATCGCGATCGCCGCGGCCGCACCTGCGTTGATCGACCGGGTGGAGCCGAACTGGGCGATCGAGCACACCATGGAGGCGTGCTTCCGCGCCTCCTCGGTGAGCCCGGGACCCTCCTGGCCGAAAAGCAGGACGCAGCGGCGCGGCAGGTCGGTGGTCTCCAGGGGCACCGCGCCCGGCAGGTTGTCTATGCCGATCACCGGCAGCCCCTCCGCGTCCGCCCAGGCCGTCAGGTCGGCGGTGTCGGCGTGATGCCGCAGATGCTGGTAGCGGTCGGTGACCATGGCGCCGCGCCGGTTCCAGCGCCGCCGCCCCACGATGTGGACCTCCCTCGCCAGGAACGCGTTGGCGGTACGGACCACACTGCCGATGTTGAAGTCGTGGCTCCAGTTCTCGATGGCGACGTGGAAGTCGTGGCGCCGGGTGTCGAGGTCGGCGACGATCGCTTCCTTCGTCCAGTAGCGGTAGCGGTCGACCACGTTACGGCGGTCACCCTGTGCGAGCAGCTCCGGATCGTAGTGGTCCCCGGTCGGCCAGGGCGCGCCATGCGGGCCTACGCCGATCTCCGGGCCGTGCCCCTCGTCGTACTGGAGGGGTTCCGGGGCGGGATCGGGTGCCGGATCGCCGTGCGCGTCAGGCGCCGGCTGATGGGGACGGGTGTCACTGCTCACCCGACGAGGGTAGGGCCATCGCCGCCATGGTGCGGAGCCGCCGGCGGCCGGGCGGGGACCCCGGGCCCGTGTCCTGCCGCCGGAACCACCGCCCCGCCGGCTCTGCCGAAGGGCACCACGCGCTCCCGCAGCCGCCGCACCCGGCCCCCCAGCCAGATCAGGAAGACCGTCGGGAGGAACACCGCGTCGGCAGCGATCATGGCCAGCGACAGGAAGGGGAGGCCCAGCAGGATCGCGATGCCGATGTGCTCCAGCACCATCACGGCGAGCAGTACGTTCTTGATCCGCCGGTTGAACACCGTGAAGGGGAACGCGACCTGCACCGCCACCGTGCCGTAGGTCAGCACCATCACGATGAGACCGCTGCCGGCGAGCATGTCGGCCAGTCCCGGCCAGGGGGAGAAGTAGTCCAGGTTCAGCGGGTAGTACAGCGCGGTGCCGTCCTGCCAGCGCGTTCCCTGGATCTTGTACCAGCCCGCAGTGGCGTAGATCAGGCAGACCTCGGCCATGATCACCAGCAGTGCGCCGTTGTGGACCAGGTTGGCGAGCGCGTTCAGAACCGCCCGCGGCTCACCTGGCGCGTGGTGGCGCGCCAGCCACCACAGCCCCTGCACGAGCCACAGGCCCCACAGCACCATCCCCCAGCCCAGCCCCGGTACGGGCCCGTCGGCGGTGAGCCGGAGCCGGTCCTCGGTGACGGCCTGCGACACCGCCAGCGCGGCCCCGGCCGTCACCCAGAGCAGCACACCGGTGGTGTCACGCGGCGGTCGAGCCCCGAGCACCCCCGCGTCGCCCTCCCGGACGGCCTGCCTGGCGGCGCGCCGGGCGTCCAGGGACCAGACCTGTCCGCACCGGGTCAGCACCAGGTAGGTGGCCATCAGGTGGATGACGTTGTCCCCGCCGTCCCCCAGGAAGATGCTCCGGTTCTGCAGTGACAGCACGCCGATCATGAACAGTACGGACATGGTGCGGGTGCGCCAGCCGACCATGAGCAGGGCGCTGGAGAGGATGGAGAGGGCGTAGACGATCTCGAACCAGGCCGTGCTGTCCGACCACATCAGCACCGAGAAGGCGTGGTTGCCGTCGGTCAGCGTGCGGGCCATGTCCCAGCTGAACGGGGAGTCGGGTCCGTAGAGCTCCCGGCGGTGAGGCCACTCCCGCAGCAGGAAGAACAGCCAGGTGAAGGCGAAGCCGATCCGTATGACGGCGGTTTGGTACGGGCCGAGGGCGAACGCCGAGACCCGGGTGTAGCCGCGGGTGAACGACGCTTCCGCCCGGCGGAGCAGCCGGGCCCGGGCGGGCGCCGGGCGGGCGGGCGCCCATGAGGCCGGGACCCCCGCGCCCGGTATGCCGCCGGGCCCGGGGAGGGCCGGGCCACCGGCCGCCGGACCGTCGGCCCCCGCGGATCCGGCCGTCCGGGTACCGGCCACCGGCGCGCCGCCGGCCGGCGCGGAGGCCGGCTCCGGCGAAACGCACGGCACCGGAGGCGGTGCGGGTGACGCGGCTGCCGCGCCCGCCCCCGCCGGCACCGGGGGAGCGGCCGAGGGCAGCGGCGGTTCCGTCGGCGGCATCGGAGGAGGCAACGGAGGAACCGGGGGCGGGGACGCCGGTCCGGTCGCCGGTGCGGTGCGGGGAGCGGCCGGCGGCGGGACCCGGTCCGCCGTCCCGCCGGAAGGACGCTCGATCGGTTCCGTCACCGGCCCGCCCCTTCCGGCACGTCCGCCACGGTCACCGACCACCAGGGCAGTTCCCGGTACACGGTCTTCGTGTCGAACCTCTCCTCACTCCAGGGCGGCGGGCCGACCGGAGTGGTGGCCGTCCGGATCTGCACCCGCTGCACCGTGCCGCCGTCCTCCTCCGTGCCGAGGCGCAGCATCACGATCCGCTTGAGGTACTGGCCGTAGAGCACGCCGCGTTCCCCGAGCGGCTGGTCCTGCGCATCGTGGGACCCCGCGTAGAAGTCCCAGGCGCGGCGCAGCACGTTCTGCTGGGTGTGGCTGGGCAGCAGGTTGTGGCGGATGGCCGCGCCGTCCTGCGCGGACAGGTTCTTCCAGCCGGTCGTCGAGGTACCGCCGTCCGGCGTGCGGATCTCGGCGCGCGCGTGGACCGCGACGTTCTGCTGCAGCGGATTGGGGGCGAAGAGTTTCCAGTTCTGTTCGAACTCGGGATAGACGTACTCGTCGATCGCCTCGCCGTGCTTCTTGCTCATCGTGTTGGAGGGCGCGACGTGCAGGAACACCATGGTCAGGTGGACCGCGACGGCGACCACCACCACGGCCGCCACGACAGCGACGATCAGTTGCGCGGGCAGTGAGAGTCCGGTCACCTCGCCGGTCCTGTGCTCGTCCCGCTCCATTCCGCCCCGATCCCCGTGCCGCGCCGCCACCTCGCCGGTCGCACACCCCGACGTCCCGTCCCGGAACGGTACCTACGCGGGCCCGCCCGGCACAGGGGCCACCTGGTTATCCACAGGGTTGACACCCTACGTTCCCTCGGCCCACCATTGAACCGAACGATCGGTCGGTAGGGTCGACCGGTCGCCCGGCAGCGAGGGCGAGGGGGCCTGGCATGACCACCATGGCGGCGGACGCAGGTGCGTACGAGGCGGTGTTCGACGCCGCCCTGGCCGCGGACGAGCGCATCGAGCCACGGGACTGGATGCCCGACGAGTACCGCGCGTCCCTGATCCGGCAGATAGCGCAGCACGCGCACTCCGAGATCATCGGGATGCAGCCAGAGGCCAACTGGATCACCCGCGCGCCCTCACTCCGGCGCAAGGCGATCCTGATGGCCAAGGTCCAGGACGAGGCGGGCCACGGCCTGTACCTCTACAGCGCGGCCGAGACGCTGGGCGCCAGCCGGGAGGAGCTGCTGGACAAGCTGCACTCCGGCCGCCAGAAGTACTCCTCCATCTTCAACTACCCCACGCTGACCTGGGCGGACGTCGGTGCCATCGGCTGGCTGGTGGATGGGGCGGCGATCACCAACCAGGTGCCGCTGTGCCGCTGCTCGTACGGTCCGTACGCGCGTGCCATGGTCCGCGTCTGCAAGGAGGAGTCCTTCCACCAGCGTCAGGGCTACGAGGCGCTGCTGGCACTCAGCAGGGGCACCGAGGCACAGCACGCCATGGCGCAGGACGCCGTCGACCGCTGGTGGTGGCCGTCGCTGATGATGTTCGGCCCGCCCGACGACGAGTCGGCACACTCGGCGCAGTCGATGGCGTGGAAGATCAAGCGCCATTCCAACGACGAGCTGCGCCAGCGCTTCGTCGACATCTGCGTCCCGCAGGCGGAGAGTCTGGGGCTGACCCTCCCCGACCCCGACCTCCGGTGGAACGAGACGCGCGGGCACTACGACTTCGGTCCGATCGACTGGGACGAGTTCCGCGACGTGCTGCGCGGCAACGGTCCCTGCAACGCCCAGCGGCTCTCCCAGCGGCGCCGGGCCCACGAGGAAGGCGCCTGGGTGCGCGAAGCGGCCGCGGCCTATGCCGCGAAGCACGGAGAGGCACGGTCATGACCACGGAAACGGGCGGTAAGGACTGGCCCCTGTGGGAGGTGTTCGTCCGCAGCAGGCGCGGGCTCAGCCACACCCACGCCGGCAGTCTCCACGCGCCGGACGCCGAGATGGCTCTGCGGAACGCGCGCGACCTCTACACCCGCCGCTCGGAGGGCGTCTCCCTCTGGGTGGTGCCCTCCGCCGCGATCACCGCTTCGTCCCCGGACGAGAAGGACCCGTTCTTCGAGCCCTCCGCCGACAAGCCCTACCGGCATCCCACGTTCTACGAGATCCCCGAGGGGGTGCGGCACCTGTGACCGCCGCCATCGCCCTGGGCGACGACGCGCTGGTGCTCTCCCAGCGGCTCGGTGAGTGGGCCGGACACGCCCCGGTCCTGGAGGAGGAGGTGGCCCTGGCGAACATCGCGCTGGACCTCCTCGGCCAGGCCCGGGTGCTGCTCTCGCTCGCCGGCGACGAGGACGAACTCGCCTACCTCCGCGAGGAGCGGGCGTTCCGCAACGTGCAACTGGTCGAGCAGCCGAACGGCGACTTCGCGCACACCATGGCACGCCAGCTCTACTTCTCCACCTACCAGGAGCTGCTGTTCCGGCAACTGGCCGCGGGAGACGGCGAGCTGGCCCCGCTCGCGGCCAAGGCAGTCAAGGAGGTCGCCTACCACCGCGATCACGCCGAGCACTGGACGCTGCGGCTCGGTGACGGCACCGACGACAGCCACCGGCGGATGCAGCAGGGGATAGACGCCCTGTGGCGCTTCACCGGTGAGCTGTTCGAGCCGGTCGAAGGGTGCGAGGTGGACTGGGCCGCACTGCAGGTCGGCTGGCGGACCCGCATCACCTCGGTACTGGAGCGCGCCACGCTGACCGTTCCCGGCGGACCGCAGCGGGACGCGTGGACGGCCGGCGGCGGACGGCAGGGCATCCACACCGAGTCCTTCGGCCGGATGCTCGCCGAGATGCAGCATCTGCACCGCAGCCACCCGGGGGCGACATGGTGACGCTCACTCCGCTGGAAGCCGAGCTCACCGAGCTGGCAGGGGCCGTGCCGGACCCGGAGCTGCCGGTGATCACCCTCGCCGAACTGGGCGTGCTGCGCGGGGTGCAGGTCGTGGCACCGGGCCGGGTCGAGGTGCGGCTCACTCCCACCTACACCGGCTGCCCCGCGATCGAGACGATGGCCGCGGACATCGAGCGGGTGCTGCACGACCACGGCATGACCCAGGTCGAGGTCCGGACCGTGCTCTCCCCGCCGTGGTCCACCGATGCCATCACCACCGAGGGGCGCCGGAAGCTGGCGGAGTACGGCATCGCCCCGCCGCGCGCCGCGGGCCCGGTGCCGGTGACCCTCGCCATCCGCTGCCCGCACTGCGGATCGACCGACACCACGCTGCTCAGCCGCTTCTCCTCGACCGCGTGCAAGGCGCTGCGCCGGTGCGAGGCCTGCCGCGAACCGTTCGACCACTTCAAGGAGTTGTGATGGCCCGCCCGTCCTCCGCCGCGGCCCACCACGCCTTCCACCCGCTCCGGGTGACGGCGGTCGATCCGCTCACCGACGACTCGGCCGCCGTCACCCTGGCCGTCCCGGCCGAACTCCGCGAGCTGTACCGCTACACCCCTGGTCAGCACATCACCTTGCGGCGCTTCGTGGACGGCACCGAGATCCGGCGGACCTACTCGATCTGCACCCCGGCCTCCGCTTCGGCGGACGGACCCGACTCGCTCCAGGTCGGCGTGCGGCTGGTCGACGGGGGCGAGTTCTCGACCTACGCGCTGAAGGAACTCGCGGCCGGGGACACCGTGGAGGTGATGCCGCCGGCCGGGCGCTTCGTCCTGGAGCCCCGGCCCGGCACCTTCGCGGCGATCGTGGGGGGCAGCGGGATCACCCCGGTGCTGTCCATCGCCGCCACGCTGCTCGCCCGGTGCCCGGAAGCACGGTTCTGCCTGATACGCAGCGACCGGACCGCCGCCTCGACGATGTTCCTCGAGGAAGTCGCCGACCTGAAGGACCGCTGGCCGGACCGCTTCCAACTGGTGAGCGCCCTGTCCCGGGAGGAGCAGCAGGCCGGGCTGGTCTCCGGCCGGCTGGACGAGGAACGACTGACCGGCCTGCTCCCCAGCCTGCTGCCGGTGGCCTCCGTGGACGGCTGGTTCCTGTGCGGGCCCTACGGCCTGGTGCAGGAGGCGGAGCGAGCGCTGCGCGCCCTCGGGGTGTCACGGGACCGCGTCCACCAGGAGATCTTCCATGTCGACGACGGCGATGCCCCCGCGGCGAACCGGCCCTCGGCCCCGGCCCACAGCACCGTGACCGCGACCCTCGACGGCCGGTCGGGCAGCTGGCCGGTCGAGGACGGCGAATCCCTGCTGGAGACGGTCCTGCGCAACCGCGCCGACGCCCCGTACGCGTGCAAGGGCGGAGTCTGCGGCACCTGCCGAGCCTTTCTGGTCTCCGGCGAGATACGGATGGACCGCAACTTCGCGCTGGAGCCGGAGGAGGTGGACGCGGGGTACGTACTCGCCTGCCAGTCCCATCCGCTCGGTGAACAGGTGGAGCTGGACTTCGACCGCTGACCGCGCCGCACCCCCACCGCGGCCGGCGGTCCGCGCCGCGGGACCGCACGATCGTGGGTCCACGGGGCTCTGGCACTGAGGTCGGCAGGTCCCGTATGACCTCGGGGCCATAGAGCCGCATACCGCGAAGCCACGGCGTTACTGGGTCGCGTGCCGCAGGGCCGCGCGGCTCCGGTTACCGGTCGCGGATCCACCGGCCGCCGGTCAGGACACAGCCGGGCCGCGGGCGCGTGGTGGAGCCGGTCAGTCGCCCCCGGTCGCGATGGAGGCGTGGAGCCGGGGCTCGGGTCGGTGGCGGACTCGGTCGCCGATAGCCGGTCAGGTGCACTGCCGGACCGCAGCCTCGTTGTGGGGCCGGCGCGCGGGGCCGCAGGCGATCCCGACCACCGCTCGCCGGTCGCCATCCACTGGTCGCCGGTCAGGGGCACAGCCGGGCGGCCGTCTCGTGGTGGGGCCGGCGCGCGGGGCCGCGGGCGATCCCGACCACCAGTCGCGGCCACCGGTCGCCGACAGCAGTCAGGTGCACTGCCGGGCCGCAGTCTCGTGGTGGGGCCGGGGCACGGGGCCGCGGGCGATCCCGACCACCGGTCGCCGGTCGCCATCCACCGGTCGCCGGTCAGGGGCACAGCCGGGCGGCAGGCCCGTGGTGGGGCCGGCGCGCGGGGCCGCGGGTCGGCCCGGTCACCGGTCGCCGGTGAGGAGCACGACCGGGCCGCGGGGCCGTGGTGGGGCCGGCGGGTCGCCAGTCGCGGCGGAAGAGTGGAGCCGGGCCGCGGGGCCGGCAGCGGACCGGTCCCGGCCGGCGGTCAGAAAGGGGGGCGGGTCAGAGGACGTAGCCTTCCACGTCCGGGCCGTGCCCACTGATCACCGGGCGCTCCGCGGCGACCCAGCCCAGCATGCCGCCGTCCACGTTCACCGCGTCCAGGCCCTGGGCGACCAGGTACTGGGTCACCTGCGCCGAACGGCCGCCGACCCGGCACATCACATGTACCCGGCGACCGTCGGCGACGGCCTCGGTGAGTTCGCCGAACCTTTCGACGACCTCCCCCATCGGGATGTGCAGGGCGCCCTCGGCATGACCTGCCACCCACTCGTTGTCCTCCCGGACGTCCAGCAGGAAGGCGTCGGACGGCACCGCCGCGGCGTCCACCTCGGGAAGCGGGCCAAACTGCATCAGGGAAACCTCTCTCTTCGGCCGGGTCCGGCCGACCGCTGGGCTCGGACCCCAGGGCCTCCAGCGAGGCTACTTCACCAGCTCCGCCAGGCGGGCTTCTTTCTCCGCCACCTGTGCGAGCAACTGCTCGGCGATCTCCTCCAGCAACGTGTCCGGGTCCTCCGGCGCCATCTTGATCATCGCGCCTATGGCGCTCGCCTCCAGCTCGGCGGCCATCGCGGAGAGCATCTCCTTCCGCTCGGCCAGCCACTCCAGCCGGGCGTAGAGCTCCTCACTCCGGCCAGCGCGCCGCTCGGGTGCCTCGGGTCCGGCGGCCCACTCGGCCGCCAGCTCACGCAGGACCGCCTCGTCGCCCGCGGCGTAGGCGGCGTTCACCCGCACGATGAAGTCGCCACGGCGACGGCGCTCATCGTCGCCGTCCGCGAGGTCGGGGTGCGCCCGGCGGGCCAGGTCCCGGTAGAGCCGTCGGGCCTCCTCGCTCGGCCGGACCCGCGGCGGAGGCTGCACCGGCTGCTCGGTGAGCATCGCGGTCGCTTCCGGAGGCATCCCGGCGGAGTCCATCCACCCGAAGAACAGCTCCTCGACCTGCGGCATCGGCATGACCAGGCCGCGTGCCTCCTGCGCCCGGCGCACGTCCTCGGGGTCGCCGGTGCGTGCCGCGACCGCCTCCGCGATCTGTGCGTCCAGCTCGTCGAGGCGGGAGTACATCGGACCGAGCCGCTGATGGTGCAGCCGGGAGAAGTTGTCCACCTCGATCCGGAAGGTCTCCACCGCGATCTCGAACTCGATCAGCGCCTGCTCGGCCGCACGCACGGCCTGTTCCAACCGCTGGGTGGCCGCTACGTCCGCGTCGGACATCGGCTCCGTCGCCGTATCCGGCTGCTCCGCTTCCGGGTTCGTCACCCGCCCAGCCTACGTCGCGTGCCGTGTCCGCCGTGCCGCCCCCGGGGGCTCGCCGCCGCCCGGGGCGGGGTCCCGCGAGGCCCGGCGGCAGTCCCGCCACCCCGGCTGCCGGCTCACACCCCGAGTTCGGCGGGTATCCGGCCGGCCCGGACCGCCGTGACCAGGGCCGCGTGATCCGCCTCGGTGCGGTCCGCGTAGGCCACCGCGAAGGACGCCACCGCCTCGTCCAGTTCCTCCGTCTTGCCGCAGTAACCGGCCAGCAGGCGGGGGTCGACGCTGTGCGCGTGGGCCCGCGCGAGCAGGGCGCCGGTCATCCGGCCGTAGTCGTCCACCTGGTCGGCGGCCAGCGCGGCCGGGTCCACGCTGCCCTTGCGGTTGCGGAACTGCCGCACCTGGTAGGGGCGCCCCTGCACCGTGGTCCAGCCGAGCAGTATGTCGCTCACCACCTGCATGCGCTTCTGTCCTTCGACCACCCGGCGGCCCTCGTGCGCGACCACCGGCACCTCGAACCCGACCCGCGCCGCGTGCGGCAGCAGCACGGAGGCACGGGCCTCCTTGACCTGGAGCACCAGCGGCTCGCCCCGGTGGTCGAGGAGCAGCACCACATAGGAGCGGGTGCCCACGCTTCCGGTCCCCACCACGCGGAAGGCGACGTCCTGGACGGCGTACCTGGCCAGCAGCGGCAACCGGTCGGTGGGCAGCGTCTCCAGGTACCCGCCCAGCGAGGCGGCGACGGCCGCGGCCTCTTCGTCCGGCACCCGGCGCAGCACCGGCGGCGCGTCGACGAAGCGGCGGCCGCCGTCCTCGGTCGGCTCCGTCGACCGGGCCGCGAACCGCGCGCTGGTGTTCCGCCGTGCCTTGTCGGCGACCCGCTCCAGGGTCCCGAGGAGGTCCTTGGCGTCGGTGTGCGACACCAGTTCCTCGTCCGCGATCGCGTGCCAGGCGTCCGCCGCCGGAAGTTTCGCTAGCAGCCGCAGGGTGCGGCGGTAGGCACCGACCGCGTCCCGCGCCGCCGCCCGGCAGGTGTCCTCGTCCGCGCCGACCTCCCGGCCGGCCAGCACCAGCGACGTCGCCAGGCGCTTCACGTCCCACTCCCACGGCCCGTACAGGGTCTCGTCGAAGTCGTTGAGGTCGATCACCAGGCCGCCCCGCGCGTCGCCGTACAGCCCGAAGTTGGCGGCGTGCGCGTCCCCGCAGATCTGGGCGCCCACACCCGTCACCGGCCCCGCCGCCAGGTCGTACGCCATCAGCCCGGCGGCGCCGCGCAGGAACGCGAACGGGTTGGCTGCCATCCGGCCGACGCGTATCGGGGTGAGCTCCGGCAGACGACCCACGTTCGACACGGCCACCGCGGTCTCCACGTCCGGTCGCCCGGCCGGTATGACCAGCTCGGCATGTCCGGTCCGCGGCAACCGCTCCCGCAGCGCCTTGCCCTCGCGCTTCGGGGCGCCACCGTCCCGCTCCCGTGCGAATCCCGGCACCCGCGGAATCCGCGGAGTCGACCCGGCGGCCGTGCCCCTCCCGGCGGCGCCCCTCCCGGGCGCGCCGACAGCCGGCCCGCTCCCAGGTACGCCGTTCCCGGCCGAGCCCCGCCCCCGCCCCTCGCCGGCCGGCTCGCCGTCCGCGGGGGCGCTGCCGGTCCCGGACGGCCCGCCCGTCGCCGCCCCCGCGCCCACGGCGCCACCCCCGGTCGTCTCCCCATCGGTCATTCCGAGCCCCCGTCCCCCGTCGCTTCTCGCATCAGGCCACGTCCGGCGCCGACGGCGCCGGGTCCTGCGCGACGCCCTGACCGTACCCAGAGCGCCGGGTTGCCGTAAGGGCCTGTGGATAACCCCGGTGACAACCCACAGAAGCTCCGCACAGGCTGTGGATAACCTCGTTGCCTCGTTGCCTCGTCACGTCACGTCGTTCCTCGCCGGGGCTTCGGCCCGGCTCGGTACCGGCCCGCTCGGTTCCGGCCCGGCTCGATTCCGGCCCGCTCGGTACTGGCCCGGCTCGGTACCGGCTCCACTCCGGCCCGGCCACAGGTCCGGCCACGGTTTCGGCCTGAGCACGGTTTGGGCCTGAGTTCCGACCTGGCCACGGTCCCGGCCTGACGGGCCCTGGCCCTGGTCCTGGTCTCGCCGCGGTTCCGCCGCGGACGGGCGCGGCTGTCCGCCCGCGCCCTCGCCCCGGTTCTCCCCCGTACCGACCGCGTCCGGCAGTGGCCCCGCGCCCTACCCTGCGCCCGGCGCCCCAGCCCCGGCCCGGGCCCCGGCAACGGCCACGGCCACGGCCACGGCCACGGCCACGGCCACGGCCAGGATGCCGATCGAGCCCATGGTCACAGTCACGGCCCCGGCCCCGGCCCCGGCCCCGGGCAAGACCGCGGCCGGCGTCAGGTGCGGAACTGTTCCGGACAGCCGCTGCCCTCCGGCAGGTAGGTCTCGGCCCATTGCGTGAGCTCCTTCAGCGCGGGCTCCAGTGCCCGGCCGGCCCCGGTCAGCCGGTAGCTGACCCGCAGCGGCGGCCCCTCGTCTACCTCGCGGATCACCAGGCCGGCCGCGACCAGTTCGGTGAGCCGGTCGGAGAGCATGCGCTCGCTGATACCGGGGATGGCGCGCCGCAGGTCGGCGAAGTAGGCCTCCCGGTCCATCAGGACAGCGACGACCAGCCCGGTCCAGCGCTTGCCGAACAGTCCGAAGACGCGCGCCATCCCGGCGTCGACCTGCTTGCACGCCTCTTCGCTGTGCTGGTTGCCGCTCGCCATACCCATCAGAGTACTGCCCCACCGTGCGGGACTATAGAAAAGTAAGTTCCTGTGTTATCAATAGCTACATACGGATTTCTGGCTCGCTCGAGCCGACGGCATCCCGAAGGACGCCACCCCCGCTCGGCCGCGCCGGCGACATCCCGGAAGCGCCATCTCGAACACGGAGACACCCCATGGCCACGCTGCTGCACCTCGACTCGTCGTTCTCGCCCATCGAGGCGTCCGCCTCCCGCGCCGTCACCGCGGCCTTCCGCGCCGAATGGGAGGCTCAGCACCCCGGCGGCACGGTCGTCTACCGCGACCTCGCCGCCGAGCCGCTGCCGCACCTGGACGGCCCGACCGCCGCCGCGGGCTTCGTTCCGCAGGCCGACCACACCGATGAGCAGCGCGCCGTCTTCGCGCTCCGCGACCGGCTCGCCACCGAACTGGAGCAGGCCGACGCGGTCCTCATCGGCGCCCCGATGTACAACTTCACGATCGCTTCCACGCTCAAGGCGTGGCTCGACCACGTGATCATCGTCGGGCGCACCTCCGGCGCCGACCGGACCACCACCTCCGGCACCCCGACCGTCGTGGTCGCCAGCCGCGGCGGTGGCTACGGCCCGGGCACCCCCCCGGGAGAGCTTCGAGTTCGTCACCACCTACCTGGGCAAGGTGCTCAGCGCCGGACTCGGCCTGGAGCCGGAGTTCATCGTTCCGGAACTGACCCTGGCCCGCTCCAATCCGGCCATGGCCGACCTCATCGAGCTGGCCGCCGCCTCCAAGGCCACGGCGCATGCCGAGGCCGTCGCCAAGGCCAAGGAACTCGCCGCCCGCTTCGCCTGAGCTGCCACCCTCACGTGGACCGGGTCCCGCTCCGCGGGAAGAAACGTCTCCGCGCCCGACCCGGTCCGCGCCCGACCCGGTCCGCGCGGAGGACCGATCCGCGCGGAGGGCCGATCCGCGCGCCGACCCGATCCGCGCGCCGACCCGATCCGCGCGCCGACCCGGTCCGCATGGAGGACCGGTCCGCCCGGAGCATCGATTCCGACCCGCGTGCGGAACCGCCTCCATGTGAACGGCGGCCGACGCCCAGGCTGACCACAGTGGACGGCGGTCCGGCGTCGAAGAGGCGCCGCGTCGGGCCGTGGTGCCCCGGCGCCTCCCGGCCCGTACGGTGTGCAGCGGCATCCGCAGCCCGTCGTCACGGACCCGATCCGGGAGGCCCCCGCACATGATGGTCACCACCACCGCCCCCGAGCCCAGTGAGCTGCGGCGCCGGCTGGGCCTCAGCGACGCGGTGACCATCGGGCTGGGCGCGATGCTGGGCGCGGGCGTCTTCGCCGCCTTCGCCCCGGCGGCCCGTGCGGCGGGCTCCGGGCTCCTCGTCGGGCTCGCCCTCGCGGCGCTGGTGGCGTACTGCAACGCCGCCTCCTCCGCCCGGCTCGCCGCCCGCTACCCGGCCTCCGGCGGCACCTACGTCTACGGCCGGGAGCGGCTCGGCCCGTTCTGGGGCCACCTGGCCGGCTGGGGTTTCGTGGTCGGCAAGACCGCCTCCTGCGCGGCCATGGCGCTGACCGTGGGCGCCTACGCCTGGCCCGGGCACGAGCGCCCGGTGGCGGTCGCCGCCGTGGTGGCCCTCACCGCCCTCAACTGCCTGGGCGTGCAGAAATCCGCCTGGTTCACCCGCGCCGTCGTGGTCGTCGTGCTCGCCGTACTGACCGCCGTGGTCGTCGCCGGGTTCGGCGGCGGCCATCCGGACGCCCAGCACCTGGAACTCGGCTCCGACGCCACCATGACCGGGGTCCTGCAGGCCGCCGGGCTGCTCTTCTTCGCCTTCGCCGGGTACGCCCGGGTGGCCACCCTCGGAGAGGAGGTCCGCGACCCCGCCCGCACCATCCCCCGCGCGATCCCGATCGCCCTGGGCATCACCCTCGTGGTGTATGCGGCCGTCGCCGTCGTCGCCCTCGGGGTCCTCGGGGCCGACCGTCTCGCCGGCAGCACCGCGCCGCTCGCCGACACCGTCCGCGCGGCCGGGGTGCCGGAGCTCGCCCCCGTGGTGCGCGCCGGCGCCGCCGTGGCCGCCCTCGGTTCACTGCTCGCCCTGATCCTCGGCGTCTCCCGGACCGGCCTCGCCATGGCCCGCGACCGCCACCTGCCGGTCTTCCTGGCCGCCGTCGAGCCGCGCCACCAGGTACCGCGCCGGGCGGAGCTGACCGTCGGGGCCGTGGTCGTGGTCCTCGCCGCCACCGTCGACCTGCGCGGCGCGATCGGGTTCTCGTCCTTCGGCGTCCTCGTCTACTACGCCATCGCCAACGCCTCCGCCTGGACACTGCGCGCCGAGGAGACGCCGGCCCGCCGCCCCGTGGTCCGTACGGTGGCCGTCGTCGGGCTGACCGGATGCCTGCTGCTGGCGTTCAGCCTGCCCGCGGTGTCGGTGATCACCGGCAGTGCGGTCCTGGCGGCCGGAGCCCTGTCGTACGCGGTACGCACCCGCCTCGCCACCCGGTAGCCGGCCCCGGGGACCCACGCCGCGGCCCGGCCCCGGCGTCCCGCACCAGCCCGGCCTCGCGCCCGTCCCGCGCCTGACCCCCACCGCTGCCGCCGTCGCCGACCCGTCCCGCACCAGCCCGGCCCCGCGCCCGTCCCGCGCCTGACCCCCACCGCTGCCCCTCGCGCCACGCTGCCGCCGTCTCCGACCGTCCCGCTACCGCGCTCCGCCCCTGTCCACGTCACTTCCGGCCCGCGCCGCGCCCGGCCCCGTCAGGGTCGGATCCGCCCGCCCGCCACCGCCACCGCTCGCGCCACCGCTGCCGCTTCCGGCGCGCCCCGGTCCGCGCCGCTCGGGCCCCCGCCGTCACTCCGATGCCGGCCACCACCACCAGTCCGATGGCCGTGCCCTGCCGGGCGGTCAGCCCTTGGTCGAGGATCAGCCAGCCGGCGAGTGCGGCCACCGCCGGGTCCAGACTCATCAGCACGCTGAAGATCCTCGGCGGCAGCCGCCGCAGCGCCAGCAGGTCGAGGGTGTACGGGAGGGCCGACGACAACACGCCCACCAGCGCGCCGAGCGCCAGCGCACCCGGGTCGAGCAGCGCCCCGCCCGCCTGGGCCACCCCCAGCGGGGCGACGAGCACCAGCGCCACCCCCGAGGCGAGCGCCAGGTCGGCCATGCCCGCGGCGCCCGCGGCGCCCATCCGCCGGGTCAGCACGATGTAGCCGGCCCAGCACGCGGCGGCGGTCAGCGCGCAGCCCACCCCGACCGCGTCGAACCGGCCGACGCTGTCGCCGAGCAGCACCACACCCGCCGCCGCGCACAGCGACCACGCCGCGTCCGCCCAGCGCCGCGACAGGGCGAGGGCCAGCCCGAGCGGGCCGAGGAACTCCAGGGTGATCACCACCCCCAGCGGCAGCCGGTCCAGGGCCAGGTACAGGCACACGTTCATGCAGGCCGTCAGCGCCCCGAAGACCACCGGGACCCGCCATGCCCGCGCCCCGCGCCCCCGCCGGTGCGCCCAGGGCCGTCCCAGCAGCCCCAGCACCACCGCGGCCCCCACCAGCCGGCAGGTCACCACGCCCAGCGGTCCCAGCCTCGGGAACAGGGTCGCCGCCAGCGCGGCGCCGAACTGGAGCGAGCACACGCTCGCCAGCACCAGCCCCACCCCGGCACCGGTGCCCGCGCTCCGGTGCCCCCGGCCCCTGGCCGCGCCGCCGGTGCCCGGGCCGCCCGCGCCGGAACCGCCGGCCGTGCCGGCACCCCCCGCCGCACCGCCCTCGCCGATGGCGCCGAGGCCGCCCGGCCCGGCACCGGGTACGCCGATCGCCCCGTCGGCCCCCACTCCCGGGAACCCGCCCGTGCCCGCGCTCCCCGCGAGCTGTCCGCCCATCGCCATACCCGGAAAGCTACGAAGCCCCGGCAGCGCCGTGAAATGCTGTTTGTACAGCGTCTATGCTCCACAGACATGGATGTGGAGCTGCGCCATCTCCGGGCGCTGGTCGCCATCGGTGACGAGGGAACCATCACCGGCGCCGCCGCCCGGCTGCACATCACCCAGCCCGCCCTCTCCCGCACCCTGCACCAGTTGGAGCAGCGCCTCGGCAACAGGCTCGCCGACCGTTCCACCCGGCATCTGGAGCTGACTCCGGCCGGCCGTCAGCTGTACGACGAGGCCCGCGCGATCCTGGCGCACGTGGACGCGGCGCTCGCGGAGGCCGCCGCCGGCCCGCGCCCGTTGCGGCTGGGCTACACCTGGGCCGCCTTCGGCCCGTACACCACCCCGCTGCTGCGGTCCTGGCGCCGGGACCACCCCCGGGTACCGGTGGAGGTGCACCGGCTCGACGAGCGCACCGCCGGGCTGTCCCGCGGCCTGGTCGACGTGGCCGTGGTCCGCACCGCGCCGAGTGACCCGCGGGTGCGCTTCGAAGCGCTGTACGAGGAGGAACCGCTGGCTGCCCTCCCCGAGGGGCACCCGCTGTGCGGCCGGGACCGGTTGGCGCTCACCGAACTGTTCGACCAGACCATCGCCGTCTGCCCGCTCACCGGCACCACCCGCGCCGACCTGTGGCCTCCGGAGCGACGACCGCGCGCCAGCGTGGAGGTCCGCAATGTGGACGAGTGGCTGACGGTGATCGCCGCCGGCGACGCGGTGGGGGTCACGGCGGCGGGAACCAGCCATGTTCACCCGCACCCCGGTGTCCGATACATGCCGGTGTCCGGGGCACCGCCCATCACCGTCTACCTCGCCTGGCCCGTGCGTCCCACGCACCCCAGCACCGCGGACTTCCTCACTCTCGCCCGCGCCGCCGTCCGCTGAACCGGCGGGACCGGACCGACCCTGACCGACCCGGACCGGACCTGACAGGCCCGGCCCGACTCTGACCAACCCGGACCGGACCGGCCCGGACCAACCCGGACCGACCCGGCGGTAGCCCGTGAAGACCCGGCGACCGGACCGGACCGGACCGGACTGGACCAGACCGGAATGGCCCGGACCGGAATGGCCCGGACCGGCCCGGCCGTCCCCGCCGACTCAGCGGGCCTGCCGTGTAATCGACTTCACAGACTTCGCGAGACAAAAAGAAGCGGGTCTCCCTCAGTGACTTTCATCACCGGGGGAGACCCGCTTCATCTGTGCGCGAGGGGGGAGTTGAACCCCCACGCCCTTTCGGGCACTGGAACCTGAATCCAGCGCGTCTGCCTATTCCGCCACCCGCGCATGGGTGTTGTCGTCTGATTCTCTCTTACGCCCCCGGTCTGATCTGAGTGATCCGACCCGGTGCTCCGTGAGCGCCTTCCGACATGCAGAACATTAGCACGCTGCCCAGGGTGTCTTCACACCCGTTCATCTCCACCCCACCGCCCGCACCACACCGTTCCCACCGCCCCACCCGGTACCGCCCGCACCACACGCCCCCACCACCCCGCACCACACCGTTCCCACCACCCCGCACCACACCGTTCCCACCACCCCGCACCACACCGTTCCCACCGCCCCGCACCACGCAGCTCCCCCCACCCCGCACCACGCAGCTCCCCCCACCCCGCCCGGTACCGCCGCCGGCGCCGCCACCCGGCCCGGTGACCGCGGCCCCGCGGTCCGGCGGCCGTCCGGACACCGCCCGACCGGCCGGGGCCCCGCGGAGCGACCGCCCGGCGGCCGCGCCGCATCGCCCGGCGCCCCCGGCCCGTCCCGCGTCCCCCGCCGCGCGCCGACCGGAATCCTCACCGGCTTGTCCGCCCCCGGCCGACCGGAGACCTCGCCGGTTGCGGGACACTGTGATGACGGCGCCTCTACGATCCCTGTGAGAGGTCACACTGCTCCACAGGGCCAGGAAGGGGAACCACCCGATTTCCCGACGCGTGGATACGATCAGTAAGCAGTATCAGGACGACACTGTGAACGACTCTGGGAACGACTGAGGAAGGAGGTGCCCCGTGGGAGTACTCAAGCGGTTCGAGCAGCGTCTCGAAGGTCTCGTGAACGGCACCTTCGCCAAGGTGTTCAAGTCAGAGGTGCAACCCGTGGAGATCGCGGGCGCGCTCCAGCGTGAGTGCGACAACAACGCCACGATCTGGAACCGGGACCGCACCGTCGTCCCCAACGACTTCATCGTGGAGCTGAGCGCCCCGGACTACGATCGGCTCAGCCCGTACTCCGGACAACTCGGCGACGAGCTGTCCGGCATGGTCCGCGACTACGCCAAGCAGCAGCGCTACACCTTCATGGGCGCCATCAAGGTCCACCTGCAGAAGGCGGAAGACCTGGACACCGGCCTGTACCGGGTGCGCAGCCGCACGCTGGCCGCCAGCGAGTCGCAGAACCCGCAGCAGGGCCACCAGCCGCCCGGGCAGCCGCCGCAGGCGTCGCCCCAGCGGCCCACCGCGGTACGCCCCGGACCGGCCGGCTACCCGGCCCAGCCGTCGGGTCCGCCGCCGATGCCCAGCACCCCGCCGCCCGGCTCCCGTCCGGGCGGCCGCGCCGGGGCGGGCGGCGCCCAGACCCGCCGCTGGATCGAGATCAACGGCAACCGTCACCAGATCTCCCGGCCCACCCTGGTGCTCGGCCGCAGCACCGACGCGGACGTCCGGATCGACGACCCCGGGGTCTCCCGCCGGCACTGCGAGATCCGGGTCGGAAACCCCTCGACCATCCAGGACCTGGGGTCGACCAACGGGATCGTGGTGGACGGACAGCACACCACGCGCGCTACGCTCCGCGACGGCTCACGGATCGTCGTGGGCAGTACCACCATCGTTTACCGGCAAGCCGAAGGGTGAAGCGGGGGCAATGTCAGAGCTGACCCTCACGGTCATGCGGTTGGGTTTCCTCGCCGTACTGTGGCTGTTCGTCATCGTGGCCGTTCAGGTCATTCGCAGTGATCTGTTCGGCACCCGGGTGACGCAGCGCGCCGCGGCGGGCCGCCGCGGCGCCCCCGACCGCCCGCAGCAGCAGCGGCAGGCGTCCGCCCCGCCGCCGCAGCGCCAGCAGTCCGGCGGCCGCGGCCGCCGGAACGCACCCACCAAGCTGGTCGTCACCGAGGGCACGCTGACCGGCACCACCGTCGCCCTCCAGGGCCAGACCATCACCTTGGGCCGGGCCCATGACTCCACGATCGTGCTGGACGACGACTACGCGTCCAGCCGGCATGCCAGGATCTACCCGGACCAGAGCGGCCAGTGGATCGTCGAGGACCTCGGGTCGACCAACGGCACGTACCTCGACCGGACCCGGCTCACCACACCGACACCGATTCCGCTGGGCGCGCCGATCCGCATCGGCAAGACCGTCATCGAGCTGCGGAAGTAGTACGACCATGACGACCGGAGGGTGGGCAGCGTGTCAGCAAAGGGGCTGTTCCCGGAGCCGACGGGTGAGGTGCGCATGAGTCTGTCGCTGCGTTTCGCCGCCGGGTCGCACAAGGGCATGATCCGCGAGGGCAACGAGGACTCCGGCTACGCCGGCCCCCGGCTGCTCGCCATCGCGGACGGCATGGGCGGCCAGGCCGCCGGCGAGGTGGCCAGCTCCGAGGTGATCTCCACCCTGGTCCAGCTCGACGACGACGTGCCCGGCTCCGACATCCTCACCTCGCTGGGCAGCGCGGTGCAGCGGGCCAACGACCAGCTGCGCGTCATGGTCGAGGAGGACCCGCAGCTCGAAGGCATGGGCACCACCCTCACCGCCCTGCTGTGGACCGGCCAGCGCCTGGGCCTGGTGCACGTCGGCGACTCCCGCGCGTACCTGCTGCGGGACGGCGCGCTCACCCAGATCACCCAGGACCACACCTGGGTGCAGCGGCTGGTCGACGAGGGCCGGATCACCGAGGAAGAGGCCACCACCCACCCGCAGCGCTCGCTGCTGATGCGCGCGCTGGGCAGCGGCGACCACGTCGAGCCCGACCTGTCGATCCGCGAGGTACGCGCCGGGGACCGGTACCTGATCTGCTCGGACGGGCTGTCCGGGGTGGTCAGCCACCAGACCCTGGAGGACACCCTCGCCGGCTACCAGGGCCCGCACGAGACGGTCCAGGAGCTGATCCAGCTCGCCCTGCGCGGCGGTGGCCCGGACAACATCACCTGCATCGTCGCCGACGTCCTGGACGTGGACGACAACGAGACCGTCGCCTCCCAGCTCAGCGACACCCCGGTGATCGTCGGCGCGGTCGCCGAGAACCAGGTGCAGCTCGGCGACGGCGGCGCCGCCCAGACCCCGGCCGGCCGTGCCGCGGAGCTGGGCCGCTCGGTGCCCCCGCAGGCGGACGCGCCCGGCGGCTTCGGCCCCCCCGGCAGCGGCTCGCCCTCGCTGGGCGAGCTCCCCGACGGCAGCTACGACGCGTACGCCGACTCCGACCTGGGCAAGAAGCCCGGCCGCAGCCCGTGGCTCAAGCGCTCGCTGTACATCGGCCTCGGCCTCGCCGTGGCCGGCGGCGCGCTCTACGGCGGCTACCGCTGGACCCAGGACCAGTACTACGTGGGCACCAACGGCGACCACGTCGCGATCTACCAGGGCATCAGCCAGGACCTCGCCTGGATCAGCCTGAACGAGGTCCACGAGGACCACCGCGAGATCGAACTCAAGTACCTCCCGGTGGACCAGCGGGATCGGCTGAAGGAGACCATCGCGTTCAGCAGCCTCAGCCAGGCCCGGGCGAAGACGAAGTCCCTGGGCACCCTGGCCAACGCCTGCCGCAAGGTGGCGGAGCGGAAGCAGGCCGAGGAGGAACGGAAGAAGGCCGAGGAGGCCCAGAAGGAGCTGGGCGACAAGGACAAGGCCAAGGACAAGGACACCCCGGACGCCGGCCCCTCCGGGAAGCCCGCGGACGGCGGGACCCAGTCGCCCACCGGCCAGACCCCGGGTGCGGGCGCCGGCGCTGGTGCCGGTGCCGGCCAGTTGCAGTCGCAGGCGTACGCCGCCCCGACCCCCACTCCCAAGCCCGGCCCCACGCTCTCGGCGGAGGAAGAGAAGTTGGTCCCGCAGTGCAGCAGCACCCAGCAGTGAAGCCGTAGGGGGCCATCGAGCAATGAGCAGTACCTCCAACACGACCACCATCAGTACGGTCGGGCCGCCCAGCAGGCGCAACACCGAGCTGGCGATGCTGGCCTTCGCGGTGATCATCCCGGTCCTCGCCTACGCCAACGTGGGGCTGGCGCTCAGCGACGAACTGCCGTCCGGCCTGCTCAGCTACGGGCTCGGGCTGGGCTTCATGGCGGCCCTCGGCCATGTCGTGGTGCGCAAGTTCGCCCCATACGCCGATCCGCTGCTGCTGCCGCTCGCGACCCTGCTCAACGGCCTGGGGCTGGTGCTGATCTGGCGGCTGGACCAGTCCCGGCGACTGGCGCAGCGGGCCGAGGCCGCCGGCTCGGAGTTCACGGTGGCCGCGCCGCGGCAGCTGATGTACTCGGCCATGGGCATAGCCCTGTTCGTGGCCGTCCTGCTGCTGCTGAAGGACCACCGCAAGCTCCAGCGGTACACCTACATCTCGATGTTCGTCTCGCTCGTCCTGCTGCTGCTGCCGCTCGTGCCCGGCCTGGGCATGAACGTGTTCGGCGCCCGGATCTGGATCAGCGTCGCCGGCTTCTCCATCCAGCCGGCCGAGTTCGCCAAAATCGTCATCGCGGTCTTCTTCGCCGGATACCTGATGGTGAAGCGGGACGCGCTGGCGCTGGCCAGCCGCCGCTTCATGGGCATGTACCTGCCGCGCGGCCGGGACCTCTTCCCCATCCTGTCGGTCTGGGCGATCAGCATCCTGATCCTGGTCTTCGAGACCGACCTGGGCACCTCACTGCTGTTCTTCGGCATGTTCGTGGTGATGCTGTACGTGGCCACCGAGCGGACCAGCTGGATCGTCTTCGGTCTGCTGATGTCCGCGGCCGGCGCGGTCACCGTCTCCACCTTCGAGCCGCACGTCGAGCAGCGGGTGAACGCCTGGCTGGACCCGTTCGCCGCGTTCGACAACGGGACCACCGACCAGATCGCCCAGGCGCTGATGGCCTTCGGCTCCGGCGGCACCGTCGGCACCGGCCTCGGCCAGGGCAACTCCGACCTCATCGGCTTCGCCGCCAACTCCGACTTCATCCTCGCCACCGTCGGCGAGGAGCTGGGGCTCGGCGGCACCATGGCGATCCTGCTGATCTACGCACTGATCGTGGAGCGGGGCGCCCGGACCGCGCTCGCCGCCCGGGACCCGTTCGGCAAGATGCTCGCCATCGGCCTGTCCGCGGCCTTCGCGATCCAGGTGTTCGTCGTCGCCGGCGGTGTGATGGGCCTCATCCCGCTGACCGGTATGACCATGCCGTTCATGGCCTACGGCGGCTCCTCGGTGATCGCGAACTGGGCGCTGATCGCGGTGCTGATCAGAATCAGCGACACCGCGCGCCGCCCCGCGCCGGCCCCCGCGCCCTCCCCAGACGCCGAGATGACCCAGGTGGTCCGACCGTGAACAAGCCGCTGCGCCGAATCGCGATCTTCTGCGGCCTGCTGATCCTCGCCCTGCTGCTGCGGGACAACTGGATCCAGTACGTCCAGGCCGAGGATCTGCAGAACCACAAGCACAACCGACGCGTGCTGATCGCGCGGTACAGCCAGCCGCGCGGCAACATCTTCGTCGACGGCGGGGCCACCGCCATCACCGGCTCGGTCGAGACCAACGGCACCGACTTCAAGTACAAGCGCACCTACAAGAACGGCGAGATGTGGGCGCCGGTCACCGGCTACGCGTCCCAGGTGTACGGCGCCACCCAGCTGGAGAACCTCGAGGACGGCATCCTCACCGGCGACGACGACCGGCTGTTCTTCAACCGCACCATCGACATGTTCACCGGCAAGGAGCGCAAGGGCGGCGACGTCATCACCACCCTGAACTCCAAGGCGCAGAAGGCGGCGTACGAGGGGCTGGGCGACAAGAAGGGCGCGGTCGCCGCGATCGACCCGAAGACCGGTCGGATCCTGGCGCTGGCCAGCACCCCCAGCTACGACCCCTCGACCATCGCCGGCGGCGGCAAGAAGGACGAGAAGGCCTGGGGGGCGCTGGACAAGAAGAAGAACCCGGACGACCCGATGCTCAACCGGGCGCTGCGCCAGACCTACGCCCCGGGCTCCACCTTCAAGGTCGTCACCGCGGCGGCCGCCCTGGAGAACGAGCTGTACTCGGGCATCGACGACAAGACCCGGTCGCCGCAGCCGTGGCGGCTCCCGCTGTCCACCCGGAACCTGCCCAACGAGGGCAACCTGCCGTGCGAGAACGCCTCGCTGCGGAAGGCCCTGGAGGTCTCCTGCAACACCGTCTTCGGCAAGCTCGGCGACGATCTGGGCATCGACAAGATGCGTGAGCAGGCCGAGAGGTTCGGCTTCAACGAAGAGGTCTTCACCCCGGTCCGGGCGAACGCCAGCGTCTACCCGGACGAGATGGACCGCCCGTCGAACGCGATGTCCGCCATCGGCCAGTTCGACACCCGGGCGACCCCGCTGCAGATGGCCATGGTCGCCGCCGCGATCGCCAACGACGGCAAGCTCATGGAGCCGTACATGGTCGACAAGCTGCGCGCGCCGAACCTCAACGACATCGAGCGCCACACGCCCCAGCAGCTGAGCGAGGCCGTCTCCGCGGACACCGCGCACAAGCTCCAGGAGATGATGGAGACGGTGGTGAAGACCGGCACCGGCACCAACGCCCAGATCCCGGGTGTCGACGTCGGCGGCAAGACCGGTACCGCGCAGCGCGGTATCGCGAACCGCGACAACCCCTACGCCTGGTTCATCTCCTACGCCAAGGGCGAGGACGGTTCGTCGCCGGTCGCGGTCGCCGTGGTCATCGAGGGCTCGGACAGCACCCGGAGCGACATCGCGGGCGGCAAGCTCGCGGCACCCATCGCGCGTGACGTGATGAAGGCGGTGCTCGACAGCGAAAAGTGACACCCGTCACCTCCGGGTACCGATTCCGCACATCCCTGTACCGGTCGGGTATCAGGTATCGGTCACGGCCAGGACCCGTTCTGGGTGCCGGGTAGCGTATGCGCGTGCAGCACACCGCCGGGCCCCACACCGGTTCGGTCGGGAATGACGGAAGAGGGCTGGAGTAGCTATGGAAGAGCCGCGTCGCCTCGGCGGCCGGTACGAACTGGGCTCGGTGCTCGGACGCGGCGGCATGGCCGAGGTCTACCTCGCGCACGACACCCGCCTCGGCCGCACGGTCGCCGTGAAGACGCTGCGGGTGGACCTCGCCCGTGACCCGTCCTTCCAGGCCCGGTTCCGCCGAGAGGCCCAGTCCGCGGCCTCGCTCAACCATCCCGCGATCGTCGCGGTCTACGACACCGGCGAGGACTACGTCGACGGTGTCTCGATCCCGTACATCGTGATGGAGTACGTCGACGGGTCCACCCTCCGGGAGCTGCTGCACTCCGGGAGGAAGCTGCTGCCCGAGCGCTCGATGGAGATGACCATCGGGATCCTCCAGGCGCTGGAGTACTCCCACCGCAACGGCATCGTGCACCGCGACATCAAGCCCGCGAACGTGATGCTGACCCGCACCGGCCAGGTCAAGGTCATGGACTTCGGCATCGCCCGCGCCATGGGCGACGCGGGCATGACCATGACGCAGACGGCGGCCGTGATCGGCACCGCGCAGTACCTCTCCCCCGAGCAGGCCAAGGGTGAGCAGGTCGACGCGCGCTCCGACCTCTACTCCACCGGCTGCCTGCTGTACGAGCTGCTGACCGTCCGGCCGCCCTTCGTGGGCGACTCCCCGGTGGCGGTGGCCTACCAGCACGTCCGCGAGGAGCCGAACCCGCCGAGCACCTACGACCCCGAGATCACCCCGGAGATGGACGCCATCGTCCTGCGGGCACTGGTCAAGGACCCGGACTACCGCTACCAGTCCGCGGACGAGATGCGCGCCGACATCGAGGCGGCACTGGACGGCCAGCCGGTCGCCGCGACCGCGGCGATGGGTGCCGCGGGGTACGGCGAGGACCAGCCGACCACCATGCTCCGGCCGCAGGACGGCGGCGCCCCGACCTCCATGCTGCCGCCGGTGCGCGACGACGACGGCGGCTACGGCTACGACGAGCGGCCGGACCGCCGGCGCGGCAACGAGCGGAAGAACCGCGCCTCGACGATCCTGCTGGTGCTCGCGGGCATCCTGGTGCTGGTCGGCGCGATCTTCATCGGGAAGTCCGTCTTCGGCGGCGGCAAGAACGACGACATGGTGCCGGTGCCGACCCTCCGCGGCAAGACCCTGGAAGAAGCCGAGCAGTCGGGCGTCAACGGGAACTTCAAGGTCGAGAAGGTCGGCGAGAAGTTCTGCCAGGAGCGCAAGAACACCGTCTGCGACCAGAACCCGCCGGGCGGCGACGGCGCGGAGATCAAGCGCAACGGCACCGTCGAGCTGACCATGTCCAAGGGCCCGAAGCCGGCCGAGAAGGTCGAGGTCCCGGACGTCGTCGACGACACCTACGAGAACGCCAAGGCGGAGCTGGAGCAGGCCGGTTTCCAGGTCTCCCGGGAGACCACCGAGTCGGCCGGGGCGGAGCCCGGCACCGTCCTGGAGCAGGACCCGGTGGGCGGCACCAAGGCCGGGAAGAACTCCACCGTCACCCTGACCGTGGCCAAGAGCCCGTCCATGGTCGTGGTCCCCGCGGTGACCGGGCTGTCCCTCGCCGACGCCACCGCCAAGCTGGAGAGCAAGGGCCTGAAGGTCCAGTCCTCCGAGGTCGAGAACGCCGACGCCCAGGAGGGCACGGTCTTCGAGCAGACGCCGACCGGTGGCCAGGAGGTGGTCGCCCAGTCGACCATCACCCTCAAGGTCGCCAAGAAGCCCGCCCAGCCGCAGAACGTGCAGGTGCCGGCGATGACCGGCTGGTCGCTCAAGGACGCCAAGAAGGAGCTGGAGAAGCTCAAGCTGGGCGTCACGATCAGCAACGGGCCGCAGGACGACAACGCCCGGGTCGTGACCAGCAACCCCGGGGCCGGTTCGCAGGTGCCGGAGGGCACGGTGGTGGACCTCATCACCATGCCGGGTGGCAACGGCAACGGTGACAACGACGGGGGCGGCGACGAGACCTGGTTCGGCGGCGCCACCGGGGCCCGCCCCGCCGACGAGTGACCTCCGGCCGGAGCTGAGCGATCGATGAAGCCCCCGGGGCCCGTGACGGGCCCCGGGGGCTTCGCCGTACCGGCGGGGCAGTACCGACCGGGGGCGTACGGGCGGGGCCGCCGGGGCCGTACCGGCGGGGCAGTACCGCCGGGGCAGTACCGACCGGGGGCGTACGGGCGGGGCCGACGGGGCCGTACCGGCGGGGCCGTACCGACGGGGCCACCGGCCTCCGGCGACCCGCCTTCGGCGACGGCTCCCGGGACGGGCGGCGGCCGCGGTCCGTCCCGCCGCCGGCCCGTGGATCAGCTGACGCGGCTCGGCTTGTGACGTGCCGGGCGCAGGCGCACCTCGGCCGGCAGCCGCTCGGCGCCCAGGGACCCGCGGGCCCGCTCCAGCACCTCGGCGTCCAGGCGGGCCGCGACGGCCGCCGGGCCGGCCTGCGGGTCCAGCACCACCGAGAGCCGCACCCGAAGGCCGCCCCGCCCCGCCGCGGCGCGGTCACCGGCCGGCCCCCGGCGCCGCTGCGCCCGGCCGCCGCCGATCACCCGCGCGTGCGCGCCGCGCACCCCGGCCACCGTGCCGGCCTCCGCCGCCAGCACTGCGGCCAGCGCGTCACCGCGCAGCGTGACCTGCCCGTCACCGCCGTCCAGCCGGATGCGGCGGGCCCGCCCGGTCCGCACCTGGGCGAGCAGCCATCCCAGCGCCGCCACCACCACCAGGGCGAGCCCGCCGAACAGCACCGGCCACCACCAGTCCCGGTCCCGGTGCGCCGTCCGGTCGCCCGCGGAGAGCAGCACGTCGTCGGGGCCCTGGTACGGCCACCAGGACGGCAGCGACAGGTTCCGGCGGACGCCCGCGTCCAGGCCGCCGGCCAGCACGGCCAGCCCCAGGGCAAGCAGTGCCAGGCCGGTGACGGCGAGCAGCAGCCGGTTCGCCACGGTCCTCGGCGTCCTCGGCGTCCTCATCGTCTGATCACCCCTTCCCGGCCCGGCGGACCTGCACGGACAGCCGCGGCGCCCGGGCGAGCCCGAGCTGCTCCACACCCTCCGCGAGCGCGGCGGCCAGATCGGCGCGGACCTGGTCCGGCTCGCGGAAGTGCGAGCGGGTCCGGGCGGTGATCCGGCGCCGGCCCACCACGACGCGGGCGGTGCGCACCCCGGGCACCGCCATCGCCCGGTCCCGCAGGGTGAGCGCGGCGGCCCGCCGGTCCAGCCCCGCCCGGACGCCGCCGGGGGTGCGGGCCATCGGCAGGACCGCCCGCTCACCCGGGGTGACGGCGAGTACGACCAGCCACAGGCCGAGGAGGACCGTGCCGCCGGCGCCCGCCCGCAGCCACAGGTCGTCCAGCGGGCGCTGGGCCAGCTCGTCGGCGAGCCGGGTGCGCCAGGCCATGGCGGTCCGGCCGGCGCGGACCGCGGCGAGGTCGTACAGCAGCAGCCCGGCGCCGCCGAGCACCGCCAGCGCGGTGACCGCGGCGGGCAGCCGGCGGGCCGACCAGAACCGCCCGGCGGGCACCCGGCCTGCCGCGGCCGCCGACCCGGCGTCCTGGCCCGGCCCGGGAACGGCCCCAGGGCCCGGCCGGCGAGCGGCCCCCGGCCCCGGCCCGGGAGCGGCCACGGGGTCCGGCCGCCGGGGCACGGGGTCCGGTCGGGCCTCGGAGTCCAGTGGGGGCGCGGTGTCCGGCCGGGCCTCGGGGGCCAGTGGGGGCGCGGTGTCCGGTCGGGCCTCGGGGGCCAGTGGGGGCACGGTGTCCGGTCGGGCCTCGGGGGCCAGTGGGGGCACGGGGCCTAGCGGAGGCGCGGGGTTCAGCGGGGGCACGGGGCCCAATAGGGGCGGCGCGGGGTCCGGCGCGGCCGTTCCCGCCGGGGCGGGCATCGCATCGGGCCGGGGGACGGGACGGGGCCCGGGCACGGCCGCCCGCCCGGGAAGTGGGCCCGGCTCGGGAACCGGGTCGGACTCGGAGACGGCCGTCGGCCCGGGCGCCCCCTCGGGTGCGGCGACGGGACCGGGCTCGGGGACAGCCGCCGGATCGGGCGACGGATCGGATCCGGGCACCGGGTCCGCGTCCGTCACCGGACCGGGCACGGGCACGGCGGCCGGCCCGGCCGCCGGCTGCGGCACCGGGTCCGGCCCGGGGTCCGGCAACGGTGCGGGAGCCGGCTGCGGCACCGGGCCCGCTCCGGGGTCCGGTGCCGGGTCCGGGTCCGGGCGCGGGGCCGCTGCGGATTCGCTCATGTCACTCTTCCCTCACTCGCCTGCCGGACCACCGAGGAGTGCAGTCGCGCCACCTCCACCGTGACCTCCGGGACCCGCATGCCGGTCAGTTCCTCGACCCGGGCGGCGACATGACGGCGTACCGACCCGCCGGCGGCACCGAGGTCGAGCGGGTAGCCCAGCTCGACCTGGAGCCGCACCCGGGCGGTGCCGCGGCGCGCGGAAACCGACACCGAAGCCTGCGGGAGCCGCCGTACGACCGGCGCCGGCGCGTCGCCGGCGGCGTCCGGGAGCGCCTCCTGGGCCGCCTGTGAGGCGATCTTGGTGAACACCCGGTCGGCGATCCGCAGCGCGCCCCGCCGCCCCGGCGGAACGGACCCGGGGGTGGCCGGCCGTGCCATCAGCGCCGCCGGTCACGGCCGCCGCGGAAGAACTCCCCCGGCTCCATGCCGCCTTCGAGGAACTTCCCCGCGACGAATCCGAGCGCCCCGAGCGCTCCCACCAGCAGGAAGGCGGAGAAGCCGCCGAAGTACGCGGCGAATCCCAGCGCCATTCCCGCCACCAGCCCCACCAATGACATCTGCACCAGACCATCCCTCCTGACGTCCTGATCCTTGGACCCGCGCCGCCGCGCATCCTCACGCGCCAACCGGGCGAAAAGTTTTACGACTTGGCCGCGTGAGGACGGGCGTCCTGCCGTGTCCTACCCTCTGACAGGGCCCAAGGCCATGGTGCGAACAAGGAGATTCGCGTGACGACCAAGACCACATCCCCCGCTGCCGTCGCCCCCCGCACCGCCTCCGACGACCTGCGGCAGCCCGCCGCGGACGCCCCCTCCACCGCGGTCGAGAAGGCCGAGCAGCCCGTGCCGCTGCGGCCGCCGGCCGAGCGGGGCAAGACCTCGATCTCCGACTCCGTGGTGGAGAAGATCGCCGGCATGGCGGCCCGGGAGGTCCCCGGCGTGCACGCCCTGGGCGGCAGCCTGGCCCGCACCCTCGGCGCGGTGCGCGACCGGGTGCCGGGCAGTCGGCCGAACGTCACCCGCGGGGTGAAGGTCGAGGTGGGCGAGCGGCAGACCGCCGTCGACCTGGATCTGGTGGTCGAGTACGGGGTGCCGATCGGCGACGTCGCCGTCGACGTCCGGGAGAACGTGATCGAGGCCGTGGAGCGGATGACCTCGCTGGAGGTCGTCGAGGTCAACATCGCCGTGATCGACGTCCGGCTGCCCGACGACGAGGACGACGAGAACGAGGCGCGCGTCCAGTAACGGCCCGCCCGCGGGGCCCGCACGGGTGTGCCGCGCCCCGCGGGGCCCGCACGGCCCGCGGCCGGGGGCGTGCCGGACCGCGCCGGGGGACGTGCGGGCCGCGCCGGGGGACGTGCGGGCCGCGCCCGGCCCGGTGCCCGCGCCGGGCGCTCGCGGGGCGGTCGTGGGGCGCTCGCGGGGCGGTCGCGGCACGGCGGCCCGCGAGCGGCGGACAGGACAGCGAAGACCGGAGGATGGTGAACGCGACGCCGACCCAGCCGGCCGGTGGTGGCGACGGCGGCCACCGGCCGACCGCGGAGGTCTCCGGGCCGGCCTCGGAGCTCTCCGAACGTCTTCTGACCGCGCGCGCCGCCGAGGGCGACGACGCCGCCTTCGAGACCCTGGTGCGGCGGCACGGTCCGGTGCTGCTCCAGTTGGCCCGGCGGCTGCTCGGCAACGACGGCGAGGCCGAGGACGCGGTGCAGGAGGCGTTCGTCAGCGCGTGGCGCCGGCTGCCGGAGTTCCGCGGGGACGCCGCCTTCGGCACCTGGATGTACCGCATCGTCACCAACCGGTGCCTGAACGCGCTGCGTTCGCGGCGCCGCACCCAGCCCCTGGAGTCGGTCCCCGAACCGGCCGCCCCGGAGCACCAGTCGTCGCCCGCGCGGGCTGCCGAGTCGGCGGCGTCCGTGCACGCCCTGGCCACCGCCCTGGCCGGGCTGACGCCCGAGCAGCGCGCCTGCTGGGTACTGCGTGAGCTGCACGGTCTGCCCTACGAGGACATCGCCGCGGCGGTCGGCATCGGCGAACCCGCCGTGCGCGGCAGAATCTTCCGGGCCCGGCGCTATCTCACGGAGGCGATGGACACATGGCGATAGGGGGCGACCGGAACCGCTCCTCCCCGGACGGGTCGCCGGCCCCGGGTGCCGGCGACGACGAGACGCTGCCCTGCGGCGCCCGGCTCGCCGCCCTGTGGGAGGACCGGTCGGCGGTGGCCGGGCACACCGGCTGCCCGCACTGCCGTGCCGCACTGGACGACCTCGCCGTCCTCGACCGGGCCGTGGCCGGGGCCCTCACCGCCCGGCCCGGCCCGGCCCACGGCGCCGGCGGCCCCGGAGGCGACGGCGCGGGGCCCGCCGCCCGGGCCCCCGGCGACGACCTCGCGGACGCCGTCACGGCCCGGGTGATGGACGTGGTCCGGACCGAGCTGCGGCCGGGCCGCACCCTGCCGCTGGGCGGCGCGGACTCCGGTGACGACTGGATCACCGAGGCCGCCGCCGCCCGTGTGCTGCGCGCCGCCGCCGACGCCGTCCCCGGGGTGGCGGCCGGGAGCTGCCGGATCGGCCCGCTGCGCCTGCCCGCGTCCGGGCTGCTGCCGCTGCCCGGCACCCGGCTGCCCAGGGGCCCGCTGCGGGTCCGCCTGGAGGTGGCGATGAGCGCCCGCTGGACGGTGCCGGGGGTGGCGGCGCTGGTCCGGGAGCGGGTCGCCGCGGCGGTCGACCGGGAGTTGGGCCTGGAGGTGTCCGCGATCGACGTGTCGGTGATCGACCTGTTGGACGAGCCGGGACCGGGCGACGGCCCGGCCGGGGCACGGAGGGGCGCGCCATGAGCCTGACGGCCGGACAGCGGCGCATCGCCGCGGCGGCGGCCGGGGCCGCCCGCGAGGTGCCGGGGGTGGCCTATCTGAGTCCCGGCGCGGCCCGGCGGCTGCGGCGGGCGCTGACGCGCTCCGAAGCGGCCGGGGCGGGCGAGGAGAGCGCCGGGGTGCGGGTCACGCCGTACGGGGACCGGGCCGGGTGGACGGTGGAGGTGTCCCTCGCGGTGTTCGCCGGGCACCAGGCGGCCCGGGTCGCCCGGCAGGTGCGGGCCGGGGTCACGGCCGCGGTGCGGGAGGCGGACGGGGACCGGGCGGAGTGCCGGGTGGCGGTGCGGGTCACGGTCACCGCCGTGGTCTGAGCCGGGACGGGGCCCTGGCCGACTCCAAGCCCCCGGTCGGCTCATGCGCCTGGCCGGGCTCCGGCTCCCGGCCGGCACAGGCCCGCGGCCGGCTCCGGGCCCCCGGCCGGCTCCGGGCCCGCGGCCGGATCAGGCCAGTTCTCTGGGCGGGGTGCGGTTCTCGTCGACCTTCTCGGTGCGGACCAGTTCGCCCCACACCACGTAGCGGTAGCGCGAGGTGTAGACCGGGGTGCAGGTCGACAGGGTGATGTAGCGCCCGGCCTTGGTGCGCCCGGACTCCTTGGGGATCGGGTCCAGGACCCCGACGTTGAACTTCGAGGTCTCGCTGAGCTTGGCGTAGACCTTGTAGACGTACCAGGTGTCGCGGGTCTCGAAGACCATCACGTCACCCTTGTCGAGCCTGTTGATGTTGTGGAACTTGGCGCCGTGGCCGTCCCGGTGCGCGGCCAGGGTGAAGTTGCCCTTCTCGTCCCAGGGCATCGCGGACTTGATGGGCTTGGTGTAGAAGCCGGCCACCCCGTCGTTGAGGATCCCGGTCGAGGTGCCCCGCTTGACCAGCACCTCGCCGTTGTCCATCGCCGGTACGTGCAGGAAGCCGATGCCGTCCTTGGTGTCCAGCTTCCCCGGCCCCTGGGCCCAGACGTCCCGGACGTGGTTGCCCTGCCGCTTCGCCTCCCGGTCGGCGAGCACGTTGGTCCACCACAAGGAGTACACGACGAAGAGCGCGAGCAGCACCCCGACGGTGATCAGCAGCTCGCCGAAGACGCTGATGGCGAAGGCGATCCGGCCGCGGGTTCGGCGCGGGGCGGGAGTCCGCGGCGCCGCCTCGTCCTGTCTTTCCTGCTGCTCGGTCCGTGCCACCGCGTCGTACTCCGTTCGTTGCTCAGCCGACCAGCGCGTCCGGCTTGCCCTCGCCCCGCGGCCGTTCCTCGACCATCTTGCCCCAGACGATCATTCGGTACGTACTGGTGAACTCGGGCGTACAGGTGGTCAGTGTGATGTACCGGCCCGGCTTGGTGAAACCCGAGCCCGGCGGGACCGGCCCGATCACCCCGGTGTTGGACGGCGAGGTCTGCGGCAGGATGCTCGCCATCTCGTACACGAAGTAGGTGTTCTGCGTCTCCACGATGATCTCGTCACCGGGCTTGAGGCGGTTGATGTAACGGAACGGTTCGCCATGGGTGTTGCGGTGTCCGGCGACCGCGAAGTTGCCCTTCCGGTCCCAGGGCATCGCGGTCTTGAGCGAGCCCTGGCCGTAGTGCCCGACCATGCCCCGGTCCAGCACCCTGTGTTTGTCGATGCCCTCGGCGACCGGCACCTTCACGTCCAGCTTGGGGATGTACATGATGGCGAAGCCCTTGCCGGGCGAGAAGGTGTCCGGCGCCCGCTCGGCCCGCTGCTCGGCCCACCGCTTCTGCAGGCTCCTGGCCTCCTCGTCGGCGATCGCCTTCGCCCTGATGTTGGACCACCACAGCTGGTAGGTGACGAAGAGCAGCATCAGCACGCCGAGCGTGATGAAGAGTTCACCGGCCAGCCGGCTGAGCACCACCCCGGTGCTGTCCTTGCGGGCGCGGGCGGCGCGTCTGGCCTCCAGCCGGGTCAGCGGGGCGCGGCTGCCCGCCGGGGCGGGCGCGGCTCTTCCGGGCGGCCTTCCGGGGGAGGGGGCGCCGGCCCCGCGCCGGCCGCCGCGACGGGGCGCCTGCCGGGCCGCCCGCCGCCGGGCGGCGCGGCCCTGGGCGGGGAGTGAACCGGCCGGGGCGGGGAGTTCGGCGCGGCGCAGCGCGACGGTCTCGTCGTCGGCGACCGGCACCGGTGCGCGCGCGGTGGCCGGGGCGGGCGCGGTGGCCGGGGCGGGCGCCGGGGCGGGCGGTTCGGGTACCGGGACCCGGAGGACGGCGGTCTCCTCGTTGCGCGACGGGGCCGCGGGCACCGGCGTGGCCGGTCGGGGGGGTGCCGGGGCCCGGAGGGTGACGGTCTCCTCGTTGCGTGACGGCCCGGCCGCGGGCGCCGCCCGGCCGGTGGGCGGCGGCTGCTCGGGCGGCAGCGGGCCGGGCAGCGGGCCGACGGGGGCGGCCGGTGGACCGGGTGCCGCCGCGCCGGGCGGCAGCGGGTCGGTCAGCGGGTCGTCGAGCCGGTCGACGGCCGCCGCGAACGCGTCCTGGTCCCCGTACGGGTCGTAGCCGTACGGGACGGGCTCCGGGGCGCCGCCCTGGGAGGCGCCCTCGCGCTCGGGGCGGACTGCGGTCACCCGGCGGCCTTGCCGCCGACCTTGCCGACCACCGGTGCCAGACCCTCCGACCGCCGTACCGCGTCCTGGTCACCGCACATGGCGAGCCAGTTGGCGAGCATCCGGTGTCCCCACTCGGTGAGCACCGACTCGGGGTGGAACTGCACGCCCTCCACCATCCGGTCGCGGTGCCGCAGGCCCATCGGGATGATCCGTCCGGGGTCCGGGGTCTCGGTCCAGGCGGTGATCTCCAACTCGGGCGGCAGGGTGTCGCGTTCGACCGACAGCGAGTGGTAGCGGGTGGCGGTGAACGGGGTCGGCAGGCCCTGGAAGACCCCGGCGCCCTCGTGGAGCACCGGCGAGGTCTTGCCGTGCAGCAGTTCCGGGGCCCGGTCCACCACCCCGCCGTAGGCCACCGCCATGGACTGCATCCCCAGGCAGACCCCGAAGACCGGGACACCGGTGGCGGCACAGTGCCGCACCATCTCGACGCAGACGCCGGCCTGCTCCGGGGTGCCGGGCCCGGGGGAGAGCAGCACGCCGTCGAAGCCGTCCTGGGCGTGTGCCAGGGCCACCTCGTCGTTGCGCAGCACCTCGCATTCGGCACCCAGCTGGTACAGGTACTGCACGAGGTTGAAGACGAAGCTGTCGTAGTTGTCGACGACCAGCACGCGCGCGGGGCTCATCGGTCACCCGCCATTCCGTTGTCCACGGTCACGTCGTTGAACGGCAGCAGCGGCTCGGCCCACGGGAAGACGTACTGGAACAGCACGAAGACGGTGCCCAGCACCAGCAGCAGCGAGATCAGTGCCCGCACCCATGCGTTGCCCGGCAGATGCCGCCAGATCCACCCGTACATGCCGTCCCTTCCGTCGGTGCAGCACCAGAGTAAGGGGCGCGGCAGGCCGCCGGAGGCTCAGTCACCCAAAGCCGGGGACTCGCGGCGGCCGGGCGGGAAGAATGCTGTCCGGGTGCACCCACCCGGGCCCGGCCGGGGCCGTCGGCCCGACCACGGGGCGCGGTGGCGCGGGACCGGACGGGGTGGCGCGGGACCGGACGGGGTGGCGCGGGACCGGGCGGGGTGGCGCGGGACCGGACGGGGTGGCGCGGGACCGGGCGGGGTGGCGCGGGACCGGACCCGCCGTGCGCCGGCGGCCCGGCAGCGGCCGGGCGGTCACCGGTCCGGGTCCGGGTGCGGGCCGGGCGGTCACCGCGGCCCCGGGGACCACCGCCCCGGCTCCGGCATCGGCACCGGCACCGGCACCGGCACCGGGCTACGGGACCGGCTTCGCCTGCTGGAGGTCCACGGTGCCGGAGTAGCCGGGCAGGGTCACCGAGCCGTGCTCGTCGACGTCCCAGCCCAGGCCGTACGCCCGCACGTACTCCTTGTAGTTCCCGATGGCGGGCGAGGCGTCGAGCGCCCGCCGCAGCGTGTCCCGGTCGCCGACCGCGGTCACCTTGTAGGGCGGGGAGTACAGCCGTCCCTGGAGGATCAGGGTGTTGCCGACGCAGCGGACCGCGCTGGTGGAGATCAGCCGCTGGTCCATGACCCGGATCCCCTCGGCGCCGCCCGCCCAGAGCGCGTTGACCACCGCCTGCAGGTCCTGCTGGTGGATGACGAGGTCGTTGGGCTGCGGGTCGGGGACACCGGGCACCAGCGGGGTGGCGTCCGGCGGCGCGTCGGTCAGGGTGACTGTCAGCCCGGCACCGCGCACCGGGCTGGTGCCGGCCGCCTTCTCCAGCGCGGCGAGGCGGGCGTCCTCGGCCGCGGTGGAGTCGTCGTCGCGGCGGGCCAGCCCGTCGACCTCGGAGCGCACCGTCGCGGTGCTCTCCTCCAGCCCGGCGTTCTTGCGGCTGCGTTCCTGGATGAGGTCGGAGAGCCGCAGCATCGATTCGTCGCTGCGCAGGTCGGTGCCCTTGGCGGTGTTGAAGCTCATCCAGAAGATCAGTCCGGCCAGTGCGAAGACGGCCGCGGTCAGCAGCCGGACCGGCCGGAAGGACCGGAACGAGGGGCGTCGTGGTGCCGGGTCGGGGAAGTCAGCAGAATTGCTCAACGTACCCTTACTCCTTACGACGCCGCGGAAGCACTACGCTAACGGACGCCCGGGGGATGGTAGTGCTGCCCCGTCGCCGTCCGGCCCCGGTGCCGCCAGCCGTACAGATTCCGCGCGGTCACGCAGCGCATCGACAGGAGAGTTCCTCGTGCCGAAGTCACGGATCCGCAAGAAGGACGAGTTCACCCCGCCCTCGTCGTCCTCGGCCAAGCAGGCGACCAGCATCAGCCTGCACACCGGACACCGCTGGGTGGCGCCACTGATGCTGGCGCTGTTCCTCATCGGTCTGGTCTGGATCGTCCTCTTCTACGTGACCGAGACCAAGCTGCCGATCGAGACCATCGGGAACTGGAACATCGTGGTCGGCTTCGGGTTCATCGCCGCCGGGTTCGTGGTCTCCACGCAGTGGAAGTGACCGGCTCGCCGGTACCTCACCCCTGAGGTGTCCACAGAGTTATCCACAGCAGGGGAAAACTCAGAAGATCTGTGGATAACCCCTGCGAGGTTGACGCCGGTCTGACTGGTCGGACAGACCGGCGCCGCCCGCCGCCCCCAGGACTGCCTGGGGAAACACAGATGAGCGCGCCCCCTGGGCAGATGTTGCAGATGTTCTCCACAGGATGCACAACTTCGGTCATCCGCTGTGGACAACCGATCAGCCGGCGAGCTGGACCGTCCGCACGACGATCGTCACCAGGATCAACAGCAGGACCAGCGCGGCGGTCCCCCACTGCACCAGATCGCGCCGCTCCCGGGGTGCGTGCACCAGGCCGTAGGCCACCGCCGTGCCCGTGATCAGGCCGCCGATGTGGGCCTGCCAGGCGATGTTGCTGAAGTAGAAGGTGATGAGCAGGTTCACCGCCAGCAGCACCGCGACCGGCCGCATGTCGTAGTTGAGGCGGCGCATCAGCACCGCGGTCGCCCCCAGCAGTCCGAAGATCGCCCCGGACGCGCCCAGGGACGCCTGCGCCCCGTCGGAGACGAGGTAGCTCAGCGCGCTGCCGCCCAGCCCGGACAGCAGATAGAGCGCGAGGAACCGGGCCCGGCCCAGCGCCGCCTCCAGCGGCGGGCCCAGCCACCACAACGACAGCATGTTGAACGCGATGTGCATCGGCTCCTCGTGCAGGAAGGTCGCGGTCAGCAGCCGGTACCACTCGCCCTCGGCCACCCCCACTTCCTGCACCGAGCCCGGGTCGAAGGCCCTGCCGACCAGCAGCAGCTCGTCCAGCAGCCGGTCCCCGACGACCAGCACGGCGACCCACATCGCCACGTTGAGGCCGAGCAGGACCTTGGTGACCAGCCGCGGGTCGTCCGCGATCACCCCGCCCGCGACGGTGCGCGGCCGGGCCGCGTCCGGTCGCGTCCAGCGCACCGCGCCGGACCCGCCGCCGGACGCCGCGGAGGCGCCGGCCGGACCGCGCACGCACTCGGGGCACTGGAAGCCGACCGAAGCGCTGATCATGCACTCCGGGCAGATCGGCCGCTCACAGCGGGTGCAGCTGATACCGGTCTCCCGGTCCGGGTGCCGGTAGCAGCAGACCGCCTGGTCTTCCATGTCTCCCCTTGCCCTGCTTGCTCTGTGCGATGCTCTCCGGCGCGCGCGGTTCCACTGCGCGCCCCGCCCCACCTGCCCTCAAGACGGACGGGCGGCGCCCCGGGTTCCCGGGGCAGGCCGCGGCCCGTCCGGCGTCGCGGCGCTCCGCGCCCCGCGCCCGGCCCGGTTCAGCCGCTCCGGTGCTCCACCACCACGGACTCGATGACCACGTCCCGCAGCGGCCGCTCGGTGCGCGGATTGGTCGGGGTGTCGGCGATCCGGTCGACCACCCTGCGGCTCGCCGCCTCGGTGACCTCGCCGAAGATGGTGTGCCGGCCGGTGAGCCAGGCGGTCGGGGCGACGGTGACGAAGAACTGGGAGCCGTTGGTGTCCGGCCCCGCGTTGCCCATGGCCACCAGGTACGGCCGGTCGAAGACCAGCTCCGGATGGAACTCGTCGGCGAACTTGTAGCCCGGGTCCCCGATGCCGCTGCCCAGCGGGTCGCCCCCCTGGATCATGAACCCGCTGATCACGCTGTGGAAGACCGTGCCGTCGTACAGCCGGTCCGTCGTCCTGCGTCCGGTCGCGGGGTGGACCCACTCGCGAGCGCCCTCCGCGAGCTCGACGAAGTTGCGGACCGTCCTCGGCGCGTACTCCGGCAGCAGGTGGATCTCGATGTCGCCCAGGGTGGTCTTCAGGGTGGCGTAGAGCTGCTCTGCCACGATCCACCTTCCGTAGTTCTCAGCCGCGCCGGGCTCCCGCCGCCGGTTCCCACCGGCCCCGGCTCACCGGCGCGCTCCGATCCTCGCACGTCCGCGGGGACGAGGAGTAGCACGGCGGGGCTCGCCCCGCCCGCCGCCGGGCGCCCGCGGGCTCCGGCGGCGCGCCGGCCCCCGGAGCGCGCGCCGGGGCACCGTGTGCCCGGGGACAGAGCGGGCGGGGGCGGGTGCGGCCCCGAGCGCGCGCCGGGGCACCCCCGGGCCGGCCGGCGCCGCACCGTCCACCGGCGGCCCGCGTCCACCGGTGACCCGACCGCCATGACCCGGATGCCCGGCCGCGCATGCCGCCCGGCACACCGGCAGGCATGATCTTCAATGAGGCGGAAAGATGACACTTCGCCCAGTAGGGGACGGCCCCCGAGACAGCCGAGCCCCGGAGGACGCCACCGAGGAGGATGATCCCGTGACCCGCACAGACACCGTGCGCGCCGCGACCGGCACCGCGAAGGAGAACGTCCTGCACGCCGCGGAGGTGGTGGCGCCGTACGCCGGCACGGCGAAGGAAGCCGCCACGCACTACGCCCACCAGGCCCGGTCGCGGCTCGGACCCAAGGTGACGCACGCCGCGCACCGCGCCCAGCACGCCACCGCGGCCTGGTACCACGGGCCGGTCGCCCGCCAGGTCGAGAGCGCCCGCGCCGCCCTGCCGCCCGGGGTGGACGCCGCCGCCTGCCGTGCCGCGGCCCGCACCCGGGATGCCGCGCGGCACGCCGCCGACTACACCACCCCCCGGGTCCAGCACGCGCTCGCGGTCGCCGGCCCCGCCCGGGACGAGGCCCTCGCCCGGGGCGCCGCCGCGGTGGCCGCCCTGCGCGGCCAGGTGACCGCGGCGGAGATCGGCAAGCTGGCCAGGCGGCGGGCCCGCCGGGCCCGCAACGTCCGCGCGGTCAAGCGCGTCACGGCCGTCGGGCTGCTGGCCGGCGGCGCCCTCGCCGCCTGGAAGTGGTGGGACAAGCAGGCCAACCCGGACTGGCTCGTCGAGCCGCCCGCGGCCACCGAGGTCGACGAACGCACCACGTTGACGTCGGTGGACGGCGACAAGCCCGGCCCGGTCCGGCTCGACCCGGAACTGCAGGCCCGGTCCGACACCCCGCCCGAGGAGCGCGACGGCGGCAAGGAGGGGTGAGCGTCCCGCGGCCCGGCGGCCCGGGGCGCGGAAACGACGAGAGCCGGGTGGACCCGATCGGGTCCACCCGGCTCTCGTGTGACGTGCGTGGAGCCTAGGAGAGTCGAACTCCTGACATCCGCCATGCAAAGACGGCGCTCTACCAACTGAGCTAAGGCCCCGTCGCCGATCAGGATACCTGTTGCCGGTCCCCTTTCCCGACCGGGTATCGCTCGTGCGTGCCACCGTCCGTAGGATGCCTCGCGAGATTCGCGGCAGCGAAGCGAAGGGGAGAGAGCGAGATGGACGCAGCACAGCAGGATGCCACCGCCCGCGCACGGGAGCTGCAGCGGAGCTGGTACGGGGAACCGCTGGGGGCCCTCTTCCGCCGCCTCATCGACGACCTCGGCCTCAACCAGGCCCGGCTGGCATCCGTCCTCGGTCTTTCCGCGCCCATGCTGTCGCAGCTCATGAGCGGTCAGCGGGCGAAGATCGGCAACCCGGCGGTGGTGCAGCGGGTGCAGGCGCTCCAGGAGCTGTCCAGCCAGGTCGCGGACGGCCGGGTCAGCGCCGCGGAGGCCGCCGAGCGCATGGAGGAGATCAAGAAGTCGGCCGGCGGATCCGTCCTCAACACCCAGCCCACCGCCAGCACCGGCGCGCCCACGGTGCGCCGCGTGGTGCGGGAGATCCAGTCGCTGCTGCGCTCGGTGTCGGCCGCCGGGGACATCATCGAGGCCGCGGACTCGCTCGCCCCCACCCACCCCGAACTGGCAGAGTTCCTGCGGGTGTACGGCGCCGGGCGCACCGCCGACGCCGTCGCCCACTACGAGTCGCACCAGAACTGACCGGCGGTGACCGGCTGAACCACCACCGGTCGCACCTGGATCTCACCGAGCAGGGACGGACGAACGGACGGGCGCGGGCAGGCGATGGGCGAGGTCTTCGCGGGTCGGTACGAGCTGGTGGACCCGATCGGCCGCGGCGGCGTGGGAGCCGTCTGGCGCGCCTGGGACCAGCGACGACGACGCTACGTGGCGGCGAAGGTGCTGCAGCAGAGCGACGCGCACACCCTGTTGAGATTCGTCCGCGAACAGGCGCTGCGCATCGACCATCCGCATGTGCTGGCGCCCGCGAGCTGGGCGGCCGACGACGACAAGGTCCTGTTCACCATGGACCTGGTGGGCGGCGGCTCGTTCGCCCACCTCATCGGTGACTACGGGCCGCTGCCGCCCCGCTATGTCTGCGTACTGCTGGACCAGTTGCTGTCCGGGCTGGCCGCGGTGCACCAGGAGGGGGTGGTGCACCGGGACATCAAACCGGCGAACATCCTGCTGGAGGCGACCGGTACCGGACGGCCGCACGTGCGCCTCTCGGACTTCGGCATCGCCCTGACCAAGGGCGAACCCCGGCTCACCGAGGCCGACTTCGTCATGGGCACCCCCGGGTACTTCGCGCCGGAGCAGATGCAGGGCGCCGACCCGGACTTCCCGGCCGACCTGTTCGCGGTCGGTCTGGTGACGCTCTACCTGATCAGCGGCCACAAGCCCGACGCCGAGGCGATAGTGCGCCGGTTCCAGGAGCAGGGCGTGCCACCGGCCCCGGAGGGGGTGCCGGAACCGCTGTGGCAGGTCGTCGCCACCCTGCTGCAGCCCGACCCGGAAGCGCGGTTCCGGACCGCCACCGGAGCCCGGAAGGCCCTCGCCACGGCCGTCGAGCTGCTGCCGGAGCCGGGCATCGACGACGAGCTGATCGAGGTCTTCGACCACCTCGGCCCACTGCCCGCCGGCTACGGTCCGGACGGGCCGGAGCGCAAAGGGTCGCGTTCGCATCGCAAACCCCCGTCCGCGGAGTCCACGACCGTCTCCCCGGTGCCGCCGGCGACTCCGCAACTGCCGCCGCCCGCCCCGGACACCGGTGGCTTCCCGCTCCCGCCGCCCCGGCCGGACATGATCAGCCCCGGGCCCGCGGCGGTACGGCCCGCCCCGGACGCGCCCGGGCCGGCCGCGGGCCCGGCGGCCGGGGAGCCGGGCCCGGGACGGCGGGCGCCGGCGGCCGGGGCCCCGTACGGTGGCCGGCCGCCGCACCCCGGCCACTACGGCGAACCGGTGCGCCCGTACGACGGTCCGCTGCCGCCGGGGGGCACCGTCCCGCCCGCCCGCGGGCCCGTCCCGCCGCCGGCCGCCGCGCCGCCCGGTGGCCCGGTGCCCCCGCAGGCGCCGCCGCGGCCGCACGGCGCGGCACCCCGGGGATACGGCGCCGCCCTCCCGCCGGACCGGCCGTACGGATCTCCGGCCGGCCGCTACGGGCCCGCCACCGGCGGCCCCGCCACCCCGGCACCGGCACCGCCCGGGGCCGGGCCGGCCGGAGCCCAGACCCCGCCGCCCGGCCCCGCGCCCACCCCGCCACCGACACCGACGCCCACTCCGTCGCTGACACCGACACCGACGCCCACCCCGTCGCTGACACCGACACCGACGCCCACCCCGACCCCGACGCCCGCCTGGCCACCGGCCGTACCGTTCCCCGGGCAGACGACCGGCCCCGCCGCCCGACCCCACGGGACGCCCCGGTGGCAGCCGACCGCCCAGGCCGGGCCGGCCGGGCAGATGGCTCCCGGGGCGGCGGCGCGCAGGCCCGGGCCGCCCGCGAGGGTGGTCGTCCCGGTCCTGCTCCTCGCGGCGCTGTGCTTCGTCGTCGGGGCCTGGGCCTGGCTGGCCTCGGGCTGACCGGCCAGGCGCGGCGGGCCCGGCGATCACCGGACCGCCGGCCCGCTCGGTGACCGGTGGCCGCACCCGGACCCGGCCCGTTCCCGGCCCGTCCCCAGCTCGTTCCCGGCCCCGCCCCGGGGGTGGTGCCGTCCCCCGGCCGGGCCGGCGCCGTCCCGCGTGGCACGGCGGCATGGCGCCGCCCCGCGGCGGTCAGCCTCCCGCGGCGCCCGCCCGGCGGCGCGCGATCACCGTCCACCACCCGAGCCCCAGCAGCAGCGCGGTACCGGTGCCGAAGCCCGCGTACGCCACCGCCCGCAGCGCACGGTTCTCCCCCTCGCCCGGCGACGCCGCCGTTCGCGGCCCGGTCGGCGGCTGCCCGAGGCCCGCTCCGGGGTCGCGGACGTACTCCGGTCCGGGCTGCCGTTCGCCGTCGACCACGACCCGCAGGGTGACCGGCGCCGTGTCCCCGAAGTAGTCGGCCGCGTCCGGGTGCAGGGTCACCGCGAGGTAGTACTCCCCGGCCAGGCTCACCGCCTCGACCTCGCTCTTCGCCCGCGTGTACCGGTTGCCGTACGCCACCGGCGCGGTGCGCTCCAGCACGTCCTCGGCCCGTTCGCCGCGGTACGGCGCGAAGCCGCCGCGCCGCACCAGGCCGTGCATCGGGTTGTACAGGCTCACCCCGAACGCGTCCCCCAGCCGCCGTTCCCGGCCGTCGTCCGCGCCGCCGCCGGCCCGGTCCGCGGGCGAACCGCCTGCGGGCGGCCGGGCGCCGGGCAGTTCGGCCTCGGCGTAGAGCTGCTGCCCCCAGCCGAGCGGCACCCGGAAGAAGCGGGTCTCACCGGGGGCGATCCGGGTCTTCCACACCCCGGTGGACACCAGCCCGGCGGTCCGGAAGTCGGTGCCGCCGGCCCGCTCCCGGGCGCCCGAGGCGTTCCGTTCCGGGACGGCCGGCGGCTCGGTGCTCCAACTGCCCGGCGACGGCGGCGCGGTCGGCCCGCCCTTGACCGCCGGTTCCTGGGCGAACTGCAACTCCAGCGGCCAGCGGGCCGGTTCCCGGTCGTCGTCGCGGCCGCCGGTGCGCTCCACCGCGAAGTCGTAGGTGCCCGCTTCCCGGCAGGGCGAGGCTCCGCCGGGCCGGGGGATCCGCGCGGCGTAACCGGCCAGCGGATAGGCGAGGTCGACCGCTTCGGCGGTCGGGCGGGCCTGGTCGCAGAGCTTGCCGTCGGCGCTCACCAGGGACAGCTTGACGCCGTCGCTGAAGGCGGAGACCGGCGAGCCGGGCCGGGGCACGGCGACCGCCGACACATAGGCGGCGGACTCGCCGTCCAGCCGGACCCGGTAGTGCCGGGTCTCACCCGCCCCGATGGAGTCCACGTAGCTGCCCAGCGGCATCATCGTCGGCGCGTTCCCGGCGGTCGCGGTGCCCCGGATCTCCCGGCCCTGCGGGCGGTAGGCGGCGATCTCCCGGTCACCGTCGGCCGGCGCGGCCCCGGCCGGCCCGGGGAGCCCGGTCACCGCCGCGAGCGCCACCGCCGCCACCAGGCCGGACCTGATCGCGCCGCGGTCCTTCATCCCGCCCCCATCGCTCGTCGTGCCGTCCGTCGCGGGCCCGGGGCCGTCGGCCGGGCGGCGACCGGTCGTTCGCGGCAGTGAACCCACTGCCGCGGGCCGACGTCAACGGGGCCCCGACCGCCATGGCGGTCGGGGCCCCGTTACAGGACTTTATGCCTCAGACACCCGAACCTGCGGGCACGGAGTCGGTCGCCTCCGTCCACAGATCCTGCTCGGCGCGATCCGCCTGGATCTGGCGGTACACGAGGAGCCCGCCGATGGCGGCCAGTGCGACCAGGAGAAGCTTCTTCACCGCGCGACCTCGTCTTTCGTTGACGTAGGGGACCTCTGGCGCCCGATGATACACACCGCCCGATATCAATCGGTGACCTATACCCAGGCAGAAGCGGCAACAACCTGCCGTATCCGGAAGCCGTATGAGATCCGGCCAGTAACCCGCCAGTAACCAGCCACCCCCCGGGCGGTATCCGCGCCACGGGCGGCCTCAGCGCCCGCCTCGGCCCCGCTTCCGGCCCGCCCGCCCCCGGAGACCAGGCAGACCGCCACAGCGCCTGGAAGGGCCACCGAGGGCACGGTGGGGCGCCCTCCGGTGAACGGGCCCGACCGGACTTCCGTCGAACGGCTGCCCACCGCACATCCGGCCGCCGTTCCCGGGCCGCGGGACGCACCCGCCGGAACACGGCACCTCCGCGGGCCGACCGGCGGCGGAACGTGCGGCGGAGCGTCCGGCGGCCGCCCGGGACCGCCACCGCACCGGCCGGGAACAGCGAAGAGCCCCGGCCACAAGGGCCGGGGCTCTTCGCTGCGGTGCGGCTACCAGGACTTGAACCTGGGGCCTCTTCCTTATCAGGGAAGCGCTCTAACCGTCTGAGCTATAGCCGCGCGTTCGCTGCACCGAAAGATTAGCGCACCACCTGCCCTGTCCCAAAATCGGTTCCCGATCGGTCCCCGGCGGGTGGTGCGCCAGCCCGCTACTCGTCCTCCGCCAAGGTCAGCTCGACACCGCCGACGAAGCCCGCGGACAGGTTGTAGATGAAGGCGCCCAGGGTGGCCAGCGCCGTCGCGAGCACCACGTTGATCACCGCGATGATCGAGGTGAACCCCAGTACCCGCGGCAGCGACAGGAAGGACTCCAGGTCGAAGCCGGTGCCCTTCTGGCCCTCGGTGGCCTCGCTGATGGTCCCGCCGACCGTGCTGAAGACGCCCATCGCGTCCATCACCATCCACAGCACCGCCGAGGCGACGACCGTGCAGATGCCCAGGGCGATGGCGAGCAGGAAGCTGACCTTCATCACCGACCAGGGGTCGACCTTGGCCACCCGCAGCCGGGCCTTGCGGGTCCGCGGCAGGGTACGGCCGGCGGCCCCGGAGGCGGCCTGCTTGGGCCGCCGCGCGGTGGCCTTCCGGGCGGCGGTCCCGCCCTGGGCCCCGCCCGCGGCCGCCGGCGGGGCGTAGGCCTGGGGCGGGTGGTACGGCTGCGCGGACTGCTGCCGGGCAGACCGCTCGCCGGGGAGCGGGCCGGCCGCGAACGGCTCGTACTGCGGCCCTCGGGCATCCGTCACGGTTCGCGTTCCCCCTTGGGAGGCGTCAGCCGTGGAGCCACCGGCGCCCGCCGCGGGCGCCGGTCCGGTACCGGACCGCCCCTGGCCGTCCGCACCGCCGCCGCCCGCCGGGGCGCCCGTGGCTCCGCTCACGACTTACTCCTCGGTCTCTTCGGCCGCGGGCGGGGTGCCCTCGGCCGTCACCTCCGGCTCGGCACCGTCGGCCTCGTCGGTCGCGTCGACCTCTTCGGCCTCTCTGCCTGCCTCGGCGTTCCGGGCGATGCCCACGACGGCATCGCGCTTACCCAGGTTGATCAGTTGGACGCCCATGGTGTCACGGCCCGTCTCCCTGACCTCGTTGACCCGCGTGCGGATCACACCGCCGCCGAGGGTGATCGCGAGGATCTCGTCGTTCTCCTCCACGACCAGCGCGCCGACCAGCGAACCGCGGTCCTCCACGATCTTGGCGGCCTTGATGCCCAGGCCGCCGCGACCCTGGACGCGGTACTCGTCCACATTGGTGCGCTTGGCGTACCCACCGTCGGTGGCGGTGAACACGAACGTACCGGGCCGCACGACATTCATCGAGAGGAGTTCGTCCCCCTCGCGGAAGCTCATGCCCTTCACACCCGAGGTGGCACGGCCCATCGGCCGCAGCGTCTCGTCCGTCGCGGTGAACCGGATGGACTGCGCCTTCCTGCTGATGAGCAGCAGGTCGTCGTCGGCCGACACCAGCTCCGCGCCGATCAGCTCGTCCGAGCCGCCGCCCGCCTCGTCCTCGGTCTCCCGCAGGTTGATCGCGATGACACCGCCGGAGCGCGGCGAGTCGTAGTCCTTCAGCGGGGTCTTCTTCACCAGGCCCGCCTTGGTGGCGAGCACCAGGTACGGGACCGCCTCGTAGTCCCGGATCGCCAGGATCTGCGCGATCCGCTCGTCCGGCTGGAAGGCGAGGAGGTTCGCCACGTGCTGGCCGCGGGCGTCCCGGCCGGCGTCGGGCAGCTCGTACGCCTTGGCGCGGTACACCCGGCCCTTGTTGGTGAAGAACAGCAGCCAGTGGTGGGTGGTGGAGACGAAGAAGTGGTCGACGATGTCGTCCTCGCGCAGCTTGGTGCCGCGCACGCCCTTGCCGCCGCGCTTCTGCGAGCGGTAGTCGTCCGTCTTGGTCCGCTTCACATAGCCGCCACGGGTGATGGTGACGACGATGTCCTCCTCGGCGATCAGGTCCTCCATGGACATGTCGCCGTCGAAGGGCACCAGCTGGGAGCGCCGGTCCTCGCCGAACTTCTCGACGATCGCGGTCAGCTCCTCGCTGATGATCTGCCGCTGCCGCTCCGGGGAGGCGAGGATCGCGTTGTACTCGTTGATCTTCGCCTGGAGCTCGTCGTGCTCCTGGATGATCTTCTGGCGCTCCAGGGCGGCCAGCCGGCGCAGCTGCATCTCCAGGATCGCGTTCGCCTGGATCTCGTCGATCTCCAGCAGGCCCATCAGGCCCTCGCGGGCGACGTCGACCGTGTCGCTGCGCCGGATCAGGGCGATGACCTCGTCGATCGCGTCCAGCGCCTTGAGCAGGCCGCGCAGGATGTGGGCCCGCTCCTCCGCCTTGCGCAGCCGGAACCGGGTGCGGCGGACGATGACCTCGACCTGGTGGGTGACCCAGTTGCGGATGAACGCGTCCAGCGACAGGGTGCGCGGCACCCCGTCCACCAGGGCCAGCATGTTGGCCCCGAAGTTGGTCTGGAGGTCGGTGTGCTTGTACAGGTTGTTGAGGACGACCTTGGCGACGGCGTCCCGCTTGAGCACGATCACCAGGCGCTGACCGGTGCGCGAGGAGGTCTCGTCACGGACGTCCGCGATGCCGCCGATCTTGGCTTCCTTCACCAGGTCGGCGATCTTCTGCGCCAGGTTGTCCGGGTTGACCTGGTAGGGCAGCTCGGTGACCACCAGGCACTGGCGGCCCTGGATCTCCTCGACCTCGACCACCGCGCGCATGGTGATCGAGCCGCGGCCGGTCCGGTACGCCTCCTCGATGCCCTTGCGGCCCACCACCAGCGCGCCGGTCGGGAAGTCCGGGCCCTTGACCCGCTCGATCAGCGCGTCGAGCAGTTCCTCGTTGCTCGCGGCCGGGTTGGCCAGGAACCACTGGGCGCCCTCGGCGACCTCGCGCAGGTTGTGCGGCGGGATGTTGGTCGCCATGCCGACCGCGATCCCCGCCGAGCCGTTGACCAGCAGGTTCGGGATACGGGACGGCAGAACGGTCGGTTCCTGGTTACGGCCGTCGTAGTTGTCCTGGAAGTCGACGGTCTCCTCGTCGATGTCCCGGAGCATCTCCATGGCCAGCGGTGCCATCTTGCACTCGGTGTACCGCATGGCGGCGGCCGGGTCGTTGCCCGGCGAACCGAAGTTGCCGTTGGAGTCGACCAGCGGCATCCGCATCGACCAGGGCTGGGCGAGCCGCACCAGCGCGTCGTAGATGGAGGTGTCGCCGTGCGGGTGGTACGTACCCATGACGTCGCCGACGACGCGGGCGCACTTGTAGAAGCCCTTCTCCGGTCGGTACCCGCCGTCGTACATCGCGTACAGCACGCGGCGGTGCACCGGCTTCAGGCCGTCCCGCACATCGGGCAGCGCGCGGCTCACGATCACGCTCATCGCGTAGTCGAGGTACGAGCGCTGCATCTCGGTCTCGAGTCCGACGGTCTCGATGCGCATCGCCGCCCCCTCGGCGGCGGCAGCGGCGGAGGCCTCGGCAGGCGTAGGGGTGTTCTCGTCGGCCATTGCTGGTCAGTGATCCTTTCGAAGCGGTCCGGCGACGGGCCGACTCAGATGTCGAGGAAGCGGACGTCCTTGGCGTTGCGCTGGATGAACGAGCGCCGGGCCTCGACGTCCTCACCCATGAGCACCGAGAACAGGTCGTCCGCCTGGGCGGCGTCGTCGAGGGTGACCTGGCCGAGGACGCGGTGGTCGACGTCCATGGTGGTCACGCGGAGCTCTTCGGCGTTCATCTCGCCCAGACCCTTGAAGCGCTGGACCGAGTCGTCCCTGATCCGCTTGCCCTGCTCGCGGCCGGCCTGGATGAGCGCGTCCCGCTCGCGGTCGGAGTAGGCGTACTCGAAGTCGTCCCGGCCCCACTTGATCTTGTACAGCGGCGGGCGGGAGAGGAAGACGTGCCCGGCCTCGACCAGCGGCCGCATGAAGCGGAAGAGGAAGGTCAGCAGCAGGGTGTTGATGTGCTGGCCGTCGACGTCGGCGTCCGCCATCAGGATGATCTTGTGATAGCGGAGCTTGCCGATGTCGAAGTCGTCGTGCACCCCGGTACCGAACGCCGAGATCAGCGCCTGCACCTCGTTGTTCTGCAGGATCTTGTCGACGCGGGCCTTCTCCACGTTGAGGATCTTGCCGCGGATCGGGAGGATCGCCTGGTACTGCGGGTTCCGGCCGGACTTGGCCGAACCGCCGGCGGAGTCACCCTCGACGATGAAGATCTCGCACTTGGTCGGGTCGTTCGACTGGCAGTCGCTCAGCTTGCCCGGCAGCGACGCGCTCTCCAGCAGGCCCTTGCGGCGGGTCAGGTCGCGCGCCTTGCGGGCCGCCACCCGGGCCGTCGCGGCCTGGATGGACTTGCGGATGATGTCCGCCGCCTCGTTGGGGTTGCGGTCCAGCCAGTCGCCCAGGTACTCGTTGGTGATCTTCTGGACGTAGGTCTTCGCCTCGGTGTTGCCCAGCTTGGTCTTGGTCTGGCCCTCGAACTGCGGCTCGCCCAGCTTCACCGAGATGATCGCGGTCAGGCCCTCGCGGATGTCCTCACCGGTGAGGTTGTCGTCCTTCTCGCGGAGCAGCTTCTTGTCCCGGGCGTACCGGTTGATCAGGCTGGTCAGCGCGGAGCGGAAGCCCTCCTCGTGGGTACCGCCCTCATGGGTGTGGATGGTGTTGGCGAAGCTGTAGACACCCTCGCTGTACTGGGTGTTCCACTGCATCGCCACCTCGACCGAGAGCATCCGCTCCTTGTCCTCGGCCTCGAAGCCGATGACGGTCGGGTGCACCAGCTCGCCCTTGCGCGAGTTCAGGTACTTCACGAAGTCGACGATGCCGCCCTCGTAGTAGTACCGGACGGCGAGCGGGTTGCCGTCCTCGTCGACGTGCGCCTCGCGCCGGTCGGTCAGCGAGATGGTCAGCCCCTTGTTGAGGAACGCCATCTCCTGGAAGCGCCGGGACAGCGTCTCGAAGGAGTACTCGGTGGTCTCGAAGACGTCCGCGTCGGCCCAGAAGGTGACCGTGGTGCCGGTCTCGCCGACCTGCTCGTTCTTGGCCAGCGGAGCCGTCGGCACACCGAGCTTGTAGTCCTGGGTCCAGCGGTAGCCGTCCCGCTTGACCTCGACGGCCACCCGGCTGGACAGCGCGTTGACGACCGAGACACCGACACCGTGCAGACCACCGGAGACCGCGTACCCGCCGCCGCCGAACTTGCCGCCCGCGTGCAGCACGGTCAGCACGACCTCGACGGCCGGCTTCTTCTCCACCGGGTGCAGGTCGACCGGGATGCCACGGCCGTTGTCCACCACGCGCACCCCGCCGTCCGGCAGGATCGTGACGTCGATGGTGTCCGCGTGCCCGGCGAGCGCCTCGTCGACGGAGTTGTCGACCACCTCGTAGACCAGGTGGTGAAGGCCGCGCTCGCCGGTGGAACCGATGTACATACCGGGGCGCTTGCGGACCGCGTCCAGACCCTCCAGGACGGTGATCGCGCTGGCGTCGTACGACGGCGGCGGTGCCGATGCCTCGCCGTCGTCGCCGGACGGGATGTTCTCGTTGAGGTTGCCGGAATCGGCCACGAAGCGCCCTTTCTGGCACAGCACAAGCCGTCTCCGGGGCTGGCGGGAGCGGCTGCGTCGTTCAGTGCTTGTCGACGTGTCCACGCGAACTACGCGGGATTACCACCAGTCTACCGGTAGCAGCGACATGAATGGGGGTTTGCGGGCGCCTGAGTACCCATGTGCCGCCCTGAACCTCCCGCAGCCGACTCCCCATATCTGGGTACGGGCTCCAAGAGGCTCACACCGGCACTCAGCGCTTCCGACTGTCAACCGCGGGCTACCGTGACCGGGGTCACGCGACAGCCGCCGACGAACCGGTTGTCCACACCCCTGGAAGCCCCGGCACACCACCCCATCGCATGACCATGCGAGCACGTGTGCGAACCGGTACGGGCCGCCGACGGGTGCGGCTCGGGACCGCCCCCGGCTCAGCCGTAGGTATCGCCGTAACCGGTGCTGCCCGGCGCCCGCAGCGGCCCGTACCGGCGCGCGGGGCCGCCCGGCCCCTGCACCTTGATCAGCCGGACCGTGCCCTGCCCCAGGTCCTGGTTGAGCCGGGCCACCAGCTGCGGCGCCAGCAGCCGCAACTGCGTCGCCCACACCGTCGAATCGCAGCTCACGGTCAGCACCCGGGCGTCCTCGTCGTACCGCAGCGGCGCACAGTGCTGGGCCACCTCCGGCCCGACCAGCTGCGGCCAGCGGCCCATCACCCCGCCCACCGCCGCCGGGGTCTCCCAGCCCCGCTCGGTGATCAGCCGGTTGATCGCCGCGCCCAGCGGCAGCGGGTCCCGGCCGTCGGCGCGCGCCCCCGACCGCAGCCCCCCGCGGCGCGCCTGCTTCCGCTGCTGCGCGGCGGCCCCCCGCGCCCGGGCCTGCTCCTTCGCCGCCCGCAGCGCCACCCGCGCCAGATCCACCCCGGAGGGCGCCGCGGCCGGGGCCCCCACCGGACCGGCGTCCGGGGTCCGCGGGCCGTTGACCGGCTGCTCGCTCATACCCGCTCGACCGTGCCCTCCGCGACCGCGTACCGGGCGCCGCGCAGCACGTCCGGTACGTCGTCGTCCACCGCCGCGGTCACCAGGACCTGCTCGCCCGGCGCCACCAGCTCCGCCAGCCGCTCCCGCCGCCGCGCGTCCAGCTCGGCGAAGACGTCGTCCAGGATCAGCACCGGGTCGGTGGACTCGGCCCGCAGCAGCTCGTACGAGCCCAGCCGCAGCGCCAGCGCGTAGCTCCAGGACTCCCCGTGACTGGCGTACCCCTTGGCCGGCAGCTGCCCCAGCCGCAGCACCAGGTCGTCCCGGTGCGGGCCGACCAGGGTCACGCCGCGCTCGATCTCCTGCTTGCGGGCGCCGCCGAGCGCGTCCAGCAGCACCCCGTACAGCTCCTCCCGCGTCCCGGCGGTGAGCGGCTCGGGGCCGGTCGAGGCGCGGTAGTCGAAGGCCACCGGGCCACCGCCCGGCGCCAGCTGCTCGTAGGCCTTGTCGGCCAGCGGCTGCAGGGCCGCGATCAGATCGAGCCGCTGGGCGAGCAGCTCGGCGCCGGCCCGTGCCAGGTGCTGGTCCCACACGTCCAGGGTGGACAGGTCCGTTCCCGACCGCCCGCCGTGCCGCCGGGCCATGGCGGCGGACTTCAGCAGCGTGTTGCGCTGCTTGAGCACCCGGTCGTAGTCCCCGCGCACCCCGGCCATCCGCGGACTGCGCGCGGTGACCAGTTCGTCGAGGAACCGGCGCCGCTCCCCGGGGTCCCCCTTGACCAGCGCCAGGTCCTCCGGCGCGAACAGCACCGTCCGCAGGATTCCGAGCACATCACGCGGCCTGACCTGCGAGGACCTGTTGATGCGGGCCCGGTTGGCCTTGCCCGGGTTGAGCTCCAGCTCGATCAGCTGCCGGCGCTCGCCCTGCACCACCGCGGCCCGCACGATCGCCCGGTCGGCGCCCATCCGCACCAGCGGGGCGTCCGCGGAGACCCGGTGGCTGCCCAGCGTCGCCAGATAGCCGATCGCCTCGACCAGATTGGTCTTGCCCTGGCCGTTGGGGCCGACGAACGCCGTGACGCCCGGGTCGAGCGGAACCTCGGCCCGGGCGTACGAGCGGAAGTCGGCGAGTGAGAGATGTGTGACGTGCACGGTTTTCCTGCCGACCTCCCCCGGCGTGCGGTGCTTGCTGTTTCTTCCGGTGGCCCGGCTGCTACTTGTTCTCCACCGCGTGGCCGCCGAACTGGTTGCGCAGCGCGGCGATCATCTTCATCTGCGGGGAGTCGTCCTGGCGGGACGCGAAGCGCGCGAAGAGCGACGCGGTGATCGCGGGCAGCGGCACCGCGTTGTCGATCGCGGCCTCCACCGTCCACCGGCCCTCGCCGGAGTCCGCGGCGTAGCCCCGCAGCTTCTCCAGGTGCTCGTCGTCGTCGAGCGCGCGGACCGCCAGGTCCAGCAGCCAGGAGCGGATGACCGTGCCCTCCTGCCAGGAGCGGAAGACCTCGCGGACGTCGGTGACCGAGTCCACCGCCTCCAGCAGCTCCCAGCCCTCGGCGAAGGCCTGCATCATCGCGTACTCGATGCCGTTGTGGACCATCTTCGCGAAGTGGCCGGCGCCGACCTTGCCCGCGTGGACCGCGCCGAACTCCCCCTCGGGCTTGAGCGCGTCGAAGACCGGCTGCACCTTCGCCACGTGCTCGGCGTCGCCGCCGTACATCAGGGCGTAGCCGTTCTCCAGGCCCCACACCCCGCCGGAGACGCCGCAGTCGACGAAGCCGATGCCCTTGGCGGCCAGCTGCTCGGCGTGCTTCTCGTCGTCGGTCCAGCGCGAGTTGCCGCCGTCGACGACCACGTCGCCGGGCGAGAGCAGCTCGGCGAGCTCGTCGATGGTGGTCTGGGTCGCCACCCCGGCCGGCACCATGACCCACACGACGCGTGGCCCCTGCAGCCGTCCCACCAGCTCTTCGAGGCTGTGCACATCGGCGATGTCCGGGTTGCGGTCGTATCCGATGACGGTGTGGCCTGCGCGGCGGATGCGCTCGCGCATGTTGCCGCCCATCTTGCCGAGGCCGACGAGACCGAGCTCCATCAGTGATCCTTCATGACGTAGTCCTTGCGCTGTCGCGCGCTTCGTACCCGGGTCCGAGCCTACGCCCGCCATCCCGTGCACATCCGTGGGCTCAGCCGCTCAACGGTGGCGGGGCGGGACCCGGGAGGGCACCGCCCCGCCGGCCGCCGGGCGACGGCCGCAGCGGTCACCGCCCCCCGCGGAGGAGGGCCGGACCGCGGAGCGCGGGTCAGCCGGAGAGCCGGACCGGCATGATCAGGTACTTGTACGCGTCGTCCGCCTCCGCGTCCACCGCCGGGCGGCCGCTGAGCAGCGCCGGCTTGGTGGAGGTGGTGAACGACAGCTGGGCGACCGGGGCGTCGATCGCGCTCAGTCCGTCCAGCAGGAAGGTCGGGTTGAAGGCGATCGAGATGTCGTCGCCCTCGAGCTGGGCGTCCACCCGCTCCACAGCCTGTGCGTCGTCGCTCGAGCCGGCCTCCAGGATCAGCACGCCCTGCTCGAAGCTCAGCCGGACCGGGGTGTTCCGCTCGGCCACCAGGGCCACGCGCTTGACGGCCTCCACGAACGGCGCCGTCTCGATCACCGCCACCGAGTTGAACTCGGTCGGGAACAGCGTCCGGTACTTCGGCAGGTCGCCTTCGAGGAGCCGGGTCGTGGTGCGGCGGCCGGCGCCCTCGAAACCGATCAGGCCCTCGCCCGCGCCCGCGCCGGAGAGCGCCAGTGCCACGGTGTCGCCGCTGGTCAGCGACTTGGCCGTGTCCAGCAGCGTCTTGGCGGGGACCAGCGCGACCGCGGAGATGTCCGGGGTCTCCGGCTTCCACAGGAACTCGCGGACCGCGAAGCGGTAGCGGTCGGTGGAGGCCAGCGTGACGGTGTCGCCCTCGATCTCGATCCGCACACCGGTGAGCACCGGGAGGGTGTCGTCCCGACCGGCGGCGATGGCGACCTGGGCGGCGGCGGCGGCGAAGACCTCACCGGGCACGGTGCCGGTGGCGGTGGGCATCTGGGGCAGGGCCGGGTACTCCTCCACGGGCAGGGTGTGGAGGGTGAAGCGCGAGGAGCCGCAGAGCACGGTGACCCGTACACCGTCTGTGGAAATCTCCACCGGCCGGTTGGGGAGCGAACGGCAGATGTCGGCCAGCAGCCGGCCGGACACCAGGACGGTGCCCTCCTCGTCGATGTCCGCCTCCACCGAGACCCGGGCCGAGACCTCGTAGTCGAAGCCGGAGAGGCTCAGCGCGCCCTCCTCGGCCTTCAGCAGGAGGCCGGCGAGGACCGGCACCGGCGGACGGGCCGGAAGGCTGCGGGCCGCCCAGGCCACTGCCTCCGCCAGTACATCGCGCTCCACCCGGATCTTCACCGTAAGCCGCCTCCTGCTTGTTGCTGGCTCGCCTTGCTGGCCTTCGTCGTCGGCTGACTGCCGCCAGACCAGTCTGACGCACGCCACCGACAGCGTGGACGGCTCGGGGTCAAGTCGGAGCGAGGGGCCCCGGGCGGCTCGGCGCCGAGTTGTGCACAGGCCCCGCTTCGAAACGATTTCCGCGCTCTCTCTACGTGGTCGTAGTAGTAGGGCCTGTGGAAACCGTGGAAAACCTGCTTTGCGCAGGTCAGACCCGCTTTTTTATCCACTGCCCCTGTGGGTGGAGGCAGTGGATAACCAGGGGGTGCTGTGGATCGGGGAAAGTTCTGCACACCCGATGCACAGGGGATGCCTGGTTCTCCCCAGCGGCATCCCCAGTTTTACCCAGGTTCCCCACAGCCCAATCAGGCATCTTCATGTGACGCCTTTCACTCGCACCGGCGACGAGGGGTGTTGTGTTGCCGAACAGTGGACAAGGGTGTGGAGAAGCTGTGGGCAAGGGCCGGTTCGCTGTGGGCGGCCGGTGGACAACGCGGAGCGGGTGCTGTGGACAGATCCTTCATCCACAGTCTGTGGAAGCCCGTCGGCCACAAATCCACAACCGGCTGACCTGGGCTGATCATCATCCCCGATGACGAGCTGTGGACAAGATCGGGACAACCTCGGCTTCCCCAGGGTGTGGACGGTGGAAAACCGCGATTCCTGTGGAGAAACGGAGCCTCGGGACAGGTAATCGAACACGGCGGCAGCCCTGTTCGGTGCGGGTGTGCGGACCACGGAGCGTCCGGAAGCGGATCTGACGGCCCGGGAAGCCCCCGAGCGGCCCTGGGGAAGGCCGCGGGAAGCCCGCCGGAAGGCCCTCCACAGACTCCTGGGAGGTGTGGGGAAGCCGTTCCGGGGAAGCCGGCGGAGGCTCTGCGGAGGCTCTCGGGGAACTCTCGGGAAGCCGGCGGAGGCTCTTGGGGGCAGGCGGCTGGGCGCTCGCCGGAAGCCTCCGGGCCTTCGGGGACGTGCCTGCGGGAGGTCGGCAGGCAGCTCGCCGGAAGCCTTCGGGTACGGGCCTGCGGATGGCTCTCGGGAGCGTGCCGGAGGAGGCCGTCGAGAGGCCTCGGGGAGCCGCGGGAGCGCCGCCAGGTGTCCCGGGAAGCTTTCCCGGACGCGTTCGGTCGCGCCTCGGACGGGTTCCGGACGTGTCCCGTCGCGCCCCGGACGGGCCTCGGGCGCGCCCCGGACGGGCCTCGGGCGGGCCCCGGACGGGCCCGGGCGCGAAGCTGGGCGTGCCTCGGGCGGGCTCCGGCGGGTGGTGCGGGGGCTTAGGCGCTTGCGGCCGCCGCCGGCGCGTGTCCGGCCGCGGACGGCGCGAAGGGCGCCGCGGAGTCCTCCTCCGAAGCGCCCTCGGCGGCCCGCCACACCGCCTCCGCCGGCCCGGCGGGCCCGTGGCGGAGTCCGGGCGGCCCGGCCGGTCAGCCGTTCTTGATGCGGTTCGTCAGCTCGGTGACCTGGTTGTAGATCGAGCGCCGCTCGGCCATCAGCGCCCGGATCTTGCGGTCCGCGTGCATCACGGTCGTGTGGTCGCGGCCGCCGAACTGGGCGCCGATCTTCGGCAGCGACAGGTCGGTGAGCTCGCGGCACAGGTACATCGCGATCTGCCGTGCGGTGACCAGCACCCGGCTGCGCGAGGCCCCGCACAGGTCGTCCACGGTGTGCCCGAAGTAGTCCGCGGTCGCCGCCATGATGGCGGGGGCGGTGATCTCCGGGGCGGCGTCCTCACCGCCGGGGATCAGGTCCTTCAGCACGATCTCGGTCAGCCCCAGGTCCACCGGCTGCCGGTTGAGGCTGGCGAACGCGGTGACGCGGATCAGCGCGCCCTCCAGCTCGCGGATGTTCCGGGAGATCCGCGAGGCGATGAACTCCAGCACCTCCGGCGGCGCGTTCAGCTGCTCCTGGACCGCCTTCTTCCGCAGGATCGCGATGCGGGTCTCCAGCTCCGGCGGCTGCACATCGGTGATCAGTCCCCACTCGAAGCGGTTGCGGAGCCGGTCCTCCAGCGTCACCAGCTGCTTGGGCGGCCGGTCCGAGGACAGCACGATCTGCTTGTTGGCGTTGTGCAGGGTGTTGAAGGTGTGGAAGAACTCCTCCTGCGTGGACTCCTTGCTGGCCAGGAACTGGATGTCGTCGACCAGCAGGATGTCCATGTCGCGGTAGCGCTTGCGGAACGCGTCCGCCTTGCCGTCGCGGATGGAGTTGATGAACTCGTTGGTGAACTCCTCGGAGCTCACGTAGCGCACCCGGGTCCCCGGGTACAGGCTGCGGGCGTAGTGCCCGATCGCATGGAGCAGGTGGGTCTTCCCCAGGCCGGACTCGCCGTAGATGAACAGCGGGTTGTAGGCCTTGGCGGGTGCCTCGGCGACCGCGACGGCGGCCGCGTGGGCGAAGCGGTTCGACGCCCCGATGACGAAGGTGTCGAAGAGGTACTTGGGGTTCAGCCGGGCCGTCGGCTCACCGGGGCCGGTGGCGGGCGCGGGCTGCGCGGCGAGCGGTCCGGGAGCGCCGGTGGGCGCCCCGGGGACGGCCTGGCCCCCCGGACCGCGGTGGCCGCCGGGGCCGGCGTGGTCCCCCGGGCCGGGACGGCCGGCCGGTCCGACGCGCGGCCGGTCCGTCGGCTCGCCGTGGTCGCGGCGCTGCTGCTCGTACGGGCGCCGGCCGTGCTGCGGGGCGTACGGGTCGCCGGCGTCGGCGAAACCGCCGAGCCGCGGCTGCTGCCAGCCGTACTCCTCCTGCGGGCGGGGCCAGGCGCCGGGCTCGGGGCGCTGCTGGGGGTAGTCGGGATACGCGGGACGGGCGGTGGGCAGCTCGTCCGACGGCCTGCCGTAGCCGTCGTAGTTCTCCCGGCCCTCCCGCTCGTACGGCTCGCGGGCGTCCCGGCCGGTCTCGTAGCCCTCGCGCTGGTCCCGGCCGTCGTACGGCTCGCGCTGCGGTTCCTCGTAGCGCGAGGACGGCTGCTGGTGGCGCTGCGGCGGGGCGGGCGGCTCGCCCGCGGAGTCGTCGACGGTGATCGCGATCCGGATCGGGCGCCCGCACTCGCGGCTGAGGGTCTCGCTGATCAGCGGCGCCAGCCGGCCTTCGAGCACCCCCTTGGCGAACTCGTTGGGCACGGCGAGCAGGGCGGTGTCGGCCACCAGCGCCAAGGGCTGGCACCGCTTGATCCAGTGCTCGTCCTTCGCCTCGACGCCGTGGCCGCGCCCCTCGCCGAGGAGCTGCTCCAGCACGCGTGGCCACACTGCGGCAAGATCGGCAGGTACGTCAGCCACAGGGCACGCTCTCTCACTCGCTGGGTGGGGGACGCCGACAGGTCCCACCGATGTGTGGTTCTCGGGACGGGCGGGAAGGATTCGGAGCCCAGCTACGGTAGTCAGGCCGAGGTGTGCGGTTCAAGTCGTTGTCCACAGGGTGTGTACAAATGTGCCATGTATGGACGCCCGGCGTTCTACTGACCCCGTGACCCGGCGGACTCCGGGCCCGGAACCGGCGGCTCCGGGAGCCCGCCGCGGTGCCTCCCATCCCGCCCGCACGGGGCCCGGCGGGGCACCGGTTTGACCGGACGGCCACGCCGCGCGTACCGTAACCAGGTCGAGTTGTCGATGGCTGCTGCCGCCTGCCTCCGATGGGCAAAGACCACTCCGTGTGGTCGTGAAGCGGTGCACTCGGGCGTATTGCGAGCTTCTCGTGGGCGCACGGTGACAGCCAGGCGATGTCCCGCCATCACCCGATTCATTTCTGGAGCCCCCGAGTGAGCAAGCGCACCTTCCAGCCGAACAACCGCCGCCGCGCTAAGACCCACGGCTTCCGGCTGCGGATGCGCACCCGTGCCGGCCGCGCGATTCTCGCGGCCCGCCGTGGCAAGGGTCGCGCGCGTCTTTCCGCCTGATCGCATCAAGGTCATGACGTGCTGCCTACCGAGCATCGGCTGAGGCGGCGCGAGGACTTTGCGACCGCGGTACGCCGAGGACGCAGGGCCGGGCGCCCGCTCCTCGTCGTCCATCTTCGTAGCGGTACAACGGACCCGCACGCACCTGGGGAGAGTGCTCTCCCGGTGCGTGCGGGTTTCGTCGTCAGCAAGGCGGTCGGCGGCGCGGTGGTCCGCAACCTGGTGAAGCGGAGGCTTCGCCATCTGATGCGGGACCGCCTCGACCGTCTGCCCGCGGGTAGCCTGGTGGTCGTAAGGGCGCTGCCCGGTGCCGGTGAGGCGGACCACGAGGAACTGGCCCGCGACCTGGACACCGCTCTGCGGCGTCTGCTCGGTGCCCCTACCGGAGGTAAGGGGACGGTACCGCGATGAAGTACCCACTGCTCTGGCTGATCAAGCTGTACCAGTGGACCATCAGCCCGATGCTGGGGCCGGTCTGCAAGTACTACCCGTCGTGCTCGCACTATGGCTACACGGCCATCAACGTGCACGGCGCGGTGAAAGGGACGGCGCTGACGGCCTGGCGCATCCTGCGCTGCAATCCATGGTCGTCCGGTGGTGTCGATCATGTCCCTCCCCGGAAGCGTCCGGTCTGGCATCAGCGGCTGAGGAGCCGCCTCGGCGGGCAGACCGCTCTACCGCCCGCCGCACAGCCCGAGACTCAGCCCAATGCCCAAGGAGCCTGATTCGTGGACACGATCCTCGGTCCTCTTTATGACGCAGTTTCCTGGATCATCGTCCAGTTCCACTCGTTCTACAGCCTCATCTTCGACGAGGACAGTGGCTGGGCGTGGGGTCTGTCCATCGCTTCGCTGGTGGTGCTGATCCGCATCTGTCTGATCCCGCTCTTCGTGAAGCAGATCAAGGCGACGCGGAACATGCAGGTGCTCCAGCCGAAGATCAAGGCGATCCAGGAGCGCTACAAGTCCGACCGGCAGCGCCAGTCGGAAGAGATGATGAAGCTCTACAAGGAGACGGGCACCAACCCGCTCTCCAGCTGTCTTCCGATCCTGGCTCAGGCGCCGTTCTTCCTCGCGCTCTACCAGGTGCTGAACAAGATCGCGAACGGCCACAAGGTCGGCTTCATCGACGACCAGTCGCTGGTGGACAGCGCCCGTGAGGCGCACATCTTCGGTGCCCCCATCGCCGTGAAGTTCATGTCGAGCGAGGAGAAGGTCCAGGCTCTCGGGGCCACGCTCACCGATGTGCGGGTCGTCACGATCACCATGATCGTGCTGATGTCGGCCTCGCAGTTCTTCACGCAGCGCCAGCTGATGACCAAGAACGTCGACCTGTCCGTGAAGACGCCCTTCATGCAGCAGCAGAAGGTGCTGATGTATGTCTTCCCGATCATGTTCGCCGTCTTCGGCATCAACTTCCCGGTCGGTGTCCTGCTGTACTGGCTGACCACCAACCTGTGGACCATGGGCCAGCAGATGTACATCATCCGCCGGAACCCCACCCCGGGCAGCGTGGCCTACCAGAAGCGCCAGGAGCGGCTGCGGGCCAAGGGCAAGATCACCGAGCCTCCGGCCGAGGTCGAGGCGAAGAAGGCCGCCGAGGCCGCGCGCGCCAACCGCCAGCAGCCCAAGCGCCAGAGCAAGTCGCAGCGCCAGTCGGGTCCGACCACGGGCCAGCCGCAGACCAGGTCCCGCGCCGAATCCGGCTCCACGGATGTGAGCAAGACCGGCGACTCCCCGTCGCTGGAGAAGAAGAGCCCGCAGAAGAAGGGGGCGCAGGGCGGTAAGTCGGCCGGCGGCTCCCGTAACGCCAAGTCCGGGCAGCGCAAGGGCCAGCAGCGGCCCAAGCACCCGTCCAAGAAGTAAGAAGGAGTCCATCCGTGACGGAAGGCACCATGCCAGCTGCCGAGGCGGGCGACACCCTGACCCGCCTCGAGCAGGAGGGGGAGATCGCGGCCGACTACCTGGAGGGGCTGCTGGATATCGCGGACCTCGACGGCGACATCGATATGGACGTCGAGGCCGACCGCGCCGCAGTGTCGATCATCAGTGACTCGACCAGTCGCGACCTGCAGAAGCTGGTGGGACGCGATGGTGAGGTGCTGGAGGCACTCCAGGAGCTGACCCGTCTCGCGGTGCACCGGGAGACCGGTGACCGCAGCCGGCTGATGCTGGACATCGCCGGTTTCCGGGCCCGCAAGCGGGAGGAGCTCACCGAGCTGGGCGCCAAGGCCGTGGATGAGGCCAAGGAGAGCGGGCAGCCGGTGAAGCTCAAGGCGATGACCCCCTTCGAGCGCAAGGTGGTCCACGACGCGGTCGCGGCCGCCGGTCTCCGCAGCGAGTCCGAGGGCGAGGAGCCCAACCGTCGAGTGGTAGTGCTCCCCGCCTGACCCGGGCGGGTGCCACCGGGCCGGCCCGGTGCACGAAAACCCCACGGCCCCGTCTGTCCGCAGGCGGGGCCGTATCTTGTCAGCCTGATATCAGCAGAGTGCCTTGGTATGGAAGGACGGTTCTCGTGACGGAAGCAGAGGAGCTCCCCCCGGCGCCGGAGGTGGCGGAGGACGTTTTCGGTGAGCGCTTCCCGGAGGCCGTTCGGTACGGCGAGCTGCTGGCTGATGTGGGGGTCGCCCGTGGACTGATCGGTCCCCGGGAGGTGCCGCGGTTGTGGGAGCGGCATCTGCTCAACTGCGCGGTGCTCTCCGAGGTGGTGCCCGACGGTGTCACCGTGTGCGACGTCGGGTCGGGTGCGGGACTGCCGGGCATTCCGCTGGCACTGAGCCGCCCGGATCTGCGGATCACCCTGCTGGAGCCGCTGCTGCGCCGTACGAACTTCCTCCAGGAGATGGTCGAGCTGCTGGGGCTGGACCATGTGACGGTGGTGCGCGGCCGGGCGGAAGAGGTCCTGGGCAAGCTGCCGCCGGTGCATGTGGTGACGGCCCGCGCCGTCGCCCCGCTGGACCGGCTCGCGGGCTGGGGCGTGCCGCTGCTCCGTCCCTACGGCGAGATGCTGCTGCTCAAGGGGGACACCGCGGAGGAGGAGCTGAAGCAGTCGCGGGCGGCCCTGAGCAAGCTGGGTGTGGTGGAGACGTCGATCCTGCACGTCGGTGAGGGCATCGTGGACCCGCTGTCGACCGTGGTCCGGGTGGAGGTCGGGGAGAGCCCGGGCGGTGTCCGCTTCGCGGCCAAGCGGGCCAAGGCGGCTCGGAAGGGTACGCGCCGCCGTCGCTGACCATGCCGGGGGCGGCCCTCGGGGAGCCGGCCGCGCCGGCTCGGTGCGGTGATCAAACCGGGGCAGTGCTCCATACAAGCTGTCAAAACTATGCATTTCGGAGTGTCGCCGCGGCTGCCCGGGGGTCCCCGTGCATGGTGTTTCACGTGAAACGCCGTTCTCTGCTGCATGGAATCATCAGCCGAGGTCGTGCGGCTGCCGCTCCGCGCGACCCCCGTCCCCGTCCGGATGTGGATTCATCCACAGGAGAACGGGCCTCGCTGGTTCACAACCCCGAAAGCATGGCAGGCTCTGTTCATTGCGAGCCTGAAGTCGAGGAGAGTGAATCCTTGCGGTCCGACGCCAACATCGCGGGGCCGATGACCGATCCGGTCCCCGGCCCCCGTACCGAATCGCCGGGGGAGGACGTTTCTCCCGCCATGCCCCCCGCTTACGGGCAGGAAGGGCACACCGAGACCCCACCTCCGATGGACGACGCCCCCGTCGGCAGAGCCGCCCAGGCGGCGGTGCAGGCGATGGGCCGGGCCAGGGAGGGTCTGCCCCGGCCGGACCAGACCCGGGTGATCGTGGTCGCCAACCAGAAGGGCGGCGTCGGGAAGACCACCACCACGGTCAACCTGGCCGCCTCGCTGGCGCTGCACGGCGGCCGGGTCCTGGTGATCGACCTCGACCCCCAGGGAAACGCCTCGACCGCGCTGGGCATCGACCACCATGCCGAGGTGCCGTCGATCTACGACGTCCTGGTGGACAGCAAGCCGCTCTCCGACATCGTGCAGCCGGTGCCGGACGTGGAGGGGCTGTTCTGCGCTCCGGCCACCATCGACCTGGCCGGTGCGGAGATCGAGCTGGTGTCGCTGGTCGCCCGGGAGAGTCGGCTGCAGCGCGCCATCCAGGCCTATGAGCAGCCACTGGACTACATCCTCATCGACTGTCCGCCCTCACTGGGGCTGCTGACCGTCAACGCCCTCGTCGCGGGGGCGGAGGTCCTGATCCCCATCCAGTGCGAGTACTACGCCCTGGAGGGGCTCGGTCAGCTGCTGCGCAACGTCGACCTGGTGCGCGGCCACCTCAACCCCAAGCTGCACGTCTCCACCATTCTGCTGACCATGTACGACGGTCGGACCCGGCTCGCCTCCCAGGTGGCGGACGAAGTGCGCAGCCACTTCGGCAACGAGGTGCTGCGCACCAGCATCCCGCGGTCGGTACGCATCTCCGAGGCACCCAGCTACGGGCAGACGGTCCTCACCTACGACCCGGGCTCCAGTGGCTCGCTCTCCTATCTGGAGGCGGCCCGCGAGATCGCGCTCCGCGGGGTCGGAGTCCACTACGACGGTCAGCATGCGCATGTGCTGCCCGCGAACAACCAGCACAGCATGCAGGAGGGGATCCAGTGAGCGAGCGACGGAGAGGTCTGGGTCGTGGGCTGGGTGCGCTGATTCCCCCAGCGCCCAAGTCCGCGGATGCCGCCGGCCCGGCGGTGACGGCAGGAGCGACCTCGCCCAGCGCGGTACCGGTCTTCACCGCCGAACGGGGAGTAGCGGCCGCCCGGGTGGCCGCCCTTCCGGGGCACGGCGTTTCACGTGAAACAGAGCCGGCGCCGGTGGAGCCGGAGGTACCCGCCCCGGCCGCGGTGACCACGGAGGAGGCGCCTGCCGGGGCGCACTTCGCCGAGTTGCCGCTGGACGCGATCACCCCGAACCCTCGTCAGCCGCGGGAGGTGTTCGACGAGGACGCCCTGGCCGAGCTGGTCACCTCCATCCAGGAGGTCGGACTCCTCCAGCCTGTGGTCGTCCGGCAGTTGGGGCCCGAGCGCTACGAGCTCATCATGGGCGAGCGTCGCTGGCGCGCCTGCCGTGAGGCGGGACTGGAGAAGATCCCGTCGATCGTCCGGGCCACCGACGACGAGAAGCTGCTGCTGGACGCGCTGCTGGAGAACCTGCACCGCGCGCAGTTGAACCCGCTGGAAGAGGCGGCCGCCTACGACCAGCTGCTGAAGGACTTCAACTGCACCCATGACGAGCTGGCGGACCGGATCGGCCGTTCCCGCCCGCAGGTCTCCAACACCCTCCGGCTGCTGAAGCTCTCGCCTTCGGTGCAGCGGCGGGTGGCGGCCGGTGTTCTTTCCGCCGGACACGCCCGCGCCCTGCTGTCGGTGGATGACGCCGAGGAGCAGGACCGGCTGGCGCACCGCATCGTGGCCGAGGGACTCTCGGTGCGTGCGGTGGAGGAGATCGTGACCCTGATGGGCTCGCGGTCGAGCAGCTCCCCCAAGGCGAAGGGCCCCCGGGCAGGGGCCCGTCTCTCGCCGGCGCTGACCGACCTCGCCTCGCGGCTCTCCGACCGCTTCGAAACCCGGGTGAAGGTCGACCTGGGGCAGAAGAAGGGAAAGATCGTCGTCGAGTTCGCCTCGATAGAGGATCTCGAAAGGATCCTCGGCACGCTGGCACCCGAGGAGGGGCCCGTGCTGGAGCAGAAGCTCTCCGAGGAGGCGGAGCGGGCCGAGAACGACGAGTAGCCGCACCTGGTGACCGAGAGCGGGTCGATGTTCCGGCAGTACCGGAGCACGACCCGCTTTCTTTCCTCCATGGTTCCCCGGTGGCGGTATCGGCGTGGGTTCCGCGCCGTTAGCATGCGATCAGATCGGGCGCATCAGCCGCGACACCATGGCTGGTGAGAGAAGTAAGGGACGGGCTGTATGGGGCGCCGACTCGCACCGCTCACGCTGGACAACCTTCCGGACATCCCCAAGCGCTGTCGTTCGTGTGTCTTCTGGGAACTCGACCCGGTCAGCGGTGAGGCCGCCGTGCGGGCCGGGCGCCCGGAGCTGGAGAAGGAAGCCTGGATCTCCGGGGTCCTGCTGGAGTGGGGGTCCTGCGGACGGGTCGTCTATGTGGACGAGGTGCCGGTGGGCTTCGTGCTCTACGCCCCGCCCGCGTATGTGCCCCGGTCCACGGCGTTCCCGACCAGCCCGGTGGCGGCGGACGCGGTGCAGTTGATGACGGCCTGGCTGATGCCCGACTATCAGGGGCAGGGCCTGGGGCGGGTCATGGTGCAGACGGTGGCGAAGGACCTGCTGCGGCGCGGCGTCCGGGCGATCGAGGCCTTCGGGGACGCCACCTGGAAGGAACCGGCGTGCGTACTGCCCGCCGATCACCTGCTGGCCGTGGGATTCAAGACCGTGCGCCATCACCCGCGCTATCCGCGGCTGAGGCTGGAGCTGCGCACCACGATCTCCTGGAAGGAGGACGTCGAGCTGGCGCTGGACAGGCTGCTCGGCGCGGTCCAGAAGGAACCGGCTCTCCGTCCGCTGTGAACGTGGAGCGGGCCCGCCCCCGTGATGGGGGCGGGCCCGCTCCAGGTGGAATCGCCGGGGGGTTTCACGTGGAACCCCGCGCGTTCGCCACAGCCGGTCTCAGGCGAGGAAGTCGGCCAGGTCCCGCTCGATGGCGGCCTTGGGCTTGGCACCGACGATGGTCTTGGCCACCTCGCCACCCTGGTAGACGTTGAGGGTGGGGATCGACATCACGCCGTACTTGGCGGCGGTGGCCGGGTTCTCGTCGATGTTCAGCTTGGCGATCACGATCTCGTCGTGCTCGGCCGCGATCGCCTCCAGCGACGGAGCGATCTGGCGGCACGGACCGCACCAGGCGGCCCAGAAGTCGACGAGCACCGGCTTGTCGCTCTTGAGGACCTTCTCCTCGAAGTCGGCGTCCGTCACGGTAACCGTGGCACCGGCCATGGCAGTCTCCTTAATCCGATGATGCAGGGGGCAGGGCAGTGGTCAGGCGGCGCTCTCGCCGTCGGCGAGAGCCGCGAGGTGCCGCTCGGCGTCCAGCGCGGCGGAGCAGCCGGTGCCGGCGGCGGTGATCGCCTGGCGGTAGGTGTGGTCCACCACGTCACCCGCGGCGAAGACACCGGTGATGTTGGTCCGGGTGGACGGAGCCTCCACCTTCAGGTAGCCCTCGTCGTCGAGCTCGAGCTGGCCCTTGAACAGCTCGGTGCGAGGGTCGTGGCCGATCGCGATGAACAGGCCGGTCACCGCCAGCTTCGAGGTCTCCCCCGACTGCACGTTGCGCAGGGTGAGACCGGAAAGCTTGCCGTCGCCGTGCAGTTCGGCGACCTCGCTGTCCCAGATGAAGGAGATCTTGGGGTCGGCGAAGGCCCGCTCCTGCATGGCCTTGCTGGCCCGCAGCGAGTCGCGGCGGTGCACGATGGTGACCGACTTGGCGAAGCGCGACAGGAAGGTCGCCTCCTCCATGGCGGTGTCGCCGCCGCCGATCACGGCGATGTCCTGGTCCTTGAAGAAGAAGCCGTCGCAGGTGGCGCACCAGGAGACACCGCGGCCGGAGAGCTCGTCCTCACGCGGCAGCCCGAGCTTGCGGTGCTGGGAACCGGTGGTGACGATCACCGCCTTGGCGCGGTGGATGGTGCCGGCGGAGTCGGTGACGGTCTTGATCTCCTCGGAGAGGTCGACCGCCACCACGTCGTCCGGGACGAGCTCGGCACCGAAGCGCTCGGCCTGGGCCCGCATGTTGTCCATGAGGTCCGGGCCCATGATGCCGTCACGGAAACCGGGGAAGTTCTCCACGTCGGTGGTGTTCATGAGCGCACCACCAGCCGTCACGGAGCCCTCGAAGACCAGGGGCTTCAGGGCGGCGCGGGCCGTGTAGAGCGCGGCCGTGTAGCCCGCGGGCCCGGAACCGATGATGATCACGTTGCGGACGTCGCTCACTGATGTCTTCCTTGTCTCTGCTGACGGTGACGGTCGGGGAGGCTCATCCCACCCAACGGATCCTACGGGCCAAGCATTCCCGAGGCGCCCGGCGCCCGGCGCGTGGCTCGGCCGGATGGCGCCCGATCGGGCCGCGTCGGACCGGGCAACCCTGCCGTCAGAGGGCGGCCGTGCCGGGCCGGGCGCGCCGCGGCGTCGCCGGGCGCGCGGTACGCCGGCCCGGGGCGCGGCTCAGTCCCGGGAGTAGGTGCGGGTGAGCAACTGGGTGCCGGCTGCCGGCGGGGCCGCGGTGGTGCAGGAGGCATCGATCACGAAGGCGTCGACCAGAGAGCTGTCGGCGGGGTGCGGCAGCACGACGATGAAGACCTCGGTGCCGTCGTAGACGCTCTGCTCGGCGGCGATGGGGGTCTCGGACCGGCCGGTGCCGGCCTGGACGCAGGAGGGGACCTGTCCCTCTTCCGGGGCCCGCAACGGGGTGCTGCCGGTGGTCCCCTCCGGGGCCGTCCCGCTCGCCGGCGGCTCGCCGAAGGTCTTGTCCCGCTGCTCCGGCCGCCCGTCGTCGAGAAGGGAACGGACCCGCCCCTCCAGCTCGGAAGCCGCGAGCGAGCGCTTGGTGTCGGTGCCGCCGGCCGCCGCCTGCTGCGCGGAGGCCGGCGAGTCGTCGTCGACTCCGGAGGACTGCACGAGGAAGGTGCCCAGGCCGATCACGGCCGCGGCGCACGCCGTGCCGAGCAGTACCCGGGGCCAGCGGCGTGCACCCTCCCGGCCCCCGCCGCGGCGGGGGGTCTTCCGCCCGGGCCCGGTGGCCGCACGCGGTCGGCCCGCCGGCCGGTCGGCGGACCGGCCGGCCGGCGGGCTCGCCGCACCGGGCTCGGCAGCGATCCCCGCGTCCGCCTCCACGGTGTCGAACGATGTTTCACGTGAAACGGCGGGGTCCCCGGGGGCCGCGTCCGCCGTCTCCCCGTCCAGGGGCCCGGCGCCGAAGGCCCGGGGGCCGCCGGGGGCGGTGGCGTCCAGGAGTGCCTCGGCGGCGAGCGCGGCGTCGATCCGGCCCGCGATGTCGGCAGGCATCCGGACCGGACCGGGGAGGGTTCCCAGCAGTGACCGGATCTCCTCGAGGGAGGTGCGGACGTCGGCACACAACGGACAGTCGTCCAGGTGGCGACGGAGTGTACGGCTGCGATCGAGGGGCAGAAGGCCCTCGGCGAGTGCCGAGATCTCCGCGACCTCCGGGTGCTCGTCCGAGCTGGTCGTGGATGTCACGCCCTTCCACCTCCGCCCTTCACGGCATCTGCGTCGTTCGGTCCTGCCGCCGGTGGGACGGATGTCCCCTGCGTCCGGTTCCTTCCCCCGGCCGGTGGTCCGTTATCCCCTCTCGAGGGGTGGAGATGTGACAGAAGTGGCTGCAACCGGGCTCTGCCCCGGGCGCACCGGCTCTTCACGGTGCCGGTGGGCACACCGAGCATCTCGGCGGCCTCGGCCACCGGGTAGCCCTGCATGTCGACGAGCACCAGGGCGGCCCGCTGCTCCGCGGGGAGGGAGCCCAGCGCCTGGATCAGCTGGCGGTGCAGATCGCCGCGCTCGGCGGGCGCGGCGGCCGACTCATGGGGTTCGAGGAGCTGCTCCAGCCGTTCGGTCTCGGCGACCGGGGAAGTGCGGCGGGAGGCGGTCTTGCGGGCCCGGTCCAGGCAGGCGTTGACAGTGATGCGATGGAGCCAGGTGGTGACGGCGGACTGGCCGCGGAAGGTGTGCGCGGCCCGGTAGGCGGAGACCAGCGCGTCCTGGACCGCGTCCGCGGCCTCCTCGCGGTCGCCGAGGGTGCGGAGCGCCACCGCCCAGAGCCGGTCGCGGTGGCGCCGGACTATCTCGGCGAAGGCGTCGGGGTCGCCCTCCACATGGCGCGCGAGAAGCTCGGCGTCGCTCGCCTCGGCGACTGCGCCGTCGTCCAACGTCCGGTCCCTCCCACCCACCCGGCCGGCTCAGCCGGTGAACTTCACTTCGGTGATCGCCTGCTTGTAGGGCTTCTCGTAGTACTGCTCAGGCGGAGATTCCGGCAGCGCGGTGAGCCAGACGAGTACGTACCGCGTCTTCTCCTCGCCGGTGACCTTCAGTTTGGCGGTGGTGTCGGTCGTCTTCGTGGGGCCGAGCAGCCGGGTGAACCCTCCGACGGGGTCTCCGGACGAGCCGGAGGGGCTGAGCGAGTCCGTGGCGTACAGCGCGATCTCGGTGTAGGTGCCGGAGGTGCCGGGATAGCGCAGCCCGATCTCGGCGCCGCTGATCCGCCGCTCCTCGCCGAGGTCGTAGACGATGCCCACGCCCTTCTTGACGCTCGGGGCGAACTCCGGCCCGTCGAGGAAGCCACTGGTGCGCCAGACCGTCGAGGTGTCGCCGTCATGGGTGAGCGGGGCGGTGTCGGCGTTCTGCGGCGTGCCGTCCGGGTAGTACTCGGCCGCGTCCTCGATCGCGAGCGGCTTGCTCGGCGGCGGCTTGGGCTTGTCGTCCTTGTCCTTCTGCTCGGAGTGGTCCGAGCCCCCGGAACGGGACTCCTCCTTCAGCAGGGTGTCGGCCAGCTGCCAGCTGCCCAGTCCGAGCGCGGCGATGAGCAGGGCGGAGACCGCCCACTTGAGCGCTTTCCCGGTGCGGCTCTGGAGCGGGGGCGGCGGAGGAACCGGCGCCGGGGCGACCGGGCCGGGGTGGCCGGGCCGGTTCGGGGGCTGCCCGTAGGCGCCCGGCCGGTAACCGCCGGGCTGGAACGCCTCCGGTGGGGTGAACGCCGGCTCCGGCGGGCGGATGCGCGGCATGGCGGAGACCGCCTTGGCCAGCTCCTCCGGAGTGGTGCAGGGGGGCTCCTGCCGGGAGGCGGTGGCCCCGTCGTTCACCAGGGCCCGCATCGCCAGATCCGACAGGCCCCGGTGCACCCCGGCCCGCACCTGGTCGGGCGCGATCAGCCCGACGCCCTTGGGCAGGCCGGCGAGCCCGTAGGCATCGGTCTCGTACGGCCAGCGCTGGGTGAGCGCGGCGTAGAGCAGGGCACCGATCGCCTCGGTGTCGGAGCGCTGCGGCTTGTCGGCGGAGATACCGCGGAGCGCGGCCATGACGGCGAGGCCGCGGATGCGGTACTGGCCGGATTCGGTGCGCAGCACCGAGCCGGGGTTGAGACGCAGGTGCGCCAGGCCTTCCCGGTGGGCGGCGGCCATCGCCTGGGAGACCTGGCTCACCAGCTGGTACGCCTCGTGTGCCTCCAGCGGCCCGCCGGCCAGCACGGCGGCGAGCTCGGTGGCGTCGGGGAGCCACTCGTGGACCACGTAGACGAGGTCGTTCTCCTCGACCGCGTCCAGTACCTGGACGAAACGCGGGTCACCGAGCAGCGCGGCCGAGCGGGCCGCCGCGAGCACCGGCCGGGCGCGGGAATGGTCCGCGGGCAGCACATGGACGCCCACCGCCCGGCGCAGCTTCTCGTCGACCGCCCGCCAGCTGCTGAAACCGTCCAGGCGGGTGACGCACTCCTCGAGTCGGTACCGTCTGGCCAGTTTGTGGCCGCTGTGCAGTTCCGGGGGGCTCGCTTTGGCAGCGGCGCTCTCGTTCCGAGTCGCGTCCGTGTCCTCGCGGGCCGTCTTCTCGGTTCCCGCCCCGTCGGTCGTGGCCTTTTCCGCATCGGCGGCCGACGGCTTGTCGCCGTCGTCATCGGCCACGTCGACGGCAGCCGTGCTCCGTTCCGCCACCGTCGCTCCCTGCCTCCCCATCCGTCTGTCGCCCTGGCTCAGAGCCAAGACAATTGTGCCCGCAGTCCGCCGCTATGCACGACACGTGATGGCGGATGATGGTTGCGCTCTGCTCACCTGCCGAGACGTCCGCGGACCATACCAACCATGGCGGTGAGTTCGTCGATCCGCATCCGTTTGGCGGCGAGGTAGAACACGCCGATCAGTACCAGGCCGCCGCCGCACAGGGCGCCGAGCGAGCCCGCGATGCCGTTGCCCACGGCGTCGGTGATGAAGTAGGCGGTCGCGCCGCCGAGCACGGCGGCCGGAATGCTCGCGCCCGCCAGACGGGTGTAGGTGCGGACCACCCGGCGTCCGTCGAGGTCGCCGCCGAGCCGGGTCCGCAGCCGTGCCCAGGCGATGCCCACACCGGCGGCGTAGGCGAGGCCGTAGGCCGCCGCCATGCCCACCACGACCCACCTTGCGGGCAGCACCAGGTAGCAGAGCGCGGAGACGGCGGCGTTGACCGCGGCGACGATCACCGTGTTGTAGAAGGGGGTGCGGGTGTCCTCGTAGGCGTAGAAGCCGCGGAGGATCACGTACTGCACCGAGAACGGGATCAGGCCGAGTCCGAAGGCCATCAGGATGTAGCCCATGGACTGGGCGGCCGTGGTGCCGGACGCGCCGAAGAGCAGGGTGCACATGGGGGTGCCGAGGGCGACGAAGCCGAAGGCGATCGGGACCACGGCGACGGCGGAGGTGCGCAGCCCCTGGGAGATGTCGTCGCGGACGGCCCCCGCGTCGCCGTCGTGGGCGGCCCGGGAGATCCGGGGGAGCAGCGCGGCCATCACCGACACCGTGATGATCGCCTGGGGCATGCCCCAGATCAGCTGGGCGCTGGTGTAGCCGATGTAGCCGGTGCCGGGGAAGCCCTTGTTGGCGGCCTCCGCGCCGGCCGAGGTGGCGAGCTGGGTCACCACCACCGCGCCGGCCTGGTTGGCGAGCACGAACAGGACGGTCCACTTGGCGAGCTTCGCGGCCTTGCCCAGGCCGTGACCGCGCCAGTCGAACCGGGGCCGGAAGCGGAAGCCGGACGCCCGCAGATACGGGAACATCGCCAGCGCCTGCACGGCCAGTCCGAGGAGGGTGCCGATGCCCAGCAGCCGGATGCCCTCGGGGGTGATCGTGGTGACGTCCATCTTCGTCTTGCCCCAGCTGCCGAAGACGTAGATGAACAGGCCGAAGGTGGCGATGATGACGATGTTGTTGAGGACCGGGGTCCACATCATGGCGCCGAAGCGGCCCCGGGCGTTGAGGATCTGCCCGACCACCACGTGGAGGCCCATGAAGAAGATGCACGGCAGGCAGTAGCGGGCGAAGGTGACCGCGACCTCGTTGGACGCCTCGTCGCTCGACAGCTCGGGGGAGAGCAGTCCGATCAGCAGCGGGGCGGCGAAGTAGGTCAGCGCCACCAGAACGCCCAGGACCACCATGGTCAGGGTGAGCAGCCGGTTGGCGTAGGCGACGCCCCCGTCGTCGTCCTCCTTCATCGCCCGGACCAGCTGGGGGACGAAGACCGAGTTGAGTCCGCCGCCGATGGTGAGGAAGTAGACCATCGTCGGCAGCGCGTAGGCGACGGTGTAGGCGTCGCCGAGGACCGCCCCGCCGACCGCCGCGATGATCACCATCTGGCGCACGAAGCCGGTGAGCCGGGAGACGAGGGTGCCGGCGGCCATCAGCGCGCTGGACTGCAGCACGCTGGCCGCCCGGGAGCGCTTGGCCGGCCCGGTGGACGATGAGGGGTTGTTCACGGGAGGTGCGGGGGGTGTTGCGGGCGGGCCCGGAGGCGCGGCCGGGCCCGCCGTCTGGGGAGCCGCAGCGGCCCGGGGCGCCTGGGACGGCGGCTCGGCCGGGTACTGCTGCTGGGGATGGTGCTCGTCGAGGTACTGCGGCTGATCGGTGTAGTGCTGCTGCTGATCGGGATAGTGCTGCTGCTGGTCGGTGTAGTGCTGCTGGTGGGGCTGGGTGTACTGCGGCTCCCCGTACTGCTGCGGGGCGTACTGCTGCTGCTGGTAGTGCTGCTGCGGGTAGTGGTCCTGAGCGTACGGCTGCTGGTGCCCCTGGTCCGCGGGGCGCTGCGGCTCGTACGGCTGCTGGTCGCGGAAGAGGTGCGCGAAGGCGTCGTGCTGCGCCGGGGGCTGCTGGCCGCCGGGCGCCCGGCCGACCAGATCGTCCACCCCCAGGTACTGCGTGGCGGCCGGATCGTCACCGTAGGGCAGATGGCGGGAGGGGCCGTCCGGCTCGGGGGCGGGCGTCTGGGCCCACACCCGCGGGTCCGGGCCGTAGGGGGAGGCCGGCGGCTGCTGGTAGAGCGGGGTGTCGTTCCGGTACGCGTCCGGCGCCGGGGGGTGCGCGGACCTGTCGTACAGCGCGTCGGTCAGCGGATCATGGGCGTACGGGTCCTGGTAGGGGTACGGCTCGAAGGACCCGGTGACGTACGGGTCCTGGAGGTAGGGGTCCTGTACGTAGGGCAGCTGCCCGTAGGAGACCTGTCGGGGATCGCCCAGGTACGGGTCGTGCTGATGCGGTTCCGGTGCGTACGGGTTCGGTGGGGCGGGCTGCGGCGGGACCGGGCCTGCCGGGTCTTCGCCCGGGCCATGGCCGCGATCACCGTCGTACGGCGCGTTCATCGCTACCCCACCTCATCGTCTGCGGCCGGTTCGGCCCCACCAGTGCTCAATGGTCCACTTTCTCACCTGAGCCGGATGGCTCAGCGCTTTGCGAACCGGTGTCCGGTGTCGGGTCACTCGGCTGCCCGGGGACGACGGCGTCCGGGGCGGCGTTCTCGTCCGCCTGTTCGCCCATGTCCCCGGCCGGGTCCTCACTCTCCGCCCGCACTCCGTCGCCGTGCTCGCCGCCGTCTTTGTTGCTCTCGTCACTGTGTGCGGCGCGCTTGCGCTGGAGGTAGATCCGGATGCCCGCCAGGACCAGCAGCAGCACGCCGCCGGCGATGACGAGCAGGACCGTCGAGGTGGACTCGGTGACGTTCACCTCGAAGTGCATCTCCCCGCCGTAGGCCTGGCCGTCGGCGGTGTACAGCTGGGCGGTGACCCGGACCCGGCCGTTGGCGTAGGCCGTGGTGCCGAACTTCACCGACTGGCTGTGGCCGCCCTCCACCCGGATCGGCTGCCCCTCCCCCACGGCCAGCCGGTTGCGCTGCGAGGAGACCAGTCTCAGCTCGAGGCCCTTGATGTCCTGCCGCAGGCCGTTCTGCACGGTGACCGGGATGGTGGCGCTGCGCCCGGACAGGGTGATCGTCGACTTGGGGATCAGCCTGACCAGTCCGGTCAGCGACTTGAGGTCGCGCTGCACCGCGTTCCGGAAGTTCTCCGCCTGCCTGCCCTCACCACGCCATGAGGTGGACATGCCCCGCAGGATCGAGGTGCCGTACGGGGTGACCACCCGGTCCCGTACCGAGAGGATCTGCTGGAACTGGTCGAGCGCGGTGTGGGTCTCCTGGACGGTCTTGAAGGCCGAGGCGGGCAGTTCCCTGCCGCGCAGCGCGTCGCTGTACGCCCCCCGGCCCGGTACCCGCTGGGTCGCCGCCGGGTCGGGCTCGGCGGTGGCGGTGGCCCGCAGCTGCTGCGGCTGGGACCAGCGGTTGCCCGACAGGCTCCGCAGCGCGGTCGCCATCGCTTCGACCTGCCGCGCGGTGGGCATGCGCTGGGGCGCGACGAGGATGCTGCGCTGGTTCTCCGGCGCCTGCAGGGTGAGCATTTGCGACTGGGCGAGGAACCACTGGACGGCCAGGGTGCGGCTCTCGGCGGTCGGCATGCCCCGGGAGAAGGCCGTGGAGAGCCGGGCGTCCGCCACCACCGCGGTGTTGCCGCCGCCGATCTGCCGGGCGGCGCTGGGCGTGTAGAGCAGGCCCCCGGTCTCCTGGAGGCTGTCGCTGCGGGCGATCACGTTGCGTGCGCCGGCCGAGGTGGCGACGTCGATGATGGACGGGTCGACCGCGCCGTCCACCGGCCAGGCGAAGTCGGTGCGCGGCGTGATGCCCAGTACCGACTCCACGGTCGTCGAGGCGAGCTCGGTGGCCGTCTGGAGGTGGCTGAGCGCCCCGTGGTTCTTGCCGCGGTGGGCGAGGGAGGCCAGGTCGGGGTCGGCGAAGGGCAGCGCCACCACTTCCTTGCCCTCGATGGCCCGCTGCAGGTCGCCCAGCCACTGCTCGGCGGCCTGCTGGCCCTTGCCGGCGACGGTGTCGTCGCCCTCCCCCCGGACCTCGTAGGGCTTGGTCATCGCGTCCGCGGTGGCGAGCAGGTCGGGATCGATCACCCAGGTGACGGGGAGGTCCTTGCCGAGGGCCACCATCCGCTGGAGCCGCCCGCCGGGGGCCAGCTCGTCCTTGAGGGTGTCGTTGCGGAAGACCGGGCTCTGCTGCTCGTCGGTGCCCGTGCGTGCCGTGAGGTGGGTGGAGGAGACCAGCGGCCACAGGAAGGTGAGCTTGGTCTTCTTCGTCGCGGCGGACGGCTGCCAGGGCAGGAAGGTCCGCTCTATGCCGAGCACCTGGTCCCAGCGCCGCTCGGTCGTCTGCCCGGTGAGGGAGACACCCATCTGGTAGGCGCCGGCGTTCGTCAGGTTCAGCTGCTCCACCGGGACGGAGAGCCGGAAGTCGCGGCTGGCACCGGACCGGAGGGCCCCGATCTCCTTGCTGTACTCGCCACGTATCTCGGTGCCGTCCTGCGCCGGGTCGTAGCCTTTGCGCCGGGCGGCGTCCGCTATCGCGGTCCTGCTGTTCATCCGGGGGCCGACCCGCAGCGCCACATAGGCGTCCTGCACCGTGGAGTCGCCGTCATTGGTGACGGTGCCGCTGACCGTGACGGTGCCGTCGGCGGTCGGGACGGTGGGGGTCACCGTCTTGATCGCGACGTCCACCGTGCGCGAACCGGTGGGCGCGCTATCCGCCCGGGCGCCAGGGGCCGCCGGGAGCTGCGCCAGACCGGCGAGCAGGGGCACCCCGGCGAGTAGCGCCGCGGTCCGTCTGAACCACCGGCGGGCAGGAGCAGAAGGGGTCCCCGGGATCTCTGCCGCCTCGGCCACGCGCTCGCCCGTCCCTCGTCGTCTGTGGTCGTCGTGATGTGCGTCCTCGCATCGTAACGATCCCGGGCGGAGCGGAGTGCTGCGGAGGGTTACACAAGATCGTCACTACCCGGTTGCGACCCACCTGATGATCATTGGGTGATCCGTGGATGACCCCCGGGAGAAGAACGCGGAGGCCGTCCGCCGCAGCTCCACGTACCCTGTTCTGTTGTGCCGAATGCCAACAATGACAGCCTTGCCCCGCAGCCGACCACGGAGCTCAGCCAGGCGCAGCGCCGTGCGGTGAGCGAACTCCTGCGGGTGTCCCCCGTCGCCGACGACCTCGCCCGTCGTTTTCAGGAGGCCGGGTTCACGCTTGCCCTGGTCGGCGGATCCGTGCGCGACGCGCTGCTCGGCAGGCTCGGCAACGATCTGGACTTCACCACGGACGCCCGTCCGGAGGACGTGCTGCGGATCGTGCGTCCGTGGGCCGACGCCCTGTGGGAGGTCGGCATCGCCTTCGGCACGGTCGGCTGCCGGAAGAAGGCCCCGGGCGGGGATGCCGCGGTTCAGGACTATCAGATCGAGATCACGACATATCGGTCGGAAGCGTACGATCGGACCTCCCGCAAGCCGGAGGTCTCCTACGGGGACTCGATCGAGCAGGACCTGGCCCGCCGGGACTTCACCGTCAACGCCATGGCGGTGGCGCTCCCGCAGAAGGAGTTCATCGATCCGCACAACGGGCTGGAGGACCTCGCCGCACGGGTGCTGCGGACGCCCGGCACCCCCGAGGAGTCCTTCTCCGACGATCCGCTGCGGATGATGCGGGCGGCGCGGTTCGCCGCGCAGCTGGACTTCGAGGTGGCGCCCGAGGTGGTCGAGGCGATGACCGCGATGGCCGACCGGATCGACATCGTGTCGGCGGAGCGGGTGCGGGACGAGTTCAACAAGCTGGTGCTCGCCGCGATGCCGCGGAAGGGGCTGAGGCTCCTGGTCGACACCAGGCTGGCGGACCGGGTGCTCCCCGAGCTCCCGGCGCTCCGGCTGGAGCGTGACGAGCACCACCGGCACAAGGACGTCTACGAGCACACGCTGATCGTGCTGGAGCAGGCGATCGGCCTGGAGGACGAGGGCCCGGACTTGGTGCTGCGGCTCGCCGCGCTCCTCCATGACATCGGGAAGCCGAAGACCCGCAGGTTCGAGAAGGACGGCCGGGTCTCCTTCCACCACCACGAGGTGGTGGGCGCCAAGATGACCAAGTTCCGCATGACCAAGCTGAAGTACTCCAACGAGCTGGTGAAGGACGTCTCGCGGCTGGTCGAACTGCACCTGCGGTTCCATGGCTATGGCACCGGAGAGTGGACCGATTCGGCCGTGCGGCGGTATGTGCGGGACGCCGGTCCGCTGCTGGAGCGACTGCACAAGCTGACCCGTTCGGACTGCACCACCCGGAACAAGCGCAAGGCGAACGCGCTGGCCCGGGCCTATGACGGGCTGGAGGAGCGCATCGCGCGGCTCCAGGAGCAGGAGGAGCTGGACGCGATCCGCCCGGATCTGGACGGCAACGAGATCATGGAGATCCTCGGCCTCGGCCCCGGTCCGGAGGTGGGCAAGGCGTACAAGCATCTGCTGGAGCTGCGCCTGGAGCACGGTCCGATGGAGCGTGACGCGGCGGTCGCGGCACTCAAGGAGTGGTGGGCGGAACAGTCCGCGGGCTGACGGGACCCGTCAGCCCCCCGGGGCCGTGTTTCACGTGAAACACGGCCCCGGGAGTGCCCGGCGGACGACCGAGGGCGGTGTTTCACGTGAAACCACGTGGACGCCGCCCTCGGTCGTTCCGGTCGAGGGTCCCCGACGGACGACTACTTCTTCTTGTTGTCACCCAGGCAGAGCGTGAACGAGTCACTGCCTTCTTCCCAGGTGATCGAGGCGACCGCGCCCTCGATGCTCCGCGGGTCACAGGTCAGTGACGCGATGCCGGCGCCATCGGCCTTCTTGAGGACCTTGTACGCGGCCTTGGTGTCGGTGCAGTCGAGCTGCTCGATCTCCGGCTTGGTGGTGGTGCCCTTGTTCTGCAGGCAGTCGCCGACGGCCAGCTTCTTGGTGTCGTCCTCGCTGCCGCCGGCGAAGTAGGCGCCGATGGCTATGGAGACGCCCGCGATCGGCAGGATGACGTTCCTGAAGATCTTCTTCTTCGAGCGGCGGGGCGGCTCCGGGGCCGGCGGGGCGGGGTAGGCGCCCAGCTGGCCCTGGGGAGCGGCGGGCTGCTGAGCGAACGGGTTCTGCCCCTGAGGTGGCGGAGTGGTCACTGATTTCCTTGAGCTGACGAACGAGTGGGTTGCGTGCGTAAGGTACAGCGATCATCAGGCGCCCCATCGGCGGGCCCGCGTGACGTACCGGTGGACCGGGCACGGCGGCGGCCCACCGCCCTTACCGTCGGCGGAAGCCGGTGACCAGCGGGACGGCGGCGTAGACCGCGGTGACCGTCAGGATCAGTGCCACGGACCGCCCGTCCGGGGGCAGTATCAGTGCGGCCACCCCCGCGGCCCCGACGAACCCCACGTTGAACAGCACGTCGTACAGCGAGAAGATGCGCCCCCGGTAGCCGTCGTCCACCGTGGCCTGCACCACGGTGTCGGTGGCGATCTTCCCGCCCTGGGTGGCGAGCCCGAGGACGAAGGCCGCCACCAGCATCGGCGGCGGCTCGAAGGGCAGCCCGAGCCCCGGCACCAGTACCGCCGCTGACGCGGCGCACAGCCCGATCCAGCCGGAGGTGCCGAACCGCCCCACTCCCCATGGGGTGATGACGGCGGCCACGAAGAACCCGGCCCCCGACACGGCCACCGCGAGGCCGAGCAGCGCGAGCCCGTCCGAGCCGGCGTCGGCCCAGGCGTAGCGGCAGAGCATGAGCACCATCACGGTGAGCGCGCCGTAGCAGAACCGCATCATCGTCATGGCCGTCAGGGCGCGGGCGGCCGGCCGGCGGCGGCGCAGATGCCGGAGACCTTCGGCGAGCCCGTGGGCGGTGCTCAGCAGGACCTTCCGCAGCCCCGGGTGGAGTTGGCCCGGGTCGGGGCCCAGCAGGCCGGCCGGCATCCGCAGCGCGGCGAGCGCGGCGACGAGGTAGACGGTGGCGCCGAGCAGCACCGTCAGGGCGTCCGCGGTGCTCTCCTGGGAGGGCGCGGCCAGGCGCAGCAGGAAGGCCAGACCGCCACCCGCGGTGGCCGCCAGGGTGCCCGCGGTCGGCGAGAGCGAGTTGGCCATGACCAGTTGCTCGTCCCCGCGCACCACCCGGGGCAGGGCCGCGGAGAGTCCGGCGAGTACGAACCGGTTGACCGCGGTCACCGACAGCGCGGAGGCGTAGAAGATCCAGTCCGGCACCTGGGCGAGGATCAGCACCGCGGTGCCGGCGGCGAGTCCGCCGCGCAGCAGGTTGCCGTAGAGCAGCACCTGGCGGCGGCGCCAGTGGTCCAGCAGCACTCCGGCGAACGGGCCGAGGAGCGAGTAGGGGAGCAGCAGGACGGCCATCGCGGAGGCGATGGCCGCCGCGGATGTCTCCTTCTCCGGGGAGAAGACCACGTACGCGGCGAGCGCTACCTGGTAGATGCCGTCGGCCATCTGCGAGAGCAGCCGGACGGCGAGCAGACGCCGGAAGTCGCGCAGCCGGAGCAGCACGCGCAGATCACGTACGACGGGCATGGCGCTCAGCCTCACACACCACACAGGCCCCCGGGGGTATGACCCGGGGGCCTGCGATCAGGAAGTGCCGATCGGGGGTGCCGATCAGACGGGGTGGTCGAACGCTGACGGCGTGTTTAGCGCTCGACCTCGCCCTTGATGAACTTCTCGACGTTCTCACGGGCGACGTCGTCGAAGTACTGCACCGGCGGCGACTTCATGAAGTAGGAGGAGGCGGAGAGGATCGGGCCGCCGATACCGCGGTCCTTGGCGATCTTCGCGGCGCGGAGCGCGTCGATGATGACACCCGCGGAGTTCGGGGAGTCCCAGACCTCGAGCTTGTACTCCAGGTTCAGCGGGACGTCGCCGAACGCGCGGCCCTCCAGGCGGACGTAGGCCCACTTGCGGTCGTCCAGCCAGGCCACGTAGTCCGACGGGCCGATGTGGACGTTCTTCTCGCCCAGGTCGCGGTCCGGGATCTGGGAGGTGACGGCCTGCGTCTTGGAGATCTTCTTGGACTCCAGGCGCTCGCGCTCGAGCATGTTCTTGAAGTCCATGTTGCCGCCGACGTTCAGCTGCATGGTGCGGTCCAGGATGACACCCCGGTCCTCGAACAGCTTCGCCATCACGCGGTGCGTGATGGTGGCACCGACCTGCGACTTGATGTCGTCACCGACGATCGGCACACCGGCCTCGGTGAACTTGTCCGCCCACTCCTTGGTGCCGGCGATGAAGACCGGCAGCGCGTTGACGAAGCCGACCTTGGCGTCGATGGCGCACTGGGCGTAGAACTTCGCGGCCTCTTCGGAGCCGACCGGCAGGTAGCAGACCAGGACGTCGACCTGCTTGTCCTTGAGGACCTGGACGACGTCGACCGGCGCCTCGGAGGACTCGTCGATGGTCTGGAGGTAGTACTTGCCCAGACCGTCCAGGGTGTGGCCACGCTGCACCGTGACGCCGGTGTTGGGGACGTCGCAGATCTTGATGGTGTTGTTCTCGCTGGCGCCGATGGCGTCCGCGAGGTCGAGGCCGACCTTCTTCGCGTCGACATCGAAGGCGGCCACGAACTCCACGTCACGGACGTGGTAGTCGCCGAACTGCACGTGCATCAGACCCGGCACGCGGCTGTTCGGGTCGGCGTCCTTGTAGTACTCGACGCCCTGCACCAGCGACGCGGCGCAGTTGCCCACGCCGACGATGGCTACGCGAACCGAACCCATTCCGGTTGCTCCCTGTTCGTACTAGACAGAGTCCTGCGGGGGTGCAGGGACTCACTTGGTGGTGTCATCGGACGGATCCGGCCGGGTACCACCCCGATGCCGGGGCAGGCCGCCCGTGTCTTCTGACCGGTGCTGTCCCCCGGCGCTTTGCCCGGGGGACTCCGGCGCGGCGGGGTCGTTGCGCTGGTCGCGCCCGGCCCGCTCGCTCTCGATCAGCTCGTTCAGCCAGCGGACCTCGCGCTCCACGGACTCCATACCGTGGCGCTGAAGCTCCAGGGTGTAGTCGTCGAGCCGCTCGCGGGTACGGGCCAGTGAGGCACGCATCTTCTCCAGACGCTCCTCCAGGCGGCTGCGCCGCCCTTCCAGTACCCGCATCCGCACATCACGCGAGGTCTGACCGAAGAACGCGAAGCGGACACCGAAGTGCTCGTCCTCCCAGGCGTCCGGGCCGGTGTGGTCGAGCAGCTCCTCGAAGCGCTCTTTCCCCTCGGCCGTCAGCCGGTAGACGATTTTCGCCCGGCGTCCGGAGAGTGATGTCGCGAGGGCGTCCTCCCCCGCGGTGCCCGGTTCTTCGATCAACCAGCCGTTGGCGACCAGCGTCTTCAGGCACGGATACAGGCTGCCGTAGCTGAACGCGCGGAACACCCCGAGCGAGGTGTTGAGGCGTTTCCGCAGCTCATAGCCGTGCATCGGGGACTCGCGCAGCAGGCCGAGGACAGCGAACTCCAGGATGCCGGAGCGTCTGCTCATGCCCCGCCTCCTTGTCGCCTTCGTCGCCTATGCCGAGCTGATGTATCGAGTCGATACATCCAGACGATAGAACGAGCACCCCCCGGGGACAAGAGGGGGCACGGTGAACGGCGTCACATCCAGGATTCGTTGAAGTCAACCTGCCTGATTTGGAGTGAAGATGGCGGGTCGGCGAGTTTTGACCGTGCGTAGTCTGTTCGCCATGCAGACCACCGGGAACCGTGTGACGCCGCCGAGCGTCCTCGTCCTGGATGCAGTGCGCCCGGACGCGGCCAGCGGCGGCGCGCACTTCGGGGGGACCGGAAGTCACCTGCCGCTTTCAGGCGATAGCGCCTGCCCGAGGAGTAGTCGTTCCAATGAGCGAGCACCGTCGCAAGCCACCGCAGCCTCAAGGCGGTGGACGAGCCGCGGCCCGGCGCGCTGCGCAGCAGCCGTCCGGCCGTCGTGCAGCGCCGCCGCACAGCAGCACCGGGTCGGAGGACGCGCCGCACAGTGAGGAGCGCCCGTACGGCGGCCGGGCCGAGGCTCGCCGTGCCGCGCAGCGTGGCGGCCGCCGTCGGGCCGCCGAGCCGGGGGCCGCGGGGGGTGCGGGCCACGGCTCGGCGGGTCACGGCGGTGGCCGCCGCGGCGGGGGCGGCGGCCGCGGCAAGGGAGCCGATGACGGCCGCCCGCCGAAGAAGAAGCGCTTCATCGACTACCCGCGCGCGGGCAAGCGCGGGTTCCGCCGCTGGGTGCCGTCCTGGAAGCTGGTCTCGGGAACGTTCCTGTTCTTCATCGCCCTGCTGGTCGGCGCGGTGGCCATCGGTCTGATGATCGTGAAGGTGCCCATTCCGGCGGAGGCCGCGAAGGTCCAGAAGAACGTCTACTACTGGTCCAACGGCGAGCAGATGGTCGTCGCCGGCGGTGGTGACTACAACCGTCAGATCGTCCCGCTGAGCAAGATCCACAAGTCCATGCAGAACGCGGTGATCGCCGCGGAGAACGCCAGCTTCTACGACGACGCCGGCGTCGACCCGATGGGCATCGCCCGCGCGGTCGTCAACATGGCCAAGGGCGGCGCCACCCAGAGTGGCTCGACCATCACCCAGCAGTACGTGAAGAACACCTACCTGGGCCAGGAGCAGACGCTCAAGCGCAAGGTCACCGAGCTGTTCATCTCGATCAAGGTCGGCGCCACCCAGGACAAGGACGACATCCTCGCCGGGTACCTCAACACCGCGTACTACGGGCGGGGCGCCTACGGCATCCAGGCAGCGGCCCGCGCCTACTACGGCACCGACTCCGACAAGCTCACCCCGAGCCAGAGCGCCTTCCTCGCCGCCACGCTGAACGGCCCGAACCTCTACGACCCGGCCGGCGGCATCGGCTCCGCGGCCACCGCGGAGAAGAACCTGGAACGGGCCAAGAACCGCTGGGAGTGGATCCTCAAGCGGGAGGTCGAGACGGACCGGATGACCGACGCCGAGCGCGACAAGTGGGTCGCCAAGGGTTTCCCCGACCCGCAGCGGCCGAAGCCGGCCACCAACAAGGCCGGCCAGATCGGCTACCTGACCAACCTGGCCGACGAGTACATCATCGAGACGACCGGCATCAGCCGCGGCGAGCTGCACAAGGGCGGCTACCAGATCCACACCACCTTCGACAAGAAGAAGGTCCAGCAGCTGTCGGCCGCGGTCGAGAAGGTGACCAAGGAGAACATCAAGCCGAAGCTGCGCCCGGACACCGACAAGTACGTGCAGTTCGGCGGGGCCTCGGTGGAACCCGGCACCGGGAAGATCGTCGCCGTCTACGGCGGTGAGGACGCGCTGAAGCACTGGAACAACAACGCCGACTACACCGGTGTGCAGGTCGGCTCCACGTTCAAGCCGTTCGTGCTGGCCGCCGCGATGACCGACGGCAAGCGCGACCCGGCGCAGCCCGCGGAGCAGCCCGCGTCCAGCCGGACCAAGGTCTCCCCGGACAGCATCTACAACGGCGACAACAAGCTCACCCTGCGCGAGTTCGACGGCTCCGTCTGGACGGACGAGAACGGCAAGGAGTGGCACCAGAAGAACGACGGGAACGCCGACTACGGGCCGATCGACCTGCGCACCGCCATGCAGGAGTCGGCGAACACCCCGTTCATCCAGCTCGGCATGGACGTCGGGGTGGAGAAGGTGCGCGACGCGGCGGTCCGCGCCGGCCTCGACAAGGACGAGTTCACCTCGCTCACCCCGACCTTCTCGCTGGGCACCTCGGCCCCCAGCGCCATCAACCTGGCCGGCGGCTACGCCACCTTCGCCGCCCGGGGCATGCAGGCCGACCCCTACTCGGTCGAGTCGATCGAGCGGAACGGCGTGCAGATCTGGAAGCACAAGGACAACACGGAGCGGGCCTTCGACACCGCGGTCGCGGACAACGTCACCGACGTGCTGAAGACCGTGGTCGAGGAGGGCACCGGCAAGAACGCCCGGATCGGCCGCCCGGCAGCGGGCAAGACCGGCACCACCGACGACAACAAGTCGGCCTGGTTCTCCGGCTACACCCCGCAGCTGTCCACCGCGATCGGCATGTGGCGGATCGACGACCAGGCCAAGGGCGCGGACAAGAAGTTCCTCCCCATGTACGGCGTGGGCGGTGAGGCGACGATCCACGGCGCCTCGTTCCCCTCCGAGATCTGGGCCGACTACATGAAGGCCGCGATGGAAGGCAAGGAAGCCAAGTCCTTCCCGGAGCCCGACCCGATCGGTGAGGACGTCTACGGCAACGGGGCCAGCCCCGACCCGACCACCGCCCCGCCGACCCAGAAGCCGACGGAGACGCCGTCCACGAAGACGCCGTCCACGACGCCGTCCACCAAGACGCCGTCCACCGAGCCGACCCCGACCGACAGCTGCGACCCGCTGGACCTGGAGTGCCAGGGCGCCGACGGCGGACAGAACGGCGGGCCCGGCGGGGGCGACCCCGGCGGCCACAACGGCGGGCCCGGCGGCGGCCCGGGCGGTGACGAGACCGAAGAACCGACCACCGAACCGCCGACCGACGACAGCGGCGGCTGGTTCGGCGCACCGGCCGGCTACCGCCGGGAGTGACCGGCCGCCGACCCCGCCGGGACACCGGACGCCGGTGACCCACCCTCCGGGACACCGGCCCTCCGGGGCCGGGGCGGACCCGGAACCGACCGCGGCCGCGTGGAGCGCATCTCGCTCCCCGCGGCCGCGGGCGGGGTTGCCCCCCGCCCCGCGCCACCCCCCCCCCCCCGCCCCCGGGGCGGCCCCCCGCCCCCCCCCCCCCCCCCGGGGGGGGGGGGGCCGGCCCCCCGGCCCCGGGGGGCGGGGGGGGGGGGCCGCCCCCCCCCCCCCACGACCGCCCGGCGGCGACCGGGGACGCGGCGGGCCGGCCCCCCGGCCACGGCCCCCGGCCCTGCCGCGGGCCCGGAGGCCCTTTCCCCGGCCGTGAACCGCCGCCCGGGCCGGACCGCCCTCGCCGCCCCGGCGCCGCGGGTACGGCAGGATGGCCCGCATGACGAGCGTGCCTGACGATTCCCGGCCGGTGCGGCCGACCGCCGAGGACGAGGTCGCCGCGGCCGGCAGTGAGCTGCTCGGTGGGCCGGCCGGCCGCCACGCGCTGCTCGGCGTCAGCTGGTGGACGCCGGTGCGGGTGATCGCCCTCGTCGCCATCGGGATGTTCGCGCTCGGCATGGTGCAGAAGGCGCCCTGCTACGACGGCGGCTGGTTCCACGGGGCGACCACCCAGTACACCCGCGCCTGCTACTCGGACATCCCGCACCTGTACGGCAGCAGGGGCTTCGCCGACGACGTCGTGCCGTACTTCGACCGCATCCCGGACGACATCTCGGGCGGCATGGAGTACCTGGAGTACCCGGTGCTCACCGGGCTCTTCATGCAGCTCGCCGCCTGGATCACCCCCGGCGGCGGCTCGGAGGAGGACCAGGCGCAGCTCTACTGGCTGGTCAACGCGGGCATGCTGATGGCCTGCGCGGCGGCGATCGCGGTCTGCGTGGCCCGCACCCACCGCCGCCGCCCCTGGGACGCGCTGCTGGTCGCCCTGGCCCCGGCGTTCGCGCTCACCGCGACCATCAACTGGGACCTGTTCGCGGTCGCGCTCACCGCCGGCGGGATACTGCTGTGGTCGCGCGGGCGGACGCTCGGCGCCGGCGTGCTGCTCGGCCTGGCGACCGCCGCCAAGCTCTACCCGCTGCTGCTGCTCGGACCGCTGCTGCTGCTGTGTCTGCGCGCCGGGCGGCTGCGGGCCTGGCTGACGACGCTGTGCGGGGCGGTGGGGGCCTGGCTGGTGGTGAACGTCCCGGTGATGCTCTCCACCCGGGGCGGTCTGCACATCCGCGAGGGCTGGAAGCAGTTCTACGCCTTCAGCGAGGAACGGCCGGTCGACCTCGGCTCGTTCTGGATGATCATCTCCCAGCGCACCGACGACCCGCTCACCGACGCCAACACCTACGCCATCGCGCTGATGGCGCTCGCCTGCACCGGGATAGCGGCACTCGCGCTGTGCGCGCCGCGCCGCCCGCGCTTCGCGCAACTGGCCTTCCTGGTGGTCGCCGCGTTCGCCGTCACCAACAAGGTCTACTCACCGCAGTACGTGCTGTGGCTGATCCCGCTCGCCGCGCTGGCCCGGCCCAAGTGGCGGGACTTCCTCGTCTGGCAGGCGACCCAGGTGATGTACTTCGTCGGCGTCTGGATGTACCTGGCCTACACCGGCAGCGGCGACACCCACCGGGGGCTGCCCCCGGAGGGGTACCAGCTGGCCATCGTCATCCACCTGCTGGGCACGCTGTACCTGTGCGCGGTGGTGATGCGGGACGTGCTGGTGCCGGAGCGGGACGTGGTGCGCCGGGGCGGCGCCGACGACCCCTCGGGCGGGGTGCTGGACGGGGCGCCGGACGTCTTCGTGCTCGGCGAGGCGCACGATCGGCTGCTCGACGGCCGGGACCAGGAGGTGGCCGCGCCCGCGCGGCCCGCCGGGCCGCTCCCCGGCCGGTACGGCACCGGTCCGCAGGGCGGGGCCGTGGCTCCGGCCGGGGGCCCGGACGGCGGTGCCTCCGGCAGCCCGGCGGGAGGCCGCGACGGGGGCGCGCGGTAGCGCGGTCACGCCCCGCCACGGCGGGACGGGCAGGGCCCGGGCCGGCTTCGTGGAAGCGCGGCGCCGGGCCCCGGGGGTGCGGTCGGCCTCAGCGGTCGAGGATGCGGTCGAACTGGGTGGTGGTGTGCCGCAGGAAGGCGACCAGCTCGTCCCCCACCTGCGGCGGAGCCACGTCGCCGGGCACGAAGAGCAGCGACACCTGCATGTGCGGGGGCTCGGCGAACCAGCGCTGCTTGCCGGCCCACACGAACGGCGACAGGTTGCGGTTGACGGTCGCCAGACCGGCCCGGGCCACACCCTTGGCCCGCGGCATGACGCCGTGCATGGCCTTCGGCGCCTCCAGCCCCACGCCGTGCGAGGTGCCGCCCGCCACGACCACCAGGCAGCCGTCCGAGGCGACCTTCTGCTGCCGGTAGCCGAAGCGGTCACCCTTGGCGACCGGGGTGACGTCCAGGACCGCTCCGCGGTACTCGGTGGCGTCGTGGTCGCCGAGCCACAGCCGGGTGCCGATACGGGCCCGGAAACGGGTCTGCGGGAACTGCTGGCGCAGCCGGGCGAGTTCCTCGCCCTTGAGGTGGCTGACGTACATAGTGTGCAGCGGCAGCCGCGCGGCACGCAGCCGGTCCATCCAGGCGATGACCTCCTCGACCGCGTCCATGCCGTCGGTGCGGTCCAGCGGCAGGTGGATGGCGAAGCCCTCCAGCCGGACGTTCTCGATGGCGGTGTGCAGCTGCGGAAGCTCCTCCGGGGTGATGCCGTGCCGCTTCATGCTGCTCATGACCTCGATGACCACCCGGGCGCCGGCCAGGCCGTAGGCGCCGTCCACCGAGGAGACCGAGCGGATCACCCGGTCCGGCAGCGGCACCGGCTCCTCGCCGCGCCGGAACGGGGTGAGCACCAGCAGATCGCCGCTGAAGTAGTCCTTCATCCGGGCCGCTTCGTAGGTGGTGCCGACGGCGAGGATGTCGGAGCCGATGCGGGCGGCCTCCTCGGCCAGCCGCTCGTGGCCGAAACCGTAGCCGTTGCCCTTGCAGACCGGGACTATGCCCGGGAACTGCTGGATCACGGACTGCTGGTGGGCCCGCCAGCGGGCGGTGTCGACGTAGAGGGTGAGCGCCATGGCGGACCCGGAACCTTTCTCGTGGCTGCGGTGTGTCGAAGGTGCCGGCCGCTCCAGGAGCGGCCGCGGCGCGGCGGTGTGCGACCGCCGTCGCCGAAGGGACGGGAGGGGCGGGGTGCCCGGAGGTCAGCGCCGCGACATGTAGATGTCGAGCGCCTTGTGCAGCAGCTTGTTGAGCGGGAAGTCCCACTCGCCGAGGTACTCCGCGGCCTGGCCGCCGGTGCCCACCTTGAACTGGATCAGGCCGAAGAGGTGGTCCGACTCGTCCAGCGAGTCACTGATGCCCCGCAGGTCGTAGACGGTGGCGCCGAGGCCGTAGGCGTCCTGGAGCATCCGCCACTGCATGGCGTTGGAGGGGCGCACCTCGCGCTTGTGGTTGGCGGAGGCGCCGTAGGAGTACCAGACGTGCCCGCCGACGATCAGCATGGTGGCGGCGGCCACCGCCTCGCCCTCGTGGAGCGCGAAGTACAGCCGCATGCGGTTGGGGTCCTCGGAGTTGAGGACGTTCCACATGCGCTGGAAGTAGTTGAGCGGCCGCGGCCGGAACTTGTCGCGCTCGGCGGTGATCTCGTACAGCCGCTGCCACTCGGCGAGGTGCTCGTAGCCGCCCTGGACGACCTGGACGCCGGCCTTCTCGGCCTTCTTGATGTTGCGCCGCCAGAGCTGGTTGAAGCCCTTGTGGACGTCCTCCAGGGAGCGGTTGGCGAGCGGGACCTGGAAGACGTAGCGGGGCTGCACGTCGCCGAACCCGGCGCCGCCGTCCTCGCCCTGCTGCCAGCCCATCCGGCGCAGCTGGTCGGCGACCTCGAAGGCGCGCGGCTCGATGTGGGTGGCCTCGACGTCCCGCAGCCGCTTCACATCGGGGCTCTGGATGCCCGACTTGATGGCGGCGGCGTCCCAGCGGCGGATGACCACCGGCGGGCCCATCTTCACCGAGAAGGCGCCCTGCTGCTTGAGGTGGGCGAGCATCGGCTGCAGCCAGTCGGAGAGGTTCGGCGCGTACCAGTTGATCACCGGCCCCTCGGGGAGGTACGCCAGATACCGCTTGATCTTGGGGAGCTGCCGGTAGAGGACCAGACCGACGCCGACAAGCTGTCCGGACTTGTCGAACCAGCCCAGGTTCTCCGCGCGCCACTCCGCCTTGACGTCAGCCCATGCCGGTACCTGCATGTGGCTGGCCGCGGGCAGGGTCTGGATGTACGCCAGATGCTGCTCTCGGCTGATCGTCCTCAGGGTCAGGCTCATGCGGGGCGCTCCTCGGCAGGTTTGTCCCCATGGTCGGGGCTCCGGCTCTCGCGCCGAAGCCTACTGCGACAAGGGAGCGCCCCGTCTGGGCGCACGTGCGGTGCGCCCGGGTGGCCGTCGTCCGGGCTATCCGAGCACACCGCCGAACAGGCCGCCGTGGGCCATGCCGAGGAAGAAACCGAAGGCGGCGGCGCCCATGCCGATGATCAGCAGGAACCGTTCGGCGGTGGTCACCGAGATCATCTGGCCCCAGGCGCCGGTGATGATCCCGATCAGGCCCGTCCACGAGCTGAGCAGATGCAGGCCGTGGAACTGGGCGGTGATGAAGGCGATCACGCCGAGTACCAACGTCGCGGCGGTCAGGCCGTCCTCGAGGGGATGGGGCTTCCCGTCGGTGTCGAGGAAGGCGAAAAGGCTGCGGCCGTGCTGGGTCCGTGCTGCATGTGCCATGTGGCACCTCCGAAGACCAAGGCGGCGAACTGTAACGCCGCTCACACCCGATGTGTACAGATTGCGGGGACCTGCGACCGGATTTCAACCGGAAGCACGAGGACGGGTAGGCTGTACGGTCTGCGCCGGTCTCTGCCCGGAAGCGACACACCGCCTGAGGCGATGCGTCGTGGAAGGCTGGTACCCACCGGTGCGGAACGCATCACGACCCTCCTGCCACGGAACGACCGTGGCCGCTTGAGTCCAAAGGAGGTGGGTTCTACATGCGTCACTACGAGGTGATGGTCATCCTCGACCCCGATCTGGAGGAGCGCGCTGTCTCCCCCCTGATCGAGAACTTCCTTTCCGTGGTCCGCGAGGGCAACGGCAAGGTCGAGAAGGTCGACACCTGGGGCCGTCGTCGTCTCTCGTACGAGATCAAGAAGAAGCCTGAGGGCATCTACTCGGTCATCGACCTGCAGGCCGAGCCTGCGGTCGTCAAGGAGCTCGACCGCCAGATGAACCTGAACGAGTCGGTCCTCCGGACCAAGGTCCTTCGTCCCGAGACCCACTGAGCGCCTGCGCGTTCAGCGGTAACCGGGCTGCATCGCAACGAGTAGCAAGCAGCAATCCCGCCGAGAGGTTCCCCCAATGGCAGGCGAGACCGTCATCACGGTCGTCGGCAATCTCGTCGACGACCCCGAGCTGCGCTTCACCCCCTCGGGTGCGGCGGTCGCGAAGTTCCGTGTCGCGTCCACCCCCCGCACCTTCGACCGTCAGACCAACGAGTGGAAGGACGGCGAGAGCCTGTTCCTGACCTGCTCGGTGTGGCGGCAGGCGGCTGAGAACGTCGCGGAGTCGCTCCAGCGCGGCATGCGCGTCATCGTTCAGGGCCGGCTGAAGCAGCGGTCCTACGAGGACCGCGAGGGCGTCAAGCGCACGGTCTACGAGCTCGACGTCGAAGAGGTCGGCGCCAGCCTGCGGAACGCCACGGCCAAGGTCACCAAGACCAGTGGTCGCGGCGGCCAGGGCGGTTACGGCGGCGGTGGCGGCGGCGGCCAGGGTGGCGGCGGCTGGGGCGGTGGCTCCGGCGGCGGCCAGCAGGGCGGCGGCGCGCCCGCCGACGACCCGTGGGCCACCGGCGGACCGTCCGGCGGCCAGCAGGGCGGCGGCGGTGGTGGCTGGGGCGGCGGCTCCGGCAACTCCGGCGGCGGCTACTCGGACGAGCCGCCCTTCTAGGTCCTCCGGGGCTCCCGGCCGCGCCGTTTCACGTGAAACACCGTGGAACGGCCGGGCGGGCCACCGGTCGACCGTGAGGGCGACAGCACAAACTTCTTGATCACACTGGAGAGAGACAATGGCGAAGCCGCCTGCTCGCAAGCCTAAGAAGAAGGTTTGCGTGTTCTGCAAGGAGAAGATCTCCTACGTCGACTACAAGGACACGAACCTGCTGCGGAAGTTCATTTCCGACCGCGGCAAGATCCGTGCCCGCCGGGTCACCGGCAACTGCACCCAGCACCAGCGTGACGTCGCCACGGCCGTGAAGAACAGCCGTGAGATGGCGCTGCTGCCCTACACCTCCACCGCGCGCTAAGGGAAGGGTGACCGACACATGAAGATCATCCTCACCCACGAGGTCTCCGGCCTCGGTGCCGCCGGCGACGTCGTGGACGTCAAGGACGGCTACGCTCGCAACTACCTGGTCCCGCGCGGTTTCGCGATCCGCTGGACCAAGGGTGGCGAGAAGGACGTCGAGCAGATCCGCCGCGCCCGCAAGATCCGTGAGATCGCCACGATCGAGCAGGCCAACGAGATCAAGGGCCAGCTCGAGGGCGTCAAGGTCAGCCTGAGCACCCGCGCCGGCGAGGCCGGCCGCCTGTTCGGCTCCATCACCCAGGCCGACATCGCTTCCGCGATCAAGGCTGCCGGTGGCCCGGACGTCGACAAGCGTCGCATCGAGGTCAGCGCGCCGATCAAGACCCTGGGCTCGCACCAGGTGTCCGTGCGCCTGCACCCCGAGGTTGCCGCCAAGCTCGGCATCGAGGTCGTCGCGGCCTGACGCCGCACTTCGGCCACGCGTGACGAGGGGCCGTATCCCCACCGGACCGGTGAGGATACGGCCCCTCGGCCGTGCCGCGGACGGCCGGATCGGGCGGCGGAAGGGCCGGACCCGGCCGCCGTCCCCGTCCGCCCGGCCGGTTCAGGAGCGCACGGCCCCGGTGACGATCCACCGACCGGACCGGGTGCGGAGCCACAGGGTGACCATCCGGACGGCCATCATCAGCGCCATCGCCCACCACAGGGCGGTCAGCCCGCCGCCGAGGGCGGGGACGAGGAGCGCCACCGGCGCGAAGACCGCGAGGGTGGCGATCATGGCCCAGGCCAGGTACGGCCCGTCGCCGGCGCCCATGAGGACGCCGTCGAGGACGAAGACGACGCCGGAGACCGGCTGGGTGACGGCGACCACCAGGAGGGCGGGCAGCAGCGCGTCGTGCACCGACGGGTCCGTGGTGAACAGCGGGATGAACAGCGGGCGGGCGAGGACCACCAGCAGCCCCAGCACCACCCCGGAGGCGATTCCCCACTGGAGCATCCGGCGGCAGACCGCCCGTGCTCCGGCCTCGTCGCCGGCTCCCAGGTAGCGGCCGATGATGGCCTGGCCGGCGATGGCGATCGCGTCCAGGGCGAACGCGAGCAGGCTCCACAGGGTGAGGATGATCTGGTGCGCGGCGACGTCGGCGTCACCGAGGCGGGCCGCGACGCCGGTCGCCACCAGCAGGATGGCCCGCAGCGAGAGGGTGCGTACCAGCAGCGGCGCCCCGGCCTGGGCACAGGCCCGTATCCCGGCCGGATCGGGGCGCAGGGCCGCCCCGTACCGGCGGGCGCCGCGGACCACGACGACGAGGTAGGCGGCGGCCATCGCCCACTGGGCGATCACGGTGCCCCAGGCGGAGCCGGCGATGCCGAACCCGGCGCCGTACACCAGCGCCACGTTGAGCGCCGCGTTGGCGGTGAAGCCGGCGATCGCCACGTACAGCGGGGTGCGGGTGTCCTGGAGGCCGCGCAGCACGCCGGTGGCGGCCAGCACCACCAGCATGGCGGGGATGCCCAGGGAACTGATCCGCAGGTAGCTGACGGCGTGCGGGGCGGCGTTGCCGGAGGCGCCGAAGAGGTCGACCAGCGCGGGTGCGGTGGGGATGGTCACGGCTATCAGCGCGGCGCCGAGCAGGAGGGCGAGCCATATGCCGTCCATGCCCTGCCGGACCGCACCGGGCAGATCGCCGGCGCCGACCCGGCGGGCCACGGCGGCGGTGGTGGCATAGGCGAGGAAGACGAAGACGTTGACGGCGGTGGTGAGCAGGGCGGCGGCGACACCCAGCCCGGCGAGTTGCGGGGTGCCGAGGTGGCCGACGACGGCGCTGTCGACCATGACGAACAGCGGCTCCGCGACGAGCGCCCCGAAGGCCGGGACGGCAAGGGCGATGATCTCGCGGTCATGGCTGCGGCGAGCGCTGCGGGGGGCTCGGCTCAGCTCCTTCGGGACGCTCTCGGGGGCCTGTGTCATCCCATCAATCTAATCTTCCACAGGTAAGAGACTCAAGTGCAATGCAGTCCTTACATCGCGTAGCGGGCAGTGATCTTCTCTGCGCCGTTTGTCGCGATCTCGCGCGGGGTGCGAAAGTTTTTCTTCCCCACAGCCATTGGATGAGGAAAGCCCAGGTCAGGGCGTTGCTGTCAGGGCGGGTGTGGGGTTGTCCACAGCGCTTTCCCCCGTGTCGTGCACAGCTTCGGCGACGTTCTCCACAGGAAGTGCTCCTTCGTCCACATGGCCTGTGGATAACCAGATTGGCGGACGGCCCTCGGAGCCCTACCGTGGTGCGGCGCCCGCCGCTGTGTCCGGGGCTCCGCCGGAGTCGCGACCGGGGCTCCGACCGGAGCTGTGACCGGAGCCGAGCGTCCCCAGTTGTCAGTGCCGTGCCGTAAGAAAAAGGGGCACCGCGAAGTCCGCGTCGCGGACGGGAGGAGGTGGCGGGTTGAGTATGCCCGAGCCCCTGGACGACCCCTGGGCGGATGCCGGCCCCAGCGACCGGCTGCCGTCTCCCCGGGTCCGCCGAGGCGAGGGCGGCCGGCCCCCCTTCGACGGTGGCGGACCGCGGAACGACCGGGGCTCCCGGGACGACGGCTCCGACGGCGGCCGGGACGGCGGCGGCTGGGACGGCCCGAGCTTCGAGCGGGTGCCGCCGCAGGACCTCGACGCGGAGCAGTCGGTGCTCGGCGGCATGCTGCTGTCCAAGGACGCGATCGCCGACGTCGTCGAGGTGCTCAAGGGCAACGACTTCTACCGGCCCGCGCACGAGACCGTCTACCAGGCCATCCTCGATCTCTACGCCAAGGGCGAGCCGGCCGACCCGATCACGGTCGCCGCTGAGCTCACCAGGCGCGGCGAGATCGCCCGGGTGGGCGGCGCCTCCTATCTGCACACGCTGGTCCAGTCCGTCCCCACCGCCGCGAACGCCGAGTACTACGCGGAGATCGTCCACGAGCGGGCGGTGCTGCGCCGCCTGGTCGAGGCCGGCACGCGGATCACCCAGATGGGATACGCGGCGGACGGTGACGTCGACGAGATCGTGAACAAGGCGCAGGCCGAGATCTACGCCGTCACCGAGCAGCGCACCAGCGAGGACTACCTGCCGCTCGGCGACATCATGGAGGGCGCGCTCGACGAGATCGAGGCGATCGGCTCCCGCAGCGGCCAGATGTCCGGCGTGCCCACCGGCTTCACGGACCTGGACTCGCTGACGAACGGGCTCCACCCCGGCCAGATGATCGTCATCGCCGCCCGTCCCGCCATGGGTAAGTCCACCCTCGCGCTGGACTTCGCCCGGGCCTGCTCGATCAAGAACAACCTGCCCAGCGTCATCTTCTCGCTGGAAATGGGACGCAACGAGATCGCCATGCGTCTGCTGTCCGCCGAGGCGCGGGTGGCGCTGCACCACATGCGCTCGGGCAGCATGACCGACGAGGACTGGACCCGGCTGGCCCGCCGGATGCCGGACGTCTCGGCCGCTCCGCTCTACATCGACGACTCGCCGAACCTGTCGATGATGGAGATCCGGGCCAAGTGCCGCCGCCTCAAGCAGCGCAACGACCTCCAACTGGTCGTCATCGACTACCTCCAGCTGATGCAGTCCGGCGGCGCGCGGCGCCCGGAGAGCCGCCAGCAGGAGGTCTCGGACATGTCGCGAAACCTGAAGCTGCTGGCGAAGGAGCTGGAGGTGCCGGTGATCGCGCTGTCCCAGCTGAACCGTGGCCCCGAGCAGCGCACCGACAAGAAGCCGATGGTCTCGGACCTCCGTGAGTCGGGCTCCATCGAGCAGGACGCCGACATGGTCATCCTGCTCCACCGGGAGGATGCCTACGAGAAGGAGTCGCCCCGCGCCGGCGAGGCCGACCTGATCGTCGCCAAGCACCGAAACGGCCCGACCGCCACCATCACGGTCGCCTTCCAGGGCCACTACTCGCGCTTCGTGGACATGGCCCAGACCTGAGCCCGGGGCGGCCCGGGGTCGCGAACCCCGGGCCCCGGGCCGCTCCGGTCCCGCATCCGGCCGCGGACCGCACCCTTCTCCGCACCGGACCGCCGGTCCCACCGGCTGCCTGTGCGTCGGCCCGTCGATCCCACCGGCCCACGCGTCGGGCTGTCGAACGCACCGCTCCGCGCGTCGGACCGTCGGTCGCCTCGGTCGCCGCACCGGGCCGGCCCGCGGCCCGGTGCGGGGGGGGTCACACCAGTTCGGGCTGCGGCTCCGGCTGCGGTACCGGAGCGGCTTTCCGCTCCCACCCCGCGGTGGTCCGTACATACGCGTAGATCACCGAGGCCATCGCCAGCAGGAGCAGCGGTCCGAACACCCAGGGATGCTCGGCCATCTCCATCGGCAGATAGCGATAGGACACCAGCAGCGCCGCGAAGACCGCCGCGCCATAGCCGACCAGCCGGATTCCCGACTGGTCCCAGCCGCGTACGTGCGCGCGCAGCGCTCCCTCGATGGTGAGCGTGAACACCACGCCGGCGATGAGGTCCACGCCGTAGTGGTAACCGAAGCCCAGCGTCGCGGCGAGCGTGGCGATCAGCCAGAACGTCCCCGCGTAGCGGAGAATTCGGGGGCCCTTGCGGGAATGAATGAAGATCGCGATGGCCCACGCGGTGTGCAGGCTGGGCATGCAGTTGCGCGGGGTGATCTCGTCGTAGGGCATCGGCTGCGGGTTGCCGAGGGCCGGCAGCGTGTCCGGCCACAGATCGGCCACCGCCCAGGGCTCACCGCCGGTACCGAAGGCGCCGGTGCCGTAGGCGAAGATCGGCCCGACCACCGGGAAGATCATGTAGATGCTCGGCCCGACGAGGCCGATGACCAGGAAGCTGCGCACTAGATGGTGGCGCGGGAAACGGCGCTCGGTCGCGACGTGGCGCAGCTGGTACATCGAGACGACGACGGCGGCCACCGCGAGCTGTATGTAGACCCAGTCCAGGACGTGGGTGCCGATCGGGTCGGTGGCCTCGACGAGCCGGCCCATCAGCCACGACGGGTCGCCCAGCGCGTGGTCGGCGGCCGCCAGGTACTGGTCGAGCACCGTCGGGCGGGTCTTGGCGGTGATGAGCAGCCAGGTGTCGCCGGTCTTGCGGCCGGCCACCAGCAGCAGACCGAGTCCGACGCCCTTCAGCAGCAGGGCGCGTTCCCGGCCGGTGCGGCGGGTGACGGCGAGCACCGCGCAGCCGAGCATCACCCACAGCGCGCCGTTGCCGAAGGGGTGGCCATCGGTCGGTCCGGCGTCGACCGCCCAGCGCACCAGGAAGAAGACGATGTCGATGGCGATCGCGGCGCCCGCCGCGATGAACCGCTGCCGCCAGGTGAGCACCACCATCATCAGCGCCATGCTGGCGTACAGCAGCGGCCCCGATTTGGGAGCGAGCACCACCTCTTGCGCCTGATTGGTCATCGGCCCCGGCAGGCCGTAGTGACGCGCGGCGATCTCCAGTGCGACGAGGAATCCGAGGGTCACCACACCTGCCGCGGCCCACAGTATCGTCCGTGGTTGACGCCATGCGGCGAGCGTAATTCTGCCGTTTATTCGCGAAAGCACCCGCGATGCTATGGATATCAATTCAATGGCCGATTGCTAGATGTGGGTTAAATGAGTCGCTCACCGTGCTGGATGGCGTGGTTTTCCGGTGAAGGACGGGCGTTTGAGGGCGATCGTCATGAGTTCGAACATGCTAACGGAGCAGTGTGGGCGGACTTCAGGGGCCACGAGGGTGCGAAGGCCCGCCGGTCCTCGGTCACATGACGGGTGCGAGGGGCCCCACCGGGGCGGCTCGGTGGACCCCGCATCCCCCTTCTTCCGTGGGCTCGGCGCCGACCGCGGACCGACCGGGCCGGTGCGGCCGTCGCGGTACGGGGCCTCAGCCCCGCAGGCCGGCGGCCTTGTGCGCGCGCTCGGCGAAGACCTCCTCGCGGCGATCCGTCATCTGCCGCAGCGCGTCCCTGCGGTCCCGCCGGGAGAGCCGGTCGAGATACGTCTGTCCGGCGAGATGGTCGGTCTCGTGCTGGAGGCACCGGGCGAAGTAGCCCGTCCCCTCGATCGTGAGGGGCTCGCCGTCCTTGTCGAACCCCCGCACGACGGCGCGATCGGTGCGTGGGACGGCCATGGCGGCGCCGGGCACCGACAGGCACCCCTCGAAGCCGTCGTCGAGCCGGCGCCGGGCCGGGGCGGGGAGTTCGAGGACCGGGTTGACGACGTGGCCCACGTGCCGGACGCCCTCGTCGTCCGGGCAGTCGTAGACGAACAGCCGCAGGCCGACCCCCACCTGGTTCGCGGCGAGGCCGGCACCGTCGGCCACGTGCATGGTCAGGAACATGTCGTCGATCAGCGCCGACAGTTCGGAGCTGCCGAACTCGGTCACCGTGCGGCACGGACGGCTCAGGACCTCCTCGCCCACCACCGTGATCCGGCGTACCGAGCCCCGTGCCGCCTCCGGCGCCGGTGCGGGATGGGAGTCGACGGGTTCGCCCTGCACCCGGACTCGCCGATCGGTGGGACGCGGTCGGTCGTGGTGAACGGACATCGCCGTCTTCCTCTCATCTCGGGCCGCACGCCGGGAGCGCGGCCGCCCGATGGCTCCCGGCACCGGACTTGCGAAGGTCTTTGCAAAGTAGCAGACTTTGCAAAGTGTCAGGAGAAGATCTCGCCATTCCGTCCGGCCGGCCCGCCGGGACCGGTGAGGGGCTGCGCGAACACGAGGTCCGCACCGCCCTGCTGGACCTGCTCGCCGAAGTCGGCACCGTCACGGCGTCCGAAGCCGCAGCCCGGCTCGGCTACAGCTCCGGTCTCTGCTCGTTCCATCTGCGCCAGCTCGCGCGCCACGGACACATCGAAGAGGCCCCGCACAGCGGCGGCCGGGTGCGCCCCTGGCGCCTCCGGCAGCAGACGGCCGCGGCCGGCCCGCCCGCCGAGGACTTCCACGACCTCGCCCGCGGCCTGGAGGACGAGAGCTGGCAGCGGTGGCTCGACCGGCGGGACCGGGTCCCGGCCGACCTGCGCCACGACGAAGCCTTCAGCGCGGTGGCCTACCTGACCCCCGAGGAGACGAGCCGGGTCGCGGCCGCGATCCGCCGGGCGCTCGCCCCCTACGAGGACCGCGAACAGCGGCCCCTGGCCCGGCCCGACGGTGCCCGGCCGGTCGCCCTCATCACCCGGCTGTTCCCGCTGCTCCCCCACCCCGCGGACGATGCCGGCCAGGCCGGGGAGACTGGGGAGGCCGGGGAGGGCGGCTCACCGCCCGCTTGAGGACAGCACGACGGCGGGACCGCTGCCGGCCCACCGGTGCGGGACGGCCACCGGCCCAGAGATGATCACGTCCATGACCGAGATCATCCTGATGTCCGACCCGAGGGTTGCCGCCGTGCCCGTCGAGGAGTGCGGCGAGCGACTGGTCGACCTACGGCGGGACGGCACCCTGCTGGTGGACCCGCGGAAGTCGGAAGGCTCCCACGGAGCCTTCGCCCACCTCCGGGAAGGGGTCCTCGACCGGCTCCGGCACGCGCAGACGCTGCTGCCCGCGGGGCTGCGGCTGCTGTTCGTCGAGGGCTACCGCCCGCCGTCCCTGCAGCGTCACTACTTCGAGGAGTACGCCGACCAGCTCCGCACCGAGCACCCGGAATGGGCCGCCGGCCGGATCCACTCGGCAGCCAGCCGCTATGTGTCCCCGCCGGAGATCGCGCCGCACAGCGCCGGGGCGGCGGTCGACCTGACGCTCGCCGACCGCGACGGCCGGGAACTCGACCTGGGCACCCGTATGAACGCCAGCCCCGAGGAGAGCGCCGGGGCCTGCTACACCCGGGCCGACGGCATCAGCGACGAGGCCCGCTCGCACCGCGACACCCTGGGCACCGCGCTCACCGCGGCCGGATTCGTCAACTACCCCACCGAGTGGTGGCACTGGTCCTACGGGGACCGCTACTGGGCCCTGGCCACCGGAGCGGCGGCCGCCGTGTACGGGCCCAGGGAGCTCGACCGGCCGGCTGCCTGAGGGGCCGGCGGGTTCTCCGGACGTCGCGGTGCCCCTCCCGTGGTGACGACCGTCGGAGGCGGGGCAGGTGGCACCTGGCCGAGCGGCATCGGCCAGGTGCCCGCCGGGGCGGCGCTCAGAAGGCGCCGACTCCGGTCAGTTCACTGGACAGCTCCCACAGCCGGGCGGCCGCCTCGGGGTCGGTGACCCATGGCTTGACCCCGCCGACGAGCATGTCGTCGGTGGTGGCCGGCTCGGCGATGTCGCAGTCCTGGCAGTAGCGGCCACCGTGGCCGTCGAGCAGGGGAGAGGTGGCCGCCCACACGGCGGTGGCCGCGCCCTGCTCGGGGGTCTTGAAGCCGGGGGCCGGCGAGCCGTCCGGGGTGACCCAGCCGAGGGCCGGCCACTCCTCGCGCGGCACGTGGCGTTGCAGCGGGGTGAGGATGCTGCCCGGGTGCACCGCGAAGGCGTGCACGCCGTCGCTCGCACCGAGCCGGTCCAGGTGCAGGGCGAAGAGCGCATTGGCGGTCTTGGACTGCGCGTAGGCGAGCCACCGGTCGTAGCCGGTGCGGAAGTGGAGGTCGTGCCAGCGGATGCCGGACAGGAAGTGCCCGGAGGACGCCACCGCGACCACCCGCGACCGGCCCGGGGTCAGAGCCGGGCGGAGGCGGTTGACGAGCGCGAAGTGGCCGAGGTGGTTGATGGCGAAGTGGGCCTCCCAGCCGGGGCCGAGGCGGGTCTCCGGACAGGCCATCACCCCGGCGTTGTTGATGACGATGTCCAGGCCGCGTCCGGTGTCCAGGAACGAGTCGCAGAAGGCCCGGACGCTCTCGAGGTCCGCCAGGTCGAGGGTGTGCACCTCGGTGCCGGGGATGCCGCGTAGCGCCTCCTTGGCGGGGCCGGTACGGCGGGCGGGGACGACGACCCGCGCTCCGGCCCGCGCCAGGGCGCGCGTGGTCTCCAGGCCCAGCCCCGAGTAGCCGCCGGTGACCAGGGCGGTGCTGCCCGACAGATCGATGCCGGTGAGGACGTCGGTGGCAGTGCTGTGGCTCCCGTGACCGGAGCCGATCTTCCGCTGCTTGGTGATCATTGCGGTGACGCTAGGACCTGGAGTGCACGCTAGATCAAGCCCGCGCGGCTCCGGCCGTGCCGCGGAACCGGTACGCCGGACTCAGGCCGGGGCAGCCGCCCGGCCGACGAGGGAGCGCAGCGCCGTGCCGAGGAGCGAGACGCCGTCCCGGATGGTGCCGGCGTCGTTCGCGGCGTAGCCCAGTACCAGCCCCGGCCGGTATCCGCCGAGCGTGTGCCAGGACAGCGGCTGCACCTTGACGCCGTGGGCGAGGGCCGCGGCGGCAAGCTCGGTGTCGTCGAGGTCCGCGTCGAAGGTGACCATCAGATGCAGTCCGGCGGCGGCCCCGTGCACCACCGCCCCCGGCAGCTGGGCCGCCATCGCCTGGATCATCGCGTCCCGGCGGCGGTGGTGACGCCGGCGCAGCAGACGCAGCTGGCGCTCCAGCTCACCGGATTCCATCAGCCGGGCCAGCACCAGTTGCGGCAGTACCGCGCTGCCCAGGTCGGCGAACCGCTTGGCGGCGGTGAGGGCTTCGTGGTGTCCGGGCGGCGCGAGGACCCAGCCGATGCGCAGCGCCGGAGCCAGCAGCTTGGAGACGCTGCCGGCGTACACCACGTGCTGCGGGAGCATCGATCGCAGCGCGGGGACCGGTGGCCGGTCGTAGCGGTGCTCGGCGTCGTAGTCGTCCTCGATGACCAGACCACCGGTCTCCTCGGCCCAGCGCATCAGCTCCCGGCGCCGTGACCCGCTGAGCACCACACCGGTGGGGAACTGGTGGGCCGGGGTGACCAGTACGGCGGGCGCGCCGGTGGCGCGCAGCGCGTCGACCCGGATGCCTTCGGTGTCCACCGGCACCGGAAGGATGCCGAGCCTCCGGCCGGACAGGTGCTGGCGGGCCCCCAGCGATCCGGGGTCCTCGACCGCGACCCGGGTGATCCCGGCCTCGCGCAGCACCTCGCCGAGGAGCGTGAGGGTCTGGGCGGTGCCGGTGACGATGAGGATCTCCGCCGGGTCGGCGTGGACCCCGCGGTTGCGGGCGAGCCAGCCGGCGACGGCCTCGCGCAGCGCCGGCGCCCCGCGGGGATCGCCGTAGCCGAGGTGGGACGAGGCGAGACCGGAGAGCACCGAGCGCTCGGCGCGCAGCCAGGCGCCGCGGGGGAACGCCCCGAGGTCCGGCATACCGGGGGTGAGGTCGATCCGGGCGGGCGCCGTGCGCAGCCGGTCGTAGACGTCCGGGCCCGGTACGGCGGGGAAGACCTCGGCGGACGGGCCTCGCGGGCCGGGTACCCCGCGGTGCGGCGCCGCCGTACCGGCGGCCGGTGCCCGGGGAGCCAGCGGGCGCCCGGACGGCGCCGGGACGGCGACGACGATCGTTCCCTTCCGGCCCCGGCCGACGGTGTGCCCGTCCTCCGCGAGACGCTGGTACGCCTCGGTGATCACGCCCCGGGAGACCCGCAGCTCGGCGGCGAGCACCCGGGTGGCGGGCAGTCTGCTGCCCACCGGCAGACGACCGTCCGCCAGGGCCAGCCGTAGCTGCCGGGTCAGCCAGTCGGCCCGGCCGCCGGTCGGGGCTTCGCCGATGTCCAGTTGCAGGAAGTCGGAACCGGGCCCTGGCGGAGAGCCGTTGGACCGGTCCGTGGCGTCGTCATTGGACCTGTGCACTCGGCCATCGTGGCAACAGGGTGGGGCCATGAACACAGCGACATCGATCGAGTACGTCCACGGCTACTCGGAGCGGGAGTCCCATCGGCTGGGGGACCAGGCGGACACCCTGGCGGAGCTGCTCCACGAGGGGACGGCGTACCCGGCGGGGAGCCGGGTGCTGGAGGCGGGCTGCGGGGTGGGGGCGCAGACCGTGCATCTGGCGGCATCCAGCCCGGGAGCGACGATCATCGCGGTCGACCACTCGGCCGCCTCCCTGGCGCAGGCCCGGGACCGGGTCACGGCGCACGCACCCGGCTCGGAGGTCGAGTGGCGCCACGCGGACCTGCTCGACCTGCCGTTCCCCGACGCCGCGGTCGATCACGCCTTCGTCTGCTTCGTGCTGGAGCATCTGGCGGACCCGGCACGCGCCCTCGCGGAGCTGCGCCGGGTGCTGCGCCCCGGCGGCACCCTGACCGTCATCGAGGGGGACCACGGGTCGGCCCTCTTCCACCCCGACGGCGCCGCGGCTCGTGCGGTGATTGACTGTCAGGTCCGGTTGCAGGCCGCGTCGGGAGGCGATGCGCTGCTCGGTCGCCGGCTGCAACCGCTGCTCTCCGCCGCCGGATACACGGAGGTGCGGGTCCGCCCCCGGACGGTCTACGCCGACCGGGCCCGTCCGGCGCTCGTCGAGGGCTTCACCCGGCACACCTTCATCGCCATGGTGGAATCGGTCCGGGCCGACGCGCTGGCCGCCGGGCTGATCACCGGGTCCGCGTGGGATCGGGGGATCGCCGAGCTGCGGCGCGCCGCGGACCCGGACGGCACCTTCCACTACACGTTCTTCAAGGCGGTGGCGGTGAACCCGTGAGCGCTCGGGGGGTGCGGACCGGTGCGCCGCCGGGGCGGCGGCAACGGCCGGCTTGCCGGGCGTCCGGTGTTTCACGTGAAACACCGGACCGGTCCGGGCGCCTTCCGTGTGGTGTTTCACGTGAAACACCGCGTCGCTGCCCGCTGCCCGCTGCCCGCTGCCCGATGCCCGCTGCCCGCCGCCGCGCCCGGAGGCCGCGGCGCCGGTCCGGGATCAGCGCGCGATCATGATCACCGACGCGGTGACGCCGACGGTGATGATGACGCCGCGCAGCACGGTGGGCGACAGGCGCCGGCCCACCCGCGCCCCCAGCAGACCGCCCAGGATCGCCCCGACCCCGATCACCGCGGCCGCCGCCCAGTCCACGTCCGCGACCGCGATGAAGACCACCGCCGCCGCTCCGTTGACGATGGCGGCGAGGACGTTCTTCGCGGCGTTGAGCCGTTGCAGGTCGTCCTGGAGGAAGCTGCCGAAGAGGCCCATGAGCAGCACACCCTGGGCGGCGCCGAAGTAGCCGCCGTAGACACCGGTCCCCAGTACGCCGAACCACATGGGCAGGCCACCGTCCCGGCTCCCCTCGCCCTGCCGCTCCTTCATCCAGCGGTTCAGTCTCGGCTGGAGCAGCAGCAGCACACAGGCCATGATGATCAGGACCGGCACCACCGCGTCGAACGTCTCCGCGGGCAGTTGCAGCAGCAGCAGAGCCCCGACGAGGCCGCCGATGAGTGACCCCACACCCCACCGGATCAGCCGCTTCGACTGGCCCCTGAGTTCGCGGCGGTAGCCGTACACGGCACTGAGTACGCCGGGTACCAGGCCGACGTTGTTCGACACATTGGCCACCACCGGCGGGTACCCGAAGGCGAGCAGGGTGGGAAAGGTGATGAGGGTGCCCGATCCGACCACCGCGTTGATCCCGCCGGCCGCGACTCCGGCGGCGCCGATGGCCACCAGCTCCAGTGCATCCACATCGACACCTTCCGACGACACGTTCCCGGGCGCGTGCCGTGGAGCCGACCGTGCCCAGCGTTCCGGGCCATGGCGGGCATCCGGGGGATCGCCGCCGGGGTCGGCACCCGTCCAGGCTCCTCAGCAGTCCGGACTGCCGTGAAGTGCCTGGACGGGTTGCCGCCTGGGCCCGGAACGATCGTCGTCCACGAGGAAAACCCAAGTCAATCCTCGGGTTTTCTTGCACATCCCCAAGCAATGGCTTGAGGTGGCGCGGTCGGGACCGGTCCGGTGCGGCCCGCCGGGTCACCCCATGACGTCGGCGAGCTCCTGCAGCAGGCGCCGCTTGGGCCGGGCACCGACCAGCGACTTCACCGGCTCGCCCCGCTGGAAGACCAGCATGGTGGGCGTCGCGAGCACCCCGTAGGCGGCCGGGGTCCGGGGGTTGTGGTCCACGTCCAGCTGGACCACCTTCAACCGGGCCGCTTCCTCCTCGGCCATCTCGGACAGCACCGGCGCGAGCTGCCGGCACGGTCCGCACCAGGCCGCGGTGAACTTCACCAGGACCGGGCGATCGGCCTCCAGTACCTCCTGGGCGAACGTGGCGTCGGTGATCGCGGCGGGCCCGGCAGGCCGCTTCCCCGGCGTGGCCGGTACCGGCCGTATCGCCATTCCCGTGTGCTCCATCCCTCGTCCCCTCTTCGCGGTTGTCGGTCAGGACGTCAGTGCGTCAGCTCGCAGCGCGGTTCCGGTCCACCGGCGGCCGGGGACGCGGCCTCCAGTGCCGCGCGGGCCCGTACCGCCTGCTCCAGTTGCGCGCCGACCTGCTCCCGGATACGGCGGAGCCGGTCCATGCAGTCGTCGAGTTCGGCCAGCTTGCGCCGGTAGACGTCGAGCGAGGCGGGGCAGGAGTCGCCCGCCGGGTGCCCGGCGCGCAGGCACTCCACGAACGGGCGGGTCTCTTCCAGTTCGAACCCGAAGCCCTGGAGCATCCGGATCTCCCGGACCAGCCGCAGGTCCTCCTCGTCGTAGGTGCGGTAGCCGTTCCCGGCGCGGCGCGCCGGAAGCAGTTCCAGGGACTCGTAGTAGCGCAGGGTGCGTGTGGTGGTGCCCGCGCGCTCGGCCAGCTCTCCGATCCGCATGTCCTCGACGGTAGGCGTTGACGTGGACGTCAAGGCCAGCCTCCGAGGCGACCGGCCGGGAAGCCATCCGGACGGCCGCGCCGGGGCGGCCGGCGGGGGAAACTGTGCGGGCGGCGGTCCAGGGGGCGGCCGGGAAGCCGTGCGGACGGCGGCGCCGGGGGTGGTCCACCGGGTGCGGCCGGCACGGTCCGCGCCGCCCGGGCTCCTCGTAGGGTTCGCCCATGACGATTGATCACGAGTTCGCCGAGCTGCTGCCCGAGACCCGGCGCGCGCTGCTGCACCGCATCGCCGTGGCCCAGTCCGAGGGCCGTGCCCCGTCGCTGGTGGCCGCGGTGGTCAGGGACGGCCGTCCCGTGTGGACCGGGGCGCGGAGTTGTGTGGACGGGCATGCACCGGACCAGCACACCCAGTACCGCATCGGCTCGCTCACCAAGCTGTTCGTGGCGGTGCTGGTGCTGCGGCTGCGCGACGAGGGCCTGCTGGACCTCGCCGATCCGCTGGGCCGCCGGCTGGACGCGCCGCGGGAGGCCGCGGACGTCACCATCGCCCAACTGCTGACCCACACCTCGGGGCTGGCCGCCGAATCCCGGGGGCCCTGGTGGGAGCGGACCTCCGGGGAGCTTCGCCCCGAGCGCGCCGACCTGCTCGGCGACCGGCCGGTGATCCACCCGGCCGGGCGTCGTTTCCACTACTCCAACACCGGTTTCGCGCTGCTGGGCGCGGTGGTCGAGGAGTTGCGGGGGGCGCCGTGGGACGAGGTCCTGCGCCGTGAGGTGCTGGAGCCGCTGGGGATGGACCGTACGACGTCGCAGCCGCAGGCCCCGCATGCCGGTGGCTGGGCGGTGCACCCCTTCGCGGACGTGCTGCTGCCCGAGCCCGCCACCGAGACGGGGCTGATGGCTCCGGCCGGTCAGCTCTGGTCGACCACCGAGGACCTGGCGCGCTGGGCGGCGTTCCTCCTGGACGGGGACGAGCGGGTGCTCTCCGCCGGGACCCTCGCCGAGATGCGCACCGCCACCGCGGTGCCCGACCGGGACCGGGACCGGGACTGGGGACTGGGCATCCAGCTGACCCGGGACAACGGGCGGCAGCTGTTCGGCCACGGCGGTTCGATGCCCGGGTTCCTCGCGCAGCTGTGGATCAGCCCGGAGGACCGGCTGGCCGCCGTCGTGCTGTCCAACGCCACGTCGGGGCCCGCGGTCGGCGCCACCGCCGCCGACCTGATCCGGATCGTCGCGGAGCGCGAGCCCCGGATCCCGGAGCCGTGGCGACCGCTCCCCGAGGCCGAGGCCGACGCGGACCTGCTCGCGCTGACCGGCCTGTGGTTCTGGGGGAGCGCGCCGTTCGTGCTGCGGCTGCGCGCCGAGCGGGGGCTGGAGCTGGCGATGGCGGACGGCCCGTCGGCGCGCGCCGCGCGGTTCCGCGCGGAGGAGGACGGCACCTGGACCGGGCTGGAGGGCTACTACGACGGGGAGACGCTGCGGGTGGTGCCCGGCGCGGGTGGCTTCGGTGCCGCGGACACCCATCTGGACGTGGGCACCTTCGTGTTCACCCGGCAGCCGTACGGGCCCGGCGGGGCGGTGCCGGGGGGTGTCGACCCGGAGGGGTGGCGCGGGCTGTAACCGCACCGGCGAAGACCCGGGGGCCGGTCCGGCCGGCTCTCCGGGTTCTCCGGACGACCGCAGCAGAAGAAACGGACTTTCTGAATCCGTTTCCTCCGGGGCTTCTTTCCTCTAGAATTGATACACCCCACCCGCTTGGACGATGTGGAGCGCGTGCCCCGGTTAGGCACCGCTCCACCGAGGAGGCCCGTAGGTGACGGCCGAGGACGAGACGCTGCGCTCCGATGCCAGACGGAACCGGGCCCGCGTGCTGGAAGCGGCCCGATCGGCGTTCTCCGAACGGGGTCTGACGGTCCCTCTGGGCGAGATCGCCCGGCGTGCCGGGGTGGGAGCGGGCACCGTGTACCGCCATTTCCCCTCCAAGGAAACGCTGTTCCAGGCAGTGGTGGAGGAGTCGGTGGAACGATTCACCGGCGAGGCACGGCAGTTGGCCGGAGCGGAGGACCCGGCCGAGGCCTTCTTCGTGTTCCTCACCGGAGTTGTCCACCGGGCGGGTGCGGACAAGGCGCTGCGGGAGGCGCTGGGCGCGCTCACCGAGGCGCCGTACCGGCGGCGCAGCGACGCGCTGGAGGAGTTCGGCAGGGCGGTCGGCGTGCTGCTGACGCGGGCTCAGGAAGCGGGTGCGGTACGGCAGGACGCCGACCTCGCCGATGTCCGGGCACTGCTGGTCGGAGCGCTGGCGATGGAGCGGCACCGGTCGTCGGCGGGCGGGCCCGGCCGGGCCATGGTGATCCTCTGCGACGGGCTGCGGCCACCCGGATCCGGTTCCTGGCCGGCGCTCCCGCCGCAGCGGTCCAACGTTACGAAACCGCGCCCACGGCGGGCCGGTAGTAACGGAACTGATGGCGAGGACCGTAACGAAACCCGAGCCTGGGTCTGCGAGGTCTGCGGTGGGCTGATGCGTCCGGCGCGGACCGGTCGCCCGGCCCGCTTCTGCGGCGCCGCCTGCCGGCAGAAGGCCCACCGCAGACGGGCCAGGCAGGACGGCGCCTCCTCGGCCTGAGCCCCGGCGAGCGCCTGTTCCGGACACCCGGGGCGGTGCGAGAGCGGCCGGCGGGCACCCTTCCGGGGAGCCGGTTCGCCGGTGAACCGCCCGGCGGATCCCCAGCGGGGGCCGGAAGGAACGAGCCGGGTGTTTCGTGACAGCGGGCGCGGCCCGTACCGCCGGTCCGCGCACGCGCCACAGCAGCCCCTCGGTGGCGTCCATCGGCGTTGCGCGGCAGCATGGTTGACGGACCATCAGGGCAGAGCGGAGCTGAGCGCGGACCGGGCGGGGCCCGGTCAGTCGAGCGGCAGCTTGAACCCCACATGCGAGGCTTCGAAGCCCAGCCGCTCGTAGAACCGGTGCGCGTCGGCCCGGGTGGCGTCGGAGGTCAGCTGCACCAGTCGGCAGCCCTCGCGGCGGGACGCGTCGATCGCCCACTCGATCAGCAGGGTGCCCAGGCCGCTGCCCCGGTGGTCGGCGTGGACGCGGACGCCCTCGATGACCGAGCGGGTGGCGCCGCGCCGCGACAGCCCCGGGATGACCGTCAGCTGCAGGGTGCCCACGGTGCGCCCGTCGTGGACGGCGACCACCAGGTGCTGGTTGGGGTCGCCGGCCAGCCGGTCGAAGGCGGCCTGGTACGGGGTGAGGTCGTCCGGCGATTCCCGGCGGGCCCCGAGGGGGTCGTCGGCGAGCATCGCCACGATCGCGGGAAGGTCGGTCGAGGTGGCCGGGCGTATCCGGAAGTCGCTCATGCCCGGAGCGTAGACCGGCCGGGGCGGCGGCCGAACGGACGGGCGGCCCTCCTGCCGGGCGCGGGGCGGTCGGGGCCCTTGGCGCGGGGTCCGGTGCCCAGGGCCCTTCGCCTGGGGCCTGGGGCCGGGGGCTTCGTCCGGCTCAGGTGTCCAGAACCCTTCGCGCTGGTCAGGGGCCCGGGGTCGTCGCACGGGGTCCCCGTGGCCCGGGGCCCTTCGCGCGGGGTCCGGTGCCCGGGGCCCTTGGTGCGGCTCGGGTGACCGGGGCGCGTCGTGCGGCTCGGGTGACCGGGGCGCGTCGTGTGTTCAGGTGCCCGGGCCGTCGTACGGGTCCGCGGTTCGAGCCCCGTCGTACGGGGGCCGTGGTCGGGCCCGGCGGCCGTCGGTGCGGGCCACCCGCCGCCCGGACCGGTGCGGCCGGCGGGTCAAACGGACGGTTCCAGGGCCTCGACGGCCGCGACCAGCGGGGCCAGCTCGGGACGCTTGGCGGCTTCCCCCAAGGCTTCCCGCAGCGCGGTCTCGTTCGTCGGCCGGGCCTCTTCGAGCAGCCGGAGGCCGGCCTCGCTGACATCGGTGTAGATGCCGCGCCGGTCGGTGGGGCAGATGTAGCGGGACAGCAGCCCGCGGTCCTCCAGCCGGCCGACCAGCCGGGTGGTCGCGCTCTGGCTCAGCACGACGGCGTCGGCGAGCTGGTGCATCTGGAGGTGGCCGCCGTCGCCGTCGTGCTGGTAGCTGAGCACGTCGAGCACGGAGTACTCGCGGACGCTGAGACCGTGCGCCGCCTGGAGTGCCCGCTCGATGTGCGTCTCGATCCGCCCGTGCAGCGAGGACAGGGCGCACCAGCCACGGGCCATGGCCGGCGGGTTCTGCCGGGTCTGCGGGGTCTGCGGCATGGGTCCCTCCTTGGGTTCGCACCACCAGGTGGTGCTGGTGCCGTACGTCCAGGATACGGGAGGGTGAAATAGTCGGCCCTTGCAATTAATCGGCGTATGCAAGTATTGTCAACGCGCCCAACCTCCCCATGCAAACAATCCGAAGGGCCTCGTCATGCCTCTCGCCCTCCTGGCGCTCGCCATCGGCGCCTTCGGGATCGGCACCACCGAGTTCGTGATCATGGGCTTGCTGCCCGAGGTCGCGAACGACTTCGACGTCTCCATCCCCCTGGCCGGCTACGCCACCACCCTCTACGCGCTCGGCGTCGTCCTCGGGGCGCCGCTGATGACCGTGCTCGGCACCCGGCTCACCCGTAAGCAGATGCTGCTGCTGCTGATGGGCGTCTTCATCGTGGGCAACGCGCTCACCGCCGCCGCCCCCGCCTTCGGTCTGCTGCTCGCCGGGCGCATCGTGGCCGCCTTCGCCCACGGCGCCTTCTTCGGCATCGGGGCGATCGTCGCCGCGGACCTGGTGGCGCCGGAGAAGCGGGCCACCGCCATCGCCACCATGTTCACCGGTCTGACCCTGTCCAACGTGGCGGGTGTGCCCGCGGGCACCTGGCTCGGCCAGCAGGTCAGCTGGCGCGCCACCTTCCTCGCCGTCGCCGCGCTCGGCGTGATCGGGCTGCTGGGGGTCGCCAGGCTCGTGCCGGCCCAGCCCGAGCGGGCGGCCTCCCGGCTCGGCAGCGAGCTGGCCGTCTTCCGCAACCCGCAGGTCGGCCTCGCGATGCTGATGACGATCCTCGGCTTCGGCGGCGTCTTCGCGGCCGTCACCTACCTCGCCTCGATGATGACCGAGGTCACCGGCTTCGCCGAGTCCTCCGTCACCTGGCTGACCGCCGCCTTCGGCGTCGGCCTGTTCGGCGGGAACCTGATCTCCGGCCGGCTGGCCGACCGGTCTCCGATGCCGATGCTGTACGCCTCGCTGAGCGGCCTCGCGGTCTCGCTGGGCCTGTTCACCTTCACCGCGCACCACAAGGTCGCCGCGGTGGTGACCCTCGTACTGATCGGAGCCTTCGGCTTCGCGACCGTCCCGCCGCTGCAGAAGCGGGTGATGGACCAGGCCGCCGCCGCGCCCACACTGGCCTCGGCCGGCAACATCGCGGCCTTCAACTTCGGCAACGCCCTCGCCGCCTGGCTGGGCGGGCTGGTCATCTCCGGCGGCCTCGGCTACACGGCGGTCAACTGGGTGGGGGCGCTGATGACGGTCTCCGCGATCCTGATCGCCCTGTACGCCACCCATCTGGAGCGGCGCACCGCGCGGTCCGGCCGGGTCGTCGCCGGCGGGGGGACCGCCGCCCCGGCGTCCGGGTCCGCCGTAGAAGCGGGGGCGGTGACCGTTCGCTGACCCGCCGCACCGTGGCTCTCCGGCACGGCCGCGCCTCTCCCCCGCGCGGCCGTGCCGGAGTCCGTTGCCGCCCGGGGGCGGGACGAGCCGGCCCGTCCGGACGCCGCGGTGCCACCGGTGGTCCCGAGCCCCGGCGGGGCGTGCCGGCGGCCCGGGGGCCGGTCCGCCGGCCCCGGCCCTACGCGGGCGTGGCCCGGCCCGGCCCGCCGGCCCTGCCCGGTGCGGGCGTGCCCCGGGCCGGGGCGGGCGTGCCCGGAGAGGGTGTGACCCGGTCCGGGGCGGGCGTGCCCCCGTCCCGCCCGGTGGCCGGACCGCGCCGGACGTGTCCCCGGGCCCGGCCCGCTTCCCGCCACCGCCGCCCGCGCGCGGTCAGCCCCCAGGGCTTGAGCACCGAGATCGCGGTCATGAACAGGTACGCGGTGGTGGAGACCGCGGGGGCGGCGACCAGGTCGGCGAAGAGCGGGACCGGTTCGCCGGCCCGCAACCGGTCCACCTCGGCCGCCGCGTCGTCGATGCCGGACCGCAGGGCGAAGACCGACGCGGCGGCGGTCGCCAGGGTCAGCCAGAACTTCGTCCACACCCAGCGGTACCGGGCCAGGCCCCAGGAGGTACCCAGCGCCAGCACCACCCCGCTGACCAGCGTGAGCAGGCTGATCGGGATGATCATCCAGTCGCCGAAGATCTTCATGGCGCGGTACGCGGCGGCGCCGGTCTCCGCGGAATCGGTGGTCGCCCCCGAGACGCCGAGCACCAGCAGGCACAGGGAGAGCCCGAGCCAGGCGACGGAGACGGCGACATGGAGGACGAGCCAGGCCCGCCGCGCCGGGCGGGAGAGCTGGAACGCCCCGGTGGTGCGGCCGGTGGTGGTCGATCGGTTCGGCTTCATGCCCCCACGGTCGCGCGCACCGCCCGGAACGGCGTCTCACGAGGGGAGTATCCACGGGTACGCGGATGCGAGTACGCCTACGCTCGGCTCCCATGACGAGACTCCACCTGTTCGATCTGGACGGAACGCTCATCCACGGATCGGCCGCGGCCATCGAGATATCCCGGCAGTTGGGCGTCGACCGCGAGATCGCCGAACTGGAGCGGGCTTTCGCCCGCGGTGCGCTGGTGCCGGGGGAGTTCGCGGTGCGCGCCTGCGCGCTGTGGAGCGCGCTGACCGAGGCGCAGGTCGCGGTGGCGTTCGAGCAGGCGCCGTGGCTGGCGGGGATCCGCGAGGTGTGGGCGGACATCCGGGCGCGCGGGGAGCGGTCCGCGGTGATCTCGCTCTCGCCGGGTTTCTTCGTGGAACGGCTGCTGGACTGGGGGGCGGACGCCGCCCGCGGCTCGCGGTGGCCGTCCGTCCCGTTCCGGGAACCGGTCGACCCGGCGGGAATTCTCAACCCCACCGCCAAGGTCCGGATCGCCGATGAACTCTGCGCGAATTTCGGTCTCACCAGGGCCGACTGCGTTGCTTACGGAGACTCCAGGTCGGATGCCGAACTCTTCGCCGTGGTGCCCATGTCGGTGGCCGTCAACGCAGATCACCATGTGAGTGGAATCGCCTCGTACGCGTATACGGGGAGGGACCTCCGGGAGGCGTACGAATTGGTGGATAAGCGGGGGTGATTGCGCCATGTCGGAAGTGCCTGGGCCTGCCGGGCACAGGGGTTGTGGAAATGACGACGCCCGGTAGGGTCGTCCCCGGTTCCGTGCCAGGACGCTGTCGCGGCACCGCATGGGCCGAAGCAGCCTAACGGGACAAAGGCTCCTGTTGTGGGGACTTCCGGCTATGTGTCCGTTGCGGGCCGAACGAGTGGCAGGCTGCTTGGAGAGGCCGACGCCGGACACCGTGGACGGGGCCGTCGCCGGAATCTCCGCCGGGTCGTCGAGAGCGGAACCAATTGGCCCGAGTGAGCAATGAAGCGGGCAATCGCGGGCAGATCCCGGATCGAGCAAGTCGAAAACCGACAGAAAGATGTTCGAGGCGAGGCAACCATGGACGCTCCGACCAGCACGTCGTCTGCCGATGGCGGCGACTCCGGCGGGAACAGCGGCGACTGGGGCTGGTTCACCCCGAGCAGCGGGAAGAACGCCGAGCCCGACGATCGGCAACCGGCCGCGGACGGCACGGCGGACGGCCCCAGCCGACCGGTGAGCCGGATACGACCGGTGGGCAGCGGCGCCGAGCGCCGTACCGGTGCCCTCGCCGGGCCGGGACCCGGCGGCCCCGCGCCCCAGGCACACCCCGGAGCATCCGGCCCCGCGCCCCAGGCACCCCCTGGGCCCCGGACATCCCACGGAACATCCGGCCCCTTCGGGCCGCGCACCACCGTGCCCGGGCAGGGGGCCCAGCCGCAGGCCGACCCGCTCGCCGTCTCGTCGCTGTACCGCGAGGAGCCACCCCGGCACCGCGAGGAGCCACCCCGGCACCGCGAGGAGCGCCGGCCCGAGGAGCGCCTCCAGCGCCAGGTGGAGCATCCGCGCCCGGATGACCCGCAGCGCGGGGAACACCCCCGGCGCCATGAGGAACCCCCGCAGCCTCCGCACCACCAGCAGTCCCCGCACCACACCCAGCTCCCGCATCACCAGCAGCCCCCGCAGCACCCTCAGTCCCCGGACCCCGAGGCGCACCCCCGGCACTCCGCGGAGTACCCACGCCCCGCGGAGCACCAGCGCACCTCCGACCCGGTGCCGGCCGCCACGCGTACCCAGGGCCGGGCCCCGGCCGCCGCGCGGGGACCCGCTCCGGAACCGGTACCGGCCCCGGCGGCGCCCCGGCCCGCCGGCACCCCGGACGCGGTCCGCCCCGCCGACGCGGCCCGTCCCGCGGACGCCGCCCGTCGCCCCCGGGATGCCGCCCGCCCCGCGGACGCCGCCGCGCCCGCCCACCCGGACGAGGGCCGGTCCCCGACCGGGCCCGCCCGGACGGCCGACGACCGGTTCGCGCCCGGCGCGACCCGCCCGGCGGCGACCCCCGACCGACCCCTCCGGTCGGCCGCGCCGTCCGGACCGGCGGCCGGCGGGCTGCCCTCCCCCGGCCCCGCGGTCGCGCTCGCCACCCCCCGTCCGGAGGCCGGCCGCGGCTCCCCGGACGCGGTGCTGATCCGCCGCACCATGGCGGAGATCGAACCGATCGCGGACAAGGTCACCTCGTACTTCTACGCCCTGCTCTTCGTCGGGAACCCCGAACTGCGGGACCTGTTCCCGGCCTCCATGGACAGCCAGCGCGACCGGCTGTTCAGGGCGCTGCTCACCGCCGCCCGGCACGTCGACGACACCGACACCCTCACCGAGTACCTGTCCCACCTCGGCCGCGGCCACCGGAAGTACGGCACGCTGCCCGACCACTACCCGGCCGTCGGGGAGTGCCTGATCGGCGCGCTGACCCGGTACGCGGCGCGGAGCTGGGACGCGGAGACGGAGGCGGCGTGGGTGCGCGCCTACACCACCATCTCCCAGATCATGATCGACGCGGCGGCGGAGGACGAGCTGCACCATCCGGCCTGGTGGCAGGCGGAGGTGGTCGCGCACGAGCTGCGCACCAACGAGATCGCGGTGGTGACGGTCCGCCCGGACCAGCCGTACGCGTTCCGCGCCGGGCAGTACACCAGCCTGGAGACACCGTGGTGGCCGCGGGTCTGGCGGCACTACTCGTTCGCCTCCGCGCCGCGCCCGGACGGCCTGCTCTCCTTCCACGTCAAGGCGGTGCCCGCGGGGTGGGTGTCCAGCGCGCTGGTGAACCGGGCACGCCCCGGCGACGTCCTGCGGCTCGGCCCGCCCGCCGGCTCCATGACGGTCGACCACAGCACCGACAACGGGCTGCTGTGCCTGGGCGGCGGCACCGGCATCGCGCCGATCAAGGCACTGGTGGAGGACGTCGCCGAGCACGGCAGGACCCGGCCGGTCGAGGTGTTCTACGGCGCCCGCCACGACCAGGACCTGTACGACATGGACACCATGATCGAGCTGGAGCGCGCCCATCCCTGGCTGTCGGTGCGGCCGGTGGTGTCGGACGGCCCGACCGCCGGGCTGAGCGGTCAACTGCCCGACGCGGTCCGCAGATACGGGCCGTGGAACGCCTACGACGCCTATCTGTCGGGGCCGCCCGGGATGATCCGCAGCGGGGTGGACGCGCTGGTGGGCGCGGGGGTGCCGACCCACCGCATACGCCACGACTCCATAGAAGAGCTGGTCGCGACCGGAGACTGAGGGCAGGGGCAAGGACTGTGGACGACGGCCGAGTCGAGCACGAACGGACGGCGACGGCGACCGAGGTACGGCCGGGAAGCGACGGTGAGCACGCCCTCCAGCAGCGCCTGGGCACCGTCGAGCGGGCCGACCGCTTCTACGACGAGCAGGTACTGGACCATCTCAACCCGAGAATGCGGGAGTTCGTCGCCCGGCAGGAGATGTTCTTCCTGGCGACCGCCGACCGGCACGGCGAGTGCGACAGCACCTTCCGCGCCGGGCCGCCCGGCTTCCTCCGGGTCTTCGACGACCGGACGCTCGCCTACCCCGAGTACCGGGGCAACGGGGTGCTGGCCAGCCTCGGCAACATCGAGGAGAACCCCCATGTGGGCATCCTGCTCCTCGACTTCCTGCGGGACCGCATCGGGCTGCACGTCAACGGCACCGCCCGGCTCGTCGAGGACGCCGAGATGCGGACCCTGCGCACCGGGCTGCCGGTCGACCCGGTGCCCGGCCGGCGGGCGGTGGTCTGGGTGGAGGTGACCGTGGAGGAGGCGTACATCCACTGCGCCAAGCACATCCCGCGGCTGGCCCGGGCGGTACCCGCGCAGCCGCGCCGGGCGCGGCCCTCCGGGCCCGGCGACGAAGACGCACCGCCACCCGGCCCGGACCGGGAGCGGCCGGGGCGGGAGCCGGAGCCCGCGCCGGAACGGCGCGACCAGGACTGGGGCACCGACGACGTCAGACGGAAGGGCGGGGACTTCTTCGGCGCGGCGGCCGAGGCGGACCGGCGCGGCCCGCGGCGTACCACCCCCCGGCAGCACCAGGAGCCGCACGATCCCCAGCGGTGGCGGGTGGAGGCGGAGCGCGCACTGGCCCGGGCCCGACAGCCGCGGGCCGACACGGCGAACCAGCCGTTCACCGGCTGGTTCGGCTGACGACGCCACCGGCCGGCTGACGCCCGCACCCGCCGGCCGGGCCCGGTTGCCCCGCCGACCAGTCCCGGCCACCTCGCGGCACGGCCCCAGCCCGCGGCCCGGCCCCGGCGCCCGCCCGGGGACCCCAATCAGCCCAGGTCCTCGGCGAGCAGCGCCAGCACCCCCTCCACGTTCGCGTCGAGGTACTCCCGGAGCGAGGGCGGCACCACCTCCACCGACGCGATCCCCTTGCGGTCGAAGGGGATCCGCACCACCTCGTACTCGCCGCGCGGCTCGTCCACCTCGGGACCGTGCCGCCGGGAGAGGTCCATCGAGGCCAGCCGGCAGACGAAGAAGTGCTGCACCTTGACCCCGCCCGCCTCCGCCGCGGCGCCCGGCTCCTCGCCCGGGTCCCCGGTGTGCGGGACGGTGTCCACGAAGGCGGGCACCACGTGGGTGATCGTGGCGCCCAACTCCTCGTCGACCTCCCGGTGCAGCGCGGCCACGACGGAGGCGTCCTCGGGCTCCACCCCGCCCCCCGGGGTGATCCAGTACGGGGGTTCTCCGGGCTTGGTGCGCTTGATCAGGATCATTTCCGGCTCGGTGTCGCCGTCGATCAGAATGGCGCGAGCGGTGCGTTTGACCACGGGTCGGTCGGTCATAGCTGACATCTGCCGCAACCGGCGGCGGCTGAAACCCGCCGGTGCGGCGCGTTCCTATACCGCCGCGGCGTCGTCCAGGGCCCGGAGCACGTCGGCGACGAGATCCGCCGGATCCTCCACACCCGCGGAGAGGCGGATGAAGCCCTCCGGGACCGCGTCACCGCCCCAGCGGGCGCGGCGTTCGGCGGTGGAGCGCACCCCGCCGAAGCTGGTCGCGTCGTCCACCAGGCGCAGTGCCCCCAGGAACCGCTGGGCGTGGTCGCGGTCGGGCAGGGCGAAGGACACCACGCACCCGTACCGGCCGCGCATCTGGGCCGCGGCGAGGGGGTGCGCCGGGTCCTCCGGCAGGCCCGGGTGGCGCAGTCCGCTGATCTCCGGCCGGTCCCGCAGCGCTTCGGCGAGCGCGAGGGCGTTCGCCGCCTGCCGGTCCAAGCGGAGCTGGAGGGTCGCCAGCGAACGGTGCGCCAGCCAGGCCTCCATCGGCCCGGGGATCGCGCCGACGGTCTTCCGCCAGGTGCGTACCCCGGCGGCCAGCGACGGGTCCCGGGTGGTGGCGTAGCCCAGCAGGACGTCACCGTGGCCGGTGAGCGCCTTGGTGCCACTGGCCACCGAGAAGTCCGCGCCCAGCTCCAGCGGGCGCTGGCCGAGCGGGGTGGCCAGGGTGTTGTCGACGGCGACCAGGGCGCCCTGGGCGTGCGCGGCGTCGGCGAGCCGGCGGATGTCGCACACGTCGAGGCCGGGGTTGGACGGGGTCTCGAGCCACAGCAGCCGGGCGCCCGCCAGCACCTCCAGCTGGGCGTCGCCCCCCGTCGGCGCGGTCCGCACCTCGATGCCGTAACCGGTCAGCCGCTCGCGGAGCCGGGCCAGCAGGTTGTAGCCGTCGCTGGGCAGCACCACGGCGTCGCCCTGGCGCAGTTGGGAGAAGAGGACGGCGGAGATGGCGCCCATGCCGGAGGCGAAGACCACCGTCTCGGCGTCGGCGCCGGGGGACTCCAGCTCCCCGATGGCCCGCTCCAGCAGCGTCCAGGTCGGGTTGGCGTCCCGGCCGTAGGTGTACGGGCCGGCGGCCGGGTCGGCGTCGCCGTGCAGGTGGTAGTGGGCCGCGAACGCCGGCCCGGGGAGGGCGGCCTGGTAGGTCTCGGGCTCGGGCAGGCCGGCCCGTACCGCTCGGGTTCCGTCGCCGTTCACGCGTACTCCTTCGTGCCGTCGTGCTCGCCGCTGCTCCGCCCGGTCCCGCCGGCACCGGGCGCCGGGGCGTCGGTGTCCAGGGCCCGCCGGACCGTGGCCAGCAGTCCTTCCATCGCCGCCTCGACCATCTCCAGGCATTCCAGGAAGTGCTCGCGCCCGCCGTAGTAGGGGTCCGGCACCTCCAGATCATCCGGTGCCGGGTGCTCGAAGGAGCGGAGCAGCCGGATCCTGGCCGCGTCGCCGGGGGTGGGCGCCAGCCGGCGGAGCTCGTCGAGGTGGCCGCTGTCCAGCGCGATCACCAGATCCAGCCGCGCGAACCAGTCGGCCTGGAACTCGCGGGCCACGTGGTCCTGCTCGTAGCCGTGCTCGGTGAGGACGGCGACGGTCCGGTGGTCGGCCGGTTCGCCCTCGTGCCAGCCTCCGGTGCCCGCGCTGCCGACCTCGACCAGTCCGTCCAGCCCGGCTTCCTCGACATGGGCGCGGAAGACGGCCTCGGCCATCGGTGAGCGGCATATGTTGCCGGTGCAGACGAAGCAGACGCGGTAGGGCAGGGCTCTCATGAGCCCCATCATCCTCGACCGCATTCAGTCCTTGTCGTCGGGCAGCACGACATGGAGGGCCCAGGCGACGACGGAGACGATCAGGGCGCCGACCAGTGCGGTGCCGAAGCCGTCGACGTCGAAGCTGAGATCGAACTTCCCGGCCAGCCACGAGGTCAGCAGCAGCATCAGGGCGTTGATCACCAGGGTGATCAGGCCGAGCGTGAGGATGAACAGCGGAAGCGCCAAGAGCTTCACGACCGGCTTCACGATGACATTGACCACACCGAAGAGCAGCGCCACGAGTATCAGGGTGAGGACCTCGTGGCCGAAGTTGTCCCCGGCCAGCGTGATGTCCTTGAGCAGCCAGATGGCCACCGCCAGAGCTCCGGCGTTCGCGAGCGTCTTGACTACGAAATTCTTCATGCTGAGATCGTGGCAGACGAGATCGACACATCAAGGGGCTGCGAAGAGATGAAGGCGTTCCGACTGGACGAACTGGAAGCGGAGCGGGCCGCCAACGACGGCGCGTATCTGCAGTTCCTGCGGGAGCGGAACATGTCGGTCGGGCTGTACGCGCTGGACGCCGGCGCCGTCGACCCGCAGCGGCCGCACAACCAGGACGAGGTCTACCTGGTGGTCAGCGGCCGGGCCTCGATCACGGTCGGCATGGAGACCACCCAGGTGGGTCGGGGCAGCGTGGTGTACGTGCCGGCGGGGGTGGCGCACAAGTTCCACCACATCAGCGAGGACCTGCGGGTGATGGTGGTGTTCTCCCCGCCGGAGAGCTGAACCGCCGGAGAACTGGATCGGGGGCCGAACCCGGAGCCGAGCCGGAGTGCCGAGCCACCGGAGAGCCGAACCACTGGGGAGCTGAACCGTCGATGGCCGGCGCCCGCCGCCGTGGGCCCGGCGGTACGGCCGGATGAGCCGGGCCGGGTCGCCCGGCCCCGGCCGCGGCTTGCGGTGCCGCGAGGGCTGCCGGACGGGCGGGCGCTCGCGGGCCGCGGGACCGGCCGCCGGGTCCACCGGGGAGCTGAGGCCGGGGGCCGGAACCCGTAGGGGACCGATCAGGGGAGGACGGGGGGCGCGGAACCGTCCGCGGCGCCCCGGGGCGTCCTAGCATCGAAGACGTAGCAGGGGGGCTGCACGTCATCCGGACGATCCAGCCAGAAAGCAGGGACCGACAGTGGCCGCGAAGAACGTTTTCCAGGGCTTGCCGTGGTGGGTGACGTGGATCGCGGTGCCGGTCCTCGTCCTCGCGGTCTTCGGCGGCCTCATCCTCAGCGTCGTGGGCCTCATCGCGTGGTTGGCGTTCCGGGTGCTGCTGCTCGTGGCGCTGATCGCCGGTTTGATCTATGTCGTCCGGAAATTCACCTCTTCATCGTCTTCATCCCGAGGTGACTGGTAAACGTAAGCCGGGTCCACGGACGGGTACGCCGCGTGAGCGACTTCGCGCACCCATCTCCGGCCTGAAGGCATTACTCCGGTTAAAGTGCGAGACTCCGACGCCCTCCTCGGCGTCTGCCTCGCAAACACACCCCGGGGGTGCCTGTTGGCGACAGCGAACGAGGGTGCGGCCGCCGAGCCGACCCTGATCACTTCGGTGCAGCGCGCGCTGCGGCTGCTGGAAGCCGTCGGCGCCCATCCGGCCGGAGCTCCGGCCAAGCAACTCGCCCGGGCGGCGGGGCTGCCCCTGCCCACCGCCTACCACCTGCTCCGCACGCTGACCCACGAGGGCTATCTCCGCCGCGAGAACGGCGTCTTCGTCCTCGGCGTGGCGGCCGAACGGCTGGGCCGGGCCGGTGCCCGGGAGCGGCAACGGGCCCGGATGGCCCGGACCCTGGCCCGACTCGGCGAGGAATTGGGCGTGGCCGTGTACTTCTCCGTGTATAGGGAAGGCGAAGTCGAGGTCGTCGCGGTGGCTGACGGCCCGGAGACCCCCGCAGTCGAGGAGTGGGCCGACTTCAGGCGGACCGCGCACGCGCACGCCATCGGTCAGTGCCTGCTCGCACAGCTCGACGAGCGGGACCGGGAGGATCACCTGTCCCGGCATCCGGTACAGGCCATCACTCCGTACTCGGTACGGGACGCCGGCGACCTGCGGCGCCGGCTCGCCGGTCGGCGCCGTGCGCAACCGGTGTACGAGAGGCAGGAGTACGCACTGGGCACGGTTTGCGGCGCGTTTCCTGTCCCGGCGGGTCCAGAAGCGGCCACCCTGGCTATTTCCGTACCCTGCACCCAAGCGGAGCGACTCCGTCCTGCGATGGATTCGCTACGCTCCAGAGTCAACTACATCATCAGCTCCCTCTCGTTCTCTATCAGTATCTGAAAACGCACTGCTTGTGGTCCGTCAGGCACTTGGCGGAGCATGTTGTCAAGAGGGCCAAGGGGTTAAAACCCGGCCATTCCCAATCGATTCGGGGCGGCGAACGATGCGAGACATGCGCGACACAGTCCAGGCGGAAGTGACGATGTCCTTCGTGGTCTCCCAGGACCTGTCCTTCCGTATCCCGGTCGAGCTGGCGTACGACAGCAATGATCCGTACGCCGTGGAAATCACCTTTCACTTGCCCGGGGACGCCCCCGTGACCTGGGCCTTCGCACGTGAACTGCTGCTCGACGGGCTCAGCGGGCCGGCCGGGGAGGGCGACGTCCACATCACCCCCGCCGGACCCGGCACCCTGGGCGGGGACCTGCTGGCCGACCCGCCGGGGCGAAGCGAGGGCGAGCCGGCCCAGGGGGTGTTCATCCGGCTCCAAGTGGGCGGGGAAGGGGCCCTGTTCCGATCCGGCACCGCCCCGCTGATCGCCTTCCTGGACCGCACCGACCGGCTGGTCCCGTTCGGCGAGGAGCGGGAGGCGGGCGATCCGGTCGCCGACCTGGACGCGGTCCTCGGCCAGATCCTCGCCCAGGACCGGTACGCGGGCTGAGCCCGGCCCGGAACGAACCGGGCGGGAGCGCCCCCGGGCCGCTGCAGAATCGGTCCGGCGAGCCGCCGCCCTGGCGGAGTGCCCGAGGGGGCCGCGTCCGGACACGGGCCGGATCCGGCGGGGCCGGCTCCGCCGGGGTCGTGCCGCCTGCCGGGCGGAACGGGTCCGTTGCGTGCGTGCCGCCTGCCGGCGGAGCGGGTCCGGGGGTGCGTGCCGCCTGCCGGCGGAGCGTGCCCGGCGAACCCGGGTCCGGCGAGCCCTTGCCCGGGTCCGGCGCGTCGGTGCCCGGCGGAGCTTGCCCGGGAGTCCTCGCCGCGTGCACCCGTGCCGGGCGGAGCGCGCCCGGCGCCGTGCCGCACGCCCGGGTGCCGCGGCCCGGCCGGGCGAGCCCGTGTGCCTGGCAACGCCACCGCCCCGCCGCCGCCCGCCCCGCGGCGGGCCCGCACCGGACGACCGGAGCCCGCCGCGCCGCCGCCACCGCGGCGCACCGGCGCCGGCCGCCGGGAGCCTGCCGCGCACCGCCGGCCGTCGCCTCCGCGGCCCGACGATCGGCCGGCGGCCCCGAAGCCCGCCCACCGCACGCCGCCCGCGTGGCCTGGGCGCCCCCGGCGGCCCGTCCGGCTAGCGTCCGCCCCGCGGCTTCGCCCGCCGGCGGCGGCCCCGCCCGGCCCCCACACCCCGGCCCGGCGCGCTCGCCCCGGCGGACCCGGGCCTGCCCCCGGCGGCTGCCCCGCCGCCGGCCGCCGCGGGCCGGTCGGCCGAGACCACCAGCGCGGCCAGCGCCGTGGTCACCGGCACCGACGCCACCAGCCCGATGCTGCCCACCAGGGTGCGCAGGATCTCCTCGGCGACGATCTCGCTCGTCGCCACCGTGCCCACCCCGCTGTCCGCGATGCTGAACAGCAACAGCAGCGGCAGCGACGCACCCGCGTAGGCCAGCACCAGGGTGTTGACCACCGAAGCGATGTGGTCCCGGCCGATCCGCATGGCGGCCGCGTAGAGTTTCCGCCAACCCGCCGACGGGTCGGCGTCCTTGAGCTCCCAGACCGCCGAGGTCTGGGTCACCGTCACGTCGTCCAGCACGCCCAGCGACCCGATGATCACGCCGGCCAGCAGCAGGCCGCGGATCTCGATGTCGGGGTACAGCCCGTGCACCAGCCCGGTCTGGTCGTCGGTGTTCCCGGTCAGCGCCGCCCAGCCGATGAACACCGAGCCCAGCACCGCGATCAGCAGCAGTGAGATCAACGTGCCCAGTACCGCCACCGACGTCCGGGCGGTCAGCCCGTGGCAGAGGTAGAGCGCGATCAGCATGATGGCGCTGCCGCCGATCACCGCCACCAGCAGCGGGTTCGAGCCCTGCAAGATCGCCGGCAGGATGAACGTGGTCAGCACCCCGAAACTGATGGCCAGCGCCACCAGGGCGAAGACCCCGCGCAGCCGGCCCACCGCCACCACGACCAGCGCGAACAGCCCCGCCAGCACCGCCATCGGCATCCCGCGGTCCACATCGCTCACCGAGTACTGGAGGTTCTTCGGCGCCTTCGGCGCGTACGACAGCTTCAGCTTCTGGCCCGTGGTGTAGTGCCGGGAGGCGCTCGGCTGCACGATCTCGTCGAACCGGTGGCCCTCGTCCTTGCCGGAGGTCACCTCGATGGTGGCCCGCTCGCACGGCTCGTCCGCATCGCCCGGCGGCCGCGCGGCGTCCCCCTCGCCGGGGGCCGGCGGCTGCTGCGGCTGCGCGTTGACGTCCGCGCAGTTCACCTCCTCGACCTCCACCACCCGGCCGGAGGCCCTCTGCTGGTCGAAGCCGAGTCCGCTGGGTCCGCCCCTGCTGCCGTCCGGCGTGCCGCCGGGCCACAGCACGATCAGCCCCACCACGACCACCGCCGTGAAGGGGATCAGCACCGCGGCGATCACCTTCCGCAGATGCGCGGATACCGGAGTGGCCGGGCCGTGTCCGTGTCCGTGCCCATGGCCGTGTCCGTGCCCCGGTGACGGGCCGGGCGCGGGGCGGTGCGCGTCGTCGTGCGAGTGGTCCTCAGGTGTCGGAGTCACGGCCCGATCATCGCAAGAGAAGGTGGGCCCCCTGTTCAGCACGCCCGGACAACCGTTAGCCTCATGGCACCTTTGCAATCGCGGGAGCTCGGAGCACCGGGCTGAGAGGGCGCTGACCTCCGTGGCGAGCAGCCGGCCGAGCCGGCACTCCGCTGCGGACACCGCTGCGTCGACCGCTGAACCTGTTACCGGGTAATGCCGGCGTAGGGAGTAGGTCTGATGACCGTTCAGGATGCACACACGCCTGCCGCCAGCCAGGTCGAGCAGATCGGCTGGCACAAGGACTACGTGACCGGTTCGCGCCCGGACCTCCGGGTTCCGGTGCGGCGCGTGCACCTCACCAATGGCCAGGACGTGCGCTTGTACGACACCTCCGGCCCGTACACCGACCCGGCCGTGGAGACGGACGTCCGCCGCGGCCTGTCGCCGCTCCGGGAGAACTGGATCGTCGGCCGGGGCGACACCGAGGAATACGCCGGGCGCCCCCTGCGCCCGGAGGACGACGGGATCAAGCACACCGCGCCGCGCGGCGGCCTGAAGAACCTCGACGCGGTCTTCCCCGGCCGCCCGCGGCTGCCCCGCCGCGGCCGCGACGGCGCCGCGGTGACCCAGCTCGCGTACGCCCGGCGCGGCGAGATCACCGCCGAGATGGAGTACGTGGCGGTCCGCGAGAACGTCTCGCCGGAGACCGTGCGCGAGGAGATCGCCGCCGGCCGGGCCGTCCTCCCGGCGAACATCAACCACCCGGAGATCGAGCCGATGATCATCGGCAAGAAGTTCCTGGTGAAGGTGAACGCCAACATCGGCAACTCCGCCGTCACCTCCTCCATCGAGGAAGAGGTGGAGAAGATGACCTGGGCCACCCGGTGGGGCGCCGACACGGTCATGGACCTCTCCACCGGCCGCAACATCCACACCACCCGCGAGTGGGTGCTGCGCAACTCCCCCGTGCCCATCGGCACCGTGCCCCTCTACCAGGCCCTGGAGAAGGTCGACGGCAAGGCCGAGGAGCTGACCTGGGAGATCTACAAGGACACGGTCATCGAGCAGGCCGAACAGGGCGTCGACTACATGACCGTGCACGCCGGCGTGCTGCTGCGCTACGTGCCGCTGACCGCGCGCCGCAAGACCGGCATCGTCTCGCGCGGCGGCTCCATCATGGCCGCGTGGTGCCTGGCGCACCACAAGGAGAGCTTCCTCTACGAGAACTTCGAGGAGCTCTGCGAGATCCTCGCCTCCTACGACGTCACCTACTCGCTCGGTGACGGCCTGCGCCCCGGCTCCATCGCGGACGCCAACGACGAGGCGCAGTTCGCGGAGCTGAAGACGCTCGGCGAGCTGAACCGGATCGCCAAGCGGCACAACGTCCAGACCATGATCGAGGGCCCGGGCCACGTCCCGATGCACAAGATCAAGGAGAACATCGACCTCCAGCAGGAGATCTGCGAGGAGGCGCCGTTCTACACCCTGGGCCCGCTGACCACGGACGTCGCGCCCGCCTACGACCACATCACCTCGGGCATCGGCGCCGCGATGATCGCCTGGTGGGGCACCGCGATGCTCTGCTACGTCACCCCCAAGGAGCACCTGGGCCTGCCCGACCGCGACGACGTCAAGACCGGCGTCATCACGTACAAGATCGCCGCCCACGCGGCGGATCTGGCCAAGGGGCACCCCGGCGCCCAGGAGTGGGACGACGCCCTCTCCGACGCGCGCTTCGAGTTCCGCTGGGAGGACCAGTTCAACCTGGCCCTCGACCCGGACACGGCCCGCGCCTTCCACGACGAGACGCTCCCCGCCGAGCCGGCGAAGACCGCGCACTTCTGCTCCATGTGCGGCCCCAAGTTCTGCTCGATGAAGATCTCCCAGGACATCCGCCGCCGGCACGGCGGTGAGCTGGACGAGATCGAGGCCGGGATGGCGGAGAAGTCCCGGGAGTTCGCCGAGGCGGGCAACCGGGTCTACCTGCCGATCGCCGACTGACCCGGCGTCCCGGCTCGCTTCCGGGCCCGGCCCACGACGGCCGGGCCCGGAGCGGTGCCTTCGCGATGCCGCGCTCCGGAGCGGTGCCTTCGCGATGCCGGGCCCCGGAGCGGCGCCTTCGCGGCGCCGGGCGCCGTGCCGGGGACCGGTGGTGCGGGTGTCCCGTCACCGCTGCGGGTGTGCGGGGGCGTCCGGGCGGTGGCCTGGCGGCTCGGTCCGGGGCCCGGGGCGCTCAGTTGGCCAGCGGCAGCTGTACGACCAGCAGCTTTCCGGCCATGGTGACGCCGCCGTCCATGGCGATGGCCAGGTCGTCCGCGTAGATGTGCGGGCCGTCCACGGACGGGGCGCCGCCGTCCTCGCCGTCCTCCGAGCCCACCTCGCCGAGCAGGTAGGGGATGGGGCTGTGCCCGTGGACCACGCGCCGGCCGCCGTAGGTCTGGAGGAGTTCCCGGGCGGCCAGCGGGCCGGCGTCCTCGTCGCGGAAGGCGAACCGCTTGGTGAACTTGCGGAACAGGTCCCAGCACTCGTCGGCGTCACTGCGCTGGAGCGCCTCGGTCACCGCGTCGTTCACGGCCTCGATGGAGTCGCCGTACTCCAGGTAGGCGGTGGTGTCGGAGTGCACCAGCAGGTGCCCGTCCTCCTCGGCCATCGCGTCCAGCCGGGACATCCACTGCAGGTGGTGGTCCTCCAGCCGGTCCATGTCGGTGCGCTGCCCGCCGTTGAGCAGCCAGGCGGCGTGGAAGGAGGCGGTGCCCGCGCCGGAGTTGACCGGGGTGTCGCCGAAGCGCTTGGCGCCGATCAGGAGCAGTTCGTGGTTGCCCATCAGGGCCTTGCAGTAGCCGCCGGCCGCCGCGGCCTGGGCGGAGAGCTGCATCACCAGGTCGATGACGCCGATGCCGTCCGGGCCCCGGTCGGTGAAGTCGCCGAGGAACCACAGCCGGGTGTTGCCCGCCGACCAGTTGCCGTCGGCGTCGATGAGCCCCTCGGCGGCGAGGGCCGCGCGCAGTTCGTCGTGGTAGCCGTGGACGTCGCCGACGACGAAGAGCGGTCCGGGGCCGTCGGTCGACTCGGCGGGGCGCGCGGCGTCGGGGACCGGGGTGAGGGTGACGGTGGGCCGGTCGTCCGGGGGGACCAGCGGGCGGTCGACCATGGTGTGCCCGGGGCCCATGAGCGGCAGGCTGCGCTCGGTCGGGGTGTACTCCGGCACCTCGGCGGGGGTGGGGGGCTGGGCGGAGGTGGTGGCCGGCTGGGGCGTGGCGTAGGGGCGCGGGCGCACCGGAGGAGGCACCGGCGACGTGGCGTACGTGGGTACGGGCGGTTCCGCCGCCGTGGTCCGTGCCGTGGGTCCCAGACCGGCCCCCTGAGTCATCGACCCCTCCACCATCGCGCTGCCGTGCACCTTGAGGACCGTGCCTGGTCGAGGGCGGTCCGCGGTGTCATCCGCCCATCATAGGAATGACGGTCAGGGCTTGTGACGCACCAGGGTGCCGTCAATCGGGGCCAGGCTCCACTCCACCGGCCATTTCTCCCGAATTGACCTGGTAGCGATGGCGCACAGACTACCGACGACATGGCGTTGTCCGGTTGTTCAGCCTCCGGTGGGGCCGCGTGGCGGGCTGACCGTGGTGCGCGGTGGCCGCCGCTGTGAGGAGGTCCGGATCATCAGCTCGGTCGGTATGACCTGTTCGACCGGTCGTCCGGGGTCGTGCCCCTCGATGGCGTCGATCAGCAGTTGGACCACGGCGGTGCCGATCCGGCGCGGTTTGAGGGAGAGGGTGGTGATCGGTGGGTCGGTGGCCGAGTAGACGGCCGATTCGCTGCAGCAGATGAGCAGCAGGTCGTCGGGGACGCGCAGGCCGTAGCGGCGGGCGGCGGCGAGCAGATCGGTGCCGTTGGGGTCGAACAGGCCGTAGACGGCGTCCGGACGGTCGGGCCGGGCGAGTAACCGGTCGGCGGCCACCGCGCCGGCGCAGGGGTCGTGCGCCGGGTACTCCTCGTACACCGGCTCCTGGCCGACCCGCTCGCACCATGTCAGATAGGCGGTGGTGGACAGCCGGGTGTAGGTGTCGGTGGAGGTTCCGGTGAGCAGTCCGACGCGGCGGGCGCCGGCCTCCGAGAGGTGTTCCAGCAGGCCGGTGACGGCGGCGGTGTGGTCGTTGTCGACCCAGGCGGTGACCGGGAGGGTGCCGGCCGGGCGGCCGTCGCTGACGACGGGGATGCCCTGGCGGAGGAGTTCGGCGACCACCGGGTCCTGGTCGGAGGGGTCGATCACCACGGTGCCGTCCAGGGCGACGTTGGACCAGACGTCGTGCCGGGAGGTGGCCGGGAGGATGACGAGCGCGTACCCGCGGGCGAGGGCGGCGGAGGTTGCGGCGCGTGCCATCTCCGCGAAGTAGGCGAACTCGGTGAAGGTGAAAGGTTCATCCCCGTATGTGGTCACGGTCAGGCCGATGAGGCCGGATTTGCCGGTACGGAGGGTGCGGGCGGCCGCGGAGGGCCGGTAGCCCAGCCGGTCGGCGACCTCGCGGACGTGGCGGCGTGTGGCGTCCGGTAGTCGGCCCTTGCCGTTGAGCGCGTCGGAGACGGTCGTGATCGAGACGCCGGCGGCGGCGGCCACGTCACGGATGCCCGCCCGCCCCACCCGGCGGCCGGTGGGTCCGCTCACCTGGTGCTTCCCTACTGCTGTCATGGCGTGCCGATAGTAGGGCTCCGGTGGCACCTCTGAGGGGTACCGGCGATGGGGGTCGGCAGGCACGATTCTGCAAGAGGAATGTCGTCAATTGTCCTTGGAAATCAAGGTAGTTGTGGTGTCGGGTATGCCTCTGTAGGCCCGTGGCATATCTACACCTGCCGATTGGTCCATGTTTCGAAGAGGTCTCAACTCACCTGCACGGGTGACGCGCGCCAGGGCGCTCGCCACGGGCGCGCGCCAGCCACGCGCGCGCCCCCAAGGGGGGACCGGCGGGTCGGCGGCACTCCGGGGCGCCGCCGGGCCCCTGCGGCGCTCCGGGGCGGCGGGGGCGGGGCCGGCGGATCCGGGCGGCCGCGCGGGCGGGCCGGGTGGCCGGGCGCCCCGGGCCGCGGGCGGTGCCGGACGGCCGCCGGGCGGTGCGGGGACGAGGCCCCGTCGCGGTTCCGTGCGGGGGCGGGATCCGGTCACGGTCACGGTCACGGTCATCACGGGCCCGGGGTGGCGCTGGGACGGGGCCCGTCGTGGTTCCGGTGCGGTGCTGGACCGGCCCCGGGCGGTGCGGCGCGGGGCGGGGGTGCGATCCGGTCACGGTCACGGGCCCGGGGTGGTGCTGGGACGGGGCCCGTCGCGGTACCGGGGCCGTGCGGGTGGGTTCCGGGTGGCACCGGGACGGGCCCCGGGCGGTGCGGCGCGGGGCCGGATGCGGTCGCGGGGCGGGGGGTGGGATCCGGTGGCGGATCCGGGCGCCGGGGGCGGTCGCGCGGAATCACTCCTTACGGCGACCGGGGGAATCCTCTTAAGGTGTGCAGTATTGATGAGCCCGGACGGTCGAGGAGGACCCGCGGTGTCTGAGAAGAGCCCCAAGCTGCGCGCTGCGCTGGACGGCATTCCTACCTACAAGCCCGGGAAGCCCGCTGCCGCGGGTGGCCCGGTCGCCTTCAAGCTGTCCTCCAACGAGAACCCGTATCCGCCGCTGCCGGGCGTGCTGGAGAGCGCCACCCGGGCGGCCGGAACGTTCAACCGGTACCCCGACATGGGCTGTACCGCGCTGCTGGCGGAGCTCGCGGAGCGCTTCGACGTACCGGTGGAGCACCTGGCGACCGGCACCGGGTCGGTGGGCATCGCCCAGCAGCTGGTCCAGTCGACCGCCGGGCCGGGGGACGAGGTGCTGTACGCCTGGCGGTCGTTCGAGGCGTACCCGATCGTCACCCAGATCTCGGGCGCGACCTCGGTGCAGGTGCCGCTGGACGAGAACGAGGGCCACGACCTGGACGCGATGGCCGCGGCGATCACCGACCGGACCCGGCTGATCTTCGTCTGCAACCCCAACAACCCCACCGGTACCGCGATCCGCCGGGCCGAGCTGGAGCGCTTCCTGGACCGGGTGCCGTCCGACGTGCTGGTCGTGCTGGACGAGGCGTACAAGGAGTTCATCCGCGACGAGCAGGTGCCGGACGGCATAGAGCTCTACCGCGACCGGCCGAACGTGTGCGTGCTGCGCACCTTCTCCAAGGCGTACGGGCTGGCCGGGCTGCGGGTCGGTTTCGCGGTGGCGCACGAGCCGGTCGCGGCGGCGCTGCGCAAGACGGCGGTGCCGTTCGGGGTGAGCCAGCTGGCACAGGACGCCGCGGTCGCCTCGCTGCGCAGCGAGGACGCGCTGCGGGAGCGGGTGGACGCGCTGGTGGCGGAGCGGGCGCGGGTGTGTGAGGGGCTGGCCGGCCAGGGCTGGACGGTCTCCGATTCGCAGGCGAACTTCGTCTGGCTGCGGCTGGGGGAGCGCACCCCCGACTTCGCGGCCGCCTGCGAGAAGGCCGGCGTGATCGTCCGGCCGTACGGGACCGAGGGGGTGCGGATCACCATCGGCGAGGTGGAGGCGAACGACATCTTCCTGCGGGCCGCGGAGGAGTTCCGCAAGGCCCTGTAGGGCTGCCGCTGCCCGCCCGTGGGGCGGGTGGCCGGATATCGGCCCCGAAACGCGTAGCTTCTCACAACTGATCGTTTTCGCCCCCTCCCACCCCCCGGTGAGAGGGGGCGAAAACGTGTGCGCCATAATTGCTTGTGAATGTGAACGCGTTCACAAGCGGGAGCTTTGTGCCGCTATGTGGGGGGCGACCGCGGAGGGGTCTGTGGCTGCGGCCACGGTGCGAGCACGACCGTAAGGAGCACGACGTGGATCTGGCTCTGGCGCCGGAGACACTGGCGCGATGGCAGTTCGGCATCACGACCGTCTACCACTTTCTCTTCGTTCCGCTGACCATCAGCCTGGCCGCGTTCACCGCGGGCATGGAGACGGCGTGGGTCCGTACCGGCAAGGAGAAGTACTTCCACGCCACCAAGTTCTGGGGAAAGCTCTTCCTCATCAACATCGCGATGGGGGTGGTCACCGGCATCGTGCAGGAGTTCCAGTTCGGTATGAACTGGTCGGACTACTCCCGCTTCGTCGGTGACGTCTTCGGCGCCCCGCTCGCGATGGAGGCGCTGATCGCCTTCTTCTTCGAGTCGACCTTCATCGGCCTGTGGATCTTCGGCTGGGACAAGCTGCCGAAGAAGCTGCACTGCGCCTGCATCTGGATCGTCGCCGCCGGCACCGTCCTGTCCTCGTACTTCATCCTGGCCGCCAACTCCTGGATGCAGCACCCGGTCGGCTACACCATCGACGAGGCCACCGGAAAGGCCCAGCTCACCGACATCTGGGCGGTGCTCACCCAGAACACCACCGTGGTCGTGGTCTTCCACACCCTCACCGCCGCCTTCCTCACCGGCGCCGCGTTCGTCGTGGGCATCTCCTCCTTCCACCTGTGGCGCGCCAAGCGCGCCCAGGACAAGGGCGAGGAGATCACCGTGGAGCGGCGCAAGCAGATCGGCGCGATGCGGTCCTCGCTCCGCACCGGCCTGGTCCTCGCGGTGGTCGCGGGCCTGGGCACCGCGATCAGCGGCGACGAACTCGGCAAGGTGATGTTCGAGCAGCAGCCGATGAAGATGGCCGCCGCCGAGGCGCTGTGGGAGACCGAGGACCCCGCGCCCTTCGCGATCTTCGCCGTAGGCGACGTCGACGAGGGGCACAACAGCACCGAGCTGGAGATACCCGGCCTGCTGTCCTTCCTCGCGCACAACAACTTCACCGACCCGGTCCCCGGCATCAACGACATCGCAGAACGCGAGGCGGAGCTGTACGGCGGCGACCCCGACGACTACGTCCCCGACATCTTCATGGCCTTCTGGGGCTTCCGGCTGATGATCGGCTTCGGTATGACCTCGTTCGCCGCCGGGCTGGTCGGCCTGTGGGCCACCCGCCGCAAGCTGTGGGTGGCGGAGGAGTTCCGCACCGGCGAGTACCAGGTGCCCCGGCTGATGGTCACCAGGAAGCGGGAGCTGAACCCGTTCCTCACCGGCTGGGCCTGGCGGATCGGCATCCTCACCATGGGCTTCCCGCTGATCGCCAACTCCTTCGGCTGGATCTTCACCGAGATGGGCCGCCAGCCCTGGGCGGTGTACGGGCTGATGAAGACCGGCGACGCGGTCTCCCCCGGCGTCAGCACCGCCGAGGTCATCGTCTCCATGTCCGTCTTCACCCTGCTGTACGGCGTGCTCGCGGTGGTCGAGGTCCGGCTGCTGGCCAAGTACGCCAAGGCGGGCCCCGACGTGAACGACAAGCCGCCGGCCCGCGATCCGCGGCTGCGGCCACCGTCCGGCGGCGCCCCCGGCACCGACCCGGGCGTGACCGCCGACAAGCCGCTGACCTTCGCGTACTGACCGGCCGGAGAGGACACATCGGGCCATGCACCTGCACGACATCTGGTTCCTGCTGATCGCCTTCCTGTGGATCGGCTACTTCTTCCTCGAAGGCTTCGACTTCGGCATCGGGGTCCTCACCCGGACCCTGGCGAAGGACCGCACCGAACGCCGCGTCCTGATCAACACCATCGGCCCGGTCTGGGACGGCAACGAGGTGTGGCTGCTCACCGCGGGCGGCGCGACCTTCGCCGCCTTCCCCGACTGGTACGCCACCCTCTTCAGCGGCTTCTACCTGCCGCTGCTGGCCATCCTGGTCTGCCTCATCGTGCGCGGGGTCGCCTTCGAGTACCGCCACAAGCGGCCCGAGGAGCGGTGGCAGCGCAACTGGGAGCACGCGATCTTCTGGTGCTCGCTGATCCCCGCCTTCCTGTGGGGGGTGGCGTTCGCCAACATCGTGCGCGGCGTGCCGATCGGGCCGGACAAGAACTACGCCGGCGACGTGACGGACCTGCTCAGCCCCTACGCGCTGCTCGGCGGGGCGCTCACCCTGGTGCTCTTCACCTTCCACGGCGCGGTGTTCGCCGCCCTGAAGACGGTGGGCGACATCCGGGCCCGGGCCCGGCGCCAGGCCACCGTGCTGGGCTCGGGGGCCGCGGTGCTGGCGGTGGCGTTCCTGACCTGGACCCAGGCCGACCTGGGCAACGCCCGCAGCCTGGTGGCGCTGTGCGTCGCGGTGGCGGCGCTGGCCGCGGCGCTGGCGATGAACGCCCGCGGCCGGGAGGGATGGGCCTTCGCGCTCTCCGGGATCACCGTGGCGGCCGCCGTCGGCATGCTCTTCCTCGCGCTCTTCCCGGACGTCATGCCGTCCTCGCTCGACCCGCGGTGGAACCTGACCGCCGAGAACGCGGCCTCCAGCCCGTACACGCTCAAGATCATGACCTGGGTGGCGGCCTTCATGACGCCGCTGGTCATGGCCTACCAGGCGTGGACCTACTGGGTGTTCCGCAAGCGGATCGGCACCCAGCACATCCCGACCGGGCACTGAGCGGAGCACAGCGGTGAAGCCGGTAGACCCCCGCCTGCTCCGTCACGCCCGAGCCACCCGCGGCTTCCTCGCCGCGTCCGTGGCGCTCGGGCTGGCGGGGGCCGGGCTCCTCGTCGTCCAGGCCACCCTGATCGCCGAGGTGGTGGTGGGCGCCTTCCAGCAGCAGCGCGGGCCGGACGCCCTGCTGCGCCCGCTGCTGCTGCTGGCGGCGGTGGCGGCGGGCCGGGCGGCGGTCGCCTGGCTCACCGAACTCGCCGCCCACCGGGCGAGCGCGGCGGTCAAGTCCGAACTGCGGATGCGGCTGCTGGCACACGCGACGCGGACCGCGGCGCTGCCGGGCATGGCCCCCGGCAGCGCCCCGGACGCCCCGCGGCACCGGCTGCTGGGCACGGGCGAACTGACGACGCTGGCCACCCGCGGCATCGACGCGCTCGACGACTACTTCGCCCGCTACCTGCCCCAGCTGGGGCTCGCGGTGGTGGTGCCGTGCGCGGTGCTCGCCCGGATCGTCACCGCCGACTGGGTCTCCGCGGCGATCATCGCGGGCACCCTGCCGCTCATCCCGCTGTTCATGGTCCTCATCGGCTGGGCGACCCGGAACCGGATGGACCGGCAGTGGCGGCTGCTCACCCAGCTGTCCGGCCACTTCCTCGACGTGGTCGCCGGGCTCCCCACGCTCAAGGTGTTCGGCCGGGCCAAGGCCCAGGCCGCCTCGATCCGCGCGATCACCGCCGACTACCGCCGGGCGACCCTGCGCACGCTGCGGCTCGCCTTCCTCTCCTCCTTCGCACTGGAACTGCTCGCCACCCTGTCGGTCGCGCTGGTGGCCGTCGGCATCGGGATGCGGCTGGTCCACGGCGAACTGGACCTCACCACCGGGCTGGTGGTGCTGATCCTGGCCCCCGAGGCGTATCTGCCGCTGCGGCAGGTCGGCGCGCACTACCACGCCGCGGCGGAGGGGCTGGCGGCGGCGGACCAGGTGTTCGCGGTGATCGGGGACGGCGCGGACGCGGCGGCCCCGGGGCCGGACGCCCGGGCGGCGGGCGGCGGCGCACGGACGGCGGCGGAGCCGGGCGGACCGGACGCCCGGGCGGCGGTGCCCCCGGCCGGTGCGGAGATCGCGCCGGCGGCGGTGGCCCCGGCCGGTGCGGAGATCGCGCTGGCGGTGGAGGGACTGGTGGTGGCCCGCCCGGGCCGCGCCGCCCCCGCGCTGCCGGAGACGACCTTCACGGTGCGCCGGGGGGAGACGGTGGCGCTGGTCGGCCCCAGCGGCGCCGGCAAGAGCACCCTGCTCGACGCCGTGCTCGGCCTGGTGGCACCCACCGGCGGCCGGGTGCGGGTGGCGGGCGCGGACCTGGCCGACGTCCCGCTGGAGAGCTGGTGGCGGCAGGTGGCGTGGGTGCCCCAGCGGCCCTGTCTGTTCGCCGGCACCCTCGCCGAGAACGTACGGCTGGCCCGGCCGGACGCGGACGACGAGGCGGTGCGCCGGGCGCTGCGGGAGGCCGGCGCACTGGAGTTCGCGGAGGCGCTGCCGGGCGGCATCGAGGCGCGGCTCGGCGAAGGCGGCGGCGGGCTCTCCGCCGGACAGCGGCAGCGGCTGGCCCTGGCCCGGGCGTTCCTGGCGGACCGCCCGGTGCTGCTGCTGGACGAGCCGACGGCGAGCCTGGACGGGGAGACCGAGGCGGGCGTCGTGGACGCGGTCCGACGGCTGGCGGCCGGGCGTACGGTGCTGCTCGTCGTGCACCGGCCCGCCCTGCTGGCGGTCGCGGACCGGGTGATCACCATCGGCGCGCCCGCGGCGACCGAGGAGGGGGCGGGCACCGGGGCGGCGCCGGGGCGGCGGACCGGTCCGGGCGGACCGGAACCGGCGAAGGCAGCGGTGGGCACCGCGGCGGTGGACATCGCGGCGGTGGGCGCCGAAGCGGTGACGGGGGAAGAGCCGGCGGGGGCAGCGGTGGGCACCGCGGCGGAGAAGGAGGAAGCGGCAGCGGCGGCGGCATCTGCGGCGGAAGCGGAGGCGGCACCTGCGGAGGAGGCGGCGGCACCAGCGGCGGTACCGGGCGGACGGGCCGGCTCCCCCGGGGCGCTGCTCCCGCTCCGCGGGGAAGCCCCCCGCTTCGCGCTCGCCCTGCTCCTCGGCAGTCTCGCGCTCGGCAGCGCCGTCGGGCTGATGGCCGTCTCCGGCTGGCTGATCTCGCGTGCCTCGGAGCAGCCGCCGGTCCTCCACCTCATGGTGGCGGTGACCGCGACCCGGGCCTTCGGTATCGGCCGGGCCGTCTTCCGGTACGCGGAACGCCTGGTCTCGCACGACGCCGCCCTCCGGGTTCTGGCGGAGACCCGGGTGGCCGTCTACCGGCGGCTGGAGCGGCTGGCCCCCGCCGGACTGCGGGACAGCCGGCGCGGTGATCTGCTGGCGCGGCTGGTGGGCGACGTGGACGCGCTCCAGGACCATGTGCTGCGCTGGCTGCTCCCGGTCGGCTCGGCGGTGGTGGTGGGCGGCGCCTCGGTCGCCTTCACCGGCTGGCTGCTGCCCGAGGCCGGGGCGGTGCTGGCGGTCGGGTTGCTGACGGCCGGGGTGCTGGTGCCGGCGGTGTCCGGCGCGATCGCCCGCCGGGCGGAGGGGCAGCTCGCCCCGGCCCGCGGCGCGCTCGCCACCCAGGTGGTGGATCTGCTCGCCGGGACGGCGGAACTGAACGTCGCCGGCGCGCTGCCGCGCCGGCTGGAGGCCGTCCGCCGGTGCGACCGGACGCTGACCCGGATCGCCCGTCGTACCGCGGCCGCCGCGGCCACCGGCGCCGGCCTGTCCGCGCTGGTCTGCGGGCTGACGGTGACGGCGGCCGGCTGGGTGGGGGCCGCGGCGGTCGCCGACGGGCGACTGGACGGGGTGTGGCTGGCCGCCGTGGTGCTGACCCCGCTCGCCGCGTTCGAGACGGTCGCCGGGCTGCCCGCGGCGGTGCAGTACCGGCAGCGGGTGCGCAGGTCCGCGCAGCGGGTCGGCGAGGTGCTGGACGCCCCGGCGCCCGTGGTGGAGGGGACCGGGGCGGCCCCCGGATCGCCGTTCCCGCTCGTCGTCAGCGACCTCACCGCCCGCTACCCGGGCCGCCCGGCCCCCGCGCTGCGGGACTTCCGGCTGACCCTCACGGCCGGCCGCCGGGTGGCCGTGGTCGGCGCCTCCGGAGCGGGCAAGTCCACGGTCGCCCAGGTGCTGCTGCGGTTCCTGGACGCCGAATCCGGTTCGTACACCCTGGCCGGCCGGGACGCCGCCGCGCTGGACGGGGACGGCGTACGGCGGCTGGTGGGGCTGTGCGCCCAGGACGCGCACCTGTTCGACAGCTCGCTCCGGGAGAACCTGCGGCTCGCCCTGCCGCGCGGTACTGACGGGCGGCCCGGCGGTGGCGAGGAGGAGGAGCGGCTGCGGGCGGCGCTGCGCGCGGCACGGCTGCTGGACTGGGTCGACGCCCTGCCGGACGGCCTGGACACGCCGGTGGGAGAGTTCGGCGCCCGGCTCTCCGGCGGGCAGCGGCAGCGGCTGGCCCTGGCCCGCGCGCTGCTGGCGGACTTCCCCGTCCTGCTGCTGGACGAGCCCGCCGAACACCTGGACCCGGTGACCGCCGACGCGCTCACCGCGGATCTGCTCGCGGCCACCGAGGGGCGCACCACGGTGCTGATCACCCACCGGCTGGCCGGGCTCGCCGACGGCGCGGTGGACGAGGTGATCGTGCTGGCCGGGGGCCGGATCGTGCAGCGGGGCGGATACCCGGAGCTGGCGGCGGCAGAGGGGCCCTTCCGGACCATGCTGGCGCGGGAACGTGCGGCGGAGGCGGTGGCCGGCCGGGGGAGCCCGGACGGGAGCCCGGTCGGCGGTCGGGGCACGGAGTGCCGATGCGGGGCCGGGGAGCCGGAGGGTGCCCGCGGCCCGGATGGGGTCGGGGTGTCGGAGGGTGCCCGCGGCCCGGATGGGGTCGGGGTGTCGGAGGGTGCCCGCGGCCCGGATGGGGTCGGGGTGTCGGAGGGTGCTCGGTGCCGGTGCGGGGCCGGGGAGCCGGAGGGTGCCCGTGGCCCGGACGGAGCCGGGGTGTCGGAGGGTGCGGCGGGGGCGGAGGGTGCGGATCCGCCGGGGCATCCGGATCACTCGGGGAACAAACGGCATTTTTCTCTGACATAACGCACCGACCGTGCCTACGCTCTGCACCATGGGAGCCTCCGCAGCACCGGATGACGCACAGGGCCCGGAGCCCGGTCCGCACCCGCGGCCGGATCCGGGCCCGCCGCCGGGGACCGGCCGGCCCCCGGTGCCCGGGGCGGCCGGGGCGCACGGTGATGGCGGCACCCGGGACTCCCTGGACGCGGCCACCGAGGCGACCCGCAGCCTCCAGGGCCTGTCCACCGAGCTGACCTCCCGGGTGCCGCGGCTGCTGGAGGCCATGCGCACCATCGGCAGCGAGCTGGACATCCACTCCATGCTCGACCGGATCGCCCGTACCGCGGCCGAGTTCGCCGGGGCCCGGCAGGCCGCCGTCGGGGTGCTGGCACCGTCCGGCCCCGGCCTCTCCGACGTGATCACGTACGGCGTGCCGGACGGTGAGCGGGACGCGCTCGCCGCGCTCCTCGCCGAGCGGCCGGAGGACCCGCGCCCGGGGCCGGCCGAACGGCTGCGGGTGCCGATCCGGGTCCAGGGCCGCCGGTTCGCCGATCTGTACCTGGCGGACAAGCGCGGTGGCGGCCGGTTCAGCCCGTCCGACCTCGGCATGGTCAAGGTGCTGGCGACCGAGGCCGGGATCGCCATCGGGAACGCCCGGCTCTACGAGGCCACCCGGCAGCGCGAGCACTGGATCGACGGTTCGGTCGCCGTCACCACGACGCTGCTCTCCGGCGGGGACGCCGAGGACGCGCTGTCGGTGGTGGCGGAGCAGGCACGCCGGCTGGCCGGCTCGGCGGCGGGCATCGTGCTCGTCCCGGAGGAGAACGGCGGCCTGGAGATCGTCGCCGCCAACGCCGACGACCCCGCCGGGCTGCTCGGCACCGTCGTCTCCCCGCGGGCCGCGATCGTGCCGCAGCTGCTGGCGGGCGAACCGGTCTTCATCGACGACTCGGCCACCGACCCGCGGATGACCGCCGACATCTCCGAGCGGTACGGCCCGAGCATGATGCTGCCGCTGAGCAGCGGGGACCGGGTGCTCGGCATCCTGGCCATCCCGCGCGGGCGCGGCGGCCGCCCCTTCACCGCGCTGGAACGCACGCTGGCCACCCAGTTCGCCGACCAGGCGGCCATGGCGCTGGTGCTCGCCGAGGCGCAGCGCGACCGGGAGCGGCTGGCGGTGTACGAGGACCGGGACCGGATCGCCAGGGACCTGCACGACCTGGTCATCCAGCGGCTCTTCGCGACCGGGATGATGCTGGAGAGCGCGCAGCGCCAGGCCCCGGTACCGGAGGTGCGGGAGCAGATCGGCAAGGCCGTCGACGAACTGGACGCCACCATCCACGAGGTGCGCACCGCCATCTTCGCGCTCCAGCAGGGGCCGGCGGAGGTCCCGTCCGGACTGCGCACCCGGGTGCTGCGCGAGATCGGCACCGCCGCCGTGCCGCTGGGCTTCCAGCCCTCGGTGGCCTTCCTCGGCGCGGTCGACGCCCGGGTCGGCGAGCTGACCGCGAAGAACCTGATCGCCGCGTTGCGCGAGGCGCTGTCCAACGCCCTCCGGCACGCCCGGGCCGGGCGGATCGAGGTCACCGTCGACGCCACCGTGAGGCTGCCGGACGGCCGGGACGGGGTGCGGCTGCGGGTCGCCGACGACGGGGTGGGCATTCCGGCCACCGGCCGCCGCAGCGGACTGCGGAACCTGGCCCGCCGGGCGGAGGCACTCGGCGGGGCCTGCAACTACGGGCCGGGGCTCGGCGCGGACGGCGGGGGCACCTCCCTGGTCTGGGAAGCGCCGCTGTAGCGCGGGCGCCCCGGGCGCCCGCTCACCCGGTCGGGGGTCGGGCACCGAACGGGCAGAAGTAGGACTTTCGTACTCCGATCGGTGTGTGGTGCGCACCGGCCGGGCGTGGCGGCGCCTTCGGCGGGCGGGCCCGGGCGAGCATCGCCGGCATGCGCGTTCCGTTCCGTGGCTGCCCGATCTCCGCCCGGTCCGCGGGTGCCCTCGCGGTGGCCGTCCTCTGCGGGGTGCTGCCGGTGCCCGGGCCCGCGCTCGCCGAAGACGGCGGGAGGGTGCCCGCCGCGGCGGTGCCCGGCCTGGCCGTGCCCGGCCTGGCCGTGCCCGGCCTGGCCGTGCCCGGCCTGGCCGTGCCCGGCCCGGCCGTGCCCGGCCCGGCCGTGCCCGGCCCGGAGGGGCCGGCCCAGGCCGCCGCCGGGACAGGCGCCGACGTCCACGGCCCGGGCACCCCAGGGGAGACCGCGACCCTCGCCGAGGGCCCGGCCGGGTCCGTCACCGGCGGTGCGTACCCGTCCGACCGGTCGCTGCCGGGACCGGCCCTGACCGGACCGGACCCGACCGGCCAAGCGCTCTCCGCGCGGCCCGGCTCCGGATGGCATGCGCACCGGCCCGCCGGCCCCGGCGCCACCGGGGCCGGCCGGGTGGCGGCCGCGCCGGCGGCGCCGGAACCCGCGGCGGGCGGCCCGGCCGCCGTGGTACCCGGCATGCCCGGTCGCGCGGCCCCGGCGCCGGGCACCCGGGCGGGCGCGGAGGTGCTGCGGCTGAGCGAGTGGCTGGCGCGGGCGGAGTGGCGGTACGACCAGGACCGGACGCAGGCCCGCGCCCGGCGGGTGGCGGTGGAGCGGCTGGAACGGCAGCTGCGACGGGAACGCCGCACCGAGGCGAGGCTCCGCCGGGCGGCCGGGCGGCTGGCACGGGCGCAGTACCGCAGCGGGGTGCTGCCGAACGCCCTGCGCAGCCTCAACGCCTTCGACTCCGCCAGCCTGGAGCAGGCGGTGCGGGACCGTTCACTGGTGAGCACGTTGCGGAGGGTGCACGCGGACAACGAGCGGCTGGCCCAACGGGTGCACGCCGAGGCGTTGGCCTCCCGCACCCTGACGTCCCGGCTGCAGCGGCTCGGCGCCGACCGCTCGGACACCGAGCGGAGGCTGGTGGGGGCGCGGGAGGAACTGCGCCGGGCGGCCGACCGGGCGGCGAGCGCGGGACGGTGTCTGGTGCTGTCGGAGGCCCAGCGGAAGGTCGCGGTCGCCACCCCGCCCGCGCTCCCCGAACGGGTCGTGCCGGCGGGCCCGGACGCGTCCGCCCCGACCGGCGGCCGGGCCGGACGCGACGGTGGCACCGAAGGAACCGGGCGCCCCGGTGCGGGCGGCGGACCGGCGGGGTCGCCCGCACCGGGCACGGAGGCCGGCCCGGGCCCGCTCGCCGCTCCCCCGATGCCGGGGACCCCGGTGCGCGAGATGCTGCCCGGCGTCTCGCTGCCGGGGGTCGCGGTGCCCGGGGCCGGGATGGCGGTGCCGCTCGCGGACCGGTCCGGGATCCTGCTGCCCGGCGACGTCGCCCGGCGGGGCGGGCCGGCCGTGCCGGAGCGGGGCGACGGCGCCGCCGCGCGGGTCCCCGCGGCCGCGGGGACGGCGGTCGCGGCGCCGCCGATGACGATGGCGGAGACGGGAGCGGGGGTCGGCGGGCACCGTCCCGCTGGTGCCGCTGGTGCCGCTGGTGCCGCTGGTGCTGCCGGTGCTGCCGGTGCCGTGGAGCCGGGTGTCCCCGGCGGCGGCCCGGACGGCCGGGCCGGTGCCGGCGCGGACGGCGGGACGGACGGGAAGAACACCGGGCACGCGACGAACACTGGGCACACTGGGCACACCGGAAGCCCCGGGGACGCCGGCCGCGCAGGCGCCGGGTATCCCGGGGGCGGTGACCGGACGGTGACCGGGGGGCCGGCCGGACAGGTGCCGGGCCGCGACGCCCCGGGAAGCGGCGGGGGGACGCCCGGCCCGCTCGCCGGGACCCCGCTCGCGCTCCACGGCCCCGGGCCCGACCTGGACTTCGGTGTCCGGCCGCGCACCGGGGCACGGGCCGACGCGGCACCCGAGGCCGACGGCGGCAGCGGCGCCGGCGGGCTCGGCACCTGGACCCTGCCGCTGGTGTCCTACGAGCTGTCGGCCGGGTTCGGCTCCGCCGGCTCCCGCTGGTCGCACGGGCACACCGGGCAGGACTTCGCGGTGCCCGTCGGGACGCCGGTGCGCTCGGTGGGGGCGGGCGAGGTGGTCTCGCTGGGGTGCGGCGGACCGTTCGGCATGAGCATGGTGGTGCGGCACCCGAACGGTGTCCACACCCAGTACGCGCACCTGTCGACCATCCTCGCGGGCGAGGGGGACCGGGTCCGCACCGGTGAGCGGATCGCCCTCTCCGGCAACACCGGCAACTCGACCGGGCCGCACCTGCACTTCGAGGTGCGGCGGACGCCGGAGTTCGGTTCCGGGATGGACCCGGTGCGCTGGCTGGGCGAGCACGGCGTGCAGCTGCGGCCGGGCGTCCGCAGCCACTGACCGGGCGTCTTCGGTCACCGATCGGCCGTCCGCAGCCACTGACCTGGCGTCTTCGGTCACCGACCCGCCGTCCGCAGCCGTTGACCGGCCGCCCGGGCTCACCGACCCGGACCCGCGACCGCGGGTCCGGCGCGAGGCCGGGAAGGGATTCCGGCCGGTGCGGCCCCCGGAGCACCAGGGGCGGTCAGCGGCCGGCCCGGTTCACGCTCCGAGGAGCCGCTCGATCGCGATGGCGACGCCGTCCTCGTTGTTCTCCTCGGTGCGGTGCGTGGTCGCGGCGAGTACCGAGGGGTGGGCGTTGGCCATGGCGTAGGACGTGCCCGCCCAGCCCAGCATCTCCAGGTCGTTCGGCATGTCACCGAAGGCCACCACCTCCTCCGGCGTGATCCCCCGCTCCGCGCAGCACCGGGCGAGGGTGCTCGCCTTGCTCACGCCGAGGCCGCTGACCTCCAGCAGGGCGGTGGGGCTGGAGCGGGTGAACGAGGCAAGGTGCCCGGCGGCCTTGCGGGCCATCGCGAGGAACTCGTCGGGGGCCAGCTCGCGGTGGTTGGCGAGCAGCTTGAGGATCGGGTGCACCTCGTACGTGCTTCCCGCCGCCAGCAGTTCGTCGACGGGGGCGATGAGCGCCCCGGGGTCCAGGTAGAAGGGCGGGTACGCGGGTTCGTAATGGATGCCGCTGGTCCGCTCCACGGCGAACGAGACGCCGGGCGCGGCCTCGCGGAGGGTCTCCACCACGGCGGCGGCGTACTCGCGCTCCAGCGGGTGCACGTCGATCAGCCGGCCGCCGTTGTGCAGGTCGACCACGGCCGCGCCGTTGGCGCAGATGGCCAGGCCGTGACCGTGCACGTGATCGCGTACGACGTCCATCCAGCGGGCCGGGCGGCCGGTGACGAAGAAGACCTCGATGCCGGCCCGCTCGGCGGCGGCGAGTGCGGCGACGGTCCGCGCGGAGACCGTTTTGTCGTCGCGGAGCAGAGTGCCGTCGAGATCGGTGGCGATCAGCCGTGGCGTGGCGGAGAGGGCGGGCGCCGTACGGTCCACGGCCTGGGTCGAGGGCTGCTCGGTAGCTGGAGTCACGTCACCCATCCTCCCGCATATGCCTCGCACGGGTGCCCGAAGGGGCGCGTGTATCAGCCATCACTCTCCGCCTTCGGCCCCGGCGGCCCGCCGCGCGTTCCCGGCGGTTCCCCGGCGCTCACCAGGGGACGCGTGGGTGCCGTCCGTCGGCCGTCCGCCGGTTCTCCGGGGACATCCGGGGGCATCCGGGGGGCATCCGGGGGGTGGGGGCACGGGGCAGCCCCGGGGGCGGGGGTGGGGGTCGCCGCCGGGCCGGACGGGCCTGAGGCCGGCCCGGCCCCAGGCCCGTCCGGAGGGCCGCCGGCACGGCTTAGGCTCGAGGGCATGCGTCTGAGCACTGTGATCCTTCCCGTCCGCCGCTGGTCCGAGGGCGGCCGCGAGGTGTGGCAGCGGGCCGAGCAACTGGGTTTCCACGCCGCGTACACCTATGACCACCTGTCGTGGCGGTCCTTCCGGGACGGGCCGTGGTTCGGCGCCGTCCCCACCCTCACGGCCGCCGCCACGGCCACCTCCACGCTCCGCCTGGGCACCCTGGTGACCTCGCCGAACTTCCGGCACCCGGTGACCCTCGCCAAGGAACTGATCTCCCTGGACGACATCTCCGGCGGCCGGGTCACGTTGGGCATCGGGGCGGGCGGGTCGGGTTTCGACGCCTCGGCGCTGCTGCGGGAGGACGAGGAGGCCTGGAAGCCGCGCGAACGGGCCGACCGCTTCGCCGAGTTCGTGCCGCTGCTCGACCGGCTGCTGACCCATGAGGTGGTCTCGCACGAGGGCGCCTTCTACTCCGCCCAGGAGGTGCGGAACATACCGGGCTGTGTGCAGCGGCCCCGGCTGCCGTTCGCGGTCGCCGCGACCGGACCGCGCGGGCTGCGGCTGGCCGCCCGGTACGGACAGGCATGGGTGACCACCGGCGACCCGAAGATCGCCGACACCGGCACCCCGGCCGAGTCGGTGGTCGCGGTGGCCCGGCAGATCGAGGCGCTGCGCGCGGCGTGCGAGGAGGCCGGACGGGACGCCGCGGAGCTGGACAAGATCATGCTCACCGGCTTCACCCCGGACCGCAACGGACCGCTGGAATCGCTGGACGCCTTCGTCGACTTCGCGGGCGCCCACGCGGAGCTGGGCATCGACGAGATCGTGCTGCACTGGCCGATCCCGGACTCCGACTTCGGCACCGACCTCAAGGTCTTCGAGCGGATCGCCACCGAGGGCCTGGCGCGGCTGGCCGCCCGGTAGCGGCCACCGGAAGCGGGGGCGGACGCGGGGCGGGCGCCATCCGCCGGCGGCATCACCCGGCGGGGCGAGCGCTGCCGGCCCCGTCTCCGCCGCCCCCGGTCCGCCCCGTCTCCGCCGCCCCGCCTGTCCCGGCCGTGCCTCCACTGCTCCCGCCTCCGCCGGCTGTCCGCCGCGCACCGGCGCCCCGCGCTTCCGAGTCGCCGGTCGGCCCGCGCCGCCCGGCCGCCCGCACGCCGCGCCCCGGCGCCCGAGCCCCTGCGCGGCCGGTCCGCGTCCGCCGTTCCGTGTCGCCCGGCCCCGCCTCCGCCTGTCCCGGCCGTGCCTCCACCGCTCCCGCCGGCTGTCCGTCGCCTCCGCCGTTCCGCGTCGCCCGGATGCCGGTGTGCCGTGGCCGCCGAGCGGGGCCCCGGCCGTCTCCGTCCCTGGTGGCGCCTTGCCCTTTATGCCGCGTAAAGCCGCGAAAGGTGCAGAATCGAGGGTGGAGGTCGGTACTCATGGCGCGTACCCGGTTCGCCCCCGATCGCGGCCTGGCGACCCGCATGGTCGGCACGATGTTCCTCATAGGGCTGCTCTACGTGGTCTTCGTCGGTGTGCTGCTGGTGCTGCTGGGCAACTCCTGGCCGCTGATCCTGCTGCTCGTGGGGGGCATGTTCATCACCCAGTTCTGGTTCAGCGACCGGATCGCCGCGTTCAGCATGGGGGCCCGGGAGGTGACCCCGGAACAGGCCCCGGAGCTGCACGGCGCGGTCGACCGGCTGTGCGCACTCGCCGACATGCCCAAGCCCCGGGTGGCGATCGCCGAGAGCGACGTGCCCAATGCCTTCGCCACGGGGCGGAACCAGCGCCAGGCGCTGGTGTGCGCCACCACCGGGCTGATGCGGAGGCTGGAGCCGGAGGAACTGGAAGGCGTGCTGGCGCACGAGCTGTCGCACGTGGCGCACCGGGACGTGGCGGTGATGACCATCGCCTCGTTCCTCGGCGTGCTCGCGGGCGTGATCACCCGGGTCGCGCTGTGGGGCGGGTTCACCCGGGGCAACGGCCGGGACAACAACACCGCCATCCTGATGCTGATCGTGCCGCTGGTCAGCGCCGTCGTCTACGCCATCAGCTTCCTGCTCACCCGGCTGCTGTCCCGGTACCGCGAGCTGTCCGCCGACCGGGCCGGGGCGCTGCTCACCGGCCGCCCCTCGGCACTCGCCTCGGCGCTCACCAAGGTCACCGGGCAGATGGCCCGCATCCCCACCCGGGACCTGCGGCAGGCCGAGCCGTACAACGCCTTCTACTTCGCCCCGGCGCTCTCCGGCGAGAGCATGAAGCGGCTGTTCTCCTCCCATCCCACCCTGGAACAGCGCCTGGACCAGCTCGGACGGATCTCCACCCAGCTCGGAAGGGGCTGACCGGTGGGCTTCCTCGACGTCATCCTGGGACGCAGCAAACCGGTGCGCCCCGACCTCGACCAGCTCTTCGGGCTGCCGTCCGCCGCGATCACCCTGGAGGCGGCGCTCGGGTTCGTGCCGACCGGACAGGGAGCGGTGTGCTTCGCGAGCGTCGAAGGCGGTGCGTTCGAACGGCTGCGGCAGGACGTGCGGGCCCTGCTGGACGCCGATGCCGACCGGGGCGGCGTACCCGTGGAGTTCAGCCGGGACGAGTACGGCTACACCTGGCTGCTCGCCCGGCAGCCGCCCGAGGACACGGCGGCGCTCGTCAACGATCTGCACGCGGTCAACAGCGGCCTGGAGGGCAGCGGGTTCGGGCCGCAACTCCTCTGCTCCCTCATGGTGTTCCGCCGCGCACCGGACCAACCGGACGGCGTCCCGGGGCGCGACCCGCTGCTGGCGCTGGTGTACCTGTACAAGCGCGGCTCCTTCTACCCGTTCGCCCCGCTGCCGGGCCGGCCGGAGAAACGGGACAACGCGCTGGAGCTGCAGGTGAGATCACTGCTCGCGGACGATCTGCGGATCGAGCGGGATCTGTCCCGCTGGTTCCCCGTGTGGGGCGCGCCCGGCCTGTGACCCGGGACGGTACGCCGTCCCGGCCCGCGACCGGCCGGGACCGGCCCGGGTCGGCCGTCCGGCCCCGACGGCAGCGGGCCCGCCCGTGGTCGGGGCGTCCGGGGCCGGCCGTGGCGGGGCGTCCGGGGCCGGTGCGGGCGCCGGTCAGTCGGGGAAGCGGAGGAACGCGGGCGGGACCCCGGCCACCAGCCAGACCCCGTTGGCGCTGACCTGGAAGCTGTGCCCGGCCCGGTGCATGGCACCCGCGTCGACCGGGACGACCACCGGGACACCCCGCCGGGCGCCCACGCGGGTCGCCGTCTCCCGGTCGGGTGACAGGTGCACCGCGTGCCGGTTCATCGGGCGCAGCCCCTCGGCGCGGATCGCGGGCAGGAACCGCGCCACCGTGCCGTGGTACAGGTACGGCGGGGGCTCGGCGACCGGGAGGCAGAGGTCGACGTCGACCGTGTGTCCCTGGTTGGCGCGGATACGGTCACCCTCGACCGCGTACCGCTGCTTGTCGTTGGAGCGGACCACCTCGTCGAGTTCGGCGCGGGTGAACCGGAAGCCGTGGGCACCGGCTGCCGCGATCAGTTCGCCGACCTCCACCCAGCCGTGCGGGTCGAGGGTGATCCCGATCCGCTCCGGCTGATGCCGCAGATGCCGGGCCAGGTACTTGGAGATCTTCACCTTGCGTCTGTCGTCCATCACCTCTCATCGTGCCGTCGCCGCCCGCGCCCCGCATCCCCTTTCCACGCGGGAACCCGGCTGCCGCCCGGGGCCCGCCATGGTGCGGACCGGACCGGAGGCCGGCGTCGCGGCGGGACGCGGGGCCCGTCCTGACGCGGCGCGTCCCGTCACGGCCCGCAGGTGCGGTCCCGGCGCGCGGCGAGGGCGTCCATGGTGCGGGCGCGCACCTCACGGTCCGCCGCCGCGGCGATGAAGTCGGCGGTGGCATCGGCACCCACCAGGGCGCGGACCGCCTCGACCGTCTCCACGGGCAGCGTCACCGTCCGGCCCCGACCGTCCTCCGCCGCCCGCTGAGGGTGGGCCCCGCCGGGTGCCTCCCGGGGCCGGCCACCGCCCGGCCCGTCCCCGGTGCCTGATGGCGGGGACGGGGCGACCGGAGCCACTGGGGCATCCGGCGACCGGCCCACCGGCCCCGGATCGTCCGGCGGCCGACCTGCCACCCCCGGCGGGTCCGCCGCCGGGTCGGCCGCCTCCGGGTCGGCCGCCTCCGGTATGTGCGGTGAACGACCGTCCGCCCCTGGCCGGTCCGTCGCCTGCGCGGCCGCCCCTGATACGTCCGTCACCGGCACCTCTGGGCCGGGCACGGCCGACCCCCGCACCGCCGCCCCCGGCACCGCCGACCCGGGCACGGCCGTCCCCGGTATGGCCGTTGCCGACAGGTCCGGCTCCGGCGCGTCCGGCTCCGGCGCGTCCGGGCCCGACGCGTCCGGGCCCGGCACGTCCGGGCCCGGCACGTCCGTTGCCGACGAGCCCCCTGCCGACGAGCCCCTTGCCGACGAGTCCGGCCCTGGCGGGTCCGTCGCAGGCGTGTCCGTCGGTGACGGCGCCTGCCGGGTGGTGGCGAAGTCGGCCAACTGCCGCCGCACATAGCGGGTCGCCTGGGCGCGCATGGCGCGGGCCAGTTCCGCCTCCACGCTCTGCTGTGCGAGCGGCCGTAGCCGGCGCACCAGCGTGGCGGCCTCCGCGATCCCGGCGTCGGTGGGCGGGTCGTCCAGGAAGCGCCGGAAGACATGCTCGGTGGTGAACTCCAGGAACCGGCCGGCGATCCGCTCCACCTGCCCGCGCAGCTCCCGGAGCTGGGCGGCCACCGCGGGGAGCGGAACGCCCGCCGTGTGCAGCTCCCGGGCGACGGCCAGTTCGGCCGGGCTCGGCACGAGGTACTCGTCCGGGCGCCCGGGGACCGGTTCCAGCACCCCCAGCTCCACCGCCTCCCGGAGCGCCTCTTCCTGCCGTTCCCCGTCGAAGAGACCGGCCAGCTCGGCCCGGGTCACCGGGACCGGGCGCTCTCTGCTCCACGGGCCCCCCACCTCGGCGACGAGCCCGAGCACCCCGCCCAGCCCGCGGCCCGCGTCCCAGGCCTCCAGCAACTCCTTGATGCTGGCCAGGGTGTAGCCCCGGTCCAGCAGCTCGGCTATCTGCCGGAGCCGGGCCAGATGGGCCTCGCCGTACACGTTCGCCCGGCCACGGCGCTCCGGCCGGGGGAGCAGCCCGCGGTCCTGGTACCCGCGGATGGTGCGGACCGTGGCGCCGCTGCGGTGCGCCAGGTCCTCGATCCGGTACTCCGCGCCCCCGCCCGCCGGGCCGTTGCCGGAGGGGGCGGCGGCGGCCCCGGCCCCCGGGGCGGGCCCCGCACCCGGCCACGCGGCGGGCGGGCCGGCGGCGATGTGGCCGCCGTGCGGCCGGGCGGGCACCGCCGGGGCGGAATCCGGGGACCCGGCGCCGCCCGGCGGTGTGGCGGAGTGAGGCGGTGCGGGGGTCGGCGGTGGCGGGTGACCGGACACGCGTGGCTGCTCCTGGTGCTAGACCGACAGGTTGATCCGGGCCAGCGCCCGGGATGCCTTCGGCGATATTCGGCCCAGGATTCGGGCGACCCGCGCCTCCGGGGTGACGGGCACCACCGCCTCGTTGTGCGCCACGGCCCGCAGCACCGCCTCGGCGACCTTCTCCGGCGGGTAGTTCCGCTTGGCGTAGAGCCGGGAGGACCGCTCCTGCCGGCGTCTCTGCTCCTGCTCCGGGACACCGGTGAAGCGGGTGGTCGCGGTGATGTTGGTGTGCACGAAGCCCGGGCAGATCGCGGAGACCCCGATGCCCTGGCCGGCCAGCTCGGCGCGGAGGCATTCGCTGAGCATCAGCACGGCCGCCTTGGACGTGCTGTAGGCGGACAGCGACCGGGAGGGCTGGTAGCCGGCGAGTGAGGCGGTGTTCACGATGTGCCCGCCCTGCCCGCGCTCGGCCATCCGCCGGCCGAAGGCCCGGCAGCCGTGGATGACCCCCCACAGGTTGACGTCCAGCAGCTTGCGCCAGTCCTCCGTGGTGGTGTCCAGGAACGAACCCGCCATCCCTATGCCCGCGTTGTTCACCAGCACGTCCACCACGCCGTACTCACCGGTGACCTTCTCGGCGAGCTTCTCCATCGCCGCCTCGTCGGCGACGTCGGCGGTCTCCGCCCAGGCCCGCGGCGCGCCGAGCAGCCGGGCCAGCTCCGCGGTGCGGGCGGCGCCTTCCGCGTCCCGGTCGACGGCCACCACCCGGGCGCCCGCCTCGGCGAAGGCGAAGGCGGTGGCCCGGCCGATACCGCTGGCCGCGCCGGTCACCAGCACCAGCCGGCCGCCGAACCGGTCGGCGAACGGCGCCGCGGGACTCTTGGCGACCGGCGCCCGGCCCCCGCTCTCCTCCCGTGCGGTGACGAACTCCCCGATCCAGGCGGCGAGCTGGTCCGGCCGGGTGCGGGGTACCCAGTGCCGGGCGTCGATGGTGCGCCGGGTCAGGTCCGGCACCCACTCGTCCAGGTCGTCGTAGAGCCGGGGGGACAGGTAGGCGTCACCGGTCGGGACGATCAGCTGCACCGGCGCGTGGGCGTACGCGTCGTCACGCGGCTGCCGCATCCGGGAACGGACGTTGTCCCGGTAGAGCCACGCGCCGTGCGCCGCGTCGTCCGGCAGCGAGGGGGTCGGGTAGTCCCCGGCCGGTACCTTCTCCACCCGCTCCAGCATCCCGGGCCAGCGCCTGCCGAGCGGGCCGCGCCAGGCCGCCTCCGGGAGCTTCGGGGTGTGCAGCGCGTACACGTACCAGGATTTGGCGCCCTGGCCGAGGAGGTGGGCCAGCCGGCGCGGGGTGGGGCGGGACCTCCGCCGCTTGACCCAGTGTCCGAAGTGGTCCAGGGAAGGGCCGGAGACGGAGGTGAAGGAGGCGATGCGGCCCGCGGTGCGCGGCACCGTGACGAACTCCCACCCCTGCACCGAGCCCCAGTCGTGGCCGACCAGGTGCACCGGCCGGCCCGGGCTGACCGCGTCGGCCACCGTCAGGAAGTCGTCGGTCAGCCTGGCCAGGGTGTAGCCGCCGCGCAGTGGGGAGGGGGCGCTGGACCGGCCGCAGCCGCGGACGTCGTACGCCACCACGTGGAAGCGGTCGGCGAGCCGCCGGGCGACCTCCGTCCACACCTCCTTGCTGTCCGGGTAGCCGTGCACCAGCAGCACCGTCGGCCGGCCCGGGTCCCCCCACTCGGCGACGCACAGCTCCACCTCGCCGGTGTGGATCCGGCGCTCCGTCCCGCCCGCCGCTTCCGTCATCACGCGGTTCCCTTCTCCTGCTCGGTCCTCGTGTACCGCGGTCGTGCGGCGCCCTCCCGGCGCCGCACGTGCGGCAGGTCGTCGTCCGGCCAGGACGCGTGCTGCTGCGGAACCCGGGAGTCGGCGACCACCAGGCCCTCCTCGAACCCGGTCCCGACGCCGCGAACCCCCGGATGCGGTTCGACGCCCACGGACCGGGCCGCCGCGGGTGGCCGGAGAACCGGTACCGGCTCCACAGCGGTGAACCGCCGACCGGAGCCGCGCCACCCAGCAGCACGCCGATGCCCGGCTGTGCACCGATGCCCGGCTGTGCACTGACGCGTGGCTGTGCGCCGACGCACGGCGGCAGGCCGCCGCTGCATCACTGAGGTCATCGCCGTCCCCCCGGCGCCGCCCGCCGCCGGGCGCCGCCCATCCGTAACCGACCAACCTGACACTGATGAATGTGACAATCGCCGACGGCTGCGTCAAGGGTCGGAAGCCGCCTGTGGATACCGGCGGTAACCCCCGCCCGGCGGCAGCGCGGAGGCGGTAGCCCGCCGCGCCGGTTCGGGTGGTGGCCGCGCGGTGCCCCGGCGATGGCCGCCGCGCCCCGGCGGCGGTGGCGCCCCGGCGGTGGCCGCGCGTCGCTCCGGCGGCCGCCCGGGCGGCGCCGCCGACCGCGCCGATTACCACGGGCGACCCCGACGCGGGACCGCCCCCGGGACCCCTTGCCCCTACGGGTCCGTCAGCCCGGAGAAGTACGCGGATTCCATCGTCTGGGCTGACGTCCGGCCGGGGACCCGGCCCTACCGTCGAATACGTGACTGTCATCGCCACCGAAAGCCTGAGCAAGCGGTACCCCCGGGTCACCGCTCTCGACCGGCTCACCGTCGACATCACGCCGGGCGTCACGGGCCTGGTGGGTGCCAACGGGGCCGGCAAGTCCACGCTGATCAAGATCCTGCTGGGTCTCTCCCCCGCCAGCGCCGGGAGCGCCCGGGTACTCGGCCTGGACGTGGCCACCGAGGGCGGTGCGATCCGCGAGCGCGTCGGGTACATGCCCGAGCACGACTGCCTGCCGCCCGATGTCTCGGCGACCGAGTTCGTCGTGCACATGGCGCGGATGTCCGGGCTGCCGCCGTCCGCCGCCCGGGAGCGCACCGCGGACACGCTGCGCCACGTCGGGCTGTACGAGGAGCGCTACCGCCCCATCGGCGGCTACTCCACCGGTATGAAGCAGCGCGTCAAGCTCGCCCAGGCGCTGGTGCACGATCCGCAGCTGGTGCTGCTGGACGAGCCGACCAACGGCCTGGACCCGGTGGGCCGGGACGAGATGCTCGGGCTCATCCGCCGGGTGCACACCGACTTCGGGATCTCGGTGCTGGTCACCTCCCACCTCCTCGGCGAGCTGGAGCGCACCTGCGACCACGTGGTGGTGATCGACGGCGGCAAGCTGCTGCGCTCCAGCTCCACCAGCGACTTCACCCAGGCCACCGCGTCGTTGGCGGTGGAGGTCACCGATCACGAGGATCGGCTGCTGGAACTGCTGACGCGGTCCGGGCTGACCGTCCGCCGTGACGGCATGCTGCTGCTGGTCGACGTCGACGCTGATGTCGATGCGGCATCCGACGCCGGCGCGGCCCCGCGGCCGGACGCCGAGCGCGGCGGGAGCGCCTACGACACGGTGCGGGACGCGGTCGCGGAGCTGGGCGTGGGCCTGGTGCGGATGGAGCAGCGACGGCACCGGATCGCCGAGATCTTCCGCACCGGCGCATCCGCCGTCGACGACGCCGCCGACGCCGGTGACTCCACTGCCCCCGGTGCCCCCGGTGACTCCACTGACCCAAGCGTCCCCGGTGTCCCCGGCCCGGACCCGGCACCGGCCCCGGTCTCCGGAAGCCCCGCCCCCGGCCGTCCGAAGAAGGAGGCGTGAGCCGATGACCCGGCCCGACGTCAACGTCATCCACAACATCGGCTACCGCCACTACGACGGGGCCCGCCTGGGCCGGGCCTACGCTCGCCGCTCGTTGTTCTCGCAGAGCCTGCGCGGCGCCTACGGGCTGGGCCGGTCGGCGAAGTCCAAGGTGCTGCCGATGATCCTGTTCGCGGTGATGTGCGTACCCGCCACGATCCTGGTGGCGGTCGCGGTGGTCACCAAGAGCGACGAGCTGCCGGTGGAGTACACCCGCTACGCCATCTACCTCCAGGCGGTCATCGGCCTCTACGTCGCCGCGCAGGCCCCCCAGTCGGTCTCCCGGGACCTGCGGTTCAAGACCGTGCCGCTGTACTTCTCCCGGCCGATCGAGACGGTGGACTACGTGCTGGCCAAGTTCGCGGCCATGGCCTCGGCCCTCTTCCTGCTCACCGCCGCCCCCGTGCTGATCCTCTACGTGGGCGCCCTCCTCGCCAAGCTGGACTTCGCCGACCAGACGGCGGGGCTGGCGCAAGGACTGGTCTCCGTGGTTCTGCTCTCCCTGCTCTTCGCCGGCATAGGCCTGGTGATCGCCGCGCTCACGCCGCGCCGCGGTTTCGGCGTCGCCGCCGTCATCGCCGTGCTCACCATCAGCTACGGCGCGGTCAGCGCGGTGCAGGGCATCGCCTTCGAACAGGGCAGCACCGGTGCCATCGGCTGGCTCGGCCTGTTCTCCCCGATCACCCTGGTGGACGGGGTGCAGACCGCGTTCCTCGGTGCGACCTCGTCCTTCCCCGGCGGCTTCGGCCCGGACGCCGGTGCCGGCGCCGTCCACCTCCTCGTCCTCCTCGGCCTGATCGTCGGCTCGTACGGGCTGCTGATGCGCCGCTACCGAAAGGTCGGGCTGTGACCACCTCCCGTCCGTCGCCCTCCGCCACCCTCCTCAGGAACGGGCCGCGCCGATGAGCACCCTCCGTATCGACAACGTCTCCCGCTGGTTCGGCAACGTGGTCGCCGTCAACGACGTCAGCATGACGATCGGGCCCGGGGTGACCGGACTGCTCGGCCCCAACGGCGCCGGGAAGTCCACGCTGATCAACATGATGGGCGGGTTCCTGCCGCCGTCGAACGGCAGCGTCACCCTCGACGGCGAGACCATCTGGCAGCACGAGGCCGCCTACCGGAAGATCGGGCTGGTGCCCGAGCGGGAGGCCATGTACGACTTCCTCACCGGCCGGGAGTTCGTGCTCGCCAACGCCGAACTGCACGGGCTGGAGCGGCCGGTGGCCGCCGCCCGGAAGGCCCTGGCCACGGTGGAGATGGAAGAGGCGGCCACCCGCCGGATCGCCACCTACAGCAAGGGCATGCGGCAGCGGGTGAAGATGGCTTCCGCGCTCGTCCACGAGCCGTCCGTGCTGCTGCTGGACGAGCCGTTCAACGGCATGGACCCGCGCCAGCGCATGCAGCTGATGGACCTGCTGCGGCGGATGGGTGCCGAGGGCCGCACCGTCCTGTTCTCCTCGCACATCCTCGAGGAGGTCGAGCAACTCGCCGCCCACATCGAGGTGGTGGTGGCCGGCCGGCACGCGGCCTCCGGCGACTTCCGCAAGATCCGCCGGCTGATGACCGACCGCCCGCACCGCTATCTCGTCCGCTCCTCCGACGACCGGCGGCTCGCCGCCGCGCTGATCGGCGACGCGTCCACCGCGGGCATCGAGGTGGACGTCAAGGAGGGCGAACTCCGCATCCAGGCCGTCGACTTCGCCCGCTTCACCGAACTGCTGCCGCGGGTCGCCCGCGATCTGGACATCCGGCTGCTGACGGTCTCACCGTCCGACGAGTCCCTGGAAAGCGTCTTCTCCTACCTCGTCGCGGCCTGAAAGGAGCCCTCAGCGATGTCCTCGCTCTACCACCCGACCGTCGCCCGGCTCACCTACCGGGCGCTGCTCGGCCGCCGCCGCGCGCTGATGCTGGCCGCACTGCCGGTGCTGCTGATCGCCATCTCGGTGGCGGTGCGGGCGATGACCGGTGCCGACGACTCCACCGCGGACGGCATCCTGGGCGGCTTCGCGCTCGCCACCATGGTGCCGCTGATCGGCGTCATCGCGGGCACCGGCGCGATCAGCCCGGAGATCGACGACGGCTCGGTCGTCTACCTGCTCGCCAAGCCGGTCAAGCGCCCCACCATCATCTTCACCAAGCTGCTGGTCGCCATCGCCGTCACGGTGGCCTTCTCCGCGGTGCCCACCTTCCTGTCCGGCCTGATCCTCAACGGCGACAGCCAGCGGATAGCCACCGCCTACACGGCCGCGGCGGCCGTGGCCTCGGTCGCCTACAGCGCGATATTCCTGCTGCTCGGCACGGTCACCCGGCACGCGGTGGTGGCCGGTCTGGTCTACGCGCTGGTCTGGGAGTCGGTCTTCGGCAACCTGGTCGCCGGAGCCCGCACCCTGAGTGTCCAGCAGTGGTCCCTCAGCGTCGCCCAGCGCATCGCGGACGGCGGGGTGGTCACCTCCGATGTCGGCCTCCCGGCGGCCGTGGTGCTGCTGACCGTGGTGACCTGCGCGGCCACCTGGTACGCGGGCCGCAAGCTGCGGTCGCTCACGCTGGCCGGCGAGGAGTGAGCCGGCCAGCGGTCCGCTGAGCGGGGCCGGGGCCTGGGGCCGGGCTGGGGGGCAGGCGGCGACCCCGGCCCGGCCGCCGCCCGCCCGGCCCGCCGCCCGGCCGTACGCCCGCCCGACCGACGGGCGGTCGCCAGGTCGCCGCCGCACGACCGTCCGCCGGGCGCGGCCCCGGCCCCGCCCGCACCGGCACCGGGTGCGCCGCTCAGCCGGCCGCCGCTGCCAGCGCCGCCCGGGCCGCGGCGAGTATCTCGGCGGGCGCCTTGTCCGGGGTGCCGGCGTCGTACGGCGGCTGCGGGTCGTACTGCATCAGCAACTGGGTGGCCCGGGCGTGCGAGTCGCCCGCGATGCGGCCGGCGAGCGCCAGGCCCATGTCGATCCCGGCCGAGACCCCGGCCGCGGTGACGTACTTGCCGTCGAAGACGTACCGGGCCTCGGTGGGGTGCGCGCCGAGTTCGCCGAGCTCCGCCATCCCGCTCCAATGGGTGGTGGCACGGCGCCCCTCGAGCAGTCCGGCCGCCGCCAGGATCAGCGACCCGGTGCACACCGATGCCGTCCAGGTGCTGGTGCGATCGGCCTCCCGGAGCCAGTCGAGGACCGCCGTGTTGGTCAACTGCGGGGCGTAGACCGGGCTACCCGGCACCAGCACGATGTCCGGGTGCGGGACCTCGTCCAGCCCCGCCTCGGCGGTGATCCGCAGGTTGCCGAGCTCGTTGGTCACCGGCCCGGGGCGCTCGGCCACGAAGAGCGTGTCGGACTTCGGCAGGTTGGCGAGCGACTCGTACGGCCCGATCGCGTCGAGTGCGGTGAAGCCTTCGTAGAGCAGGATGGCCGTCTGCATGGCGTACTCCTTGACTGTGGATGGATCGTTCGGTCCCCGCCGGAGGTTCCGGCACCGCTCCGGGGCCGGGTTCCGCTCCGGTTCCGGCTCCGGTTCTGGTTCCGGCTCCGGTTGCGGTCGTGGTTGCGGGGGAGGGGAGGGTGCGTCGGGGGCCGCTCAGGACACCGCGGTGGGACGGAAACGCCGCCGGTACTCGGCGGGGGACGTGCCCAGCGCGCGGACGAAGGCCCGCCGCATCGCCTCCGGCGTCCCGTAGCCGCAGGCCCGGGAGATCTCGGCGACGCCGTCGCCGGAGTCCTCCAGCAGCCGGCGCGCCGACTCCAGCCGTACGCCGTCCACGTAGCGGCCGGGGGTCATCCCGACCTCGTTCCGGAAGGCCCGGGCGAAGTGGCGCGGGGAGAGGTTGGCGCGCTCGGCGAGCGCGGCCACCGACAGGTCGGCGGCCGGGTGCTCGGCGATCCAGCTCTGCACGTCCCGCAGCGGCAGGCGCTGCGCCGTCTGGGCCGCCAACTGGGCGCTGAACTGCGTCTGGTTGCCCGGTCGCCGGAGGTAGACGACCAGGTGCCGGGCGATCCGGAGGGCCGCGTCCCGGCCCAGGTCCTCCTCGACCAGGGCCAGCGCGAGGTCGATGCCGGTGGTGACCCCGGCGGAGGTGGAGACCTTCCCGGACCGGATGAAGATCGGTTCCGGATCGACCTCGACCCCGGGGAAGCGCCGGGCGAGCGAGGCGCACATGGTCCAGTGGGTGGTCGCCCGCACTCCCTCCAGCAGCCCGGCCTCGGCGAGCGCGAAGGCGCCGGTGCAGATCGACACGACGCGCTCCACGGACGGAGCGGTCTCCCGCAGCCAGGCGATGAGCGCCGGGTCCAGGCGGCGGGTCCCGCTGCCCCCGGGCACGATCAGGGTGTGCGGCGCGGGCACGTCGCGCAGCGCCAGGTCGGGGATCACGGTGAAGCCGGCCGAGGTACGGACCGGGCCGCCGTCGAGGGTCGCGGTGAGCACCCGGTAGGCGCCGGGCGATCCGGTCTGGTTCGCGCCCGCGAACACTTCGAGGGGACCGGTGAAGTCCAGGCTCAAGGTGCCCTCGAACAGGGTGATGAGGACGGTCCGTGGCGGCATGGCTCCATCGTGGTTCGGCACCCCGAGGGCAGCAATGCCGAATCTCCCACCTTTTCTGCCATCCGGCGGAGGCGCGGACGGGCGGAGCGGCTGTCCGGACGGCTGCTTACGGTAGGGGCATGACCGATTCCGATGACGTCCGCCGCATCGCGCTGTCCCTGCCGGAGACGGTGGAGAAGGAAGCCTGGCAGATGCCCACCTTCCGGGTCGCCGGGAGGATGTTCGTGACCATCCCGGACGACGAGACCTCCTTCGCGGTGCGCTGCCCCCGGCACGAGCGGGAGGAGCTGATCGCCGCCGAGCCGGAGAAGTTCTGGGTGCCGCCGCACGAGGCGGGCTCCAACTGGGTGCGGGTCCGCATCGCGGCGCTGGAGGACGAGGCGGAACTGCGGGACATCCTGGTCGATTCCTGGACCCAGGCCGCTCCGCCGCAACTGGTCGAGGAGTTCGCCGGCAGCGCGTCCGGCACGGCCTGACGCCCGACCCGCCGGCCCGCGCGCGTGTCCGCCCGGCTGGGCCGGCCGGGGCCGACGGCTCCCGCTCCGGGACCCGGGCGTCCCCCGCACGGGACCCGGGCGTCCCCCGCACGGAGCCCGGGCGTCTCCCGTATGGGGCCGGGCGGCCCCGGTGCCGGGCCCGGGCCCGGGTCGGTGTCTCCCCCCCCCCCGGCGGGGCCGGGGGCGCCCCGGCGCACCGGGGTGCGGGCCGGGCGCCCGCACCCCGGCCCTCGTCAGCGCGCCGTGTAGCGCACCTCGGTGAACGGCCAGTCGGCGGCGAGCCAGGCGGACACGGCCTCGTAGAGCGGGCGGTCCAGCTGGGCCCGGTCCGCACGTACCCAGGAACTCACCCGGGCCACACCCTCCGCTCCGGCCGCCGCGTTCGCCGCGTCCGCCGCGGGGACGGTGTCCTCGCCGGACGCGTGGCGTAGTGGGTAGATGTAGACGCAGCCGATCACCTCGTCGGCACCTCCGGAGCGGCCGCCCGAGCCGCCCTCCGTCCCGGCCCCCGGCTCCCCGGGCCCGTCTCCCGTAGTCCCGGCCCCGGCGTCCCCGGCTCCCGCATCCCCGGCCCCTGCCCCCGTATCCGCAGCCCCCGCGTCCCCCGCGTCCCCGGCCCCGGCGTCCCCTGCTCCGGCCCCCGAGTCCCCGGCGGGGTCCCCGTCCGCGGCGCTCCCGGTCCGGTCGCCGGTCGCGAGCACCGTGTAGGTGAAGCCGGTCCGCCGCTCGAAGTCGGCCGCGTGCCGCTCCAGGTCGGCGAGGTTCGCCTCCAGGGACATGCCGTCGACGGGCGGCCAGCCCCGCCCCTCGAATCCCGGGGTGGTCCGGATGTGCTCGATGCCGGACATCCACGCCGCGTGGTCGGAGGCGTTGTGCCGCGGCGCCAGGGGCTCCAGCCGGAACGCGGCGGTCTCCAGCCGTCGCGGCACGGTGAAGTCGTCGGGAACGAAGGGGGTGTCCGGTGCGGAAGGCGTCATGGCCCGGAGGGTACGTCGTGGTCGGGCAGCCGTCGCGGCCGTTTCCGCCGCCCGCCCGCCCGCCCGCCCAACGCCCGCCGCAGCCGCCCCGCCCCGGGGACCCCGTGCCCCAGCCTCCGCCCCCGCCCCTCGCCTGGACCGAAGCCCCCGCCCTACCCCTCGCCTCGCCTGGACCGAAGCCCCCGCCCCGCCCCTCGCCCCGCCTGGACCGAAGCCCCCGCCCTACCCTTCGCCTCGCCTGGACCGAAGCCCCCGCCCTACCCCTCGCCCCGCCTGGCCTCGCTCCGCCCCCGGCCCGCCCGGCCCCGCCCGGTCCCCCGGCTTCCGCCCGGGGCCGGTGACCGCCGTGGGGTGCCGTCCGGCCACCGCCTAGGGTGATCGGCGGCCCGGGACGACGAGGTCCCGGTGTCCGACGAGCGAGAGGCTCAGAACGTGACTGTCGCACTGTTCACCCTCGGCGGGACGATCGCGATGGGCGGGGTCGCCCGGGACGGTTCGGGAGGGGGTGTGGTCACCCGGCTCACCGGCGCCGACCTCACCGCCGCCGTCCCCGGCCTGGCCGACCTCGGCCTGCCGGTCGAGATACAGGACACCCAGGCCGTCCCCAGCGCCGGACTGACCTTCGGTCAGGTACTCGACCTCCTCGACGACGCGTCCCGCGCGGTGGCGGCGGGCGCGACCGGGGTGGTGGTCACCCAGGGCACCGACACCCTGGAGGAGACCGCCTTCCTGGCGGACCTGCTCTGGCCGCACCAGGCCCCGTTCGTGCTCACCGGGGCGATGCGCAATCCCACGCTGGCCGGCCCGGACGGCCCCGCCAACCTGCTCGCCGCCGCCCGTGTCGCCGCCGCGCCCGAGGCGCGCGGCCTGGGCGCCCTGGTGGCCTTCAACGACGAGGTGCACGCGGCCCGCTGGGTACGGAAGACGCACAGCACCAGCACCGCGACCTTCGCCTCCCCCGATCTCGGCCCCATCGGCCATGTCATCGAGGGGCGGGTCCGCGTCCTGACCGCGCCGCGCCGGCCCGGCCCCGTCTTCCCGCCCCGGCAGTCCGGCTCCGGGCCGCAGGCCGGTCCCGCGCCGGCGGGCTTCGACCGGGAGCGGCTGGCCGCGACCCGGGTGGCGCTGCACACCCTCTCCCTGGACGACGACGGGACGGCCCTGGAGGCCCTCGGCGCCACCCACCAGGGGCTGGTGGTGGCCGGCTTCGGAGTCGGGCACGCGCCCGCCGCGCTGGCCCCGGTCCTGGGGGACCTGGCCGGGCGCATCCCGGTGGTGCTGACCTCGCGCTGCGGCAGCGGCTCGGTGCTGCGGGCGACCTACGGGGCGGTCGGCTCGGAGGCGGACCTGCAGCGCCGCGGCCTGATCAACGCCGGGCTGCTGGACCCCTACAAGGCGAGGATCCTGCTGCGTCTGCTGCTGGCCGCCGGCGCCGGCCGGGAAGCGATCGCCGAAGCCTGCGCGCGCCTCGGCTGAGTCCCGGCGCGGCCCGCGTCGCTCCACCGGGTACCACCGGCGGCGGCCGGGACGCCGAAGACCCCGCGCACCCGGCGCGGGGTCTTCGGTGTTGCGCCGGACGGCGGGGACGCGGCCCCCGCCGGCCCCGGCGTCAGAGCGTGCGGCTGCGGTGCGGGCTGCCCAGCCCCTCGCGGTGGTAGGCGGCGGGCTCGGCCGGACCGCCCGGTTGGCGGCCCACCGCCACGTGGACGATGGATGGGGCTCCGTTCTGCCCGCGCCGCGACAGCATCACCGTCATCACGACGGACGCCAGCGCCAGGACGATCAGTGCGATCAACACTGCGACCATGTCGTACCCCCCTTGTGACGTGTCCGCTCACCGTACTCCCCGCGGACGTCGAAAACCGCTCATCGGTCACGTCAGGTTCCGGACAATCGGGGTGCGCGCAGCCCGTGTTGGCGCACCGGGGACGGTAACTAGCTGACGTATCAGGGGAGTTCGGGGGCGAACATGCGAACGCACGCGCGGCTGTTCGTCGGAACGCGTGATCCGGGCCGGAAGCGCTGTCCCCCGCCTCTACCCACCGGCGATGCTTACCAGGCGCGAGTGAAGGGCTGCAGACCGTTACCGCGTCCCCGGCGGCGGTGCATGTCCCGCCCGTACGTCGGGGTGTCGTCCCACTTGGAGTTCACGTACAAGGAGAAGCATGAACATCGTCACCAGCCTGCTCGCCGGCGTCGTCCACTTCGTGGGCTGGCTCGTCTGACGCGGCAGGATCGCGGGTGGCGCGGCACCGGCTGACCTCCGGTTCCGCGGGCACCGCGAGACGCGCTGTCCGGCCCCGCCCCCCCTGGTCCCACGGAGGGGCGGGGCCCTTCCGGACGCGCCCACCCGGTCGGGCGGCGGCCGGCGGCGGTCGGTGCGCCGGGCCCGGTCAGGCGCTGTGGGCCAGCAGGGTCTCGGCGATGGCCACCTGCTTCTCCTGGAGTTCTCCCTCGTCGTCCTCGTCCTCGAGGTCCCACAGGGCGTTCTGCAGCACCCGGGCGAGGGTCCAGCGCAGCGCCCGCTGCCGGTCCTGACCGGTGATCTCGGTGAGCAGGTCGAAACGGCGGCGGACGGCGCGCGGCACGTCACCGGTGGCGGTGACGTCGTCCCAGCGGTTGTGCAGCGCGGGCAGCAGCTCGAAGCCCGGGTCGCCGGCCAGCGGCTTGGGGTCGATGGCCAGCCAGGGGCCGCGACCGGAGCCCGGGAGCGAGGCGAGCACGTTCTCGTAGTGCAGGTCCCAGTGGAGCAGCCGGTCGCCCGGCTCGCCGCGGACCTCCGCCACCGCCGCGAGGCAGTTCTCCAGCAGCCGGCGGTGGCCCGCGTCGGCCAGTCCGGGCAGCAGGCCGGGGAGGTCGCCGAACAGCCGGTCGGTGACGCCGGCCAGGGTGCGCAGCCCGGCCGGGGCGGGGGCCGCGGTCAGCCGGGCCATGATCTCCGCCAGTTTCATCAGCGCGGCCTGGTCGTCGGGGACGGAGGCCAGTGAGCGGCGGCCGTCCAGCCGCTCCAGCAGCATGGTGCCGCTGGCCGGGTCGTGGTCCAGCAGACGTACCGCCCCGTCGCCGGCCCACTCGCGCAGGCCCGTGGCCTCTCCGGCGGTCTCCTCCGTGACCTGCTGGAACTTCAGGGCCGCCGGCGTTCCGTCCTTGCCGGTGACCGGCAGCACCAGGGCGGCGTACCCGTGCGCGGCGGTACCGTCCGGGCGCAGGTCCCACCGCTCCAGGAACTCCGTGACCAGTTCCGGCAGCGCGGCGATCCACTCCGGCCCGCCGTCATAGTCGTCGTAGTACTCGGCCAGTCGGGCAGGAACCTCGATACGCGTCATGAAGGGGGTGGCTCCTCGTTGCGGTGGTACCGGAACGGACCCTCCGCCCATCCGAGGCACCGGGCCCCGGAGTCGCTCCGCCGCCCGGTCGTCCGCCGATGGCGCGGCCCGGTGCGGTGATCTTACGGTCGGTCGGGGCGGGGCCGCTGCGGGGTCGCGCCCCCGGTTTCCGGAGCCCGCGCCACCCGCCCGCGGACCGGTGCCGGCCACCGGTCGGCCGGGGTGCCGGGCCGGGCGCGGAACGGCCGGCCGCCGCCGGGCGACCGGTCGGGGCCTCGACCGGCCCGGCCGCCCCCGGAGCCGCCCCGGACGCCCCCGCGTCCCCGAACACCCCCGCCGCACCGGGCACTTCGGCCGCCGTGCCGGGCGGACCGGCCCGGACGCATTCGGGACCGGGTCCAGCCACTGCCGGGGGCAGTCCTCCCGGAGTCGGCCCTCCCGGGGGCAGTCGCTCCGGGGCCAGCCCACCCGTGGTCAGTCCACCCGGGGTCAGCCGCTGCCGTGGTCAGCCGCTCCCGGGGGCAGTGGCCCGGAGTCCCGCGCGCCGTACTCCGTGCCGTACTCCGTGCCGTCCTGCGCGCCATCGTGCTCATCGTCGTCCGGGCCGCCGTCGGGGCGCCGGTGGAGGCTGTCCGACACGGTCTCCGCGAACGCCAGCGCCGCCGGGCTCAGCGCGTCCCAGCGGCGCACCGCCCAGCCGGCCGCCAGTGGGGGGAGCCCGGGGATCGGGATCAGCCGCAGGTCGCGGCGGGCGCTGCGGTGCCAGCCCGGCAGCGCGGGCACGACCGCGTGGCCCAGGCCGAGTTCGGCGAGCAGGATGGCGGTGTCCCAGTCGGCGACGCTGGTGGTCGACACCGGTTCGGTGCCCTGCCGGGTGAGGTGTTCGTCGAGCCGCAACCGGGAGATGGAGTTCTCCGGCAGGCGTATGTGGCGGATCGCGGCGAGTTCCCCGGGGCCGATCTCGGTGCGGTCGGCGAGCGGGTCGTCGGCCCGGACCGCGAGTACCCAGGGCAGTTCGGTCACCGGCCGCTGCTCCACTCCGCGGACCGGCGGGCGGATGGTGATCCAGGCCAGGTCGGCTGCGTTGGCGGCGAGCGCCTCCAGGCAGGCGCGGGTGGAGTTCTCGGTCTGGAACTCCAGGCTGACGTGCGGGTGCCGGCGCCGGAAGGCCACCACTCCGGCGGACATGAAGTGCCGGACGGTCGTCGCCCCGGTGGTGATCCGCACCGTGCCGCCGCCGCCCTGCCGCATGTCGCGCAGCCGTCGCAACGCCTGGTCCAGGCCGCCCAGTCCGTCCGCCGCCGACCGGTGCAGCACCCGGCCGGCCTGGGTGGGGGAGACCCCGCGCGGCTGGCGCTCCAGCAGGGTGAGGCCGAGTTCCCGCTCCAGGCGCCGGACCCGCTGACTGACCGCCGACTGGGTGCAGCCCAGTTCACGGGCGACGGCGCTGAGGCTGCCGGAGTCGCAGACGGCGACGAAGGCGCGGAGATCGTCCAGGGTCACCGGCACAAGCTACAGCTTGAGGGTGTGGGAGGAGCCCCCAGGGAGGACTTGGGGACGGGGCGGACGAACCGGGGTATGGCGACCGGGGCGGCCGAGGGCGCGCGGGAGGGCGCCGGGGCCTTCCCCGCGGAGCCGGAAGCTACGCGCGTAACTGAGCTTAACGACCTGTTCATGCCAATGACCGACGGGAGGTTGACGCTTGTCAGGTACTCGCCGAACCCTATGGGGGCGCCACCTCGTTTTCTGCTCCGACTCCCCCCAATCCGCAGCTCGTTGACGGGCTGTCACACCCCGGAGGACCGCATGCGCCGGTTGACCACCAGCCTCGCCGCCACCGCGATCACCGCAGCCGCCACCGTGGCCCTGGCCTCGCCCGCGCAGGCCGCCCCCGCCGACAAGCCGCAGGTGCTCTCCAGCTGGACGCAGACCAGCGCGAGCAGCTACAACGCCTGGCTCAGCGCCCGCAACAACCAGGGCGCCTGGTCCGCCTACGCGTTCAACTGGTCCACCGACTACTGCAGCACCTCCCCGGACAACCCGTTCGGCTTCCCGTTCCAGCTCTCCTGCGCCCGCCACGACTTCGGCTACCGCAACTACAAGGCGATGGGCTCCTTCGACGCCAACAAGTCGCGGCTGGACAGCGCCTTCTACGAGGACCTGAAGCGGGTCTGCAACCGCTACAGCGGCGCCACCAAGACCTCCTGCAACGGCACCGCCTGGACCTACTACCAGGCCGTCAAGATCTTCGGCTGAGCCGCCGGCCGCAGGTACCCCGGCCCTCGCGGGGCAGCGGCGTGGACCGCCGCCGCGCCCCCGGCGCCCGTCGCACGGCGCCGCACCGGCCACGGTCCACCAACCACCGGGAACGGCCGCATCCGCGCCCGGTGGCGGACCGTTCCACGGGTCCGACCGCACCGGATCCGGGCGGAGGCCCGCCGCGTCGAGGCGCGGCGGGCCTCCGGCGCTGTCCGGCGCGGCCCCGCCGGGCGGCAGGGGACCCCGGGCTCAGGCGCCCGGGAACAGCCGCTCCAGGACGAGCGCGATGCCGTCCGCGTCGTTGGAGGCGGTGATCTCGTCGGCGACCGCCTTGAGTTCCTGGTGCGCCCCGGCCATCGCCACCCCGTGCGCCGCCCAGCCGAACATCGGGATGTCGTTGGGCATGTCACCGAAGGCGATGGTCTCGGCGGCCTTCACGCCCAGGCGGCGGGCGGCCAGTGACAGCCCGGTCGCCTTGCTGAGGCCCAGCGGCAGCAGCTCCACGATGTCCGGGCCCGACACGGCCACCCCGACCAGGCCGCCGGCCACCGCCGTCGCGGCCCGGGCCAGCTCGTCGTCGGCCAGCCGGGGATGCTGGATGTAGAGCTTGTTCAGGGGCGCGGACCAGACGTCGGCGGGATCGGTGAAGGCCCGGTAGGGCAGTTCCCCGTCCACCGTGCGGTAGCCGGGGCCGACGAGCACCTCGCCGTCCAGCCCGTCCCGGCTCGCGGCCAGCAGCACCGGGCCGACCTCCGCCTCGATCTTGGCGAGGGCCAGCCCGGCGAGCTGCCGGTCCAGGGTCACCGAGGTCAGCAGCCGGTGCTCACCCGCGTGGTACAGCTGTCCGCCCTGGCCGCACACGGCGAGGCCGCGGTAGCCGAGGTCGTCGAGTATGTGCCGGGTCCAGGGCACCGACCGCCCGGTGACCACCAGATGCGCGGCGCCCGCCGCGGTGGCCGCGGCCAGCGCGTCCCGGGTGCGCCCGGAGATGGTCTCGTCGGAGCGCAGCAGCGTCCCGTCCAGGTCCGTCGCGACCAGCCGGTACGGCGGCCGGTGCTCCGGCCCGCTGCCCGGACCGGGGCGGGCGGCCGGGTCGCCGCCTTCCCCGCCGGCCCGGCCGCCGGTGGCCGGGCCGGGGCCCGGGTGCGCGGCGGCGCTCACTTGGCGACGGGTTCCAGGAGCTCCCGGCCGCCCAGGTAGGGCCGCAGGACCTCCGGAACGCGGACCGAGCCGTCGGCCTGCTGGTGGTTCTCCAGCAGCGCCACGATGGTGCGGGGCACCGCGCACAGCGTGCCGTTGAGCGTGGCCAGCGGACGGACCTGCGGCTTGCCGCCCTCCCCGGCCTCCCGCATCCGCACCGACAGGCGACGCGCCTGGAACTCGTCGCAGTTGGAGGCGGAGGTCAGCTCGCGGTACTTGCCCTGCGTGGGGATCCACGCCTCGCAGTCGAACTTCCGGGAGGCCGAGGCGCCGAGGTCGCCGGTGGCCACGTCGATCACCTGGAACGGCAGCTCCAGGCCGGTCAGCCACTGCTTCTCCCAGTCCAGCAGCCGCTGGTGCTCGGCCTGGGCGTCCTCCGGCGCGACGAACGAGAACATCTCGACCTTGTCGAACTGGTGGACCCGGAAGATGCCGCGGGTGTCCTTGCCGTAGGTGCCCGCCTCGCGGCGGAAGCAGGGCGAGAAGCCGGCGTACCGCAGCGGCAGCTTCTCCGCGTCGAGGATCTCGTCCATGTGGTAGGCGGCGAGCGGGACCTCGGAGGTGCCGACCAGGTAGTAGTCGTCCTTCTCCAGGTGGTACACGTTCTCCGCGGCCTGGCCGAGGAAGCCGGTGCCCTCCATGGCGTGCGGGCGCACCAGCGCGGGGGTGAGCATCGGCACGAGGCCGGCCGCGGTGGCCTGGGCGATGGCGGCGTTGACCAGCGCGAGTTCCAGCAGGGCGCCGACGCCCGTCAGGTAGTAGAAGCGGGAGCCCGACACCTTGGCGGCGCGCTCCACGTCGATGGCGCCCAGCGCCTGGCCGATCTCCAGGTGGTCCTTGGGCGTGAAGCCCTCGGCCTCGAAGTCGCGGATGGTGCCGTGCGTCTCCAGGACGGCGAAGTCGTCCTCGCCGCCGACCGGCACGTCCGGGTGCACCAGGTTGCCGAGCCGGCGCAGCAGGGCCTGGGCCTCCTCCTTGGCCTGGTCCTGCTCGGCGTCGGCGGCCTTGACGGCGGCGGACAGCTCGGCGGCCTTCTTCAGCAGCCCGGCCTTCTCGTCGCCGGCGGCCTTGGGGATGAGCTTGCCGAGCGACTTCTGCTCGGCGCGCAGCTCGTCGAAGCGGACGCCGGAGGCCCTGCGCCGCTCGTCGGCGGAGAGCAGTTCGTCGACGATGCCGACGTCCTCTCCACGGGCGCGCTGGGAGGCGCGCACACGGTCGGGGTCCTCACGGAGCAGGCGAAGGTCAATCACCCCCCCAGGTTACCGGGGCGGAGCGTGGCGGCTCGACCCATATCGCGGCGCATTATTTGCCCGGTTTATACCGATTGGGTATTGCGCTCGCCACGGTTCGGTCACGAGTGCCGCGGCGGGGCGGGCGGGGGTCGGCGAGGGGGTGGGCCCAGGGTTCGGCGGGACGGGGAAACGCCGGAATTGCGCGCCGCCCGGACCGTCAAGGGAATTCCCGTGCATTCGCCGAAAAGGGGCATAGGGTGCTTGTCGTGCTGACCGGGCTTACCGTACTCCCTTGCGGTCGCGCGGAGTTGGGCCCCCGCTGAGGGGGTGTCCCGTCCCTCGCTTGTCCACAGGGGCTGTGGGTGGTGCGGCAGGTTATCCACAGCCTGTGTGTGAGTTCTGTGGATGCCGGAATTGATCATTCCGTCTTGTCGGAGATGACATGGGGATTCCCGGACCAAACCATCCGACCCCACTCTTTCGGGTGGGAGTGATTAATTTCCGGTGACCCTAAAGGGGTGATCTTCGGAATTCGGATGACGCCCCGGGGAGGAGCGCCGGGTGCGGGCTGTGGACACGCGCGGGTGGCACGGGGGTACGTTCGGTGACGCGGCGCCGCCGCCGGGTGGATCTGTCGACTTTTCCCCAGCCCGGGAGCCGCCCCTGTGGATAACTTCGCCACTCCTGGGGATAACGCCGTGACGCTGTGTGCGGCCCGTGGCCGCAACGCCGCCGCCCCCGGCGCCGGGCGCCCGAGGCCCGTCAGGTCCGGCCGTCCTGGCAGCGGGCCAGCCACTCCGCCGCCGCCACGAACTCCTCGTCCGAGGTGCCCGGCCGCAGCGGGCCCACCATCGACGGGTCCACGCCCGCCCGCGGATAGGAACCCAGGAACCGCACCTTGGGGCAGATCCGCTTGAGACCCATCAGCACCGAGGCCACCCGCCGGTCGTTGATGTGCCCCTCGCAGTCCACCGAGAAGCAGTAGCGCCCCATGCCCTGACCGGTCGGACGGGACTCGATCCGCATCATGTTCACGCCTCGGGCCGCGTACTCCTGGAGCAGTTCCAGCAGCGCACCGGGATGGTCGTCGCCGAGCCAGATCACCACCGACGTCTTGTCGGCCCCGGTCCACGCCGCGGGCCGGGCCGGCCGGCCCACCAGCACGAACCGGGTGACCGCGTTCTCCGCGTCGTGGATCTCCGAGACCAGCGGTTCGAGGCCGTACCGGGGGGCGGCGAACTCACCGGCGAACGCCGCGTCGTAGCGGCCCTCCTGGACCAGCCGGGCCCCGTCCGCGTTCGACGCGGCCGACTCCCACTGGGCGTCCGGCAGGTGTGCCGCCAGCCAGTTGCGGACCTGCGGCTGGGCCACCGGGTGGCCGGTCACGGTCTTCACGTCCGTCAGCCCGGTGCCGGGCCGGACGAGCAGGGCGAACGCGATGGGCAGCAGCACCTCGCGGTAGATCATCAGCGGTTCACCGGTGGCCAGTTCGTCCAGGGTGGCGGTGACGCCGCCCTCCACGGAGTTCTCGATGGGCACCAGCGCCGCCGCGGCGGAGCCCGACCGGACGGCGTCCAGCGCGGCCGGCACGGAGACCATCGGGACCAGTTCACGGGTGGCGGCCTCGGGCAGTGTGCGCAGCGCGGCCTCGGTGAAGGTGCCTTCGGGACCGAGGTAGGTGTAGCGGCTGACCGACATCACGGTGGGGCTCTCCCTGCGGATCGGACGAGTGCCCCACGATACCCACGCACACCGGGCCCCCGGACCGCCGTCCACGAAGCGGTCCGCCGCCCGGCGGCGGCGCCGCGGGCACCGGCGGCCGGGTGCCCGTGGCCCGGCACCGGCGGCCCGGTGCTGGCGGCCGGGTGCCCGCGGCCTGGCACCAGCGGCCGGGTGCTGGCGGCCCGGCCCCGGCGCCCGGCCCCGGCGTCCGGCTGGCGCTCGCGATCCGGCCTGGCGCTCGCGGTCCCCGCCGGCGCCCGCGGCTCCGGCCCGGCGCACCGGTGGCCGCGCTGCACCGCCGGCGGGCGCTCCGGCGGCCGGTCAGCCCTCCAGCAGCGGCTGCCCGACGTACGAGCCCGGCTTCGGGGCGGGTGGCACCGCGAACAGACCGCTCGCCTCGTGCCGCAGGAACCGGGACAGCCCGTCGCCCCGGTCCAGCTTCCGCTGCACCGGCACGAACCCCTTCATCGGATCCGCCTGCCAGGCGATGAACAGCAGACCCGCGTCCGGCGCCCCGTCGTCCAGGAAGCCGTCGTGGTACGAGAAGGGACGCCGGAGCATCGCCGCGCCCTGGTTGGACTCCGGCGCCGCCACCCGTACGTGGGCGTCCCCCGCGATGGCCAGCGCGCCCTCGGGGGTCATCTTCGTCAGGTCGACCGGGGTGGTCTCCGAGCCGCCGGACAGCGGCGCCCCGTCCGCCTTCCGGCGGCCGATGACCTTCTCCTGCCGCTCCGTCGACAGGTTGTCCCAGGAGTCCAGGAGCATCCGGATGCGCCGCACGACGGCGTACGAGCCGCCGGCCATCCACTCCGGCGCGCCCCGGTCCGGCACGAACACCCGCCGGGCGAAGTCCGGATCGGACGGGGCGGGGTTGTTCGTGCCGTCGACCTGGCCCATCAGGTTGCGGGCGGTCATGGGCCGGGCGGTGGCGCCGGGGGTGCGGTTGAAGCCGTTCATCTGCCAGCGCAGCCGGGCCGTCCCGCCCGCGTCCCGCTGGACCGCGCGCAGCGCGTGGAAGGCGACCAGCGCGTCGTCCGCGCCGATCTGCACCCACAGGTCGCCGTTGCTGCGCCGGCCGTCGAGGGCGTCGGCGGAGAAGTCCGGCAGCGGCGCCAGCGCCTCCGGCAGTGCGGCGCCCAGCCCGGTCCGGCCGAAGAAGCTCCGGCCGAAGCCGAAGGTCACGGTGAGCGAGGACGGCCCCGCGTCCAGCGCGATCCCGGTGTCCGCGCCCCCGGCCTGCGGCTCGCCCGCCATCAGCCGCTCCGCCGTCGCCGTCCAGCGGCGCAGCAGGGCGATCACCGCCCGGCGGTCGGCGCCCGGCGCCAGGTCGAAGGCGAGCAGGTGGCCGCGCGCCTGCAACGGGGTGGTGATGCCCGGCTGGTGCCGGTCGCCGCGGAACGCCACCGAGGTGGCACCGATGCTGCCGAGCGGCGTCGGCGCCTCCTCGCGCACCGCCTCGGCGCCGAACGCGCCCGCCGCGCCGCCCGCGACCAGTCCGGCCGCCCCGGCGGCGCCCGCGGTGCCGATCAGCCGGCGGCGGGTGACGGCCGGCCGCTCGGGCCGGTCGGCCGGCTCGGTCTCCCCGCCGGTCCGCGGCGGCCGGATCCCCCGCCGCGGGTCCGGCCCCTGCCGCCCCGGCTCGCCGCGCTTCGTCTGCCGCGGGTGCTGCTGGTTCTTCTGCTGTGTCATCGGCCGACCTTCACGGTCTCGATCTCTGTCACCTGGTCGATGTCGGAGGTCCGTACGGTCATGGACACCTGCCAGGACCCCGGCACGGGCAGCTGGTACCCGGTCGCGCTCCAGTGCCCGGTGGACAGGTGCTCCAGCGGCACCGGCAGCGGCCCGATGTCCTGCTCGCGCTGGGTGAACGACATCTTGAGCTCCGCCACGTCCACCGGTCGGCCGGCCGCGTCGGTGACGTAGACGTGCACCTCGTTGTCGCCCTTGCGGGCCGGGTCGAGGGTGACCTCGGCGGTGCCGCGGCCGCTCTTGCTGCCGGTGTCGTACGGGATCTTCACGGTCACCGGTCCGGCGACGGGGGCGGCGCCCCGGGCGGCGGCCTGCTCGGTCTCGGCCCGGCCCGGCTGGGTGCCGGTGAGCAGGGTGGTGACCGCGAGCAGCACCACCGCCACGGCCGTCTCGGCGAGCACCGAGCGGCGCAGCGCGGTGCGCCCCGGGTCGCTGTCCCGGCGGCGCTGCGAGGCCGTCCGGTCCCTCGCGGCCCGCTGCCGGGCCAGTTGGGCGGCGCGTACCGGGTCGGCGGCGTCCGTCCCGTCCGGGCCGGCGCCGCTGCCCGCCCCGGTCGCCGGGCCCGGGTCCGTCGCCGTTTCCGGGGCGGCCTCCGACGCGGCGTCCGGGCCCGGGTCCGCCGCGGTGGTGTCCGCGGCGGTCAGGTCCGGGCTGGTGTCCGCCGCGAGGGTGTCCGGGCCGGTGTCCGGGGCAGGGGTGTCCGTCGCGAGGGTGTCCGGGCCGGTGTCCGCGGCAGCGGTGTCCGGGTCGGTGTCCCGGGCGGCGGTCGCGGTGCCGCGGCCCGCGGTGGCCACTCCACCGCCGCCCGCGCCCGGAGGCGTGCCCGCGGCCGCCCCGCTCTCCGTTGCCGCCCCGCTCTCCGCGGCCGCCGGTCGCGGCTCGGGACCGGTCGCGGGCCCCGGCTCCGGACCGGTCGCGGGCTCCGGCGCCGGGTCGGTCAGCCGGGCGGTCCAGCGGCGGGACACCGCGGCCAGGCCCACCAGCACGGCGACCAGCGCCACCTTCAGCAGCAGCCACCGCCCGTACTCCGTGCCGGTCAGCGCGTCCCAGCTGCCCACCTGCCGCCAGGACTGGTACAGGCCGGTGCCGACCAGGACCAGCACCGCGCCGAACGCCGTCCGGGAGAACCGCCGCACCTGCCGGGCGGTGATCGGTTCCCCCGCGCGGAGGGTCACCAGCAGGGCCACCAGGCCCCCGAGCCAGACCGCCACCGCGAGCAGGTGCGCCACGTCGACGGGCATGGCCAGCCAGGGCTGGATGCCGACCGAGGCGTGCTCGGCCATCGCCCAGGTCGCGCCCAGCCCGGCCGCCACCACGGTGCCGCCGACGGCGAGGCCGAAGGCCAGGTCCCGGCGGGCCCTCGGGTCGGCGTCCGCGCCGGCGGCCCGGGTCTGCCGCGCGTACGAGCCGAAGAGCACCGCCAGGAACACCGCGGCCGCGCCGAGCAGCAGCAGCCGGGAGAGCAGCGCCGCGCCCGGCTTGGTGGACAGCACCTCGTCCAGCCCGCCCAGGTCGAAGGCCGCGCCGATCCCCTCCCCGCCCGCGTACGGGCCGCGCAGCAGCAACAGCAGCAGCGACGCGGCGAAGAGCGTGACCCAGCCGCTCGCCGCCACCCGCGCCACCGGGCGGGAGCCGCGGCACACCCCGGCGAACAGGCAGCCCCCCACCAGCAGCACGAAGCCCGCGTAGGCGGCGTACCGCCCGATGCCGTACAGCAGGTCGACCGTGGCGTCCGGCTCGGCGCTCGTCGGCACCGACACGGTGGTCTTCGAGGGCGCCCCGATGGAGAAGGTGAACGCGCCGCCCACCGGGTGGCTGTCCTCCGACACCGCCTTCCAGGCCACGGTGAAGGTGCCGTCCGGCAGCCCGGTGTGGAGCGCGACGGTGGCGGTGGACGATCTGCCGTCCACATGGCCCGGTTCGCCGGAGTCCACCCGCTTGCCGCGCGGGTCGAGCACCCGCAGCGAGTCGTCGGACAGCAGCACCCCTTCGGAGAAGGTGAGCGTCACCCGCTTCGGGGCGGCCTGCAGCACGCTGCCCTCGGCCGGGTCGGTGGAGGTCAGCGCGGCGTGGGCGGACGCGGGCCCGGCGCCGGGACCGAGCACCGAGAGCAGGGCCAGGAGCAGCGCCCCGAACAGGGCCGGCAGTCGCCGCCCCGCCCGCCGCGGCCGGTCCGTGGACCGGCCGGCGGCCGGGGCGAGGCGGGTCGGGCGGGGGGTCGCGCGGGGGGTCATCGGCTGTCCGTCCTCAGTCCGCGGGGCGGTAGGTCGTCGGCTTCACCGGGACGTCGACCTCGATCGGCCCGGAGGTGGCGAAGTGCAGCGTGAACCGCACCTTCTCGCCCACCTTCGGCCGGTGGGCCAGCTTGCCCAGCATCAGATGGCTGCCGCCGCTGGCCAGCCGCAGCTCACCGTCGGCGGGCACCTCCAGCTCCGGCACCCGGCGCATCGAGGTGCCTTCGGTGGCGTGCAGGGTGACGTCGGCGGAGAGCGGGGTGGTGACCGACGTCAGCCGGTCGGCGGCGCCGCCTTCGTTCCGCACGGTCAGGAAGCCGGCGGCCATGTCGGGCATGGCGGGCTGCGGCAGGTAGGCGCCGCTGACCGCCAGTTCGGGGCGGGCCCCGCCCTTTCCGCCGCCCGTCCCGCGGGCCCCGTCGCCGTCCCCGGCGCAGGCGGTGAGCACCAGGCCCAGGGAGGTGGCGGCCGAGACGGCGGCCGCCGCGTACCAGCGCGCCCGTACGCCGCGCGCCGCACCGGCCGCCCGCGTGCCCCGGGGGCCGTCCGCCGCCGGGTGGTCCGCTGCCGGCCGGGTCACGGGTTCACGCCCTTGATGATCTTCGGCAGGTCCCGGGTGTAGGTCTCGGAGGTGGTCTCCGTGGTGTAGAGCCAGTGCCCCCGGTCGTCCTTCGGCGAGAAGCCGACGACCTCGGCCCCGTGCTGCACGGTGATGCTGCCGTCCTTCTCCTTCTTGGGCTTCTCCACGAAGATGCCCAGCGGCCGGGCGGCGGCCTGGATGGTGTCGAAGTCGCCGGTCAGGCCGACGAAGTCGGTGCCGCCCTGACCGTCGAGCCAGGCCCGCATCCGCTTGGGGGTGTCCCGGGCGGGGTCGGTGGTCACGAAGACCACCTGGAGCTTCTCGCGCTCGGCCGGGGACAGCTTCGCCTCCGCGATGGCGATGTTGCTCATCACCAGCGAGCAGACGTCGGGGCAGTAGGTGTAGCCGAAGTAGACCAGCGTCGGGCGGCCCTTGGTCTCCTTCAGCAGGTCGTACTCCCTGCCGTCGGTGTCCTTCAGTACCAGGTCGGGCTTGGCCTTGGGGTTGTCGAGGACGATCGCCGACTTCCGCTTCTCGGCGCCCGAGACGTCGGCGACGGCGTCACCACCGCCGTCCTTCTTGTCCGAGGTGCCGCCGCAGGCGGTGAGCGAGAGCGCGGCGGCCGTGGCGGTCAGGGCCGCCGCCAGGATCTTGATGCGCATGGGGTGTTTCTCCGGAATCGGTGTGCGAGAGGGGTGCGAGCGGGCCCGGGCGGGACGGTACGGCCGGGGCCGGTACGCCCCGCCGGGCCTTGCTCGGTCGCGGGTGGTCGGACGGTCGGGCCGGGCGGCCGGGACCGGAACACCGCCGGTCCGGACCGACGGTCCGGTCACGGTCAGGCGGAGCGGCGGCGCATCCCGAGCACGCCGAACGCGACACCGGCGGCGCCGACGACCAGGCCGGCGATGCCGAGCACCCGGGCGGTGGTGTCACTGGCGTCGCCGTCGTCGCCGTCGGCGGTCCGCTGCTTCCCGTCCTCGTCCCGGTGCTCGTCCTTGTCGTCCGCGTCCGCGCCGCTGCCCGAGCCGTGGTGGCCGGAGCCTTCGGCCGGCTCCACCAGGGTCAGCACCGGGGCCGGGTTCTCCGGCTCCGGCGCACCCTCCTTCGGCTCCTCGATCCAGCGCACGACCTCCTTGTTGTCATAGGTCTGCAGCGCCTTGAAGACGAGCTGGTCCGCGTCCTCGGGCAGCTGGCCCATGGAGACCGGGAACTGCTGGAAGGTGCCGGGCTCGATGCCCTTGTCCTCGGCGGTCCAGGTCACCTTGCTGACCGCCTCGTTGATCTTCTTGCCGTGCACCTCGAGCGGCTTGTCGAGCTTGCTCTTGGTCACCTTCACGTCCCAGCCGGGGACCGGCTGCGGCATCACCGAGGCGAGCGGGTGGTCGGTCGGCACGGTGACCTCGAGCTTCACCGTGGAGGCGTCGTCCCGCTCGTTGGGCACCTTGAAGTCGACGACGCTGTAGCCGCCCTTCTCGGCCTGCCCGGGCTGCACGCTGACGTGGGCGAAGGCGGGGGAGGCGAACAGGGCGACGGTACCGGCGGCGACGGTCCCGACGACGGCGAGACGGCGCGGACGCATGGCGGTCATGACAGAACTCCTGTGTGGCGTATGTGTGGGAAGCGGGGTGCGGGGCAGCGGAGCGGATGGCACCGCTGTTCGACGGCGGACCGTGCCGCGCCGGCCCCCGCCGCCACATGCCACCTCCCGGGGTGCCGGGCGCCGACCGCCGGTGACCGGGGCGGGCCGCAACGGGCCGCGCCGGAACCGGGGAGCGGGCGTCCGTCCGTGCGCCGGTGGGTGCGGGGTGCGGTCACGCGCCCGGCGGGGTGGATACGCCCGCGGTGCGCCCGCACTCCGTCGCACCTCGCGCCGGGGCGCCGGTGACGCCCGCGCGTGAGCACGTCGGGAGGGTGGAGCAGGTGATGGTGGTGGTGCGCCGGTCAGGCCGCCAGTCCGAATCCCGGCGGACCACGGCGGATCACACTGTGCTGGAGCACCAGTGCGCCCGGGTCGGGCTCGTCCCGGCCCGCCCCGCGCCGGGCCCTTCGGCCGGCCGGCGGCGCCTGCCCCGGCAGCCCGGCGCGCAGCGCGCGGACCAGCCGCAGCGCGGCCCGCAGCGACGGCACCCGGACCCGGTCCGCGGACAGCCGCACCAGCCGCCACAGGGCGACCTCGCCGCGCCGCAGCAGCCAGCCGGCCGCCAGCGCGGCCAGCAGGTGGCCGAGGACCATGCCCGGCGACGGCAGCAGCGAGTGCCACACCGACCCGTGGGAGGCGGGACCAGGCAGCCACGCCTGGGTCAGCCGGCCGCCGCCCGCCCCGCCGTGGCCGGCCAGGGCGGGGTTGGTGGCCGGGTCGATCCCGGCGCCCCGGACGATCCGGTAGGCCTCGGCGGCGTCCAGCCGGCCCGCACCGGAGTTGCAGACCATCTTCTCGGCCAGGGCGATCACCCGGCCGTCGGCTCCGGCGCGCTCCGCGACCGCCACCGAACCGTGCTGCCCCAGCCCGAACAGGGCGTGCAGCCCGAGCTGGCCCACGGCCAGCCCGGCCGCGATACCGGGCAGCGAACGCTCCCGTCCGGCCAGCGCCATGACCACCGCGAAGACCGCCACGCCACCGAGGCCCAGCGTCCACAGCGGCACCGGCGCACAGGAGGCCAGCGCATGCCCGCCCGCCGACAGCAGCACGCAGACCGCGGTGAACACCGCGGCCCGCAGCAGCCGGAGATCCGCGCCCGCACGCACGGCGGCCCGCGGCGGCACGGGGCTGCCCGGGGCGCGGTGGCGGGGTGGCGGAAGGACGGACATGGCTGCGCCATCATCCCATCGGGCCGGGCCCGTCCCGACGCCAGGGTCCGGCCGGAGGCCCGCGGTCACCGGGCGCCGGGAGGGCGGTCGCACACCGCGATCGCCGGGCCGCGAGGCGCTGCCGGCCGCCCCGGACGCCGGGGCCCGGAGCCGTCGGCGGGGCGAGGCGGTCGCGCCGTCCGCGGCACGCGCTCGCGGTCGCCGGCCCCGCCCGGGACGAGGCGCTCGCCCGGGGCGCCGCCGCGGTGGCCGCCGCCCGGGGCGCGCACCGGAGTCCGGATCCCGCCCCCGGACCCGGCGATCCGCGGGCCGCGACCGGGGGGCGGCTCCGGCGGCGGGGCAGTGGTCGCCCGGCGCGGGCTTCTCCCAGGCGCACGCCGGGGTGCGCTGGGAGTGGAAACAGCGCAGTACAGCCGCGTATTGCACTCGAACGGCCGCACCGCGACCTCATACACCGGGGACCGGACGCCGCGCTTCCGCCGAATGAGTGGAGTCACATCCGGTACACGCTTACGGGCCACCCGGCCCGGCAATACGTACGGTAGGTCGAGCCGCGGTCGGGAGGCTGGAGCATGAGCATCTGGTGGTCTCTCCATCTGCGACGTGAGGTCGCGAGCGTGCCACTGGCGCGACGGCTACTGCTGAGCACCATGGAGACGGCCGGGGTCGACCCCGAGATCGCCCACGACCTCTCCCTCGCCCTGACCGAGGCGTGCGCCAACGCCGTGGAGCACGGCGGCGCCGACGGGGCGAGCCGGCACTACCGGGTCACGGCCTTCATCGACGGCGACACCTGCCGGATCGAGGTCACCGACTCCGGCCACGGCTTCGCCCGCCCCCCGGGCGTCCCGGAGCCCGCCGGTTCGGCCGCGCCGCACCCCGGGGCACCGTCCCCCACCGACGCGCCGGCGCACGGCGCGGCGACGCTGGACCCGCCCGAGGGGCTCGACCCGCGCCACGAACCGGCCGGCCCCGCGGACGCCGGGTTCGAGGACGCCGGCCCCGCGGACGCCGAGGACGCCCCGCGGCTGCCCAGCCATCCGGTGGCCCCCGCCCCCCTCCAGGCCGAGCACGGCCGCGGCCTCTTCCTCATCGAGGCGCTCACCGACCACGTCCACTACCGCAACCGTTCCGGGCGGTCCGGTGCGGTGGTCAGCTTCGACAAGATCCTCAAGTGGCGGGAGGGCGCGCTGCTCAAGGCGTCCTGAAGGCTCCTTTAAACGTCCCGAAGCGCCTTGAGCAGGGCGCAAGGCGTCCCGAGGCGCCTTGCCAAGGACCGGCGCCGGCCCCCGGCCTCAGCGCAGCCGTCCCCGCCTCAGCGCAGCGGGCCTCGCCTCAGAGCAGTCGGGCCCGCCTCAGCGCAGCGGGCGGCGGCCGCCGCGGCGGAGCTGGACGGCGAGCTGGACCAGGGCGAGCAGGAAGACCAGCACCCCGACGGCGAGCAGGAATCCGAGGCTCTCGGCGGCCACCCCGATGAGACCGAGCACGATGGCGATGAGGAGCAGGAGCAGAAAGAGGGTCATCTCGTCCTCCTCGGCCGTGCGCGCCACCGTCCCCCGCCACCCGGCGGTGCCCGTGCTTCCGCGTCCGGGACATGCGGTCCGGCCTCCGGCGACCGGGACGGGCGGTGCGCGCGGTGGCGGTGTCAGCGGCGGGCCAGGCGGCGTTCTCCGCCCGCGCCCGGCCGGTAGGGCACTTCGTAGTGGGCGAACACGGTCGGTTCGTCCTCGGCGGTCAGGACCCCGTCGGTCTCGATGGACGGGGCGTCCTTCACCTGCTGCTTGGGGTAGGCGACCTTCAGGTAGCCGGGTCCCACGGTGGCCCCGGCGAGCGGCACGAAGACCAGGCGGCGCCGGGTCGGCATGCCGATCATGACGGTGGCGAACGAGGGCTGGTCGGTGGAAGTGTCCACGTAGATCGACTCCAGGGAGCCGATCTTGTTGCCGTCCGGGTCCACCACGTCGTGATCACGCCACTTGCGGATGTCGTCGGCCTCGAACACCGCTGGCCTCCCAACTGTCGGCTCACCTCATCGTCCACCGCCGGGCGGCCGCCAGCCACTCCACCGGGCCCGTCACCCGCCGGTCGGCGGAGGACGGAGGGGCGGGGTGCGCCACCGGGCGGTGACCCCGGCGCGGACGGCGGGGTGTGGTGGTGATTCGTCCGTGTACCGGGGTGTTTCCACGGTACTCCCGGGGGCCGCCGGCCGGGCCGGGGCGGCCACGGCCGACGGCGCCGGACCGCCGCCGGGTACGGGGGGCGGCGCCGGGCCGGCCGTGCCGGGTGGCCGGGTGTGCGGGGCGGCGCCGGGCCGTCAGATGCCGTGCACCGCGGCGACCGTGAACGGCTGGTCGGGAGTGCCGGGACCCATCGGGCCGCCCTTGTCGAACTGCGATCGGACCACCAGCAGCCGGCCGTCCCGGCGCACCAGTGTGGTGGGGACGCGCAGCTCCGGGTCGGTGACGCTGCGCTCCAGGCGGGCGGCGCGTCCGTCGCCGGACAGGCGCAGGCGGCTGATGGTGTTGCTGCGGTTCTGCGCCACCCACAGGGTGCGGTGGCGCAGTTCCAGGCCGTCCGCGTGGGTCAGGGCGGCGCCCTTCAGGGCCACCTCGCGGACCTCGCCCGAGGCGGTGTCCAGCCGGTAGAGCCGCCCGCCGACCATGTCCACGGTGAGGACGAAGCGGCCGGCCGGGTCCACGACGATCCCGTTGAGGGCGAACTCGTCCGCGGGCTGCGGGCCGAGCGCCGCGAACAGGTCGAAGCCGGTGCGGAGCGAGGCGCGGCGGTCGCCGGACGCCGCCTCCCGCAGCTCCGCCGGGGTGACCCGGTAGACCAGGCCGAGCAGGCTGTCGGTGAGGTACGCGCTGCCGTCCGGGGCGATGGCGACGTCGTTGAGCCAGCCGCCCGGGCGGGGCGGCTCGAACCGGGCGACCAGCCGGCGGTCGTGCGTGCGGTAGACCGACACCCCTTCCTTGTCGACCACCCACAGGTGACCCGCCCGGTCCACCTTCAGCCCGCCGGCGGTGGTCCGGCCGTCCGTGCCGGCGGGCAGGAACACCTCGGCGGTGTGCCGGCCGGGGGTGATCCGGTAGATCGCGCCGGTGGTGAAGGAGGAGACGAACAGCGCCCCGGAACGCGGGTCCGCGCCGATCCCCTCCGGGTAGACGCGGTCACCGGGCAGGACGTACGCGGTCGAGACGCGGGCGTCGGCGGCCCGGGCGGCGGCGGGGCCGGGGTGCGGGGTCGCGGCGGGCGCGGCCGGGGCCAGGGCCAGGGTGGCGGCGAGGGCCAGCCCCGCGGCGGCCACGGAGCGACGGCGGGCATGCGGCATGGAGGTCTCTTCTCCGAATACTCGAATGATCAGATGACTCCTAACCATAGTTAGAGTTCTAATGATCGACAAGGTGCTCATGGCGGCGGGGCGCGGCTCCGGTGCGCCAGGCCAGGAGGAGGAAGGGGGTGCGGCTCCGGTGCGCCAGGAGGGAGAAGCGGTGCGCGGGGAGGAAGGGGGACGCGGGTAAAGGAGGGACGCGGGGAGGAAGGGCGGGGCCGGACGGGCCGGGGGCGGCCCCCTCGGCCGGTGTGATGTCAATACGATGCGGAGATGACGTCGATGCCCGCCGCCGAACGCCTCGGCTCGTACCTCAAGCGCACCGAGCAGGCCCTCAGCGCCACCAAGCACGCGGCGCTGAAGCCGGCCGGGCTGACCGTGCCGCAGTACGCCGCGCTGCTGCTGCTCTCCGAGAACCCCGGGATGTCGGCCGCCGCGCTGGCGCGTGGCTGTGCGGTCACCCCGCCCACCATGAACACCGTGCTGAAGAACCTCCAGGAGCGCGGGCTGGTGGAGCGCACCCCGCACGCCTGGCACGGCAACGTGCTGGAGACCCGGCTCACCGAGCGGGGGCGGGAGGTGATGGCGGACGCGGACGCCCGGGCGATCCGGGTCGAGCGTGCCCTGGCGGCCGAGTTCACCCCGGCGGAGCGGGAGACCCTGATCGCGCTCCTGGGGCGGTGTGCCGACGTGCTGGAGGCGGTACGTCCGGATGCCGGAGCCTGAGCCGGCGCGGCCGGATGCCGGCGGCTTGGCCGGTGCGGCCGGGGGTGGCCGCGGTGGCGCGCGGTCCGGCGGCGCCGTCCCGGCCGGCGGGTCACGATGGTGGGGTCCGGTGGCCGGCCCGTGTGCCCTGAACGGGTGAGGGGCCTGATGGTCGGCGGGGTGCACGGGGCGCATGAGGCGAGGGAAGGCCCGGCGGTCGACGGGGGCGCGCAAGGCGGGGGGACGCGAGACAGGGGCGCGCAAGGCGGGGGACGCGAGACGGGGGCGCGTGGGTCGACCGGGGCGCACCGAACGGCCCGGAACCCGCCCGACGAGCCGTATCGCGCCGTATCGCACCGCGATACACTGGCTCCATGAAGACCATCACCCAACGCGAACTCGCGGCGCGCTCCAAGGCCGTCCTCGACGACGTGGAGGCTGGTGAGACCTACCACGTCACGCGGAACGGCACCGAGATCGCCGAGGTGCGTCCGCTCAGCACCCGCCGCCGCTTCGTGCCGGTGGACGAGCTCCAGCGGAAGTGGCGTAGCGCGCCACGCGTCGACTCGGCCCGGATGCGGGCCGAGGCCGACGAGTTCTTCGGCGACGAGGACCGGATCGACGAGGCCGACGACCCCTGGCGGCGCGGATGACCCGGCGGCGCCCCCGCGGCCTGCTGGACACCTGCGTCATCATCGACCTGCCCGACCTCGACCCGCAGTTCCTGCCGGTGGAGGCCGCCGTGCCGTCGATCGTGCTCGCCGAGCTGGCCCAGGGGGTGGCGATGACCTCCGACCCGGTGGAGGTCCTGGCGCGGGCCCAGCGGCTCGCCGACGTGGAGGCCGAGTTCACCACCATCCCGTTCGACCGGGAGGCGGCGCGCCGCTACGGCACGCTGGTCGCGCTGACCATCAAGGCCAACCGCAACCCCCGGCCGCGCCGCATCGACCTGATGATCGCCGCCACGGCCGCGGCCCAGGGGCTGCCGCTCTACACGCGCAACGGGGCCGACTTCCGGGGCTTGGAGCGCGGCGTCGAGGTCATCACCGTCTGAGCGCCGACCGCCCCGGTCGCCGCCACCCCGGCCGTGGCCGGGCCGTCCGTCGCCGGGCCGGCCGCCTCGGGGCCGTCGGCCCCGGCCGTCTCGGTGCGGTGCACGGCGGTGCCCAGCCGGTACTCCTGCGGGCTCACCCCGCGCACCCGTTTGAACGCGGCGCTGAGCGCGAACGCGCTGCCGTACCCCACCTGCCGGGCCACCGACTCCAGAGTGGCGTCGGGGGTGCGCAGCAGGTCGGCGGCGAGCGCCAGCCGCCAGCCGGTGAGGTAGCCCATCGGCGGCTCGCCGACCAGTTCGGTGAAGCGCCGGGCGAGCGCCGCGCGCGAGACACCGGCCCGCGCCGCCAGCGCGGCGACCGTCCAGGGGTGCGCCGGGTCGTCGTGCAGCAGCCGCAGTGCCCGGCCCACCACCGGGTCGCCCTGGGCCTGGTACCAGGCCGGGGCGGCCGCCTCCGGCCGGGAGAACCAGGAGCGCAGGGCGGCGATCAGCAGCAGGTCCAGCAGCCGGTCGAGGACGACCTCCTGGCCGGGCCGGTCCTTGACGATCTCCTCTTCGAGGATGGCCAGCAGCGGGGAGTCCCAGGACTCGCCCGGCAGCACCAGGAGCGTCGGCAGCACCCCGAGCAGCCTGCGGCTGATCTCGCCGCCCACCCGGTAGGTGCCGATGAGCATCACCGTGCCGCCGTCCAGGTTCTCCCCCCAGGTGCGGACGCCCAGGTCGAGGTGCTCGCACAGCTCGGTGCCGTCGGTGGTGGTGGAGCGCCCGTCGGGGTGGATGACGATGCGGGGCTCGGTGGCGGGGTCGTCGGCGAAGACGTAGGGATCGGGGCCGCGCATGATCGCCACATCGCCCGGGCCGAGCCGGCGCGGCTCGCCGTGCTCCGGGGTCACCCAGGCCACGCCCCGTTCCAACGCCACCAGCGTCAGCGGGGCTTCGTCCTCGATCCGTATCGACCAGGGCGGATCGAAGACGGCCCGCAGCAGAAACGCTCCCCGGGCTCTCGGCCCGTCGAGGAGACCTGCGAGTACGTCCATGGCGTCAGCGTAGGCCCGGTGGCGGGACACGGGATACGGCCCGGCGTGGACGCAGACGTATGGAGCCGAGCCCCTCGGCGATGGTCGGTGCCCGCCGCGGCGGCTTGACTTGGGGTCAGGCGGACGGCACACACGCGGATCCGCCACGGCGAACGGACGATCGGGGCACGCCGGCCGCAGCGGCGGCGGACGTGGACGGTCGACGCGAACGAGGACGGGGAGTGACCATGTCGGCGGGGATGCGGGGCGCGGCGCTGGTGGCGGCGACGGTGACGACGGGGCTGAGCGCGGGCCTGTTCTACGCGTTCGCCTGTGCGGTGATGCCCGGGCTGCGGAAGGTCGGGGACCGGGCGTTCGTGGAGACGATGCAGCGCATCAACGTGGCGATCGTGAACGGCTGGTTCATGATCAGCTTCATGGGGGCGCTGCTGCTCACCGGGCTGGCGTTGGCGCTCCACGTGCCGGGTGGCGAGGGGCGGCGGGTGCTGCCCTGGGTGATCGCCGCGCTCGTGCTCTACCTCGCCATGTTCGTCATCACGGTGGCGGTCAACATCCCGCTCAACAACGAACTGGACGCGGCCGGGGACCCGGCCCGGATCGCCGATCCGGCGGCGGTGCGGGAGCGGTTCGAGGCGGTGTGGGTGCGCTGGAACATCGTCCGCGCGGTGCTGTCCTCGGCGGCCTTCGCCTGTCTGACCTGGGCCCTGGTGCTGCACGGCCGGATCAAGGGGTGAGCCGCCCCGGCGCCGCGGCCGGGCCCCGGGCCGCGGCGGCGGGCGGGGTGACGGCGGCACCGGCGCGGCCGGGGAACGCCCCCACGGGCGGGGTCCCCGGCCGCGCCGCGCGCCCGGCCACGGCCGGCGACCCGCCCGGCCGGGGAAGCCCGGAGCGTGCGGTCCGGACGGGCGGGGTCCGTTCCGCGGCCGGAGACCCGCCCGGCCAGGGCGGTGCCGACGGCGCCGGGCGGTCCCCACGGCGCGGGTATCCGGAGGGTGCGGTCCGGAAGGCGCGGTCCGGAAGGCGCGGTCCGGAAGGCGCGGTCCGAAACGTGTGGTCCGGAAGGCGCGGGCCGGTCAGCGCCTGAGCGCGGCCATCCACGCCTCGACGTCGTCGGAGGTGCGGGGCAGCCCGGCCGACAGGTTCCGGTTGCCGTCCTCGGTGACGAGGATGTCGTCCTCGATCCGGACGCCGATGCCCCGGTACTCCTCGGGCACGGTCAGGTCGTCCGCCTGGAAGTACAGACCGGGCTCCACGGTGAGGCACATGCCCGGCTCCAGCACGCCGTCCGCGTAGCTCTCCCGGCGGGCGGCGGCGCAGTCGTGCACGTCGAGGCCGAGCATGTGCCCGGTGCCGTGCAGCGTCCAGCGCCGCTGGAGTCCCAGCTCCAGCACCTTCTCCACGTCCAGGTCGCCCAGCAGGCCCCATTCGACCAGCCGGGTGGCGAGCACCCGCTGGGCGGCCTCGTGGAAGTCGAGGAACCGGGCCCCCGGCCGGACCGCCGCGATACCGGCCTCCTGGGCTTCGTGGACGGCGTCGTAGATCCGGCGCTGCAGGGGGCTGAAGCGGCCGTTGACCGGGAGGGTGCGGGTGACGTCGGCGGTGTAGAGGGTGCGGGTCTCCACCCCCGCGTCCAGCAGCAGCAGGTCGCCGGAGCGGACGTCCCCGTCGTTGCGCACCCAGTGCAGCGTCGTGGCGTGCGGACCGGACGCGCAGATGGAGCCGTAGCCGACGTCGTTGCCCTCCACCCGGGCGCGCAGGAAGAACGTTCCCTCGATGTAGCGCTCGGAGGTGGCCTCGGCCTTGTCGAGGACCTTCACCACGTCCTCGAAGCCGCGCACGGTGGAGTCCACGGCCGCCTGCAGCTGCTCGATCTCCCACGCGTCCTTGACCAGCCGCAGCTCGCTGAGGAAGGCCCGCAGTTCCTCGTCGCGTTCGGCGGTGGTCCGGCCGGTGAGCGCCGCCTCGATTCCGGCGTCGTGGCCGCGCACCACCCGGACCGGGCCGGGGGCCGCCGCCAGTGCCGCGGGCAGTCGGCGCACGTCGCGGGCGGGGATGCCGAGCAGCCGTTCGGCCTCGGTCAGGCTGTGCCGGCGGCCCACCCACAGCTCGCCCTGGCCGTCCAGCCAGAACTCGCCGTTCTCCCGGTCGGAGCGCGGCAGCAGGTAGAGGGTCGCGGAGTGTCCCGTCTCCCCGGTGGGCTCCAGCACCAGCACGCCGTCCTGGGTCTGGTCGCCGGTGAGGTACGCGTACTCGGTCGCGGCGCGGAAGGGGTACTCGGTGTCGTTGGACCGGGTACGGAGGTTGCCCGCGGGGACGACCAGGCGCTCACCCGGGAACCGGGCGGAGAGCGCGGCGCGGCGGCGGGCCGTGTGCGGTGCCTGGTCGACCGGCTGGAGGTCACGCAGCTCGGTGTCGGCCCAGCCGGACCGCATGTTCTCGGCGAGCTCGTCGGAGACGCCCGGGTACAGGCCGTTCTTCCGCTGCTCGATGGGTGCGTCGCCCTCCGGGGTCTCCGGCGACTCGGCGGTCGGCTCCTCGGCCACGTGTGTTTCCTCCTCGGATCGAACCCGTCCATCGTAGGTGTAGGGGGCAGCGATCAGAGAAAGGTGTGACCTATCCGGCAAACCGCGACAACCGCCCGGCGCCCGGCCGGGGCGGGCCGTGTGGGTCCGGGTCAGGCCGTGTCAGGCCATGTCCTCAGGCCGTGTCGGCAGGCGGCGGCGGGCCGCGTCAGGCCGCGGAGGGCCCGCTCCGCCCGGCCCGGCGCGCCGCGGTGCTCCGCTCCGCCCGGCCCGGCGGTGGCACCGGCCCGGCGGTGGCCGGGTCAGCTGAAGTGGGCCGCGAGCAGTACCACGTCCTCGGTGCGGTCGACGGCCGCCAGGCCCTCCGGCAGCACCGTCCGCAGCACGTGGTCGACCACCGCGTCCGGGTCGTGGCGCAGCGCCCTGGGCACCCCGGCCGCCGCCGCGTGCAGCCGGGCGAAGGACCGGTCCATCGGGTCGCCGGTCCGGTGCAGCAGGCCGTCGCTGTACAACAGGAGCGTTTCTCCTGGGGCGGGTTCGATGTCCACGCTGGGCGCCTCCCAGCAGGAGAGCATGCCCAGCGGCGCGGAGAGCGAGGTCTCCACGTACTCGGTGCGGTGCTCCCCGATGATCAGCGGCGGGCAGTGCCCCGCTCCGGCGAGCACCACCCTGCGCAGCGCCGGTTCGCAGTAGGCGAAGAGTGCGGTGGCGGTGCGGGCCGGTTCGGTGAGGCGGAGCAGCAGCTCCAGGTCGGACAGGACCGCCACCGGGTCCTCGCCCTCCATCACGGCGTACGCCCGCAGCGAGGCCCGGAGCCGGCCCATCGCCGCGACCGCGCTGGGCCCGGAGCCGGACACCGCGCCGACGGCGAGACCGAGCGCCCCTTCGGGGAGGGGCAGGGCGTCGTACCAGTCCCCGCCGCCGTCCGGGCCGGTCCGGTGGCGGACGGCCAGCCGCACCCCGGCGGTCCGGGGCAGCCGGGCGGGGAGCAGTTCCTCCCGGATGACGGACACGGTGTCGCGGGCGCGGGTGAGTTCCAGCAGCCGGGCGAGGTGTTCGGCGGCGTAGCGGCAGTAGAGGCCGAGCAGATGGCGCTGGCGTTCCACCGGTTCGGTGGGCTCGTCGTACAGCCACACCGCTCCGCCGAGCCGGCCGGGGACCGCCGACCCCTCGTCCGCCCGCACCGGTGCGGTGCCGCCGGGACCAGCCCCGGTCGGCCGGGGCGGCCCGGAGCGGCCTCCGGGCGGGTCGCCCGGCAGCGGGCCGGCCCCGCGCGCCGGTCCGGGGGCGGCCCCGGGCCCGGCCGCCGGCCCGGGCGGCACCGGGGAGCCGATCCCGGTGCCGGTGCCGCTGGTGGTCGGCGCGGTGGGTGTGGCCGGGGGTGGCGCCCAGCCCCTCGCGGTGCCCGGGCCCCGGCCGGCCGGTCCGGTCGGTCCCGGCCGTCCGGGGGGTGCCGCCGGTCCGGGCGGGGCGGGTGCGTCCGCCGCGCCGGGGGCGCCGAGCGGGTCGAGCGGGACGGCGTAGCTGGCGGCGTAACCGAGCCGCGCGGCCACCTCGCGGTGCCGGGGGTCCAGGTCCGCCTCGCCGGCGAGGTCGGGATGGACGACCTCGGGGCGCTGGGCGTGCGGTGCGGGCAGCCCGTCGAGGAGGTGGCCGGCCGAGGCGGTGCCGCGCGGGATGGTCTCGATGTGGCCGAGGTCGGCGCGGCCGAGCCCCAGGCCGATGGTGGTGACCGGGCCGAGCCCGTCGGCGGGTTCCAGCGCGACCAGGCCGCGGCGGGCCCCGACCAGCGCCGCGCCGGCCCGCAGCAGCTCGTGCAGCGCGCTGTCCAGGGTGGTGGTGCGGGCCAGCCGCTCGGTCAGGTCATGGAGCGTGGTGAGGTCCGAGACCCAGCCGGCCAGCCGGTCGAGGACCAGGGGGTTGGGCGGGGGCGGTGCGGCGGGGCCGGGGGTGACCGGGTCCGCAGTGTGAGCGGGGGAGGGAACTGATGGATCGATTCCAGCCACTTTCGGCGAGCGGTGCAGGCTCATGGCTCTCTGCCTTCACGGGCTGTGGTGACCATGGGGGGCGCGGGGGGCTCGGATCGGCCTTCGCCTGGAGTTCTGTCGCATTTTGATGGTGATTGCGGCATATTTTTGACAGCTGTCGCGCGCTCGACGGGGCAGCGCGTACCGCTCCATAGCATCGCAAACCCCCTGTCGTGTTGCGCCGCTACTGGTTCCAGATGTACACGCACCGACGAGGGGATGTCCAGCATTGTCCCGGTGGGGTTGTTGGTGTCTGTACGGAAAACCAAGTTGGCTGAAAAATGGCCAGCGCCCTTCCCTCTTGGGGTCGACTGGCGTTCTTCGACAGCGCGTCATATCCACCCCAGTGGGTACGTAATCGGAGGAGGGCAGGGGCAGTTCGTACCGCCCTGGAACCCTGCGGTCGGACCGAGCGTCCTAGTCGGCGACGGCCGTGCCCATCCCCGAGTGGCGGGCCAGAGCACCGAGCACCGGACAGGCGGCAAGCGCCATGCGCGCGCCACCCCTCGCCACGTTCCGCGCTCGGCCCGCGGCGTGATGCGCTGCCTTGTACGCGCAGTGACTAGTGATCCACGTGGCGTGATGGTCCAGAAGCTTCCGAACAGCGCCACCAGTGCCACGCAATGCCCTGTAGTGCGACGGATACGGCCCTCGGCGTTCACGGAAAGGACGAGCGCTCATGCGCGAGATCCCCGGAAGGCGACGCAAGTTTCCACTTCTGCGACAGAGCGGGAGCCAGGCGCTGCTCCGTGCGGCGCTCACCTGCGCCACGGAGTGGCGGTGGCCGGTGCTGCCCGGCGTGGGGCTGCAGCCCGGCGGTGGCGGCCGCGCCGGTGAGTGCGGCTGCCCGCATCCGGAGTGTGTGGTTCCTGGCGCGCACCCGTTCGATCCCGGGCTGCTCGCCGCCACCACCGACCCGCGCATGGTGCGCTGGTGGTGGACGAACCGGCCCAATGCCCCGATCATCCTCGCCACCGGCGGCCGGGCACCCTGCGCGGTGAGCCTGCCCGCCGTGGCGGCGGCCCGCGCCCTGGCCGTCCTCGACCACGCCGGCGTCCGGGTCGGCCCGGTCGTCGCCACCCCGACCCGCTGGTCGCTGCTGGTGGCCCCGTACGGCCTCGAAGAGCTGGGCGAACTGCTGCACAACCAGGACTGGGTGCCCGGCTCCCTGCGGTTCCACGGGGAGGGCGGCTACCTGGTGCTGCCGCCGTCGCAGACCGGGGCCGGCCGGGTGCGCTGGGAGCGGGCGCCGCAGCGGCGTGCCGCGGTCCAGTGGCTGCCCCGGGTCGGCACCGTGCTGGACGCGCTGGTCGAGGCGAGCACCAGTGCCCCGGGCGGCGGCAGCCGGCTCGCCTACTGAGGTGCCCGGCGAGGCGTCCGCCGAGGTGTCCGCGTACTGAGGCGTGTGCGGAGGCACGCTCTGAGGCGCGGACCGCGGCCCGCCCGGCCGGCCCCGTCCCATCCACCCGGTCCCCCGGCGCGCGGATTGCGCCGGGGGACCGGGCTTCGGCCCGTCCCGGACCGCGCGGCGCCTCCGGGCGACCGCCCGCCGCCGGGTTCCGGCGGTGACGCTGCCGGACAGGGCGCCGGGGGCTGCTCGACCGCCTCCGCGCGCCGCTGTCCGGCGCCCGGCCGCCGCTGTCCCGCTCTGCCGCTGGGCCGGTGCCGCCCGGGTGTCCGGTCGGCCGCGGCGCGGTACGGCGACGGCCCGGCGGCCCCTCCGCGAGCGGCTGCCCGGGGGCGATCGATGCCGTGCGCAACCACAAATGTCAGATCCGCGCAACGGCCGCCGAATGTCCGAATGCCGACTGTCCCCCGGTGCCCGGCCTCGGTCTTTCCGCGGCCGGCCGGCACTCCCTCCCGGCCCGCCCGCCGCCGGCGGCCCGCTCCGAACTCGTACACCGGAACCGAATACACGATCACGGCGTCAAGAGCGATGAAGTGAGACGGCGCGGGGGAGCGATCGGGGGAACAGAAGATCGGTGTGCGGAACGGTAACCGGGAACACCTCGGTCCGCGGTCCGGGAGAACTCGGAAACGGGCTCGACGCACCCGCTCCGGCGCCTGCCGGGGGCGTAATGGGAACAGGTGAAGTGATGTGGGGCCGGTCCGGACCGGCGGGCCGGGGCGGCCGCGGCGGGCAGCGGCGCGCGGTTTGCCTCCGAGGCAACTAGCCTTGCCGACCGGGCCGTTGGCCGGGAGCCCGCCCGGGTGACGAGACCCGGACGCGGACATGGAAGCGCCCGGTCGCTGGCGACGGGGGATGCACCAGCGACCGGGCTTCTAGAACCGTAACAAGAGATCGGCGGTTCGCAAATTCCATCGCGGATTTCCGGACGCCCAATTCCGCGATATTGCCGGGAGTTGTGAGCAGAGTCACGCTCCGGCAGTCTCTTTTGTTACCCCGGATCACCTTTGATATCAGCGTCAGCGCTGATATGGGTGTCAGCTGAGCGTCACCTGGCGATTGGTGAGTCCACCGCGCGCCCGCCGCTCCTCTGCGGTCAGCGGCGCTTCCGAGGCGAGCGCCTCGGCGAGGCGCTCCGCGAAGGCGGCCGCCGGCTTCTCCACGTCCTCCGCCCCGACCGTGGTGGGCAGGTCCCACACCGGCACCGTCAGACCGTGCGCCCGGAAGGAGCCGACCAGCCGGGTGCCCTCGCCCAGCGAAGAGGCCCCGGCGGCGTGCAGCCGCGCCAGGGCGTCCAGCAGCTTCTCCTCCGGGTGGGTCATCACCCAGCGCAGGTGGTTCTTCTCCGGGGTCCGGCACCAGTACGCGGCCGTGACGCCGGAGAGCCGGACGGTGGGAATCGCCGCGGCGTTGGCCCGCTCCAGGGAGGCGGCGACCTCGCCGCTCGCGGCGTCCGCGTCCTCCAGCCAGAACTCGAAGCCCTCGTGCACCACCGGGGTGAACGGGGCGGCGGGGTCGAGCAGGTCCTGCAGCCGCGGGCCCTCGGCCGCGCCGCGCGAGGCGGCCACCGGGGTGCCCGGCTCGGCGGTCAGCGCCCGCTGCAGGGTGTCCGCCAGGTCCCGGCTGATGTCTCCGGAGGCGGTGTCGTTCTGCAGGCCGAGCAGCACCGCGCCGTTGTCCCGGCGCAGCGCGGGCCAGGCCATGGGCAGCACGGTGGCGAGGGTGAGTGACGGGACGCCTTCCGGCAGGCCGTCCTTGAGGTGGAGTTCGACGGTGGCGGCGGGCACCAGCTCGCGCAGCGCCACCCAGTCGCCCTCCCCGGGCAGGCCCTCGAACGGGCGCTGCACCAGCTCGGTCACGGCCTGCACGGCCGCCCGGCCGTGGCAGGCCTTGTAGCGGCGGCCCGAGCCGCACGGGCAGGGCTCCCGTGCGCCCACCACCGGGTAGTCGGCGTCGGCTGCTCCGGCGCTGGCCCGTGGTCCGGCGGCCTTGGTCTGGGGGCGGCGCTTCTTGGCCATGGTGTGGCTGTCTCCCGGTGAGTACGGCTTGGGCTTCGATGGCGGGTCGTACCGTCGCTCGTGCGCGTACGGTCCCCGGGAGACCCGGCGGTGCGTCCGGCGGCGGCCCGGGGACGGGAACGCGGCCCGGGACCCGGACCGGCGACCCGTCTCCGGCGCGGTCACCGTCACCCGGGATGTCCCGGGGCGCCCGGCCCGTCCCCGCCCCTCCGGGACGGCGTCCGCCGGACCCGTCGTCCGACAGCCCGTCCGGGGACCCGGAGAACTCGTACGGCAGAGCAGATACGGCGCGAGCCTAGCCCGTTGGCCGAACCTCGTCGGTCACGCCAGCCCGTCGAGATCGGCGAAGCCCAGTTCGGAGCCGAGTTCGGGCCCGAGACCGGCGGTCGCGACACGCCGCCGCCGGGCGCCCGGCACAACCGGATCGGGTGAGAGGGCCACATGGGTGGCGAACGGGGCGCGGGCGGACAGGGTGGCCCAGACCGTCACTTCGCCGCCGCCGTCCCGCACCCCCCAGTCCTCGGCGAGCGCGGAGATGATGTTCAGCCCGCGGCCACCGCGCGCGGTGACCGAAGGTGTGGCCGGAACCGGTCTTGTGGGTCCACCGCCGTCCGTCACCTCCACGGTGAGGCGGGCGTACCGGTCCACCCGCCAGGCGGCGCGGACGTCGCCGCTCCCCTGCTCGCCGCCGCCGCATCCGTCGGAGCCCAGCGGGCGGCCGTGCCGGCACGCGTTGCTGAGCAGCTCCGAGAGGATGAGCACGGCATCGTCGATGACCGCGTCCGGGACCCCGGTCCGCTGCAGATCGCCGCGCATCCGGCGCCTTGCCCGACCCACGTCGGCAGGGCCATGGGGTACGGCCATGCTCGACGACGTCGGCACTTCCTGTGCCACCACCAACGCCACCCCCGAGACCTCCTTCGCCCCACGCCACGGGATGGATGCCCGGCCGGGGTGGAACGGAAACCGGCCAAGTGGCATCCGGTGACGCACTTGCCGCGATCGAATACGTACCGAACGCGCCGGTGCACTCCTTGTCATGGCCGCCGTGAGCGCATTATCGGCGGCCGAGTTGGGACAGGACCTGTTTGGGGCGGTTGGTGATGATCGCGTCCACGTCGAGGCGGGCGCACAGCTCGATGTCCTCCGGCCGGTCCACGGTCCAGACGTGCACCGGGTGCCCCGCCCGCTGCCACCGGACCACCAGAGCGGGGTGGTTGCGCACGATCCGGATGCCCGGTCCGGCGATGTCCACGCCCGGCGGCAGCTGGCCCTCGCGGTGGCGCGGCAGCGCGAACTGCATCAGGAAGACGGTGGGCAGGTCGGGCGCCGCCGCCCGTACCCGCTGCAGGGAGCGCGCCGAGAAGCTCATCACCCGCACCTGCGGGGGTTCCAGTGGTGGTGGCGCGGTCAGTCCGAAGCGGCGCAGCAGCGCCAGCAGCCGCTCCTCGACGTGCCCAGCCCAGCGGGTCGGGTGCTTGGTCTCGATGGCCAGCTCCACCCGGCGGCCGGCGTCGGCGACGAGCTCCAGCAGTCGCTCCAGGGTGAGCACCGAGGTGTGGTCGCCGTGGTCCCGGCCCGCGTCCTCGCCGGTCGTCCGGTCCGGCGCCTCGCGGTCGGTGGCCTGTCCCTTCCAGGAGCCGAAGTCGAGGGCGGCGAGGTCGGACAGCTCCAGCGAGGAGACCGCGCCCCGGCCGTTGGAGGTGCGGTCGATGCGGCGGTCGTGCACACACACCAGATGTCCGTCGGCGGTCATCCGCACATCGCACTCGAGCGCGTCGGCGCCGTCCTCGATGGCGCGGCGGTAGGCGGCCAGGGTGTGTTCGGGGGCGTCCTCGGAGGCTCCGCGGTGGGCCACCACGGAGATGCTCCGCGCGCCTGGGCGGCTGGTGTGGTCCGGGCGGGGATACGTCATCGCGTTATGGTGCCACCGTCGGGCCGGGGTTCGCGGACGCGGTCCTATTTACCCATTTAGGTCCGCTCTATCCGGAATAAGGGATGGCGGCTGCCGGGAGCGTCGCTCCTTACGGTGGTCTGACGCGTCGTGGGAAAAGCTTGCCGATGATGCTCGTACGCGTCCTGGGCCGTTGTCCGCAAACTGTCGTGCACCTGAGGAGAGAGCCGTGAGCACCGAGAACCAGGGCCCCGCCGTGCCGCCCACGCCCGAGTCGCACACGGCACCCCCGGCACCGCACCCGGAGCCCACCGCCGACGCCGGAACCACCCCTCCCGCCCCGGCCGCGCCGCCCGCCGCCCCGGCCGACGGCCAACCGGCCCCGGCCGACCGCCGTCCGTCCCCGGCCCCGGCCCAGGACCCGCCGGGCGCGGACTACGACCTGGCGGCCCCCGCCCGGCCCCAGGCCGCCCCCGACTCGCCGCCGCCCGGCACCACCCGGCCCGCCCCCGAGCCGGCCCTGGCGGAGGCACCCGCGCCGGCCCCGGTAGAGGCCCCGGCCTCGGCCCCGGCGGAGGCGCCCGCCCCGGCCGACCGGCCCACCGCCGGCCACACCTCGCCGCCCCCGGCGCCGCAGCCCACCCCCGCCCACTCCGCCGCCCCGGCCGGCCCCGGTGCCTGGTGGGCGGCGGACGGCGGCGCGCCCCCGGCCACGGCCGGCCACCCGGCCGGCGGCGGAGGCGGCGGCTGGGGCACCGCCCCGCTGCCGGTGCCCGGTGCCGAGCCCTCCGGCCGCAAGCGATCCGGCGGGATCGTCGCCGCCGTACTGGCGGCGGTGCTCGTCGCGGGCGGCATCGGCGGCGGCATCGGATACTGGGCCGCCGACCGGGAGAGCGGCACGGACTCCACCACCCTGTCCGCCCCCGGCGACCCCAAGGCCGGGAGCCGCGCGCCCGGTTCGGTGTCCGACATCGCCAGCAAGGCGCTGCCCAGCGTGGTGACGATCGAGGCCCAGAGCACCAGCGGCGAAGGGGGCACCGGCACCGGCTTCGTCTACGACAAGCAGGGCCACATCCTCACCAACAACCACGTGGTGGCCTCGGCGGCGGACAGCGGTGAGCTCGCCGTCACCTTCTCCGACGGCAAGCGGTACGACGCCGAGGTCGTCGGCCGGGCCGAGGGCTACGACGTGGCCGTGCTCAAGCTCAAGAACGCCCCCGGCGCCCGTCTCACCCCGCTCCCGCTCGGCAACTCCGACAACGTGACGGTCGGCGACGCCACGGTCGCCATCGGCGCGCCCTTCGGCCTCTCCGGCACCGTCACCACCGGCATCGTGAGCGCCAAGAACCGGCCGGTCGCCTCCACCGACGGCGGCGGCAGCAACTCCTCCTACATGAGCGCCCTGCAGACCGACGCGTCCATCAACCCGGGCAACTCCGGCGGGCCGCTGCTGGACGCCAAGGGCGCGGTGATCGGCGTCAACTCGGCCATCCAGTCCGCCGGCAACGGCGGCGGCTTCGGCGGCGAGGCCCAGCAGTCCGGCTCCATCGGCCTCGGCTTCGCCATCCCCATCAACCAGGCGAAGAACGTCGCCGAGCAGCTGATCAAGACCGGTGAGCCGGTGTACCCGGTCATCGAGGCGACGGTCACCATGAAGGACACCGGAACGGGCGCGACCATCGCCCCCTCCGGCGCCGACGGCACCGAAGCGGTGATCCCCGGCGGCCCGGCCGACCAGGCGGGTCTGAAGTCCGGCGACGTCATCACCAAGCTGGACGACACGGTGATCGACAGCGGCCCCACCCTCATCAGCGAGATCTGGACCCACCAGCCCGGCGACAAGGTCACCCTGACCTACGAGCGGAACGGCAAGGAGTCCACGGTCCAGCTGACGTTGGGGGAGCGCAAGGGCGACAGCTGACGCGCTAGGCTGATCCTCGCACCGCCCCGGCGGGCGGCGCGAGGAGGCTTGCCCGAGCGGCCTAAGGGAACGGTCTTGAAAACCGTCGTGGCAGCGATGTCACCGTGGGTTCAAATCCCACAGCCTCCGCCGCTGAACAGCCCCTGACCTGTACCCCGGGTCGGGGGCTTTCCCATGGCCGGCCGCCCGCCGACGACCGTGGCCGCCCCGTGCACGGGGACACGAGCGTTGATGTCCGTGCGGGCCAGGGTGGCGCACCGACTCGTTAGGGTCACCGGCATGAGTGCCGCCATAGCCGCCATGGTCACCGCGGTCGTCGGCGTGCTCGGCACGCTCTTCGCACCGCTGGTCGCAAACTGGGTGGCCAGGCGTCAACGTGCTGACGAGGCTCAAGCGGAGGAGAGGAGACGGCACCACGAGGAACGGCACGCCGCGTACACCGCGATGAACCGGGCGTCCCGCAATTTCCACACGCTGCTGAAAGACGCTCTTCACCGCCTGCGTGACGGGGTCTACAGCGACGAGGACCGGGTCCGGGTCGAGGAAGCCCGACGCGACTACCGCGACCGTTACGCCGAGGCGCAAATGATCGTCCCCGACGTGGTGCTTGCCGCGTCTCGCGAGCTCAACGTGGTACTCGCCGGGGTCGACGCCGCCGCCAAGCGCATTGACCGCGGTCTCGCGGGCGCCGGCGAAACCGCGGAGCGGGTGCTCCTCGACCTCAAAGCCGCAGAGCCCAGACTCACCGCCATGCGCCGCATCATGCGCCAGGATCTCGGCATCACCGATTGAGTGGCCGGCCTGGTCGCCGTACCGCGCCGTTGTATCGCGATGGCTCCGGAGTCCCTCTGGCTGTCGAGCGCCATCGGTGGCCCGCTGGTCGTGCTCGACGCGGGACCCGAAAGGGATATCCGGTAGCCATCGGGTCATCGGGTTGGCAGTCTCCGGTCATGGATTCCCGGCTCAATGACATGCCGAGCCATTCCTGGCTCGGCACGCCGATCGACGCCCGCTCGCTGTTCGCTCCGGAACACGCCGCACTCATGTCCACCCTGCGCGGCCTGGCGCCCGCCGACTGGCGCAGGGAGGCGGTGCCGGGCTGGACCGTCCGCGATCTCGTCGCACACCTGCTGGGCGACTGCTACGGGCGTCTTGCCCGCGACCGCGACGGCCACCAGGAAGGCCCCGCCCTCGCGCCGGGCGAGACGCTGGAGGCGTTCATCCACCGCATCAACCAGGAATGGGTGGACGCCTTCTCCCGGGTGAGCCCGGCCGCGCTCACCGACACCCTCGGCCTGGTGGGAGCGCAGGTGGCCCGGTTCTTCGAGGGCACCGACCCCGATGCGCCGTCGCTGGGCGTGTCCTGGGCCGGCGTCGACCCGGCGCCGGCGTGGCTGGACACCGCCCGGGACTTCACCGAGTTCTGGACCCACCGCCAGCAGATCCGCCATGCGGTGGGCCAGCCCACCGACCACGATCCGCAGCCGCTGTCCGTGGTCCTGGACACCTTCATGCGGGCTCTGCCCCACACCCTGCGCGACGTCCAGGCGCCGGTCGGCACGGCGATCCAGGTGCGGGTCGACGGCCCGGCCGGCGGCATCTGGACCGTGACGGCCACCGGGTCCCGCTGGTCGCCGGCCGAGCAGGGCACCGCACGTCCCAGCGCGCTCGTCCGGCTGGACGCGGAGACCGCCTGGCGCCTGTGCACCCGCGGCATCCAGCCGGACGCCGCCCTCGCTCGTGCCCGCGTCGACGGCGACCGTGAGCTGGCCGAAGCCGCCTGCCGGATCGTGTCGATCGTCCACTGACGGAGGCCCGGCCGCCCGGCCCGGCCGTGGTGTGCGTCCGGGCGGCGCGCGGGCCGGGGGCTCGGGCAACGGCCGGCCGGTCCGCTCCCGTCCCGCCGACCGGGGTGCCCCGGTACCGCCCGGGTGGGCCGGTTCGGTGGTGGTGGCAACCGGAGGGCCGGGGCAGACGTCCTTGAGGGCGCTCGGTCACTCGGCCGCTCAGGCCTTCACCGGTCGACCCCGCGACTTCGGGGCCGGAAGGACGGGACAGGGAATGGACACAGGGAACCGCCGCGCCAGGCGCACGATGCGGGCAGCGGCCGTGCTCCTGGCGGCCGCGGCCGTCGCCGGGGCCACCGGCGGGTGTGACGACGGCGGGTCCGGCGAGCCGTCGGCGAGCGCGTCGAAGCGGCCCGGGGCGGCCGCGGGCGATCAGGCGGGGCGGCAGCGGGCGCAGCAGGCGCTGGAGGGCTTCCTGACCAGCTACCAGCAGGCGCTCAACGGCGAGGGCGTGTTCACCAAGGAGGCGCTCCGCGACCAGAACCTGACGCCGCGGTACGTGCCCCGGCTGGTGGAGTGGGAGAAGGAGAACCATGTGGACGGCGTCTTCCGGACGAAGGACGTGCCGCTGTCCTGGACCACCCGGGTGATCGGCGAGAAGAGCACCGGGGACAGCGCCTTCGTCGAGGCGACGTTCGAGTGGGGGACCGGCAAGAAGACCGCGGTGGAGTACGAGTACGACGTGCGGACGCTGAAGATCCGGGGGATCGAGGCGAAGTAGCCGGCGCCGAGGGCGGCGCCGGGGGCCGCAGGCCGCGGGCGAGGAGGAACGGACCCGGTGCCGGATGGCTCACCTCGGCACCGTCGGCCGGCGGTGCCGCGAGGTCCGGGGCGGGCGTCAAGGCGCGGTACGGGGGGCTTTCGGGGGCACCCGAGGTTTGGCGGCCGCTGGTCATACCTGCGGGGGAATCGTGAGGTCAGGCGGCATGCACCCCGTTCGGTGAGGGCATTTCTGCCTCAGCGGCGCACACGCGCCGGACAGCATCGGGGTCTACGTCTGCGAGTTGGGTGATGCGGTGACTCAAGGGATTCAGGTGAGGTAGACGGTCTGGCGTAGCGGCGGCACCCCGGTGCCGCCGCTACGTCATTCCGCGCCCGGACGGGGCCCGGGCGGCGCCCGGATGGCGCCCGGCGGGGGCGGGCCCGCCCCCGCGGCTCCGGCCGGACGGCCCGCGACCCGAGCGGACGGGCCGGGCCCCGGGCCCCCAGTCCCCCGAACGGCCGGCGGCCCCGGGCCACTGCCCGCACCCGGGCCGCTTTTGTGCCCCCGGGCCCCACCCGCCCCTGGCGGACGGCCCGCCGCACCGCGGCCCGCAGCACCCCCTCGGGCGGACGGCCCCGGCGCCTCGGGCCCCCATCCGCTCACCTCGGGCCCCACCCCCGCCCCCGGCGGACGGCCCGTGGCACCGATACCCAGCACCCCCTTCGGGCGGACGGCCGGCGGCTCGGGTCGGACGGCCGGACTCCGGGCAGACGGCTGAACTCTGGGCCCGCCACGGGCGTGTCAGCGGGGCACCGGGCCGGCCGCCACCTTCACTCCCCCTATGGACCGACAAAAAGGGATCATCAGATATGTGGTCGGCCTGTGCGCGGCGCTGACCGGCCTGGCGGCCGGCGGGGTCCTGCCCGCGACCGCATCCGCGAACGTCGTGCCCTCCGGGACGACCGCGCCCTACGCGGCCGAGCGACCGGTGTCGCCCGCGCAGCCCACGCCCGTTCCGCCGTTGGCCGTGCGGGCCGCGGTGGACCCGGACCCGCTGTCCGATCTGACGGTGGAGACATCGCCCACGACCGGTGAGGCTTCGCTGCCCGACGCGCCGGACCTGATGGAGCTCGGCGAGGCACGGGCCGTCGGAGCGCTGCCCGACCCGCAGGTGTACGGCGCCCGGATCTTCCGCGGCCGGGCCTTCGACACCTGCCACGCGCCGTCCCTGGCCACCCTGCGGGCCTGGCTCGCCTCCCCGTACCGCGCGGTCGGGATCTACTACGGCGGCCGCGGCCGGCACTGCCTGGACCAGCCGCGGCTCTCCCGCTCCTGGGCGCTGGGCGCGCAGCGGATGGGCTGGGACCTGCTGCCGGTCTACGTGGGGTCGCAGTCGCCGTGCGTCCGCAACAAGGCCAAGTGGCACGTGCGGATGGGCAGCCGTCCCTGGGAGCAGGGGCGCAGTGAGGGACGGGACGCGGTGCGGCGCGCGAAGGCGCTCGGCATGGTCAAGCGGAGCGCGCTCTACCTCGACATGGAGGCGTACGACCGCAAGAACGCGAAGTGCGCCCTCGCCACTCTCGACTTCATCCGGGGCTGGAACCGTGAGGTCCGCTCCCGCGGCTACTTCCCCGGGTTCTACAGCAGCGCGAACTCCGGCGTGCGGCACCTGGAGACCGCACGGCGGGCCGGGATCCGGGATCTGCCCTCCGCCATGTGGTTCGCGCGCTGGGGCAAGAAGCCCTCGCTGTACGGCGAGCCGACGCTGCGCGACTCGGCGTGGCACCCGCACCGCCGCATCCACCAGTACGCGGGCAACGTCAGCGAGAAGCACGGCGGGCGGCGGCTGAGCATCGACCGCAACGCGGTGGACGCCCCGGTCGCGATCGTCCGCTGAGCCGGCCCGCGGAAGCGACTCCCGGCCCTCAAGCCCGGGGCTGCGGTGCTCCTGCCCGGCCCCGGGCCCGGCCCGCGGTTCCGGTCCGGGGACGACCCGCGGCCGCGACCTGGCTCCGGGGGGCCGGGAGCCGGAACGCGAGCCGGGAGCCGGGAGCCGGAAACTGGGAGTCGAGAGCACGGGAAGAGTTGGGAGCCGAGGCCGGTGTCCGGCATCCGGCCCTCGGCCCGGGGCCCCGGGTCCCCGGTCCTATGGCGCAGGGCCCGGAGGCCGTGCGGCCCACGGCCTCGCCGCGGCCGGCGGGGGCCCTCCCCCGAGGCCGTGCGGGCCCTCCCCGAGATCCGGAGCCGGGCCTTCTCGGGGAGGTGACCGGTCCTGGATTCCGCTGCCCGGGGCCCCGCGCGGACCGGTGCGGAGCCCGCCGCCGGGGGCCGGTTCTCCGGTGTGACCCTGAGGGGCCGGTACTACCGCCCTCCAACCCCAGGAGGTGGTGCCAGCACCACCACTACAACCTGAGGGTGACTCGGCTTCGGCACCTACGGCCGATACTCCAGCCCCTGCCGCGCTTCTAGCGTGGACCGCATGACCACCCCCGTGTGCACCACCGCCTCCAGCGTTGGGTTCCCGTCATTCACCTCGTACGTCCGGGCCCGCGGTCCGGCGCTGCTGCGGACCGCCCGTTCGCTCACCGCCAACCCCTGTGACGCCGAGGACCTGCTGCAGACGGCCCTGACCAAGACCTACCTGGCGTGGGAGCGGATCGAGGACCACCGGGCGCTGGACGGCTACGTCCGCCGGGCACTGGTCAACACGCGCACCTCGCAGTGGCGCAAGCGCAAGGTCGACGAGTTCGTCTGCGACGAACTGCCGGAGCCGGACCCGATACCGGCCGCCGACCCGGCCGAGCGGCAGCTGCTCCAGGACGCGATGTGGCGGGCGGTGCTGAAGCTCCCCGCCCGGCAGCGGGCCATGGTCGTCCTCAGGTACTACGAGGACCTGAGCGAGGCGCAGACCGCGGAGGTGCTGGGGGTCTCCGTCGGCACCGTCAAGAGCGCGGTCTCCCGGGCGCTCGGCAAACTGCGGGAGGACCCGGAGCTGAGCCACGCCCGCTGAGCACCGGCCGCCGGCGCGCGGGGCGCCGCGGCCACCAGGGACGCCGTGGGGCGCGGGGGACGGGTACGGCACACGGGGCGGTCCCGCGGGGGGCACGGGGGCGAGTGCGCGCGGCCGGCCGCCAGGGCGGAGCCCTGCGGAGCGGACCCGGCGAGGCCGGGGCGCGCTCGGCGCGGCCGGCGCGCCCGCACGCGGACGAGCTGGGTACGGCACACAGGCGGCGAGGGCCACCCTGGTGCACCGTTGCGGGCTTGTCGCGGGCGCGGTGGCACGGGCCCATGCCCCCGGCCGGCGCCAGAGTCGTCCAAGTCGATGAACCCGACAAGCTCGCCGATAGACAGGGCCACAAGGCTCACCCCCCTCCCAGCAGCTGCCAGCAACACCGCCGACCTTCTCGTCGACGGGGTGCCGTGTTCGAGCCACGTAGTGATGGGGGCGGCCATGCCAAGCCGTGGAGCGGCTTGCCCCAAGAGGCGCAAACGGTTCGGACTGGGCTGCTCGTCGAGCCTGGCGAGGCACTGACCAGCAGCGATATCACAAGCGCCAGTTAACCATGACCTAACCCACAGGTGCGTGGTCGAGGGGGCGCACGGGTGCAGAACGAGAAGCGCATCCCAAGGCGTGGGTCGAACGGCGATATGCTGACAGGCACTTGAGCGCTGACCGCCCCAGACGGGCCCTGGGACAGTAATCCGGGGCGTCCTCCCGCCTAGCGGGAAAGTTCGGTGAGAGGGGCTCAGGTGGCAAGGGAACAGACGGAAAGCATGGAGTCAGGCTCCGACCGCTTACCCCGATGGGTTCGCATCTGGGCAGTGGTCGTGGCTCCCGCTCTGCCTCTTGTTGCGGTGTGTGTGGAGCGCTTCGCGCTCTAGTTGTGCGCTGGGTATGTGTCGGCCGAGAGGACCTCACAGGTAAGGTCCGACCGCTTTGTGGTCGGCCGGACCTACCCAGTTCTGCGCACACTCGCCCAGCTCCGGTTGCAGCCGGGGCTGGGCTCTCTCACGCGCTGGCGTGGCGTTCCCCGAGTGGTTATGTCACCACAGGAGGCAAGTGCACACCACGTCCAAGGCTACCTCAGGGCGTTGCCTATTCGGGTTCCCATGTGCACTGTCATCTCATCAGCGCTTGACCGGCACACCAGTCAGAGCTGCGATCTCCTCGGGGTCGCTGACCATGCGTGGGGTGCTCTGCCGGTTCCGAGGGAACCGGGCTTCGGCCGACAGGCCAGCGACTGGTCGAGCCACGCGCGCAGTGCTGCGCTGTAATGCGAGGGGCGAGTGAACACCCGCCTTCGAAATGCGGTGATGAACCGAGCGCCGCAGTCGGCCAGTGGCCCGATCGGCGGCGCTGTGCTGTGCGGGCGATGGTCAGAGCGTCCAGCGGCGGCCGGTGGGGATGTGCCACGCGTGGGCGATGCCGTCCGCGTCGCGGCGGTATCCGAACTGGTCGTGCGTGGGGCGCCCCTCGACGTTCCACCAGTTCCACGCGTCCTCGACCTGCTGCCACAGCTCGGGCGACCCGCCGTACGTGACTGTCCGGGGCCCGCTGAGGGGTGCCCGTGCCCATGTGCCGTCGGGTTGCTGGAGCTGGATGGCCATGGCGCCGGAGTCGTCGTCCAGGTGGTACACGAGTTCGGCGGTGGGCAGGTGGGCGGCGAGCAGGAGGCGGAACGGGTAGTGCTGCCGGATGTCGGCGGCTGTGACGGTGGTGGGTCGCGTATGGGTGATCGGAGCCTTCGGCGGCCGGTGGGTACGGGGATAGGTGTGGGCGTCTCCGCGGGCGGCCATGAACCGGCCGCCGCTGGCGGTGAAGTGGCCGGTGGCGTTCTGGTCACCGTCGACCGCCAGGCGCACGACTCCGCCCTCGATGCCGAGTGCGATGTCGGTCAGGATGATGCCGCCCGGTCGTGTCTGCTCGATCCATGCCGGAGGGATGGCCGGTACGGAGCAGGTGGCGATGATGCGGTCGAACGTGATGTCCGCGGGGTATCCATCGCGGGCGTCACCGGCGGCGAGTCGGGGTTTGTGGCCAAGCTGCGCGAGGCGCTGGCGGGCGGTGTCGACGAGGTCCGGGGCGACGTCGGTGGAGTGGACGAGGTGCGCGCCGAGGCGGGCGCAGAGCAGCGCGGTGAGGTACGCGGTACCGGTGCCGACGTCCCATACGCGGTCGCCGTCAGTGACGTTGAGGTCTTCGAGCATGCCGGCGATGAGGCCGGGCATGGTGCTGGACGAGGTCGGGATGCCGGTCCATGCGTGGTCGTCGACCTGTTCGGCGGTGGCGGGGTCGAGCGCCGTCACGAGGGTCTGGTCGCCGTACGAGGCGTCGAGCCATGCGTTCCGGTCGTCGGCTCCGTCGCGCAGCCGCCAGACGGTGATGCCCTTCTCGTTGGTCTCCTGGCTGTACCACTCGGGCACGAAGACGTGGCGGGGGATTTCGGCGAACGCCTTCTGCCACTCGGGCGTACGGATCGCGCCCGAGGCGCGTAGCCCGTCGACCAGAGCGGCGAGGCGGGGCCGGGCGTCGGCGAGTGGGGTGTCGCTCACGCGTGTACTCCTTGCAGTTCGTCGGCGCGTGGTGTGGTTGGGCGGGGTGCCGAAGGTGGGGGACGGTGACCATCGGCGCCCCTCAGGGCGGCTGCTGGCCCGCCGGGGGCCAGGGGGCCACCCTGGTCTCAGGGGGTTGGCGCGCGGTGCTCGCAGTGAGAGGCGAGGGATGCGCGGGGGAGCGGCAGAACCGGATGTGCCGACAGTTGGATGTGCACCGTGTCGGATCGGCCCGTGAGGTGGGCGGGGTCGCCGGCCCGGAGCGACAGGAGGGCGGCGGCCTGGCCGTGGTCGAGCCATCGGAAGGCGGCGCGGCTGTCCTCGGGGCACATCAGGTGCAGGACGACGCGGAGTTGAGTGCGTAACCACCGGAGCGCGGCGGCCGGGTCGGGCGCGAGGTGAGAGGTAGCGGTTTCGCGGGTGTCGAAGGGGTGGCTTGGTTGCATGGTGATGCGGCACCACCATGCGGGCTGTAAGACCGTGCGCGGTCGGCTGATCAGTGAGTGACGCACGGTCGTCCCTTCGCCGTAGCTGGTGCCCCTGCCCCGCTTGCCCTGCGGGGAGGGCCCTACCCGGGCATGGGTATGCCCGGTGGGGCGCGGCCCGGGGGCGTGGCGATGTCTCGGAGCCAGCCGGGGCGGCGACGTAGAGCGACCGTAGCGCCACACGACGTTTGCGGGCAACCATGCCCCGGGGCAAACAAGTTTGCCTGAACACGACTGCGCCCCCTCACGAAGAGGGGGCGCACCTGTGTTCGGTGGCCGCTAGTTGATGAGGTGGTCGAACTCGCCGGCCTTGACACCGAGCAGGAACGCGGCGAGCTTCTCGCGCGTGGTGGTCAGGATGACGCCGGGATCGTCACTCTCGCGCATGACGATGCGGCCATCATGCTGCGCAACCTCCACGCAGTTCGGGCCGTCGCCCCCTGAGAAAGAAGACTTCTGCCACTGTATTGGTGCGGTCATTGTTGTCACAGTTCCCGTGCGATGTGGTGGATGAGTTGCCGCGAAGCTTCCGGGGCGAGGGACGCGCTTTCGGCAATGTCGAGAAGCGTCTTGTACTTTGCGAGGTCGACTTCCGAGTCCAGAAAGTGATTACCGAGAGCGCTGTCGATCTGGACCGTGTCCAACTGAGGTACGGAGCTGGTCACGTAGAGCACCGGCTGCGTGATCTCGATGAAAACCTCGCTAGTGAACGGGATGACCCGTACTGCCACGCTCGGTCGCTGGGATGCCTCGATGAGGTGTTCCAGCTGCTCGCGAGCCACTTTGCGGCCGCCAAAGCGCATTCTGAGCGCTGCCTCATGGATGATGGCCAAGCATGCGGGCGGCTCGACCCGGTCGAAGATTCGAGCGCGCTTCATGCGGTGCTCGACACGTGCCTCTACCTCCTCGGGTGGCAGCTTTGGTGTGACGCCGTGGAACAGTGCGCGAGCGTAATTTTCGGTCTGAAACAGACCAGGGATGGTCACATTTTGTGCGCTTCGCAATGCTGTTGCGTGGTGCTCAAGCTCGGCAATGTCAAGAAAACCAGGGGCGAGGATTCCGCGGTATTCGTCGAACCAGAACTGCCCGCGGTGCTCCCGTGCGATGGCGCACAGGGCATCGATCAGTGCCGCGTTGTCGCACGAGTAGAAGGTCGCCAAGCGGCGGATACGCTCCTCGCTGACGCCGATGCGGCCGGATTCCATGTGGCTGATCTTCGCTTGGTCGACAGACAGCAGGCCGGCGGCTTCCCGGGCGGCCTTTCCTGCGCGCTCGCGCAGCTTCCGCAACTCGGCGCCCAAGCGCGCCTGGCGTGCAGTCGGGTTGTCCCTTGGCGGCATGCGTCCCTTCCTCTGTTGCTCCGAGTTTGCCGGGTGAGGCATCACGGGTCCACGGGCTCACGCTACAGGCAGTCAGAGCTTGCCCCGTGGCAACCTTGCCCCTACCGTCTTCCGTAGTACCGCGCCGCTACGCCGGTAAGCCCGCAGTGCAGCCGCCGCGTGCCCGCAGGGGCGCCCCGGGGGCGGTCGAGCCACGGTGGCGAGCGGCGCACCCCACCGCATCGGGAGACACCATGACGCATCTGTTATCGGTCCCGCCGAGGTCAGAGAGCTACCGGCTGACCGGACCGCGTACGCCGAGACTGCCCGGCATCGCCCGCGACTTCCTCGCCGACGTGCTGCCGCCGACCACCCACGTACACCCGGACGCGATCTACGCGGCGAAGGTGTGCGTGTCCGAGCTGGTCACCAACGCGCTCCAGCACACCACCACCCCCACGATCACCGTCGAGGCGACGATCGCCGCCGACCGGTGCGTGGTCCATGTGCACGACAACAGCCTGTCGCCGCCCACGCCGGGCGACTACACCACCGAGCGCGAGCGCGGGCGCGGTCTCGCCATGGTGCAGAGCTATGCCGAGACCTGGGGCGCGATGATCCACGGCGGTCTGAGCCCGACCCACAAGTCGGTGTGGTTCCGGATCGCTCTCACCGGAGGGAGCGTCGCATGATCAGGCAGACGGACCCCGTGGTCATCGCTCGTGTGGCAGCTGACGTGACCCGGCTGCACTTCCGGTCGTCCACCGGAACGAGTCAGCTCGTGAGCCTGCCCGACGCCGTCGCCCGCGAGCTGGCGTTCGACCTGGGGCAGCTGCTCGGCCTCCGCATCCACCCCCGACAGGCGCAGCCGGCCATCAGAGGGCGCGAGGCCGCTCCGTGTCTTCCGGCCCGGGCCGTGGTGGATGGTGACCACCCGTCGAGGGAGTGAAGCGGGGCGTCGCCCCCGAACCAGCGTCGCCCCCGAACGCGAGAACCGCCCCTCGCCGGCCGTGCCGGGCGGCGAGGGGCGGCGTGGGCCGCCCGGCGTCCATGGCCCCAGGGCGATCCGGTTACCGCGAGTAGCAGTGGGGCGTCGTCTCCACCGGGGAGCGTTCTGGCGGCGACACCCCCGAAAACGGTCACCCGAGCTAGTGACATACCGCCGGGTACGGCAGCAGAATCAGCGGAACCCTTACCCGCGCGTAACCCGGCCTTTCGGGAGGCTCCCCGGTGTTGAGCACGATGCAGGACGTACCCCTGACCGTGAGCCGCATTCTGCGGCACGGCTCGACGGTGCACAGCGGTTCATCCGTCATCACCTGGACCGGAGTCCCCGGCGAGGGCCCGGCGACGCGGAGTTTCGGCGAGGTCGGGGCGCGCTCGGCGCAGCTGGCGCACGCGCTCGCGGACGAGCTGGGCGTGGTCGGCGACCAGCGGGTGGCGACCCTCATGTGGAACAACGCCGAGCACCTGGAGGCGTATCTGGCGATCCCCTCCATGGGCGCCGTCCTCCACACCCTCAACCTGCGGCTCCCCGTCGACCAGCTCGCCTGGATCGTCAACCACGCCCAGGACCGGGTGGTCATCGTCAACGGCTCGCTGCTGCCGCTGCTCGGTCCGCTGCTGCCGCACCTCACCTCCGTCGAGCACGTGGTCGTCAGCGGGCCGGGCGACCGCTCCGCGCTGGAGGGCGGCCGGGTCCGGGTGCACGAGTACGAGGAGCTGATCGCCGGACGGCCGACCGACTACGACTGGCCGGACGTGGACGAGCGCGACGCCGCCGCGCTCTGCTACACCTCGGGAACCACCGGCGACCCCAAGGGCGTGGCGTACAGCCACCGCTCGATCTACCTGCACTCGCTCCAGGTGAACACCGCCGAGTCGTTCGCCCTCGGGGCGGCCGACGTACTGCTGCCGGTGGTGCCGATGTTCCACGTCAACGCGTGGGGCACCCCGCACGCCTCGTTCATGGCGGGCAGCTCGATGCTGATGCCCGACCGGTTCCTGCAGCCCGCCCCGCTGGCCGAGATGATCGAGGAGGTGCGGCCCACCATCGCCGCCGCCGTGCCGACCATCTTCCAGGGGCTGCTCGCCGAACTCGACGCGAGGCCCCGCGACGTCTCCTCGCTGCGCAACGTGATCATCGGGGGCGCGGCCTGTCCGCCGGCCCTGATGAAGGCGTTCGAGGAGCGCCACGGGCTGCGTGTGGTGCACGCCTGGGGCATGACCGAGACCTCGCCGCTGGGATCGGTCGCCCACCCGCCCGCCGGGGTGACCGACGAGGAGGCCTGGCGGTACCGGGCCTCCCAGGGCCGGTTCCCGGCCTCGGTGGAGGCGCGGCTCGCCGCGCCGGGCGGCGGCTACCTGCCGTGGGACGGGAAGTCCGCCGGTGAGCTGGAGGTGCGCGGGCCGTGGATCGCCGGCGCCTACTTCGGCGGGGCCGGTGCGGACCCGTTCCGCCCGGAGGACAAGTTCAGCGAGGACGGCTGGCTGCGCACCGGCGACGTCGGCACCATCACCCCGGACGGCTTCCTCACCCTGACCGACCGGGCCAAGGACGTGATCAAGTCGGGCGGTGAGTGGATCTCCTCGGTCGACCTGGAGAACCACCTGATGGCCCACCCGGACGTCGCCGAGGCCGCGGTGGTGGCCGTGCCGGACGAGAAGTGGGGCGAGCGGCCGCTGGCCACCGTGGTGCTCAGGGAGGGGGCGACCGCGGGGTACGAGGACCTCAAGGCGTTCCTCGCCGAGCGGATCGCCCGGTGGCAGCTGCCGGAGCGGTGGGCGGTGATCCCGGCGGTGCCCAAGACCAGCGTCGGGAAGTTCGACAAGAAGGTGCTCCGGAAGCAGTACGCCGAGGGCGAGCTGGACGTCACGAAGGTCGACTGACGGCCGACGGCTGGCGGTCGGGGGCCTTCGCGGGGGCGCGCGCGGCGGGATGAAGGCGCCGGGCGCCCCCGCCGACCGCGCCCCGCTGCGTGATCGCGACCGCCGCCGCGCGGCAGGAACCGCCGCCCGCGTGGCGTGTATGAGGGGGGTGGACCCATGGGTCCACCCCCCTCGGCCGGGCGGGTGCCCGGCGTTCCGGAGGCCGGCCGCGGTCCGGGACCGGCCTCCGTGCGGTCAGTTGGTGCCGATCTTCGCCAGCAGGTCCACGATCCGGGACTGCACCTCCGCGCTCGTCGACCGCTCCGCGAGGAACAGCACCGTCTCGCCCGAGGCCAGCCGGGACAGTTGGCCGGGGTCGATCCCGGCGGAGGTGTACACCACCAGCGGGGTGCGGTTGAGCAGGCCGTTGCCGCGCAGCCAGTCGACGATCCCGGCCCGGCGGCGGCGCACCTGCATCAGGTCCATCACCACCAGGTTCGGCCGCATCTGCGTCGCGAGGGCGACCGCGTCCGCGTCCGCGCCGGCCCGCGCGACCTGCATGCCGCGCCGCTCCAGCGTCGCGGTGAGCGCGGCGGCGATCGCCTCCTGCTCCTCGATCAGCAGCACCCGGGCCGGGTGCTGCTCGCTGTCGCGCGGCGCCAGCGCCCTGAGCAGCACCGCCGGATCCGCGCCGTAGGCCGCCTCCCGGGTCGCCTGGCCGAGACCGGCGGTCACCAGCACCGGCACCTCGGCGGCCACCGCGGCGTTGCGCAGCGACTGCAGGGCGGTCCGGGTGATCGGCCCGGTCAGCGGGTCGACGAACAGCGCGGCCGGGTAGGCCGCTATCTGCGCGTCCACCTCCTCACGGGAGTTCACGATCACCGGGCGGTAGCCGCGGTCGCTCAGCGCCTGCTGGGTGGAGATGTCCGGCGCCGGCCACACCAGCAGCCGGCGGGGGTTGTCCAGCGGCTCCGGCGGCAGCTCGTCGTCCTGCGGCGGCGTGCGGTCGTCCACCACCTCCACCGCGCCGTTGGGTCCGTCGAGCGGTTCCGGCCCCTCGGCCCCCTCGTCGGGCGCGCCGATCGCGAAGGCCCGCCCGGGTACGGAGGTGGAGGGCCCGGGCAGCTGGGGGTGCGGCGTGCCGGGCTGCGGCTGGGCGCGGCGGCGGCCCGCCGGTTCCAGCTCGCCGGACGGGGCGCCGCCCTCGGCCGGTTCGGGCCGGGCCGCCAGCTTGCGGCGCCGGCCGGAGCCCGCGGCGGGAGCCGGCTGCCCCTGCTGCTCACCCGGCTGCTGGGTGAACGGCACACCCTGCCCCAGCGTCCGGACGCTGATCGCCCGCCCGTGCGAGGCGTCCGCGTCCGCCGCCTGGGCGGCGGGCGGCGCCGACTGCCGCGGCAGGCCCGGCGTACCGCCCTGACCGGCGGGTCCGGTCGGTCCGACCGGACCGGCGACGCCGTGGGCAGGTGTGGCGGGGCCGTCGCCGCCCGGACCGCCGAGCTCTTCGGGGCGCGGCCCGCCGGCGGGTGCCGACGGGTGCGCGCCCGGCGCGTGCGGGCCGGGCGTGCCGAACCCGCCCGGGCCGTCCACGGGTTCGGGCAACGGCCGGGAGCCGTCCGCGGCGAGCGCCCGCCGGGCCCGGCGGCGGCCGGTCGGCTCGTCCGCCGGGGTCAGCCCGGGCAGCGGCGGCGGGGCCTGCGGATGGGGCTGGGCCGGGTCGTACCCGAGGTCGTCCATGGCGCTCCGGGCCGCGGGCAGCGCGGGCAGCGCCGACTCGCCCGGGGCGCCGGTGCGCGCGGGCACGGCGGCGGACCGGGGGTCGGCCCCCGGTGCCGCGGCTCCGCCCGGCTCCGGCTGCGGCGCCCGGCGGCGACCGGTCTGGACGGCCGCCGGCCGGGCGGCCGACGGCCCCTGCCGCGGCGCGGCGGCCGGCTCCGGCGCGGGCTGGTGGGCACCCGCCGGCAGCCCGGGCCGCGGTCCGCCGCCCGCCGCCGGGGCACCGGCCGGCCGGCCCGGGGCCTGCGTCGCGGGGTCACCGCCGGCGTCCGGCTCGGCGAGCGCCCAGTCGTCCTGGCCGGTGGCCGCCCACTCCTGGCCGCCGTCGTCGGGACGGCCGGCCGGCCGGGGCGCCCGGTGGGTCCGCGGGCCGGGGAAGGGGCCGCCGGGCCCGTCGGCCCACCCGTCCTGCGGCTGCGGGCCGGCGGCGCCGGGCAGTCCCTGCGCGGGGACCGGCCCGGCCGGGCCCAGCTCGGCGGGGTGCCCGCCGTGCGGCGCGCGGTCGGCCGCCGCGGGGGGCAGCGCGAACGGCGCCCGGGCGGCGGCCGGTTCAGCGGCGGGCTGGGGACGGCTCTGCCCGTCCGGGCCCTGGCCGGGCGCCTCGGGAAGCGCGCGGCGGGCGCGGCGCCGTCCGGTGCCCGGCGCCGCGGGAGGCTCGGCCGGACCGGCCTGCGCGGGCAACGCGAGAGCCGGGGACGCGGTGCCGGCCGCGCCGGTCCCGGCCGCCGGGGTGCCGGTCGCCGTTGCCTCGTCCGGGCCTGCTTCCGCGGCCTGGGGGCCCGGGAGTTCCCCGTGTCCGGGACCGCGGCCGGCGTCGGCGGCGGCCGGCGGCAACGCGAACGCGGCCCGTCCGGCGGCCGCCGGCGCCCCGCCCTCGGGGACGCCCGCCACGCCCGGTGCGTCGGCCGGCCCGGCGTGGCTCCGGCGCGCCCGCCGGCCGGTGGGGGCCGGGTAGCCGCCGCCCGGGGCCGCGCCCGGTGCGGGCAGCGCACCGCCGTCCGCCGCCGCGGGACCGGACGGCCGGTCGGCCGCCCGGCGCAGGTCGACGGCCGGCGCCGGTGCCGCCGCGGGCGGCTGCTGCTCCTCCGCCGGGTCGCGGCGCGCCCGCCGCCGTCCGGTCGGCGGCGGGACGACCGGTGTTCCGGCCCCGTCCGTACCGTCCGGGCCAGCCACCGGTCCGCCGGGGGCGGGGACGCCGGAACCGTCGGTCGCCGGACCCTCGCCGGGAACGCCTCCCGCGGTGTCGTCCACCGGGCCACCGGGCACGGCGCCGCCCGGGCCGCCCGCCGTCCCTCCGGTGGGCACTCCCGCACCGTCCGTGCCGGCCCGCCGCGCGCGACGGCCGGAAGGCACGCCGCCCGCCGGCGCCGTCCCGGGGCCGGCGGCGGTGTCCACCTGCCCCGTCGCGTCGGCACCGGCGCTCGGCGCGGCCGGTGCACCCGTGCCGCCGGCCGCACCGGACGCCCCGTCAGCATCCCGGTCGGCGGCCGCGTCGGCGGTGTCGCCCGGCGCCGCGCCCGCGGCACCGCCGGAGGTACCGGCCGGGTCCGTGCCGTGGGCCGCCGGAGCACCGGCCAGGCCCGCCGCCTCTCCCGCGGCGTCCCCGTCCGGGGCGGCCGCCGGGGCCGTGAGCGGCACCTCCAGCACGAAGGCGGTGCCGCCGGTCCCCGGCAGCTGGTGGGTCTGGAGCACGCCGCCGTGCCGCCGGACCACGCCGTGCACGATCGGGCCGTGCACCGGGTCGCCGCCCGGGTACGGGCCGCGCACCTCGATGCGCACCACCTCGCCGCGCTGGGCGGCGGCCACCACGATCGTGGAGTCGCCGGTGGCGCCGCCCGCCGCGTGGCCGGTGGAGTCCACCCCGGCGACGTCGGCGATCAGATGGGCCAGCGCCTGGGCCAGCCGCTCCGGGTCCACCTCGGCCCGGATCGGCGGCGCGTGCACCGCGAACTGCGCCCGGCCCGGGCCGATCAGCTCGACCGCGCCCTCCACACCGGCCGCCACCACCGCGTCCAGCGAGACCTGCCGCGGGGCGAGCGGTTCCCCGCCCGCGTCCAGGCGCTGGAAGCTGAGCACGTTGTCGACGAGTGTGGTCATCCGGGCGTAGCCGGCGGCCAGGTGGTGCAGGATCTGGTTGGCCTCGGGCCACAGTTGCCCGGCCGGGTCGGCGGCGAGCGTGCCGAGTTCGCCGCGCAGCTGCAGCAGCGGGCCGCGCAGCGACTCCCCGAGGACCGCCAGCAGCTGGGCGTTCCGCGCGGCCAGCGACTGCCGCTCCCGGGCGAGCCGGTCCTCCAGCGCCCGGTAGCGCTCGGTCTGCTCGGCCACCATCGCGTCGTAGCGGGCGGTCTGTTCGGCGAGCATGCTGTCGTAGCGCTCGGTCTGCTCCGCCTCCAGCGCCTGGTAGCGCTCGGTCTGTTCGGCGAGCATGGCGTCGTAGCGCTTGTTCTGCTCGGCCACCATCTCGTCGTACGGGCGCCGGTCGGTGAACGTCATCACCGCGCCCACCAGCTGGTCGCCGTCGCGCACCGGGGCCGTCGTCATGTCGACCGGGACCTGGCTGCCGTCCTTCGCCCACAGCGCCTGGCCGCGCACCCGGTGCTTGCGGCCCGAGCGCAGGCTGTCCGCGAGCGGGGTCTCCTCGTACGGGAAGGGGGTGCCGTCCGGCCGCGAGTGGTGCACCAGCGGGTGCAGCTCCCGGCCGCCGAGGTCACTGGCGCGGAACCCGAGGATCTGCGCGGCGGCCGGGTTGACCAGGACGACCTTGCCCTCGGTGTCGACGCCGACCACGCCCTCGGCCGCGGCGCGCAGGATCATCTCGGTCTGTCGCTGCTGGCGGGCGAGTTCGGCCTCGGTGTCCAGGGTGCCGGTCAGGTCCCGCACGACCAGCATCAGCAGCTCGTCGCCGGTGTAGCTGTGGTGGTCGGCGTACGGGGTGCGGCCGTCCTCCAGGTTGGCGCTGGTGACCTCGACCGGGAACTGCACCCCGTCGGTGCGCCGCGCCATCATCCGGGTCGGCCGGGTGCGCCCGCCCTCGCGGTCGTCCGGGCGGCGCATCGAGCCGGGGATGCGCTTGGAGTCGAAGGACGGGAGCAGGTCCAGCAGTCCGCGCCCGACGAGCGCGGTGCCCGGAGTCTCGAACGTCTCGAGCGCGATGTGGTTCGCGTTGACGACGGTGCCGTTGCAGTTGACCAGCAGCAGCGCGTCGGGGAGGGCGTCGAGTATGGCTGCGAGGCGAGCAGCGCCTCGGGATGGCCTGCTGCTCACGACGACGCTTCCTCCCTGGTTACCGCACCTTGCCGACATCCGCGGCCATCCTGCCGTCCGGTCCGTGGAGTGTCACTAGGAGCGAGTCTAAGCGCTGGGGGTGCGGGAGCGGCGGTGGATGCGGGGGAGGTACTGCCACGGCCTTGTGCGACTCGCCGCACCCCGGACATGTGTGTTCCGTCACGCACGGGCTGACGGGAGCAGCGGCACCAGCCGGTTCCAACGGGCGATCTCGCAGCCGTCGGTCCTGGTGAACCGGGCGTTCACGGGCCGCCCCGCCCAGGTGCCGACGACCCGCGCGACGGCCGGCCCGCCGTACTGCATCGTGCAGGAGGAACCCTCCGGCACCGGCGCGAAGGGGTCATGGCCCCAGCGCGACACCTCGTCCAGCCGGTCGCAGGCGGACCGCGCGGCGAGGTGCGAGCCGCCGCTGGGGTGGCAGTCCACGGTGTACGTCCCGTCGTGCGCCCGGAGTCCGGTGCCGGAGACCGAGACGACCAGGTGGTCGGAGGGTCCGAGGTGCGGGCCGCGGCCGGCGTCGGCCAGGTAGCGGTCCGGCAGCGGGACCGGCAGCGGGACGGCGGCGGCCGCCGGAACGCACGTCATTGCGGCGGCGGTCACGGCGGTGGCGAGGGCGAGGCGGCGCGGCGGCATGGCATGTACTCCTGGTCTGCGAGGGCGGGGCACGCGCTGCCCTGCCGCACTCTCTAACGCGGCCGGGCCGTTCGCGTTGCGCCGCCATCAGGGGCAACCGGCACATCGGGACGGCCTGGACCACCGGGTCCCGGGCGGAGCCGGAGGGGCGGCGCCGGCCGGGGGGTGACGCCGACCGGGGGCGTGGCCGACCGGGGCGGGGGCGGGCGTGCCGCGGGGGCGGGCGTGCCGAGCGGACGGGCGTGCCGAGGGGTGGGCGGGCGTGCCGAGGGGGGCGGGCGTGCCGCGCCGGTGGGCCGGGGCGCCGACGCTCGCACGCGGACGCCGCCGGGCGCGCCCCCGCGGACCTTTGCCGGGAAGCCCGGCTGCCTAGTACCGTGGAACGCGATTGGTGGCCGACCGCTGGGCTGTGCCATCATCTGCACACACACCGCATCGCGCTCACGCGCGAAGCAGGTGCTGTGCTGGAGGCGTCGCCTAGTCCGGTCTATGGCGCCGCACTGCTAATGCGGTTTGGGGCTTACCCCCCATCGAGGGTTCAAATCCCTCCGCCTCCGCTTCCGGAAAGGGCCCCGGTCGTCATCGACCGGGGCCCTTCCGCGTTTCCCGTGCCGTCGGCCCGCCATCCGGCCGCCACCGTGCCGCCGCGGGCCTGCCCATTGCCCCGCCGCCACGGGCGGTCAGCTGCCGTCGGGTCGGCGTTGGCCCGGACGGGCCGCCCACCGCCGCGCCGCCGCGGGCCGGTCACCTGTCGTCGGGTCGGCGCGGGCCGGACACCCGGATCGCTGCGGCCCGGACCCACCGGCCGGGGCGCCGACGGCCGGACACCCTTGGCTGGGTCGCGGCCGGTCGGTCGCTCCGGGGTCGCGCGCGCCCCCTCCGACGGTACGAGCGGGGTCCTCCCCGCGCCGCCCAGCCTCACCGTGAACGATCTTGTGACCAGGCATTTGCCCAGGTCAGAGCGGGTGGACCAAACGGATTTCGCCTCACGCCGCAGGTCATGTAATGTTGTTCCCGCAACGCCGACCGGCAAGAAAAACCGCCGGGAAGCCAAGCGCTCGTAGCTTAACGGATAGAGCACTTGACTACGGATCAAGAGGTTGCAGGTTCGAATCCTGCCGAGCGCACAGTGCCTGAGAGGCCCCGTCGAGAGATCGACGGGGCCTTTCGCTTGTGCCGGGGGGCGCCGCGCCACCGGCACCCGGGCCGGCGGCGCGATCCCATCGGGCGCCGGTCACTTCTCCGTTCGCCAGAACACCGGCTCCTTGTCGTAGTCCCCGGTGTAGACGATCACCGACGGCTTCTCGCCCGCGGGCAGCAGGAACACCGCGCACTGCGTGGTGCTGTCGCCGGGGGCGAACGAATCCGGGTCACCGGTGGGGCAGTTCTTGACCTCGTCCTTGACGGTGGTGACCGACTTGCCCTCCTCGCCCCGCCCGTCGCGCAGGGCGGCGGCGTTGCTGAGGAAGGGGTATTCGAGGGTGCTCTTGCCGGTGTTCTCGAAGGCGAAGGTGACGTAGTACGGCTGCAGCTTCCGCTCTTCGGCGTCCAGGCGCACCGCGTCCAGGTCGGACTGCGCGCCCTTCTTCACGCTCTCCGCCGTGACCTGCAGGGTGGCGCTCCGGTCGGAGCCGCGCTTGTAGGTCAGGGTGGTCGCCACGCCCAGGTCCAGGGTCTTGCCGGCGTCGCTGTCGGCCGGCTTGCTCGCGGTCGGCGCGGGCTTCTTCGACGGCGTCTCGGAGCCCCCGCCCTGGGCGTTGTTCTCGTTGCAGGCCGTGCCGAGCAGGGCGAAGCCGGTGACGCAGGCGAGGGCGGCGGCGGAGCGGTGCATACGCATGGTGGGATCCCCGTGGTGTTCGTGGCGCTGTCCGGTGATGGCCGGCCGCGACGTGGTGACCGCGCCGGAGCGCCGGCGGCGGGCGCCTGCCGGGGCGGTGCGGGTCGTTTCCCGATCATCATGTCCGCGGCGGATGGCGTGGTCATGCCTGAAGATCCACTCGCAGCGGGGCTGAGACTGCGTCGTTGCAAAGTAACCGTGGTGCCACGGAGCCGCTGGTGGGCCCCGGTCCGCACGGTTCGCGGCGGCGCATCGGGAATGGATTTCCCATCCGCGTACGTCGTGCCGTAGGGTTACACCTACCGACGCGGGGTGGAGCAGCTCGGTAGCTCGCTGGGCTCATAACCCAGAGGTCGCAGGTTCAAATCCTGTCCCCGCTACTCATCATCGAGGGCCCGGCACATTGTGCCGGGCCCTCGGTCGTTTGCTCCGCCGGCCGCCCGGTGCCGTGCCCTCGCGGCGCCGTTCGCCGCGTCCCGGCCCCGGCCCCGGTCCTGGCCCCGGTCCCGGCTGCGTCAGCGTCCGCGTCTGCGTATGCGTCCGCGGGCTTCGCTCGTCCGTTCCGTTCCGTTCCCGCCCCGGCTTCGGCTTCGTTCCGTTCCGGTTCCCGCCCCGGCTCCGGTTCGTCGCCTGGCCGCGGGCCCGGGAATAACTCGCTGTACAACGTACAGGGCCCACTTGTACGGTGTACGCCGACCACTTCCCGTACACCGTAAAAGGGGGCGCCATGGCGGCGACGGCAACCGAGAACTCCGCGACCGGGGCGGACACCCCGGCCGGCGGACACCCGCAACGCTGGCTGATCCTCGGGGTCATATGCCTGGCCCAGCTCACCGTGCTGCTGGACAACACGGTCCTCAACGTCGCCATCCCGTCCCTCACCACCGAGATGGACGCGTCCACCGCCGACATCCAGTGGATGATCAACGCCTACTCGCTGGTCCAGTCGGGGCTGCTGCTCACCGCGGGCAGCGCGGCCGACCGCTACGGGCGGAAGAAGCTGCTCGCGATCGGCCTGGCCCTCTTCGGCATCGGATCGTTCCTGGCCGGCATCTCGGAGAGCGCCGGGCAGCTGATCGCCGCCCGCGCCGGGATGGGCATCGGCGGCGCGGTGCTGATGACCACCACCCTCGCGGTCGTGGTGCAGATCTTCGACGAGTCCGAGCGCACCAAGGCCATCGGTGTGTGGGGCGCGGTGAGCTCGCTGGGCTTCGCGGCCGGCCCGCTGATCGGCGGGGTGCTGCTGGACCACTTCTGGTGGGGCTCCATCTTCCTGATCAACATCCCGGTCGCGGCGATCGGCCTGGTCGCGGTGGTCAAGCTGGTCCCGGAGTCCAAGAACCCCGCCGGTGACCGGCCCGACCTGGTCGGCGCGCTGCTCTCCACCATCGGAATGACCGGCGTCGTCTTCGCCATCATCTCCGGACCGGAGGAGGGCTGGGGCTCGGCGCGGGTGCTGCTGTCCGCCACCGTCGGCGTCGTCGTACTCGTCGCCTTCGCGCTGTGGGAGCGCCGGGTCCCGCACCCGATGCTCGACATGGCGTTCTTCGCAGACCGCCGCTTCGTCGGAGCCGTCGCGGGCGGCATCCTGGTCGCCTTCGGCATGGGCGGCTCGCTCTTCCTGCTCACCCAGCACCTGCAGTTCGTCCTCCACTACGAACCGCTGGACGCCGGTCTGCGCACCGCGCCGCTCGCGCTGGTGATCGTCGTGCTCAACCTCACCGGCCTGGGCGCGCGGTTGCTGCCGAAGCTCGGCACCCCGCTCACCATCGTGCTGGGCATGGGCACCATCGCGGGCGGGCTCGCCGCCATCGCCACCCTCGGCTCGGACGACTACAGCGGGATGCTGCTCGGACTGGTGCTGATGGGGATCGGCATCGCGCTCTCCATGCCCGCCATGGCCACCGCGGTCATGTCCGCCATCCCGCCGGAGAAGGCGGGCGTGGGCGCCGGGGTGAACGGCACGCTCACCGAGTTCGGCAACGGGCTGGGCGTGGCCGTGCTGGGCGCGGTGCTCAACTCCCGCTTCGTCGCCCTGCTGCCCGCCGTCGCGGCCGGGGCCGGCTCGCTGCCCGACGCGCTGGAGGCGACCCGCACCCCGCAGGACGAGGCGGCGGTCGCCGACGCCTTCGCCTCCGGGGTGGAGACCAGCCAGCTGGTCGGCGCGGCCGCGGTGCTGGCGGGCGGCCTGCTGGCCGCGCTGCTGCTCCGCCGGGCCGAGCGATCCTCACAGCCGGGACAAGCGGAATAGCATCGGGGGTGGAGTACCCGGGCCTGCCAGAAGGAGAACGCGCCATGGCATCCGTCAGTCGCGCCAGCCGTTCGCACAACAGTGTCTGGCTCTCGGACCGGGCGGTCGCCCGCCGTCGGCCGGACCCGGCACCGGAAGAGGGACAGGACACCGGCCGGCCGCGGGGGCAGGGCGGTGGCCCGGGACGTGACCAGGCGGCCGGACTGGACCGCGACAGGATCGTCGCGGCCACGGTCCGGCTGCTCGACGCGGAGGGCCTGACGAAGTTCTCCATGCGGCGGCTGGCGGCAGAGCTGGGTGTCACCGCGATGTCCGTCTACTGGTACGTGGACACCAAGGACGACCTGCTGGAACTCGCCCTGGACCAGGTCAACGGCGAGATGGTGCTGCCGGACGTGACGGACGAGTCGGCGGACTGGCGCGACCAGCTCCGGCACATCACCGCGCAGTACCGCGATCTGCTGGTGCGTCACCCCTGGGTGCCCCAGCTGATCGGCCGGTACATCAACATCGGCCCCCGCTCGCTGGCGTTCTCCAACGCCACGCTGCGGGTGATGATGCGCAGCGGGCTCGCCATGGAGGACCGGACCGGGGCGCTCTCCGCCGTCTTCCAGTTCGTCTACGGGTTCGCCACCACCGAGGGGCTGTTCAACGCCCGCTGCCAGGAGTCGGGCGTGAGCATCGACGACTACTTCCGCGACGTGATGAGCGCCATCGAGACCCGCCCGGAGTTCCAGGAGACCCTGCAGGCGTCCACCAAGGCGATGGACGCGCGGGGCGGCAGGACCGTGCAGGAGATGCGCGACCGGGACTTCGCGTTCGCGCTCGACATGCTGATCGCCGGTATCGAGGCGATGCGGGACCGCGCCCGGTGACGGCGGCTCCCGGCGCACGGTGACGGTGGCCCCCGCGCACGGTGACGGCGGTTCCCGGCGCACGGGGTGACGGCGGCCCCCGGTGCACGGTGACGGCGGCTCCCCGCGCGCCGCTCGGCTGAGCGGAACGCGCGGCCCGGCCGGGGGGCCGGGGGCCGAGCCCGGCCGGGGCCTCCCGGTCCGGGCGGGGCCGGTCGCGGGCGGGCCGGGGCCGGCGGTCAGGCCGCCGCGGGGAGTCGGCTGCCCCGCACCGCCTGGACGTCCAGTTCCACCCGGAGCGTGGTGCCGATGGCCGCGATGCCCGCCGCCACCACCTGGTTGTAGTTCATCGCGAAGTCCTCGCGGCGCAGCTCCGCGGTGGCGCGGAAGGCCGCCCGGACCCCGCCCCACGGATCGGGCCCGGTGCCCAGGTAGGCGAGGTCCAGGTCCACCGCCCGCCGCACCCCGTGCATGGTCAGTTCGCCGTGTACCGTCCAGCGGTCCGGGCCGGCCGGCGCCAGTGCCGTACTCCGGTACTCCAGGACCGGGTGGCGCTCGGCGTCGAGGAAGTCCGGCGACCGCAGATGGCCGTCCCGCATCCGGTTGCCGGTGTCGATACTGGCCGCCCGGATCCGAGCGGTCACCGTGGACCGCTCGACGTCCTCGGCCACCTCGATCCGCCCGCCGAACTCGGTGAACCGCCCGTGCACGCTGGAGATCCCCAGGTGCTGGGCGACCGCCGCCACCGTCGAGTGCGCCGGATCCACCGTCCAGATCCCCGGCGGTGGCAGCTCCACCCCGCCCAGCCGGGCCAGCACCACGGTGCCGAGGTCGGCCCGCCCGGTGGCGGTGACGAGCGCGGTCGAGGCGGCGGGGGCGTACCCGACGGCGGTCACGATCACGGTGTACGGGCCGGCCGGCAGCGGCTGCTCGGTGTGTACGGTGCCGTCCTCGCCGGCCTGGACGCGCAGCAGCTGGGTGCCCGTCATATCGGTGACGGTGAGCACCGCGTGCTGCACCGCCCAGCCGTCCCGGGTGCGGACACGGGCCCGCAGCCCGGTGCCGGTGGTCGTGGTCATGTCGGTACTTCCCGATTCCGTTCCCGGGCCCGTGCGGGCCCGTGCGTGGCTGGTCCGGGCCCGCGCGTGGCTGTCCGGGGCCTTCCGGCCGGTGGCCGTTCCCGTGGTCCGTTCCGTGTGGTCCGTCCCGTGGTCCGGCCCGCCGTGCCGGTCCGTGTGGCCCGTCCCCCCGTGCCGGTCCGTGTCCGGCGCTGTCGGCCCGATCCGGTGCCGGTGCCCGGGCGCTCGGGTGCTCGGGCGCTCGGGCCAGGGTTCGCCCGGTGCCGGTGCCGGTGCCGGTGCGGGTGCGGGTGTCCGGGCTCGGCCCGGGTTTGTGCTCGTGCTCGTGCCCGCGCTCGTGCCGGTGTCCGGGCCCGGGCCGGTGTCCGTTCCCGTACGGCCCGGACCGGCGGTGGGGTGCCGGTCCGGGCGGCGCGGGCAGGCCGTCCCCTGCCTGTGGTCCCGCGCCGCCCGGACCTGCTTCCCCGGGACCGTCCGTGGCCGGATACGGTCCCGGGCCGGGTCGCCGGACGCGCCTCCGCTCGACGCGCGCCCGGCGACCCGGGGCCGGTCAGTCGCCGGGGTGGGCGAGGTCGACGTCATGGCCGTCGACCCCGCTCCCGGTGACCGTCAGTGCGTCCGCGACCGGCGGGTAGCCGCTCGCGATCAGCGTGTACTCGCCGGCGTCGAGGTCGGCGAAGGCGTAGGCGCCGTCCTCGCCGGTGGTGGTGGTCGCCACCACGTTCCCGGCCGCGTCGACCAGCGTCACCCGGGCGTCCGGCAGCGGACGCCGCTCCCCGTCCGGACCGCCGGCCCGGACCGTGCCGCCGACCCGGGCGCCCGCCCGGAGGGTGATCTCGACGTGGGTGATCCCCTGGCCGCCGACCTCGACGGGCAGCGCGGCGGGCCGGAAGCCCGGCGCGTTCACGGCGACCGTGAAGGTGCCGGCGACCAGCTCGTCGAAGGCGAAGTCGCCCCGCTCCCCGGTCTGCTGCGCGCTGAGCACCTCACCGCGCACATCGGTGACCACCACCATCGCCGCCCCGACCGGCCGCTCGCCGTCCTCGGCGCGCACCACCCCCGCCAGGCCACTGGTACCGGCCAGCGCGATGTCCTGATCGAGCGGCTCGTCGCCGACCACGACCGTGGACGCCTGCGGCTGGTGGCCGTCGGCCGCCGCGATCAGAACGTACGAGCCGGGGCCGGGGGCGTCCAGCGCGTAACTGCCGTCGCCGTGCGCGACCGCGCGGCCCAGCTGGCGGCCGGCCAGCGAGATCAGGGTGACGGCGGCCCGGGGCACCGCGGCCCCGTCGGCGTTCCGGACGAAGCCGTGCACACCCTGCCGGGTCCGCGGTTCGCCGATGCCGTCCGCGTCGCCGGGGCCCGTACCGAGGCCCCTCGCCCGGGCGGTGGCCGCGGGGGCGCCGAGGGCCTGGGCGCCGGGCGGGCCGGCATCGGCCGCCGGCGCGCCGACCGTGGCGAGGACCGGCCCGCCGCCGGACGTCCGGTCGTCGCCCGGGGCGCCCGCCGCCGGCTCGGCGGCCGTCGTGGCGGCCTCCGGCACCGCGGTGACCCCGGTGGCACCGTCGGTGCCGCCGGTGCCCGCCGGGCCGGGCGTGGCGGCCGTGCCGGCGTTGGTCTTCAGCGCCACCTCCTTGATGAACACCGAGAGGATGAACGCGATCAGCGCGGCCGGCGCGGCGTACAGGAAGACGTCCGCGACGCCGTGCCCGTAGGCGTTCTCCACGACCTCGCGCAACGGCGCGGGCATGGCGTCCAGGTTCGGGATGGACCCGCCACCGGTGCCCCCGTGCCCGGCCGCGGCGCCCTCCGGGCCGAGGTCGGCCAGGCCGTCCTTGACGTAGTGGGTGACCCGGTTGGCCATCACCGCGCCGAGCGCGGAGACGCCGACCGCGCCGCCGAGGGAGCGGAAGAAGGTGACGACCGAGCTGGCGGCGCCGAGGTCCTGGGGGGCGACCTGGTTCTGGGTGGCCAGCACCAGGTTCTGCATCATCATGCCGATGCCGAGCCCCAGCAGCCCCATGTAGACGGCGATGTGCCAGTAGGCGGTGTCATACCGGATGGTCCCGAGGAGGCCGAGGCCCGCGGTGACCAGCGCGCCACCGGCGACCAGCCAGGCCTTCCAGCGGCCGGTCTTGGTGATGACCTGGCCGGAGACCGTGGAGGAGACGAAGAGGCCACCGATCATCGGGATGGTCAGCACCCCGGACATGGTCGGCGACTCGTTGCGGGCCAGCTGGAAGTACTGGCTGAAGAAGACGGTGCCGGAGAACATCGCGATGCCGACGAAGAGGGAGGCCAGCGAGGCGAGGGTGATCGTCTTGTTGCGGAACAGCCGCAGCGGGATGATCGGTTCGCTCGCCCGGGACTCCACGAGGACGAAGACCGCGCCGAGCACGATCGCCCCGCCGACCATGGCACCGGTCTGCCAGGAGATCCAGTCGTAGGTGTCGCCGGCCAGGGTGACCCAGATGAGCAGCAGCGACACGGCGGCGCTGATGAAGAAGGCGCCGGCCCAGTCGACCTTGACGTCCCGCTTCACCACCGGCAGCTTGAGCGTCTTCTGCAGCACCACCAGCGCGACCAGCGCGAACGGCACGCCGACGTAGAAGCACCAGCGCCAGCCGAGCCACTCGGTGTCGGTGATCACGCCGCCCAGCAGCGGGCCGCCGACGGTCGCGACAGCGAAGGTGGCACCGAGGTAGCCGCTGTACCGCCCGCGCTCCCGCGGGGAGATCATCGCGGCCATCACGATCTGGGCGAGGGCGGACAGGCCGCCCACACCTATGCCCTGGACCACGCGGCAGGCGATCAGCATCCCGGTGTTCTGCGACAGGCCGGCCACCACCGAACCCGCCATGTAGATCACCAGCGACGCCTGCACCAGCAGCTTCTTGCTGAACAGGTCGGAGAGCTTGCCCCACAGCGGGGTGGCCGCGGTCATCGCCAGCAGCGCCGCGGTGACGACCCAGGTGTAGGAGGACTGGCTGCCGTGCAGATCGGCGATGATCTCCGGGAGCGCGTTGGACACGATCGTGGACGACAGGATCGCCACGAACATGCCCAGCAGCAGCCCGGACAGGGCCTCCATGATCTGCCGGTGGGTCATCGGCGCGTCGGCGGCGTCGGCACCGTGGCGCTTGGCGTGGGCGGGGTGCCCCGCGGGCCCCCGCACACCGCCGTCCGGTGTGGTCGTTGCCATGAAGTTCCTTTACGAGTGCTGAGTACTGAGGGTGTGCGGGCGCAGGGGTCGGCCGGGGCGCGCGGCCGGCCCGGCGGAGGGGGCGGTGCCGGTCGTCGCCGGCCCGACGGCCCGCGCGGCCTCGTCGTCCGGGGCCGGGGCCGGGGACGTAACCGGGGCCGGGGCCGGGGCGGCTGGGTCCGGGGCCGCTGGGTCCGGGCCGGCCGCCGGGGGCCGGCAGTTCCGCGACCGGGTGTCGCCGAAGGCCGCCCGCAGCCGGGCCAGCAGTTCGCTGAGCCGGCCGACGTCGTCGTCGGACCAGTCCGCCAGCGAACTGGCCAGCGCTTCGGTGTAGCGGTCGGAGACCCTGCCGAGCAGCGCCTCGCCGCTGGGGTTGATGCTCAGCAGCCGGGACCGTCCGTCCTGCGGATCCGGGTGCCGGTCGATCCAGCCCCGCGCCTCGACGTGCGCCACATGGCGGCTGGTCACGGACATGTCGATGGCCAGCAGCTCGGCGAGTTTGCTCATGCGCATCTCGCCGTAGCGGTCGAGCGCCATCAGGACGATCGCGGAGGCCGGCGGGCAGTCGGTGGGCAGTACCCGGGCCAGGTCGCGCTTGACGACGCCGATGGCGCTGAGTTGCCGGGCCAGTTCCTCGTACTGGCGCTGCTCGGCCACGGGCGGACTCCTAGCTCACGGAAGCATTCGGTTGCTTTGGGCAACCGTAAGGGAGGTTAGTTGCTGTAGGCAAATGAAAAGGGGCGTTTGCTGAGTAAATTGCCGACAAAGCCATTCCCCGCGGCGGGTCAAGTCGGACGGGCGGGGGCGCGGCGCGGCACGCCGGGAAGGCCGCAGCGGCCTGAGGTGACCTGTTCAGGCCCGGTGCGGCTCTGGTCCGGTCCAGTGCGGCTCTGGTCCGGCCAGGTGTGGCTCCGGTCCGGTCCGGTGCGGCTAGGCCGGCCGGGCTCGGCGCGGCCAGGTGCGAGCCGGCACCAGCCCGGCCCGGCCAGTCCAGCCCCAGCCCAACTCTGTCCGATCCGGTCTGGCCCAGTCCGGCCCAGGGTCCGATCCGCTAAGGCCCAGCGACTGGTCCGCTCGGGCCCAGCGTCCGGTCCGCGCCGGACCGGACGCTGCCGGGGCCGGCGGCGCGGAGACCGATGGCCGGCGCGGACGGCGTGAGTGGGGGAAGCGGCCGTCAGCGGTGGCGGGGGACGGCGTGAGTGGGGGAAGCGGGCGACGTCAGAGTGGTGGAGGGGGACGCCGTGAGTGGGGGAAGGGGAGCGGACGGGGGCGCCGGGTGCTCGTGTCCGGCGCCGCGCGCGGCGGCCCCTGCCGTCGGATGCGGGCGCATGCCGTCGGATGGGGGCGCGCCCACGCCACCGGGCGGGTGTCCCTTGGTGTCACACGGGGTCGGGCCGCGGCGCCGCGCGGGGCGGTACGTCAGGGGCGGTGCCGCGACGAGCGCACTGGACGGTGGGTGCCGCGACGAGCGCACTGGACGGTGGGCGCCGCGACGAGCGCACCGGACGGTGGGTGCCGCGAGGCCCCGCCGGGCGGCCCGGGTGGGGCTGCGGCCGGTACGCCGGACGGCACCCACCGGGGTGTGCGTCCTCCCGCCGGTTCGCTAGGGTCGTGGCCCATGGCGAACAACCCCCATGGCTCACACGGCAATGACGACCCCGCGGGCAGCACCCAGATGTTCCGCGCCTTCGTCGACGACGGCGCTCAGCAGCCGCAGCGCGCGGCGGCCGGCTCGTCCGGCGGGCAGCGGAACGGCCTGGTCATCGGTGTGATCGTCGCGATCGCGGTGCTGGCCGGAGTGGCCTGGCTGGTGCTGGGCTGACACCCGGTACCCGGGTGACCGCGCCGCCGCGCCGCGGATTCCGGTCTCCCGGGGATGACACCGGGGCCGGTCCCGCCGGTGGCGTACCGCCGTCGGCGCGCCCGGCACCCGCCCGACACCGGCCGACGCGGCCCCGGAACGCGCCGACGCCCCGGCCGCGCTGCGCAACCCCGCAGCGCGGCCGGGGCGTTGACGACGGGTCGCGACGCCCCGGGCCGGGGGCCGGTCAGTCGGAGATCAGCCCTTCGCGGAGCTGCGACAGGGTCCGGGTCAGCAGCCGCGAGACATGCATCTGGGA
>NZ_JBIRFT010000005.1:0-189169 GCF_044327625.1 Streptomyces sp. NPDC018031
CGGTTACATTCCGAACCCGGAAGCTAAGCCTTTCAGCGCCGATGGTACTGCAGGGGGGACCCTGTGGGAGAGTAGGACGCCGCCGAACAATTTTTCAAGGACCCTTGGTCCCAGCGTTCACGCTGGGACCAAGGGTCCTTTTTTGTTTGCCGAAGCGCGCCGATAAGTCAGGTGCGCGAGAATGACTGCGGTACCTCATGACAGGAGTCACGTCGATGTCCACCAACTCCCCTGACGACAGGCCGGAGCGCGAGCCGCGACGGCGCGACGGCGGCGACCGGCGTGATTTCCGCAGCTCTGGGCCGCGGCGTGACGACCGGGGGCGTGGACCCCGTCGTGACGACGACCGGGGCGGTCGGTTCGGCGGCCAGGGCCGGCGCGACGGTCGCGATGACCGCCCGGCCTTCCGCCGCGATGACCGTCGTGATGATCGCCCGGCCTTCCGCCGCGATGACCGTCGTGATGATCGCCCGGCCTTCCGCCGTGACGACCGGCGCGACGACCGTCCTGGGTTCCGCCGCGACGAGCGTCCGCCGTTCCGTCGTGACGAACGCCAGGACGACCGGCGTGACGAGCGTGGGCGTGGACCCCGCCGTGACGACCGGACCGGCGGCTTCCGTCGCGACGAGCGCCGTGACGAGCGTCCGGCGTTCCGCCGTGACGACCGCCGTGACGACCGGCGTGATGACCGTCGGGACGAGCGGCCCCGTGGCCCCCGCCGTGAGGACGACCGGGGCGGACGTCCGGGCGGCTTCGGCCGACGCGATGACCGGGACCGGGGCGGCCGCGGCTTCGAGCGCCGTGACGACCGTCCGTCCTTCCGGCGTGACGACCGGAGTGACGACCGCCGTGACGACCGACGCGATGACCGCCGTGACGACCGTGGCTCCTTCCGGCGCGACGACCGGGACCGTGACCGTCCGGCGTTCCGGCGCGACGACCGCCGCGACGAGCGGGGCGACGGCCGCCCCGGTTTCCGGCGTGACGACCGTGGGGACCGGCCCGCGTTCCGCCGTGAGGACCGGCGCGACCAGCCGTTCCGTCGTGACGAGCGGCGGGATGAGCGTGGGGACGGTCGCCCGGCGTTCCGTCGTGATGACCGCCGTGACGAGCGTGGGGATGGCCGTCCGGCGTTCCGTCGTGACGACCGGCGGGATGAGCGTGGGGATGGCCGTCCGGCGTTCCGTCGTGATGACCGCCGTGACGAGCGTGGGGATGGCCGTCCGGCGTTCCGTCGTGACGACCGGCGCGATGACCGCCGTGACGACAGGGCACCGTTCCGCCGCGATGACCGGCGTGACGACCGGCGTGACGACCGCCGGGACGACCGGCCGCGCGGCCCCCGCCGGGACGACCGTGACGGCGGCTTCCGGGGACGGGACGACCGTGACCGTGGGCCGCGTTCGTACGGCCAGGGCCGTGGGCGGGACGACCGCGGGGAGCGCTCGGGCGGTGGCTACGGACGGCGGGACGGCCGTACCGGTGGCTTCGGCCGGCGGGACGACCGTGGGGACTTCGGGCGGGAGCGCAGCGACCGGGAGCCGGTGAAGCGGCTGCCGATCCCGGAGGACGTGACCGGCCAGGAGATCGACAAGGACGTGCGGCAGGAGCTGATGAGCCTGCCGAAGACGCTCGCCGAGGACGTCGCGCGGAACCTGGTCATGGTCGCCAAGCTGCTGGACGAGGACCCCGAGCAGGCGTACGGGTACTCGCGGGTCGCGCTGCGGCTCGCCTCCCGCGTGGCGGCGGTTCGGGAGGCGGCGGGCTTCGCCTCGTACGCGACCGGCAAGTACGCGGAGGCCCTGGCCGAGTTCCGGGCCGCCCGGCGGATGACCGGCTCGGTGGAGCTGTGGCCGGTGATGGCCGACTGCGAGCGCGGCATGGGCCGTCCGGAGCGTGCGCTGGCCATGGCCGGTGAGCCGGAGGTGCAGAAGCTGGACCGGGCCGGGCAGGTGGAGATGCGGCTCGTCGCGGCCGGCGCCCGGCGCGACATGGGCCAGGCCGATGCGGCGGTCGTGACGCTGCAGAGCCCCGAACTGGCCTCCCACTCCATCCAGCCGTGGACCGCGCGGCTGCGGTACGCCTACGCGGACGCGCTGCTCGCGGTCGGCCGTGAGGACGAGGCACGTGAGTGGTTCGCCAAGGCTCTGGAGGCCGACCAGGGCGGCACGACGGATGCTTCGGACCGGCTCGCGGAGCTGGACGGGGTGGAGTTCGTGGACGCGCTGGTTCCGGACGAGGACCTGGAGCCGGGTGCCGAGGACGTCGCCGAGGCCGGTGGCGAGGACGCCGCTGAGATCGGTGCCGAGGCCGGTGCCGAGGACGCTGTCGAGGAGGCCGGTGCCGACGCCTCGGACGTTGTCGGTGACGTGTCCGCTGACGCGACCGGCGACCGGGCCGAGGAGACGGCCGGCGAGCCGACCGGTGACGGGTCGGACCTGGTGGACCGGGAGCCGGCCGAGGGACAGGACGGCACCGGCGACGCCGGGACCCCGGCGCGCGACGACGACCGGGACTGACGCCGGAGCGCCGCGGGCCGCCGGCTGAGCGGCCGAGGCAGAGCAGAACGAGGGCGGAACCCCGGACCGGGGTTCCGCCCTCACGCGTCCGCCGGTGCCGGGCCGGCGGCGATCAGCCGAGGTCGAGGGTGCGCAGCACCAGGCCGGTGGCCGGCTTGGGTCCGAAGGAGGTCGACTTGTGCGGCATGGCCACGCCCTGCCGGGCGAGGTCGTGCACCACCTGTTCGCCGACCGGCCGCAGCAGCACGGCCGTACCGCCGTGCCGTTCCGTCTGCTCCACGGCCGCCTCGGCGTCATGGATGTAGCCGATGTGGGCGGGGGAGTCGGGCACCTGCCAGAGGTGGTCCAGCAGCAGGGAGTGGAGCACCGTGGCGTCCAGCCGGCGCCAGGCTTCCGGCCGGCCGCCCGGAACGGTACGGGCCAGCAGCGCGGGGTCCGGCCGGTCGAGCAGGTGGAAGCGCCCCTCCCCGGCCAGCAGGAAGGCGTTGGCGGCGGGGTTCCCTCCGGTGCCGTCGGCGGGTTCGCCGGTGCCCGCCGCGTCCAGTGCGGCCAGGGCGCGGGGGAGCGGGCCGTCCACGGTCCGTACCCGGAAGGCGTCGCCCAGCGCGGCGAGGGCGGTGGACAGCGGCAGCTGGTGGAGCAGCCGGTGGATGGCCCGTACCCGGAGCGGGTAGCGGGCCGTGTCCACCAGGAGTACCAGGCCGAAGTCCCAGGGCCCCGGATCGCGGTGCTCGGACCGCAGCCGCAGATAGGTGGCCCAGCGGTGGTGTCCGTCGGCGATCAGCGCCTGGTGGTGCGAGAGGTCGGTGCTGATCTCGGTCACCTCGGCGGGGTCGGACACCCGCCACAGCACGTGGTTGAAGCCGTCCTCGGTGGTCGTGGACAGCAGCGGGGGGCGGGTGACGACCCGTTCGATGACCCGGGCGGTGCCGGAGTCCCGGCCGGGGGCCGCGCCGGTCGGGACGGCGGCGTCGGCCGGGGTGGTGGAGCGGCCGTTGCCGCGGTAGGCGAGGAGCAGCGGTTCGAGGTTGGCGCCGGTGGCGCGCATCAACGCCGCGCGGTCCTCCACGACATGCGGCATGACCTCCTCGTGCGGCAGTACGACGCCCTCGTCGCTCGGGCTGAGCCGCAGGGCCCCGATGACGCCGCGCTGCAGCACCTCGTCCCGGCGCTGTTCGTAGACGTACAGGGCGGGTTCGGGGTCCGCGGCGAGAACTCCCTCGGCCTGCCAGCGGTGCAGGGTGTCCGCGGCCTGGCGGTGCCGGTCGGCCGGGGTGTCGGCCTGCGGGAGGATGAGCCGGACGATGTTGTGCGGGTCGGCGGTCTCCAGGGCGCGGAGTCCGTCCGGCCGGACCACGACGTCGTAGGGGGGTGAGGTGACGGCGGCGAGGCTGCCGACTCGCTCCGGGACGTATCGCAACGCGCGGAACGGGGCGAGCTGGAGGCCGTGCCCGACAGGCCCAGGAATGCTCATCGGGGCATGCTATGCGGTGAACGGGCATGAGCGATGATCGGGGTGACGAACCCACTCGAATCCGCTAAGGAGCGGCTCCTCATGACGCAGCAGGCCCGGACCAGGCCCGACCGCAGTACCCGGCCGCTGAGCCAGGCGTACGACACCGCGCTGCTGGACCTCGACGGGGTGGTGTACGCGGGCGGCGAGGCGATCCGCCACGCCGTCGGGTCGCTGGGCGCCGCCCGGGACGGCGGCATGCACCTGGCCTATGTGACCAACAACGCGCTGCGCACCCCGGAGGCGGTGGCCGCGCACCTGACCGAACTCGGGGTGCCGGCGGAGCCCGGCGACGTGATCACTTCCGCGCAGGCGGTCGCGCGGCTGATCGCCGAGCAGGTCCCGGCCGGTGCGCGGGTCCTGGTGATCGGTGGTGAGGGGCTGCGGGTGGCGCTGCGCGAACGCGGCCTGGAACCGGTGGAGTCGGTGGATGACGACCCGGCCGCGGTGGTGCAGGGGTACGGCGGCCCGGAGCTGACCTGGGGCCGGCTGGCGGAGGCGTCGTACGCCGTGGCGCGGGGCGTGCCCTGGTTCGCCTCCAACACCGATCTGACGATCCCCGGCGCGCGGGGCATCGCGCCGGGCAACGGCGCGGCGGTGGAGGTGGTGCGCATCGCGACCGGCCGCACGCCGCGGGTCGCGGGCAAGCCGCTGCCGCCGATGCACCGGGAGACCATCCTGCGGACCGGCGCCCGGCGGCCGTTGGTGGTCGGCGACCGGCTGGACACCGACATCGAAGGAGCCTGGGCGGGCGGGGTGGACTCGCTGCTCGTGCTGACCGGGGTGACCACGGCGGCCCAGCTGCTGGCCGCCGGGCCGCGGCACCGGCCGACGTATCTGGACGCCGATCTGCGCGGCCTCCTCGCCGGGCAGCCGGAGGTGGCCCCGGTGGGCGGCGCCGGCGGGGGCGGGCACGGCGGCGGCTTCGGCTGCGGGGGCTGGACGGCCTTCGCGGAACCCGGCGGGCTTCGGCTGGCGGGGGAGGGCGAGGACCCGCTGGACGGGCTGCGGGCGCTGTGCGCGGCGGCCTGGACGGCGGCGGGTGACGGGGCGTACGAGGGGGACGCGGGGAAGGCGCTGGCGCGGCTCGGGTGGTGACCCGGCGGCGGTCGGGCGCACCGCGGGCCGCGGCCTGGGCGGTGCGCGGCACCCGCGGCCGGTGACGCCCGCCGGCGGAAGACCGCCGGCGGGGGTCTGCCCGGGAACCGGGCCCCTCACGTGCCCGGCTCCCGGCCGCGGCGGTGCGGAACCGCGCCGGGGCGGACCGGCCCCGGGCGCGGGGCCGGTGCGGCGGTCGCCACGTCCGCGGCGGGGTCCGGCCCGCCGGCGGCGTCCGCGGGCGGTGCGCCGGAGGGCGGGCGGCCCGGGCCCGGCGCGGGGCTCGCGGCGGTGGCACCGCCTTCCAACAGGAACGATGGGCAGTTAGGTAACCTAACCTAATCTTGTGCCGGGTGCGGTTCCGCCGTCCCGGCCGACTGCCCGTCCCGTGCCGCTGCGAGGTGGAGTTCCGCGTGTCCCTGGCCAGTCCCGTACGCACCGGGGCGGAGGCGGCGCCCGTGCCACCGTCCGCCTCCGCCCCCGTCGTACACCGTGCGGCCGGGCTGCTCGCCTCGGTCGTCCTGCTGGCGGTGGTGGCCGCGGCCAGCATCGCGATCGGCTCCAAACCGATCCCCCTGGACCAGGTCTGGCACGGGCTGTTCCACTACTCCGGGGAGGAGTCCGACGTGGTGGTCCGGGACCTCCGGGTGCCCCGGACCGTGCTCGGCCTGCTCGTCGGCATCGGACTGGGCCTCGCCGGCGCGGTGATGCAGGCACTCACCCGCAACCCGCTCGCCGACCCGGGCCTGCTCGGGGTGAACGCGGGCGCGTCCGCCGCCGTCGTCTCGGCCATCAGCTTCCTCGGCGTCACCTCGCTGACCGGCTACGTGTGGTTCGCGCTGCTGGGCGCGGCGACCGCCGCCGTGCTCGTGTACGCCCTCGGCGGCAGCCGCGGCGCGACACCGGTGCGGCTGGCCCTCGCCGGCACCGCGACCTACTCGGCCCTCTTCGGCTACGTCTACGCCGTGCAGATGCTGGACACCGCCGCGCTGGACAAGATGCGTTTCTGGACGGTCGGTTCGCTCGCCTCGGCCAACATGACGGTGGTCGAGCAGGTCACGCCGTTCCTCCTGGTCGGAGTGGTCCTCGCACTGGCCCTGGGCCGGCCGCTGAACGCCATCGCGCTGGGCGAGGACACCGCCCGCGCCCTCGGTGCCCGGCCCGCCGTCACCCGGGTGCTCGCCATGGTCGCGACCACGCTGCTGTGCGGCGCCGCGACCGCCGCGTGCGGACCGATCGCCTTCGTCGGGCTGATGGTCCCGCACATGGTGCGCGCGCTTACCGGCCCGGACATGCGCTGGATCATGCCGTACGCGGCCACCTTGTCACCGGTGCTGCTGCTCGGCTCCGACATCATCGGCCGGGTCGTGGTCCGGCCGTCCGAGCTGCAGGTCGGCGTCGTCACCACGCTCGTCGGCGGACCGGTCTTCATCTACCTCGTACGCCGCCGAAGGATGGCCCAGCTGTGAACGCGAGCACCAAGGCCGGCACCGGCACCACCACCGGGGCCGGCGTCCGCGGCCGGACCCTGCGCACCCGCGGCCTGTCGGTCCGCCTCGACCCGCGGAGCCTGCTGGTGGGGCTGCTGCTCACCGCCGTCGCGCTCGCCATGAGCGTGGTGCTGATCGGCACCGGCGACTTCGCGATCCCGCCGGCCGACGTGGTGCGCACCCTGTTCGGCGGCGGCACCGCGGCCCAGGACTTCATCGTCAACGACCTGCGGCTGCCCCGCGTCCTGGTCGGGCTCCTCGTCGGCGCCGCGCTCGGCCTGGCCGGAGCCATCTTCCAGAGCCTCACCCGCAACCCGCTCGGCAGCCCGGACGTGATCGGCTTCGGGCAGGGGTCGGCGGCCGGCGCGCTCACCGTCATCGTGCTCTTCCAGGGCGGCACGGTCGCGGTCGCCTGCGGGGCGGTCGCCGGCGGCCTGCTCACCGGCCTGGCCGTCTACCTCCTGGCCTGGCGCCGGGGCATCCACGGCTACCGGCTGGTGCTCGTCGGCATCGGCGCGTCCGCGATGCTCAGCGCCGTCAACGGCTACCTGCTCACCAAGGCGGACCTGCTGGACGCGGCGCGCGCCCTGGTCTGGGTGACCGGCTCGCTCGACGGACGCGACTGGGCCCAGGTGTGGCCGCTGCTCCTCGCCTGCGCCGTGCTGCTCCCGGTGATCTTCGGCAACGCCCGGGCGCTGCGCATGCTGGAGATGGGCGACGACAGCGCGTACGCCCTGGGGGTGCCGGTCGAACGCACCCGCTTCGTGCTGATGCTCACGTCGGTCCTGCTCACCGCGTCCGCCGCCGCGGCGGCCGGGCCGCTGGCCTTCGTCGCCCTGGTCGCGCCGCAGATCGCCCGCCGGCTCACCCGCGCCCCCGGCCCCAACCTGCTGCCCGCGGCCCTGACCGGCGCGGTGCTGCTGATCATCGCGGACTGGACCGCGCAGCGGGCGTTCGGCGCCGACCAGCTGCCGGTCGGGGTGCTCACCGGGGTGCTCGGCGGGGTCTACCTGCTGTGGCTGCTGGCCACCGAGCGCCGGGCGGGGCGGATGTGAGCCGCGGACGCCCCGACCGCCCGGCCCGGCACCAGCCGCGACCCGTGCCCGACGACAAGGAAGCCCCGACCGCCATGCCCGACACCACCGCCCAGCGCCTCACCGCGCAGGGGCTCACCCTCGCCTACGACGGCCGGACGGTCGCCCGGGACCTGACCGTGACCATCCCCGACAACTCCTTCACGGTGATCGTCGGACCCAACGCCTGCGGCAAGTCCACGCTGCTGCGGGCGCTGTCGCGGATGCTCAAGCCCGCCGCCGGCTCGGTGCTCCTGGACGGCCAGGTCATCGGCTCGCTGCCGGCCAAGAAGGTCGCCCGCACCCTGGGGCTGCTCCCGCAGTCCTCCACCGCGCCGGACGGCATCACCGTCGCCGACCTGGTGGCCCGCGGCCGCTACCCGCACCAGGGGCTGCTGCGGCAGTGGTCGGAGACCGACGAGCGGATCGTCGCCGAGTCGATGGCCGCCACCGGGGTGGCGGAACTCGCCGACCGGTACGTGGACGAACTCTCCGGCGGACAGCGCCAGCGGGTGTGGATCGCCATGGCCATCGCCCAGCAGACCCCGCTGCTGCTGCTCGACGAGCCCACCACCTACCTGGACATCCAGCACCAGATAGACGTGCTGGACCTGTGCGCGCAGCTGCACGAGGAGCAGGGCCGCACCCTGGTCGCGGTCCTGCACGACCTCAACCACGCCGCCCGCTACGCCACCCACCTGATCGCGATGCGGGGCGGCGAGGTGATCGCCGAGGGCGCTCCGCACACCGTGGTCACCGCCGAGCTGGTGGAACGCGTCTTCGGGCTGCGCTGCCAGGTCATCGAGGACCCGGAGGCCGGGACCCCGCTGGTGGTGCCCGCGGCCCGCAAGCCGCTCCGCCGGACTACAGCAGCTTCCGCAGCCGCAGCAGGTCCCGGAAGCCCGCTTCCAGCCTGACCCGGCCGCCCGCCCAGGCCCGGGCGAAGTTCAGCTCCCCGGCGACCAGCGCCACCAGGTCGTCGCCGGTCATCGCCAGCCGGATGTGGGCCCGCCCGGGCGGCGGCCCGGGCACCGGGACCACCTCGACCAGCCGGCCGTCCGCCAGACGCCCGGTGAACGTGGTGTCCAGGTCGGTGATGCGGCAGCTGACCGAACGGTCGACCGAGGCGGCGCTGCGCAGGTCGCCGTTCGCGTTCGCGAGGTTCTCCGCCAACCGGTCCAGCGCGTCCCGGCACTCCTCGATGGTCGCCATGGTCACCGACCGTACCGCAGGGCCGCGCGGCCCGGACGGCCCCCGTTTCGCGGTAGCGTCGGAGCCATGAACGAGCCGATGCCGGAGACACCGCCGCAGGTCCGGCCAGGGCCGGCGCCCCGCCCCGCACCCGGCTCCGCCCCCCGGCCCGGCGCCTCCGCCGCCCCGGCGCCCGGCGCGCCCCACGCCGCCCCGGCGCCCGGCGCGCCCCACGCCGCCCCGGCGCCCGGCGTGCCCGCCCGCCCGCTCCCGGCCCCGCCGGCCGGCCCAGGCGGGGAGGAGCCCGCCCCGGCAGCCGCCCCCGCGGCGGAGCGGACCGCGGTGGCGGCGGGCGAGGCACCGGACCTCCCCGGGGCGTCCGGTGCCCCCGCCGCCCCGGCCCCGCTGGGAGTGGCCCGCACCCCCACCGGCCATCCGCGGGTCGACGCGGAACTCGACCGGCTCGGCGACGCCGATCACCTCGCCGCCGGCGGTCACCTGGAGGTGTACGAGGATGTGCACCGGGGCCTGCGCGACCTGCTCACCGCACTCGACCGGCGCCCCGGCCCTCCGGCCCCCGCCACCCCGCACGACACCAGGAGCTGAACCACACGTGGCAGCCAACCGCAGCCAACGCCGACGACTCGACGCGGAGCTGGTGCGCCGCAAGCTGGCCCGCTCCCGCGAGCACGCCGGCCAGCTGATCGCCGCGGGCCGGGTGACGGTCGCCGGGACCGTCGCCACCAAGGCCGCCACGCAGGTCGAGACGAGCGCCGCCCTCGTGGTCGCCCAGGACGACGACGACCCGGACTACGTCTCCCGCGGCGGCCACAAGCTCGCCGGGGCGCTGGCCGCCTTCACCCCCCGGGGCCTGGTCGTGGCCGGCCGCCGCGCCCTCGACGCGGGCGCCTCCACCGGCGGTTTCACCGATGTGCTGCTGCGCGCCGGGGCCGCCGGGGTGGTCGCCGTCGACGTCGGCTACGGACAGCTCGCCTGGTCGCTGCAGAGCGACGAGCGGGTCACCGTCAAGGACCGCACCAACGTCCGGGAACTGACCCTGGAGCACCTCGACGGCGCTCCCGTGGACCTGATCGTCGGCGACCTGTCCTTCATCCCTCTTGGCCTGGTGCTCCCCGCGCTGGTCCGCTGCGCGGCACCCGGCGCCGACCTGGTCCTGATGGTCAAACCGCAGTTCGAGGTGGGCAAGGAGCGGCTCGGCAGCGGCGGTGTGGTCCGCAGCAGCGCCCTGCGCGCCGAGGCCGTGGTCACCGTCGCGGAACAGGCCGCCGGACTGGGCCTCGGCGTGCTCGGTGTCACCGCCAGCCCCCTGCCCGGGCCCTCCGGTAACGTCGAGTACTTTCTGTGGATGCGCGCCGGGGCGCCGGCACTTGACCCGGCCGATGTCGACCGTGCAGTGGCGGAGGGGCCTCGTTGACCACTACTCAAGCAGCTTCAGCAGCACCGACAACAGCCGAACGCACCGTTTTCCTGCTCGCCCACACCGGCCGTCCGGCGGCCGTCCGCAGCGCCGAGCTGGTCGTGCAGGGCCTGCTGCGCAGCGGCATCGGAGTGCGGGTACTCGCCGAGGAGGCCGCCGACCTGCCGCTGCCGCCCGCCGTCGAACTGGTCGACGCCGACGCCGCGGGGGTCCTGGAGAGCTGCGAACTGCTCGTCGTCCTCGGCGGCGACGGAACCCTGCTGCGCGGCGCCGAGTTCGCCCGCTCCTCCGGGGTGCCGATGCTCGGCGTCAACCTCGGCCGGGTCGGGTTCCTCGCCGAGGCAGAGCGGGACGACCTGGACAAGGTGGTGGACCGGGTCGTCACCCGCTCCTACGAGGTCGAGGAACGGATGACCCTCGATGTGCTGGTCCGCAACGACGGGCAGATCGTGCACACCGACTGGGCGCTGAACGAGGCGTCCGTGGAGAAGGCGGCCCGCGAGCGGCTGCTGGAGGTCGTCACCGAGGTGGACGGCCGGCCCGTCTCCCGGTTCGGCGGCGACGGCGTCGTCTGCGCCACCCCGACCGGCTCCACCGCGTACGCCTTCTCGGCGGGCGGCCCGGTGGTGTGGCCCGAGGTCGAGGCGCTGCTGATGGTGCCCATCAGCGCCCACGCGCTGTTCGCCAAGCCCCTGGTCACCGCTCCCGACTCGGTACTCGCGGTGGAGGTCCAGCCGCAGACCCCGCACGGGGTGCTCTGGTGCGACGGCCGGCGCACCGTCGAGCTGCCCGCCGGCGCCCGGGTGGAGGTGCGGCGCGGCGCGGTGCCGGTGCGCCTGGCCCGGCTGCACCACGCCTCCTTCACCGACCGGCTGGTGGCCAAGTTCGCCCTGCCGGTCGCGGGCTGGCGCGGCGCCCCGCAGTAACCCGCACGGGGCGCCCCCGGCGACGGCACCGGAGCGGGCGGCCGGTGCCGGGGGCGGCCCCCCTCACCCTTGGGGCCGCCGGGCGGTGCGCGGCCGCCGTGACACGTGCCGCGGTGGGCGCGGCCCGCGGTACGTGGCACGGCCCGTGCCGGGCGGGGCCCGGCGGCGACCGTGCCGGCGGCCCCGACCGGGGCCCGCCGTCTCCCCGCGGGCCCTGGCGGCGGACGCCGCGCTGCGGCCCACCGGTCCGTGGAGACCGTCCCCGGGCGCTCCGGGGCCCACCGAGGCGGCGCGGCGGGCCGGAGGCACCGGCGGGGCGCGGAACGCCGCCCCCTGGGCGTGGACACGGACCGCGGATCGCGGACCGCACGGCGGTGTCCGGAGCCGCGTCGCCCGGCCCGGCGAGTTCGCCCGGCTCTGGGCGTGGCAAGCTCGTCCGGCCCCGGGGGCGGTGTGGCAACCTCGCCCGTCCCTGGGTGGCGGCCCGGCGGGCCCTCCCGACCCCGGGTGGCGGCCCGGCAGACTCACCTGACCCTGGGGACGGTGCGGCAGGCGGGCCTGACCCCGAGCGGCGGCGCCTGGACCCCGAGCGCTGGTGCGGCAGGTTCTCCCGACCCTGGCGGCGGTTCGGCAGGCTCGCCTGACCTGGGCGGGGACCCGGCAGGTTCGCCCGGCCCCGGGCGGCGCCCGGCGGCGCGCCAGGTTCACTGTGCCCGGGTGGCGGCCTGGCGGTCTCGCTCGACCCCGAGCGGCGGCGCCTGACCCCGGGCGGCGGTCCGGCAGACTCACCTGGCCCCGGCGGCGGGTCGGCAGGGCCTCCGGAGCCCGGCCCGGCGGCGGTCCGGCCGCCCCGTGTGGCCGGCCGGACCGGTCCATCGGCCGGGCGCGCGGACCCGCCGGGTAACCCGTCCGGGTGGGCGCCCGGACGGCCGCGCGGGCGTCCGGAGCCCGGGCCCGTCGCATCCCCGCCCCCAAACCTCGTAAGGTCATGGGCGTGCTGGAGGAGATGCGGATACGTGCGCTGGGCGTCATCGAGGACGCCGTGGTCGAGCTGTCCCCGGGATTCACCGCGGTGACCGGCGAGACCGGCGCGGGCAAGACCATGGTCGTCACCAGCCTCGGCCTGCTGCTGGGCGGACGCGCCGACCCCGCCCTGGTGCGGATCGGAGCCAAGGCGGCGGTCGTCGAGGGCCGGATCAGGATCGACGAGCGGTCACCCGCCGCGGTCCGGGCCGAGGAGGCCGGTGCCGAGCTGGACGACGGGGCCCTGCTGGTCAGCCGGACCGTCTCCGCCGAGGGGCGCTCCCGGGCCCACGTCGGCGGCCGGTCCGCCCCGGTCGGGCTCCTCGCCGAGCTCGCCGACGACCTGGTCGCCGTACACGGGCAGACCGACCAGCAGGGCCTGCTGCGCCCCGCCCGGCAGCGGCAGGCCCTGGACCGGTACGCGGGGGACGCCGTCACCGGGCCGCTGGAGAAGTACGGCGCCGCCTACCGCCGGCTGCGCGCCGTCGCCGCCGAGCTGGCGGAGCTGACCACCCGCGCCCGTGAGCGGGCCCAGGAGGCCGACCTGCTGCGGTTCGGGCTGGAGGAGATCGCCGCCGTCGAGCCGCGGCCGGGCGAGGACGCCGAGCTGGCCGCGGAGGCCGAGCGGCTCGGCCACGCCGAAGCGCTCGCCTCCGCGGCCACCGCCGGCCACGCCGCGCTGGCGGGCGACCCGGAGGACCCGGAAGGGATCGACGCCGCCACCCTGGTGGCCGGGGCGCACCGGGCACTGGAGGCCGTCCGGTCGCACGACCCGGCGTTGGCCGGCCTCGCCGACCGGGTCGCCGAGATCGGCATCCTGCTCTCCGACGCGGCCGGTGAACTGGCCGGCTACGCCGACGACCTGGACGCCGACCCGCGCCGGCTGGCCGCGGTGGAGGAGCGCCGCGCCGCGCTCAACCAGCTGACGCGCAAGTACGGCGAGACCATCGCGGACGTTCTGGCCTGGGCGGAGGAGGGCGCCGCGCGGCTGACCGAGCTGGACGGCGACGACGACCGGATCGGCGAGCTGACGGCCGAACGGGACGCGCTGCGCGCCGAACTCGGCGAGCTGGCACAGGCCCTCACCGACGCCCGTACCGAGGCGGCCCGGCGGTTCGCCGACGCGGTCACCGACGAACTCGGCCAACTGGCGATGCCGCACGCGCGGGTGTCCTTCGCCATCCGCCAGACCGAGGTGTCCGAGGAGGCCGCGGGCATCGAGGTCGGCGGCCGGGCGGTCGGCTACGGCCCGCACGGCGCCGACGAGGTCGAGCTGCTACTCGCCCCGCACCCCGGTGCCCCGCCGCGGCCGATCGCCAAGGGCGCCTCGGGTGGCGAGCTGTCGCGGGTGATGCTCGCGGTCGAGGTGGTCTTCGCCGGTTCCGACCCGGTGCCCACCTACCTCTTCGACGAGGTGGACGCGGGCATCGGCGGCAAGGCGGCGGTCGAGGTCGGCCGGCGGCTGGCGCGGCTGGCCAGGACCGCGCAGGTCGTGGTGGTCACCCATCTGCCGCAGGTCGCCGCGTTCGCCGACCGGCACCTGGTGGTGGAGAAGACCAACGACGGCTCCGTGACGCGCAGCGGGGTGCAGGCGATGGAAGGTGAGGACCGGGTGCGCGAACTGTCCCGGATGCTCGCCGGCCAGGAGGACTCGCAGCTGGCCCGGGCGCACGCCGAAGAACTGCTGGAGGCCGCCCGCGCGGGCCGCTGAGCCGCGCCCCGGCCCCGGTCCCGCCCGGGCTCCGGCCCGCCACCCGGCCGGAGCCCGACCCGGTTCGGAGACCGATCCGGAGACCGATCCGGAGACCGATCCGGCTCGGAGACTGGTCCGGTCCGGCGCCGCCCCGGTCCGACGCCGGGACGGGTGGTGCGGGCGTGGTCCGCCGGGCCCCGGCGGGGACGCCCGGCGGCCCCCGGACGCAGCCGTCTCCCCCGGAAGGCCGCAGCGCCCCGCCCTCGTCCCCGGGGGGACGCCGGGGCGGTCCCGGCACCGGCCCGCGCGGGGCCGGGAAACCCGCCCCGACCTGCGGACCGACCCACCCGCACCAGTCGGTAGCGGGCCGTCCGAGGCTCGCCCGTGCGGGTGGTGACGGGGGCTTGGGAGCGGACCGCGCGCCACGAGCGCCGGTGGCCGTGGTGTGGGAAGGGGCGCGCGGACTGGCATCCTGGGCACAGCGCACCGCGTCACTTTCACGTCCCTCTCCGACATCGTCCAGGAGCCATGCCCGCGTGAGCAGCACACCGGTCCCGTCACCGCACGGGCAGTCGCCGCCGCACGCCGTCCAGGTGCTGGGCAGCGGAAGCGGCGGCAGCGTGGGCAGCGGGGTCCATGTCCGGTCGCTCGCCGCCGGGCTGGTGGCCCGCGGGCTGCGGGTGACCGTGTGCGCCCCCGGCGAGGCCGAGCCGGTGTACGGGTTCGCCTCGGCCGGCGCCCGATTCCGCCCGGTTGACGCGCGTACCGCGGCCGGGCGGGTGGCGGCGGTACGGGCCGCCTGCGCCAGCGCCTCGGTGGTGCACGCGCACGGGCTGCGGTCCGGGATGCTGGCCGCGCTGGCGCTGCGGGGCCGCCGCACTCCGCTGGTCGTCACCTGGCACACCCGGCCGCGGGCCGAGGGCGCCGGCGGCCGTACGGTCCGACTGATGGAGCGCGCGGTGGTGCGGGCCGCCGCGGTGGTGCTCGGGGTGTCGTCCGACCTGGTGGACCGGGCGCGGGCGCGCGGGGCCCGGGACGCCCGGCTCGCCCCCACGGCGCTGCCCGCGCCGGGCCCGCCGCCCGCCCGGGGCGACGGGTGGCGGCACAAGGTACGCGCCGAACTCGGGGTCGTGGAGCGGCCCTTGCTGCTGACCGCGGGCCGGCTGGAGGAGAACCGCGGGTACGGGCCGCTGCTGGACGCGGCGAGTGCCTGGCTCCGCTTGGACCCGCCGCCGCTGCTGGCGATCGCGGGGGAGGGGCCGGCCCGGGCCGCGTTGCGGCGCCGGATCGACGCCGAGGGGCTGCCGGTGCGGCTGCTGGGCCGCCGTGAGGACCTGCCCGACCTGCTCGCGGTCGCCGATGTGGCGGTGCTCTCCAGCCCCTGGGAGGCCCGCCCGCCGCTGGCCCAGGAAGCGTTGTACGCCGGGGTGCCGCTGGTGGCCACCGCGGTCGGCGGGGTGCCGGAGCTGGTCGGCGAGGCCGCCGAGCTGGTCCCCTACGGCGACCCGTGGGCGCTCGCCACCGCGGTGGCCCGGCTGCTGGCCGACCCGGTACGCCGGGCGGACCTGGCCGAGGCGGGGCGTGTCCAGGCGGCGGGGTGGCCGGACGAGGACGACACCGTCTCCCATGTGCTGCGGGTCTACGACGAGCTGACCGTCTGCTGAGACCGCGGAGCGGGCGGAGGGCGGACGGCGGCGGGTGACGGACGGGTGTACCGGGGCACCGTGGGCGGACCGGGCGTGCGCGCCCGGGGGCGCGGTGCCGGCGCCCGGAGCACCGGAGCCGCAGCTCCGAAGTCCGGGTGCCGGTCCGGGGAGTTCACACGGGGCGGATGCCCCGGGGCTCGGGTGCCGCTTCCGGGCCTTGGAGCCGTGCCCCGAAGTCCGGGTTCCGGTTCGGGGAGTTCCGGTGACGCCTGCGGAGTCCCACCACTGTGCCCCGGGGCTAGGGGACCGCTTCGGGGCCGGGTACCGTCCCCTGGAAGCACGGGCCGCCCCGCCGGCGGGGCGGTTCACTGCGCGTGGCGGCGGGCCTGGAGGGCCAGGCCCAGGGCGAGCACCGTCTGCGGGTCGTCCAGGTCGCTGCCGAGCAGGCGTCCGATCCGGGCCAGCCGGTCGTACAGCGTCTGCCGGTTGAGGTGCAGTTCGCGGGCGGTCTCCGCCTTGCGGCCGGCATGCGCCAGGTACGCCTCCAGGGTGGGGATCAGCGGCGGCCGGGCGGTGCGGTCGTGGGCGATCAGCGGGCCGATCACCCGGTCGACGAAGGCCGCCAGGTCTCCGTGCTCCCGCAGTCGCCACAGCAGCACGTCGACCTCGGTGCGGCGGACGTCGTGCCAGGCCCGGTCGGCGGGCCCCGGGGCCGCGCTCGCCGCTTCGGCGGCGTGGCGCAGCTCCCCGCCGACCGTCTCCCAGCCGCCCGCGACCCCCACCACCACCGTCGGCGGCCGCGAGCCCGCCCGCTCCGGCCAGGCCCGCTCCACCCCGGCCCGCAGCGCGGCCGCCACCCGGTCGGCGACGGCGGTCCGCTCCGCCGGGTCGCGCAGCCCCACCAGCAGGGGCACCCGGCCCTCCGGCAGCCGTACTCCGAGGAGTACCGGGACCCCGGCGGCGGCCAGCTCCTCCTGCACCGCGTGCGCCAGCGCCGCCCAGCTCTCCTGCGGGCCGGCCGCCGAGCCCGGCGCCATCCGCACCGCCACCCGCATGACCACCGGCAGCAGCGACCCGCCGGGCGGCGGCCGGAAGCCCAGCACCCGGGCCTGCGCGGGGGCGTCCGCCGCCTCGATCCGCTCCTCGGCGAGATCGGTGAGGAAGTCCCCCCGGCCCCGGGCGGCCAGCTCCTCCTCCTGGCGGGCCTGGAGCAGGACCACCGCCAGCAGGTCGGCGGTGCGTTCGGCCGCGATCCGGTGCACCGGCGCCAGCGCGCCCGCCACCGGAAGCACCGTCAGCCGGGCGCGGACCCCGCCCGGCCCCCGCCCGCCGCCCGGGATGTCCATGACCACGCTGCCGGCCGGTGGTTCCGCCCGCTGGGCCATCAGCCCGTCCCACACCTGCAGTGGGTCCGCGGTGCCGGGCTGGGCGGCCGGGCCCGGCCCGGCCGCGTACAGCAGCTGCCCGTCGGGTGTCTCCAGGAACACCGGATTGCCGGCGAAGGCCGCGAACAGCCGCAGGATCTCCGGGACCCCGCCGCCGCCCAGCAGCGCCCGCGTGCAGCGCCGGTGCACCTCCTCGGCGCGGCGCAGCAGGGCGTAGTGCTCGTTGACGATCTCGGTGTGGATCTCCTCGGTGACCGTCACGAACGGCACCTCGCGGCGCAGCTGGACCAGCGGCAGCCCGACCGAGCGAGCCGTGTCCACCACCGCGGCGGGCAGCGCGGTGAACCGCGACCCCAGCTCCACCACCAGGGCGGCGATCTCCCGCTCGGCCAGGGTACGGACGAAGGAGCGCTGCTCGGCCGGTCTGGGGCCCAGCCCCAGACCGGTCGTCAGCAGCAGTTCGCCGCCTTTGAGGAGGGAGGCGATGTTCGGCACCTCGCCGGCGTGCACCCAGCGCACCGGCCGCTGCAACCGGTCCTCGGCGGCGACCACTTCGGGCAGGCCGCGGCGGAGCGCCGGGAGTTCCAGCACCCGCGCCACGGTGATGGTGGTGCCCTGCGGGCCGGGCCCCCGGGACGTGGCCCCGGGCGCGTCCCGTTCGGTTCCCCGGGCCGGTCCCGGCGCGAGGGCACCGGCGGGTTCTCGCGGCGGTCCCTGCGGACCGGGATCCGGAGACGGCTCCGGTCTTCCTTGCGGCTCCATGGTGGCGAACGCTACCCCGCCCGGCGGGCCGGAGGGCGCCCGGCGGACCGGCGTGCCACCGCGGCGGCTCCTGACAACCTGTCGCCTCCGGGGAGCGATTGGCGGACCGCCTGTCGGTTGTGGCACAGGTCACTTCATCGGGAAGCTGACGGCCTTCCAGCGGCTCGCACGCGAAAGAGGCGGTATGACGACAGCATCCACCGGCACCGCGGGGCAGGGCACCGGGGGCCCGCGCGAGGTGCACCGGCTCAAGGCGAACTCCGTCGGGCTGACCGGCGTGGTCTTCATGGCGGTGGCGACCGCCGCGCCGATCACCGCCATGACCGGCAACCTGCCGATCGCGGTCGGCTTCGGCAACGGCACCGGCGCGCCGGCCGGCTATCTCTTCGCGACCGTCGTCCTGACCGTGTTCTCGGTCGGCTACGTGGCGATGGCCAGGCGGATCACCACCGCGGGCGCCTTCTACGGTTTCATCTCGCACGGGCTGGGCCGGGTCGCCGGGATGGCGTCCGGTCTGCTGGCGGTGCTCGCCTACGTGGTCTTCGAGGCGTCGATCGTCGGGGTGTTCGCCTTCTTCGCGGAGACCACGGTCGAGGACCAGCTCGGGGTGGAACTGCCCTGGCCCGTCTACGCGGCTGTCATGCTCCTGATAACCGCCGTGCTGTCGCACTTCGACATCCACCTCACCGCCAGGGCGCTGGGCGTCATGCTGGTCGCCGAGATCGCGGTGCTCTTCGCCGTGGCCACGGCCGTGGCCGTGTCCGGCGGCGGCCCCGACGGCATCCCGACCGCGCCGGTCAACCCCGCCAACGCGTTCACCGGCACCTCGGCCGGCCTCGGCCTGTTCTTCGCCTTCTGGTCCTGGGTCGGCTTCGAGTCCACCGCGATGTACGGCGAGGAGTCCCGCGACCCCAAGCGCGTCATCCCGCGCGCCACCCTCCTCTCCGTCACCGGTGTCGGCCTCTTCTACATCTACGTCTCCTGGATGACCATCGCGGGCAACGGCGGCGCGGGCGCGGTGCGGGCCTCCACCTCCGCCACCCCGCTCGACCTGTTCTTCCACCCCACCCGGGAGTTCATCGGCGGCTGGGCGGTGGACGCCTTCCAGTGGCTGCTGCTGACCGGCTCGTTCGCCTGCGGCATGGCCTTCCACCAGTGCGCCGCCCGCTACCTCTACGCGATCGGCCGCGAAGGCTTCCTGCACCCGGCGCTCGGCCGCACCCACCCGCGGCACGGCTCGCCGTACCTCGCGTCCCTCGCCCAGACCGGCACAGCCGTCGCCCTGGTGGCCGCCTTCGGGCTGGCCGGCAAGGACCCCTACATCCACCTGTACACGCTGCTCGCCATCCTCGGCACGATGGCCATCCTCATCGTCCAGACGCTGTGCTCCTTCGCCGTGATCGGCTACTTCCGCCGCAACCACCCCGAGGACCGGCACTGGTTCCGCACCTTCACCGCCCCGCTGCTGGGCGGCGCCGGGATGGCCGCCGTGGTCGTCCTGCTCGTCCTCAACATGGACACCGCCGCGGGCAGCGCCTCGGGCTCGCTGCTGTTCCGGCTCATCCCCTGGATCGTCGGCGCCGTCTTCTGCGGCGGCCTCGGCCTCGCGCTCTTCCTCCGGGCCAGACGGCCCGGACGCTACGAGGTCATCGGCCGCATCGTCCTGGAGGACGCGGCCGAACGCGAACCGGAACCGTCCCCGACCGACACCGTCTGAGGAGTTCCCCATGGCCCGTACCCACGCCATGCACGCCCTGCGCCGCCTGGCCGCCGAACACGCCGCCGCCCGGCGGCTGCGGCTGCCCGTCGCCGAGTGGCGCGGCCGGTCCGCCGGGACCGCCGCGGACCCCGGCGCCAGCCGCCGCGAGCTGCTCCGGCGGGCCGCGGCCGCCGGAGCAGCCATCCCGGCCATCGCCGCCCTGCCCACCGCCGAGGCCCACGCGGCGCCGCCCCGGCCGGTCCGCGCCGACGCGCCCCGGATCGCCGTCGTGGGCGCGGGCATCGCCGGCCTCACCGCCGCCCTCACCCTCCATGACGCGGGCCTGGCCTGCACCCTCTACGAAGCGGACCCCTCCCGGGTCGGCGGCCGGATGTACTCCCGGCGCGACCACTGGGCGTACGGCCAGACCTCCGAGATCGGTGGCGAGCTGATCGACACCGAACACAAGAAGATCCGCGCCCTGTGCCGCCGGTTCTCCCTGCCGACCGAGGACTTCGCCGGCGGGGGCCCGGCCGGAGCCGAGGAGATCCTCTGGTTCGACGGCGGCTACTACCCCCGTGAGCGGGCCGACGAGGACTTCAAGGACGTCTACCAGGCGCTCCGCCGCGATCTTCAGGAGGCGGGGGAGGTCAGCTGGGACCGGTCCACCCCGGCCGGGGTCGCGCTGGACACCATGTCGATACATGAATGGATCGACAGCCGGGTGCCCGGCGGCCACACCTCGCGGCTCGGTCGCTTCATCGACGTCGCCTACACCGTCGAGTACGGCGCCGACACCGTCGACCAGTCCGCCCTCGCCCTGGTACTGCTCATGGGCTACCAGCCCAACCCCGGCCACTTCAACGTCTGGGGCCTGTCCGACGAGCGGTACCACATCGTCGGCGGCAACGACCGGCTGCCGCACGCCATCGCCGGGGCGCTCCCGGACGGCACGATCCGGCCCGGCTGGGCGCTGCGGGCGGTACGCGCGAACCCCGACGGCAGCCAGACGCTGACCTTCGACGACTCCGGCGCGGTGCGCACCGTCACCGCCGACCACACCGTGCTGTGCGTCCCGCTGCCCGTGCTGCAGCGGCTCGACCTGTCCCGCGCCGGGTTCGACCCACGGATGCGGAACCTGCTGCGGGACGCGCGGATGGGCCACTGCACCAAGCTCAACATGCAGTTCACGCACCGTCCGTGGCGCGGTACCGGGCCCTGGCCCGGGGTGTCCGCGGGCGACTCCTTCACCGACACCGAGGTCCAGCAGACCTGGGACACCACCAGGATCCAGCCCGGTACCGGCGGCATCCTCATCCAGTACGCGGGCGGCGGCCCGGCCCGCGCCCTCACCCCGGGCGCACCGTTCGCCACCGAGACGGATCCGTACGTCGCCGCCCTCGCCGCCCGGCGGCTGGCCGGGATCGACACGGTCTTCCCCGGGACCCGGGCGGCGTGGACCGGCCGCGCCGAGCTGTCCGCCTGGCACCTCAGCCCGTACGCGCTGGGCGCCTACTCGTACTGGCCGGTCGGCTATCTGCACCGCTACGCCGGGTACGAGGGCACCGTGCAGGGCAACATCCACCTCGCGGGCGAGCACACCAGCTACGACTTCCAGGGCTTCATGGAAGGCGGCGCCACCGAGGGCGAACGCGCCGCCCGGGAGGTCGTCGGGAAGCTGCGGTAGCGGCCGGGTCGGCGGCGCGGCGGTCCGGGCCGGTCGGTCCCGGCCCGGACCGGCCCGCGGTTCCCCCGGCCCTGCCGGCCGTGGGCTGGCGGCGGGCCGGGCGGTGGCCGGGTCCGCCACTATTGGCCCATGCCCGAGATACAGCTGCTCCGCCCGGACCACGCCCCGGCGCTCCTCGCCTTCGAGCGGGAGAACCGGGCCTATTTCGCCCTGTCCGTCCCCGACCGGGGCGATGACTACTTCGCGCGGTTCGACGAGCGGCACCGCGACCTGCTGGCCGAGCAGGAGGCCGGGGTCTGTCTCTTCCATGTGCTGGTCGGTGCCGCGGGCGAGGTGCTGGGGCGGGTCAATCTCGTGGACGTGGCGGACGGCGCCGCGGAGCTCGGGTACCGGATCGCCGAGCGCGCCGCGGGCCGGGGGCTGGCCACCCGGGCCGTGCGGGAGCTGTGCGCCCGGGCCGCCGGCAGCTACGGGCTGACCGTCCTGCGCGCGGCGACCACCCTCGACAACGCGGCGTCCCGGGCGGTGCTGGCCCGCTCGGGGTTCACCGTCACCGGCGAGCGGCGGCTCGCGGGCCGCCCCGGTCTGTCCTATGTCCGCGATCTCGCGGATCTCACCGCTCCGCCCGGTGCGCCGGCCGCCGGTGGGGTGACGCCCACACCGTGATCAGCCGGTCGTCCGAAGGCTCCACCCCCGGACGACCGCCGCTCGGCGGGCGTCGCCGGCCCGGCCGGGACCGCACAGGTCGGAACCCCCCCGGTCGGGCCCCCGGTCGGGCCCCCTGTCGGGACCGCCCCGGGAGGAAACCCCCCTGTCGGGACCACTCCGGCCGGAACCGCCCCGGTGACCGGGTTCCGAGCCGGCGGCCCGAGCGCCGCCGGCTCGTCCTCCTCGTCGATGCCGACGAGGAGGACGAGCCAGGCGTGCGGGCGGCGAGGGCGCCGGGAGCCCCGCGGCGGTGTTGTACCCGTACCGCCGCGACGACCGCACGGCGGGCGGCCCGGTGCCGGGCACCGGGCCGGTCGGGTTCAGCCCCCGTAGGCGCCGGACGCGGTCAGCCGCAGCGCGGTGTCGATCAGCGGCACATGGCTGAACGCCTGCGGGAAGTTGCCCACCTGGCGCTGGAGCCGGGGGTCCCACTCCTCGGCGAGCAGCCCGAGGTCGTTGCGGAGCGACAGCAGCTTCTCGAACAGCTGCCGGGCCTCGTCCACCCGGCCGATCATCGCCAGGTCGTCGGCGAGCCAGAACGAGCAGGCCAGGAAGGCACCTTCGTCGCCCTCCAGCCCGTCCACCCCCGCGTGGTCGCCGGCCGTCGGGTAGCGCAGCACGAAGCCGTCCGGGGTGGACAGCTCCCGCTGGATGGCCTCGATGGTGCCGATGACCCGCTTGTCGTCCGGCGGCAGGAAGCCCATCTGCGGGATCAGCAGCAGCGAGGCGTCCAGCTCCTTGGAGCCGTAGGACTGGGTGAAGGTATTCCGCTGCGGGTCGTACCCCTTCTCGCACACGTCCCGGTGGATCCGGTCGCGCAGCCCGCGCCAGCGCTCCAGCGGCCCGTCCACCTCGCCGGACTCGATGAGCTTGATGGTGCGGTCCACCGCCACCCAGGCCATCACCTTGGAGTGGACGAAGTGGCGGCGCGGGCCGCGCACCTCCCAGATGCCCTCGTCGGGCTCGTCCCAGTGGTCCTCCAGGTAGGCGATGAGCTTGAGCTGGAGGAGCTGGGCGTAGTCGTTGCGGGCCAGGCCGGTCATATGGGCCAGGTGCAGGGCCTCGGTGACCTCGCCGTAGACGTCCAGCTGGAGCTGGCCGGCGGCGCCGTTGCCGATCCGCACCGGCTGGGAGCCCTCGTAGCCGGGCAGCCACGGCAGCTCGGCCTCGGACAACTCCCGCTCGCCGGCGATGCCGTACATGATCTGCAGGTTCTCCGGGTCGCCGGCGACCGCGCGCAGCAGCCACTCGCGCCACGCCCGGGCCTCTTCGCGGTAGCCGGTGCGCAGCAGCGAGGAGAGGGTGATCGCCGCGTCCCGCAGCCAGGTGAAGCGGTAGTCCCAGTTCCGGGAGCCGCCGATGTCCTCGGGCAGCGAGGTGGTGGGCGCGGCCACGATGCCGCCGGTGGGGGCGTAGGTCAGCGCCTTGAGCGTGATCAGCGAGCGGACCACCGCGTCCCGGTACGGGCCGTGGTAGGTGCAGTGCTCCACCCACTCCCGCCAGAACTCCTCGGTCGCCACCAGGGCGCCCTCCGGGTCCGGCGTGCCGGGCGGCTCCTTGTGCGAGGGCTGCCAGCTGAGCGTGAAGGCGATCCGGTCGCCGGGGCCGACGGTGAAGTCGGAGTAGGTGGTGAGGTCCTTGCCGTAGGTGTCGGCCTCGGTGTCCAGCCACACCGAGTCGGGCCCGGCGACGGCCACCGTCCGGTGGTCGACCTTGTGCACCCAGGGCACCACCCAGCCGTAGGAGAAGCGCATCCGCAGCGCGGAGCGCATCTGCACCCGGCCGCTGACGCCCTCCACGATGCGGGTCAGCTGCGGGGCACCGTCCCGCGGCGGCATGAAGTCGATCACCCGGACGGTGCCGCGCGGGGTGTCCCACTCCGACTCCAGCACCAGCGAGTCGCCCCGGTAGCGGCGGCGGTCGGCCGGCGGCGGGGTGGAGCCACCGGGATGGGCGGGCCCCAGCCGCCAGAACCCGTGCTCCTCGGTGCCCAGCAGCCCGGCGAAGACGGCCGGCGAGTCGAAGCGGGGCAGACAGAGCCAGTCGACCGTGCCGTCCCTGCAGACCAGTGCGGCGGTCTGCATATCGCCGATGAGTGCGTAATCCTCGATGCGCCCGGCCACCTGCATCCCCATTCGAACGGCCTCGCCCCGCGGGGCGCGTTTTGCGGTCTCGGAATTTCCCGACGAGCTCGTTCTCCGGGGCGTACAGGTAGATGCCTTGTAGATGCCTTGCCGGCCGCAGCTCGCAGCGTGTGTCCGAGCAGGATACGACGGACGACCCGCGTCCGCTGGAGTCGTCCCACATCGTGGCGGGCCGATCGTGTGCCCGAACGGAGCCGCTGGTCACCAGGGTCGCACACGGTTCGGAATGCGTCACCGGAAGCGCTCCCCCCGGGGCGCTGATACCCTGGTAGCCCGTGGACCGGTGGGCGCACAACCCCCGAACCGCAGCGACGGTCACCCTGGAGCCGGAAGACGCTCGGGGCGCACGCCGTCCGCACCTCACCTCGCGACCACGGGAGCCCCCTCTTGGCAATTGCCGCTAAGCCCATGACGACCAAGCACATCTTCGTCACCGGGGGTGTCGCTTCCTCACTCGGCAAGGGGCTCACCGCCTCCAGCCTGGGTGCGCTGCTCAAGGCGCGCGGTCTGCGCGTGACCATGCAGAAGCTGGACCCGTACCTGAACGTGGACCCGGGCACCATGAACCCGTTCCAGCACGGTGAGGTCTTCGTCACCAACGACGGAGCCGAGACCGACCTGGACATCGGCCACTACGAGCGCTTCCTCGACGTCGACCTGGACGGGTCCGCCAACGTCACCACCGGCCAGGTGTACTCGCAGGTCATCGCCAAGGAGCGGCGCGGCGAGTACCTCGGCGACACGGTGCAGGTCATCCCGCACATCACCAACGAGATCAAGCACCGCATCCGGCGCATGGCCACCGACGACGTCGACGTGGTGATCACCGAGGTCGGCGGCACCGTCGGCGACATCGAGTCGCTGCCGTTCCTGGAGACCGTCCGCCAGGTCCGGCACGAGGTGGGCCGCGACAACGTCTTCGTGGTGCACATCTCGCTGCTGCCCTACATCGGCCCCTCCGGCGAGCTGAAGACCAAGCCGACCCAGCACTCGGTCGCCGCCCTGCGCAACATCGGCATCCAGCCCGACGCCATCGTGCTCCGCGCCGACCGGGACGTGCCCACCTCCATCAAGCGCAAGATCTCGCTGATGTGCGACGTCGACGAGGCCGCGGTGGTGGCCGCGATCGACGCCAAGTCGATCTACGACATCCCGAAGGTGCTGCACACCGAGGGCCTGGACGCCTATGTGGTGCGCAAGCTGGACCTGCCCTTCCGGGACGTGGACTGGACCACCTGGGACGACCTGCTGGACCGGGTCCACAACCCCGACCACGAGGTCACCGTCGCGCTCGTCGGCAAGTACATCGACCTGCCCGACGCCTATCTGTCGGTGACCGAGGCGATCCGGGCCGGCGGCTTCGCCAACAAGGCCCGCGTCAAGATCAAGTGGGTCACCTCCGACGACTGCAAGACCCCGGCCGGGGCGGCCAAGCAGCTCGGCGACGTGGACGCGATCTGCGTCCCCGGCGGCTTCGGCGAGCGCGGCGTCAACGGCAAGGTCGGCGCGATCACCTACGCCCGGGAGAACAAGATCCCGCTGCTGGGCCTCTGCCTGGGGCTCCAGTGCATCGTCATCGAGGCGGCCCGGAACCTGGCCGGCATCGAGGGCGCCAACTCCACCGAGTTCGAGGCGGGCGCCGCCGACCCGGTGATCTCCACCATGGCCGAGCAGCTGGACATCGTCGCGGGCGAGGGCGACATGGGCGGCACCATGCGGCTGGGCATGTACCCGGCCAAGCTGGCCGAGGGCTCCATCGTGCGCGAGGTCTACGCCAACGAGCCGTACGTCGAGGAGCGCCACCGCCACCGCTACGAGGTCAACAACGCCTACCGCGGTGAGCTGGAGAAGAAGGCGGGGATCGTGTTCTCCGGCACCTCCCCGGACAACAAGCTCGTCGAGTACGTCGAGTACCCGCGCGAGGTCCACCCCTACCTGGTGGGCACCCAGGCGCACCCCGAGCTGCGCTCCCGCCCGACCCGCCCGCACCCGCTCTTCGCGGGGCTGGTGAAGGCGGCCGTGGAGCGCCGCCAGGCCGCCCGGGGCTGATCCACGGGCGACGGTACGGTGGGATGCCGGGGTACCGGGCCGGTCGGCCCGGTACCCCGGCGTTCGTGTTCATGACAGCGTGACAGGACCGAAGGACACCGATGGCCATCCAGGACACCCCCGAGGAGTGGCAGGTCACCGAGACCGCCACCCCCTTCACCGGCAACAAGACCAGCGTGCGCACGGACCGGGTGGTCATGCCCGACGGCTCCACCGTCACCCGCGACTACCAGGTCCACCCGGGTTCGGTGGCCGTCCTCGCCCTCGACGACGCCGACCGCGTCCTGGTGCTGCGCCAGTACCGCCACCCGGTGCGGCACAAGCTGTGGGAGATCCCGGCCGGCCTGCTCGACGTCCCCGGGGAGAACCCGCTGCACGCGGCCCAGCGCGAGCTGTACGAGGAGGCGCACGTCAAGGCCGAGGACTGGCGGGTGCTCACCGATGTCTTCACCACCCCCGGCGGCTGCGACGAGGCGGTGCGGATCTTCCTCGCCCGGCAGATCTCCGAGGCCGAGGGCGAGCGCTTCGAGGTCTTCGAGGAGGAGGCCGACATGGAGCTGGCCCGGGTGCCGCTGGCGGAGTTGGTGCACGGCGCCCTCGCCGGGGAGCTGCACAACACCTGCCTGGTGGTCGGGGCGCTGTCGCTGCACGCGGCGCTGACCTCACCGGGCGGCCTGGACGGTCTGCGCCCGGCCGGCGCGCCCTGGCCGGCCCGCCCGTTCCAGGCGTAGCCCGCCGTCCCCGCCTCCCCGCCGCCCCGCCGCACCCCCGAATCCGGCCGGTCCGACCATCGGTGAATCCGATCAGGTGATCTTTGCGGGGCTGTCCCGGCAGGGAGTGCCGAACGCATGACCCGGTGTGAACTACGCTCGTCCCGACCCTGATCGCGGCCGCGACCGGGCTCGCACACGCAGGTGGACGGGAGTGGGGCCCGTGGCGGAGCAGGCAGTCGGCACGGAGGGGACGTCGGGTACGCCCGGGAACCGGCGGCCGCCCGCCGCGCAGCCGGACCGCGGGGAGCCCGGGCACGGTGGACCGGCCGGCGGCACCGGGCGGGCGGACGGCACCGGCCCGCGCGCGCCGCGCCGCGCCGACCTCGACCCGGACCCCGCCGCCGACGCCTTCGTGGGGCGGGTGCGGGAGCTGGAGGCGCTGCGGGCCGACATCGGACGGGCCGGACTGGACACCCTGGCCGGGCGCGACCTGCCGCGCGGCCGGGTCCTGCTGATCGCCGGGCGGCCCGGCTCGGGGCGCTCCGCGCTCGCCGAGGAACTCGTCCGCGGGCTGCGCGCCGACTACCCCGACGGACTGCTGCGGGTCCGGCTGACCACCTCCTCGGGCGAGCCGCTGCTGCCGGCCACGGCGGCCCGGGACCTGCTGTCCGCCCTCGGCGCCGCCGCCCCGGCCGGCGCCGACGAGGAGGAGCTCTCCGAGCTGCTCCGGGACGCCTGCGCGGACAAGCGGGCGATCCTGCTGTTCGACGACGTGGACAGCGCGGAGCAGGTCGACCCGCTGCTGCCGCACGCGCCCGGCTGCCTGGTCGTCGCCGTCGCCCAGGGGCCGCTGACCGGCATTCCCGACGTCCGGCCGTGCACCCTGGGCGCGCTGGACACCGCCTCGGCGGTGGCGATGCTCGTCGGGTACGCCGGATCCACCCGGATCACCTGCGACCCGGTGGCCGCGGAGGCGGTGGCCACCGAGTGCGGCGGGCAGCCGGCCGCCCTGGCGCTGGTCGGCGGCTGGCTGGCGGCCCGGCCCAAGGCGTCGGTCTCCGACGCCGGCAAGCAGCTGCGCGCGGTGCCCTCCGCGGACGACGCGGCCGACCGGGCCGCGCGACCGGTCGGCCGCGCCTTCCGGCTCGTCTACGGCTCGCTGCCCGCGCCCGCCGCCCGGATACTGCGGCTGCTGGCCCTCGCCCCGGACGCGTCGGTGGACGCGGTCGGCGCCTCGGCGCTGGCCGGGTGCCCGGTGCCCACCGCCCAGGGCATGCTGGAGGACTTCGCGAGCCACGGGCTGCTGCGGCGGCTGCCGCCCCCGGAACGGCGGCCGGCGGCGGCACCCGCCGCCCCGGCCGACCCTCCGCGCTACCAGGTGCCCGGCTGTCTGGAACCGCTGCTGCACGCCGCGCTCCGGGCGGACGAGCGCCCGGCCGAGGTGGCCCTGGCCCGGGCCCGGCTGCTGGAGCGCACCGTCCGGCAGCTGACCGCCTGCAGGCTGGCGGCCGCGACCGACGATCCGGCGGCCCGCAGGAAGCTGGAGGAACTGCCCGCGGCGCTGCGGTTCCGCTCCCCGGCCGCGGCGGCGGAATGGCTGGACGGGCGGCTGCGGGAGCTGCGCGAGGCCGCCCGGCTGGCGGTGGAGGACGGCCGGCTCGACACCCTGGCGCGCCGCCTGGTGGCCGCGCTCACCCACGCGCTGGCCGCCCACCGCGGGTTCGGCGCCGCCGCCCCGGAGCTGTACGAGCTGCACCAGCTGGTGCTGGACGTGGCCCAGCGCCGGGACCTGCCGCTGGAGGAGGCCGCCGCGCTGCTGAACCTGGGCGACCTGGACGCGCGGGCCGGGCGGACCGGGGAGGCGATGGCCCGCTACAAGGGCGCGCTGGAGGCGGCGCGGGCGGCGGGCGATCCGTACGCGACCGGCCGGGCACTGGAGTCCATCGGCAGCACCTACCAGGAGGAGGGGGACTGGCAGCGGGCCGCGGACTGGTACGGCCGGGCCCTGGCCCAGCACCTGACCCACCGCGAACGCGCCGCCGAGGCGCGGCTGTACGGGCGGATCGGCGCGGTGCACACCTATGCCGGGCAGTGGGGCGAGGCGCTGCGGGCCTGGCGGGCCGCCGCGGCCGCCAGCCGTCGGGCGGGCGACCTGGCCGGGCACGCCCGGGCGCTGGGCGAGACGGCGCGGGTGCAGGAGTACGCCGGGCGGCCCCGGGAGGCGCTGCGCACCTGCCTGGAGGCGGTCGAGTACGCGCGGCGGGCCGGCGACCCCCGGTTGCAGGCGGCGGTGCGGATGCGGGCGGCGGACACCCTGGAGCGGCTGGGCCAGGTGTCGGCGGCGGAGCTGCACCGGAATGCCGCGGAACGGCTGCTGGCCCGCACCAGGACTGGGGAACCGGAGGGTAAGCAAGATCCAGCCTACGAAATCAGTAGCAGTCTCCAGAAAGATTGATGCAAAGCAAGGCTAGACAGCGAGACATCCTTCATTAGACTGGTTCACATAGCGCTCGCCGCTATCTCTTCCGTCATGTTGGTACATGTCGGTATTGCCAGGAATACCTCAGATTCAAGGACCGTGATCCACGTGAAGGTCGGCATCCCCCGCGAGGTCAAGAACAACGAGTTCCGCGTGGCCATCACGCCCGCCGGTGTGCTCGAACTCGTCCGCAACGGCCACCAGGTCTTCGTGGAGCAGGGCGCCGGCCTGGGCTCCTCCATCCCGGACGCCGAGTACGTCGGCGCCGGGGCCACCATCCTCGGCACCGCCGACGAGGTCTGGGCTACCGCGGACCTGCTGCTGAAGGTCAAGGAGCCGATCGCGGAGGAGTACCACCGCCTCCGCAAGGGCCAGACCCTCTTCACCTACCTGCACCTGGCCGCCTCCCGCGAGTGCACCGACGCGCTGCTGGAGTCGGGTACCACCGCCATCGCCTACGAGACGGTCGAGACCGCGAACCGCGCGCTGCCGCTGCTCGCCCCGATGTCCGAGGTCGCGGGCCGGCTGGCCCCCCAGGTCGGCGCCTACCACCTGATGCGCGCGGCCGGCGGCCGCGGCGTGCTGCCGGGCGGCGTCCCGGGCGTGGCCGCGGGCAAGGCCGTGGTGATCGGTGGCGGGGTCTCCGGCTGGAACGCCGCGCAGATCGCCATCGGCATGGGCTTCCACGTGACCCTGCTCGACAAGGACATCAACAAGCTGCGTGAGGCGGACAAGGTCTTCGGCACCAAGGTGCAGACGATCGTGTCCAACGCCTACGAGCTGGAGAAGGCGGTCGTCGAGGCCGACCTGGTCATCGGCGCGGTGCTCATCCCGGGTGCCAAGGCCCCGAAGCTGGTCACCAACGAGCTGGTGTCCCGGATGAAGCCGGGAAGTGTCCTTGTCGACATCGCGATCGACCAGGGCGGCTGCTTCGAGGACTCCCGTCCCACCACGCACGCCGAGCCGACCTTCAAGATCCACAACTCGATCTTCTACTGCGTCGCCAACATGCCGGGTGCGGTGCCCAACACCTCGACCCACGCGCTGACCAACGCCACGCTCCCGTACATCGTGGAGCTCGCCAACCGCGGCTGGCGCGAGGCGCTGCGTCGTGACGCCGCGCTGGCCAAGGGTCTCAACACCCATGAGGGCCAGGTCGTTTACGGTCCGGTGGCCGAGGCGCACGAGCTGCCCAGCGTCGAACTGAGCACCCTGCTCGGCTGATCGCCCGCCGCCCGGCCGGCGGCGGCGAACGCCCCGGCCGCGCCGGGCACCCCGCCCGCCGTACCGGGTGGACATCCGGTCCGTCAACGCGGACCGTCAACACGGCGTACCAGGCCGGGTCTTGCCGCAAGGCAGGGCCCGGCCACGGTCGTGCCCGGAACCCGATCCCTGCCGGTCCCTGTTCGACCCGGTCAAGTGCCCGTGAATGTAACTGTTCAGTCGATTCGCGCACCCGATCAGTCATCCACGGAAAGAGGGTTACGCCCTTGACATCCGGGTGTTCGGTTGCCGACACATCGCGCCGTCTCCGGCGGATTGTGTTGCTGTGAACCGCCGACACGCCATAGAGTCGCCAACCGTCGGCATGGTGTCACGCTGACCTATCGAGAAGTTTCCTGGTCACCAAGGAGGTAGGACGACTTGTGAATGAGTCGACATTTTCTCCCGGGGGTGGTCAACCAGGATCGGCTGGGCGGGGCCAGGCTCCTTCGGGGCTCACGGCTGTCGGCTCCGTCGCTGTCCAGACCTTCGCAACCCACCAGAGCATGACGACAGCCCACCAGAGCATGGACGGCCACAACGTGAACGCCATGGCCGGGGATCAGCGCGGCACGGACCCCGCCCCCGCCGACTACGACCTGCCCGACGGTCACTTCTACGACCCCGACGCGGAGTACGAGCCCGACCCCGAGTACGCGGCCACCCTCGCCCCGGACGCGGCGCGTCAGCGCCGGGAGCGCGTCGGCCCCACCGGCCGGCCGCTGCCCTACTTCCCGATCCCGGGCCCGCTCACCGACCACGGGCCCGCGAAGATCATCGCGATGTGCAACCAGAAGGGCGGGGTGGGCAAGACCACCTCGACCATCAACCTGGGCGCGGCGCTCGCCGAGTACGGCCGCCGCGTGCTGCTGGTGGACTTCGACCCGCAGGGCGCCCTCTCGGTCGGCCTCGGCGTCAACCCCATGGAACTGGACCTGACGGTCTACAACCTGCTCATGGAGCGGGGCATGTCGGCGGACGAGGTGCTGCTGAAGACCGCGGTGCCCAACATGGACCTGCTCCCCAGCAACATCGACCTGTCCGCCGCCGAGGTGCAGTTGGTGAGCGAGGTGGCCCGGGAGTCCACCCTGCAGCGCGCCCTGAAGCCGCTGCTGCCGGACTACGACTACATCGTGATCGACTGTCAGCCCTCGCTCGGCCTGCTGACCGTCAACGCGCTCACCGCCGCGCACAAGGTGATCGTGCCGCTGGAGTGCGAGTTCTTCGCGCTGCGCGGTGTGGCGTTGCTCACCGAGACCATCGAGAAGGTCCAGGAGCGGCTCAACCCCGACCTGGAGCTGGACGGCATCCTGGCGACCATGTACGACTCGCGCACGGTGCACAGCCGCGAGGTGCTGGCCCGGGTGGTCGAGGCGTTCGACGACCACGTCTACCACACGGTGATCGGCCGTACCGTCCGCTTCCCCGAGACCACCGTCGCGGGTGAGCCGATCACCACCTACGCGTCCAACTCCGTCGGTGCCGCCGCCTACCGCCAGCTCGCCAGGGAGGTGCTCGCCCGGTGTCACGCCGAGTGAGTCTGCCCGGCGCCGACGAGCTGTTCCGTACCACCGGGGGGATGGGCCTGCAGTCCTCCTCCCCGGCGCCCGCCCGGCGCCAGACCAGCGGTGAGGCGGCGCCCCGGGTGCCCTCCCCGGCCGGCGAGCGCGACGCCGCCGGCGCGGAGGCTCCCGAGGCCGACGCCGCCGGTCCGGGGCGGGCCGCGCAGGACAGCACCGAGCACGGCGGCCGGGAGACCGGAGCGCAGGACGCACTCGGCGACCGGCGGCCGGCGGCCGCCCCGGAGCGGTCCAAGGGCCGCCAGCCGCAGGACGGCACGGCCGCGCACGGCCAGCCCGGGCAGCAGGCCCGCCGCCGCGGCCGGCCGGCGGGCCGCCGCCCCAGCGGACGCGAGCGCCACGACGAGAAGATCACGGTCTACGTCTCCGCCGAGGAGCTGATGGACCTGGAGCACGCGCGGCTGGTGCTGCGCGGCGAGCACGGCCTCGCGGTGGACCGCGGCCGGATCGTCCGGGAGGCGGTCGCGGTCGTCCTCGCCGACCTGGAGTCACGCGGCGACGCGAGCATCCTCGTACGCCGCCTGCGGGGACGCTGACCGGACGGGCGGTAGCCTGCCCGGTCGTACGGGCCGCACCGCCCTCCCCCATGGCCCCGGGCATGGGAGGCACCCCCCACCCGCTCCTTGGACCCGCGATGCCGACACACGACGACGAGGCCGCCGCCGGCGCGCCCGGCCGCACCCCGCGCCGTGCCCTGGGACGCGGCCCGGGCGCGGGCCCGGGCGGCCCGGCGGGCGGGACCGCGGGCCCCGCGCCGACCCGGCCCGCGGCAGCGCCGGAGGAGCCCGACGAGCCCGTACCGGGTCCGGTGCCGCCGTACCCGGTGCCGCTTCCGGCCCCCGTACCGGACCGGGCGACGGCCACCGCGGCCCGGCCCCGGGCCACCGGGACGGACGCGCCGGACGCGCCGGACGAGGCACCGGGAGCGGACGGAGCGGAGAGCGCGGACGGGACGGCCGGACCGGACGGGCCGGCGTCCGGCACCGGGCCGGCGGAGGGCGAGGGGCCCGCCGCGGAACCGGGGACGGGCCGGTTCACCGTGCGGCTTGCCAACTTCGAGGGCCCCTTCGACCTGCTTCTCCAGCTGATCTCCCGGCACCGGCTCGACGTCACCGAGGTGGCGCTCTCCAAGGTCACCGACGAGTTCATGGCGCACATCCGGGCCATGGGACCGGACTGGGACCTCGACCAGACCACCGAGTTCCTGGTGGTCGCCGCGACCCTGCTCGACCTCAAGGCCGCCCGGCTGCTGCCCGCCGCGGAGGTGGAGGACGAGGCCGACCTGGCGCTGCTGGAGGCCCGCGACCTGCTCTTCGCCCGGCTGCTCCAGTACCGTGCGTACAAGCAGGTGGCGGACGTCTTCCAGGGGCGGCTGGACGCCGAGGCCCGGTCCTACCCGCGGACCGTGGGACTCGAACCGCACCACGCCGAACTCCTCCCCGAGGTGGTCATCAGCATCGGCGCCGAGGGCTTCGCCAGGCTCGCGGTGAAGGCCATGCAGCCCAGGGCGAAGCCGCAGGTGTACGTCGACCACATCCACGCCCCGCTGGTGAGCGTCCGGGAACAGGCCGAGGTGGTGGTCGCGCGACTGCGGGAGATGGGCGAGGCGGGCTTCCACACCCTCGTCGAGGACGCGCCGGACACCCTCACCGTGGTGGCCCGCTTCCTCGCCCTGCTGGAGCTGTACCGGGAGAAGGCGGTGCTCCTCGACCAGCCGGAGGCGCTGGGCCCGCTCCTGGTGCGCTGGACCGGGGACGCGGACGCCCGGCCCCGGGTGACCGACGAATTCGACCGGGAACCGGAAACGGACCCCGGGGAGGAGGAGAGATGAGCGAGGAGATCCCCGCGGGCCTGCGGACGGTCGCCGACCTCGACCTCAAGCCCGCCCTGGAGGCGGTCCTCATGGTGGTCGACGAGCCCGCCACCGAGGAACACCTCGCCAGGATCCTCCAGCGGCCCCGGCGCGAGGTCGCGGACGCGCTGCGCGGCCTCTCCGACGAGTACGCCGTCCAGGGCCGCGGTTTCGACCTGCGGCTCGTCGCGGGCGGCTGGCGCTTCTACACCCGGCCCGAGTACGCCCCGGCCGTGGAGGGGTTCGTCCTGGACGGGCAGCAGGCCCGGCTCACCCAGGCCGCCCTGGAGACCCTCGCCGTGGTCGCGTACCGTCAACCGGTGAGCCGCTCCCGCGTCTCGGCCGTCCGCGGCGTGAACTGCGACGGCGTGATGCGGACCCTCCTGCAGCGCGGTCTGGTGGAGGAGGCGGGCACGGAACCCGAAACAAGTGCGATCCTGTACAGGACGACGAATTACTTTCTGGAGCGGATGGGCCTGCGCGGCCTGGACGAGCTCCCGGAGCTCGCGCCCTTCCTTCCCGAGGCGGACGCGATCGAGGCCGAGACGCAAGAGGGTGTGCCGTCGTTCGATCCGGACGCACCGGACACCGACGCAGACGACAAGACGGAACTTTGATGCGAAGCAGCGGCAGGAACAGCGGAAGCGGCAACCGGGACCAGCGGGGCGGCGGCGGACGTGCCCGCCAGTCCGGCGGAGGACGCGACGACCGGCAGGGGCGTACCGGCCGTCCGCGCCCCGAGGAGCGCCGCTACGACGTGGGCGGTTCCTCCGAGGGCGGCGGCCGCAAGCCTGCCGGGGCCCGGGGGGCGGCCGCCCGCGGCGGCGCCAAGGGCGGCCCCAAGGCTCCGCAGGGCGCGGGCGGCGGCCGCGGCGCGCGCGGTGGTCCCGCACGCCCCCGCGAACTCGACGCCAAGATCGAGGAGCGGAACCGGGAGCGGCACAGCAAGCCGCAGATCAAGACCCCCAAGACCTTCCCCGGGGCCGAGCAGGAGGGCGAGCGCCTGCAGAAGGTGCTGGCGCGCGCGGGCATGGGGTCCCGTCGGGCCTGCGAGGAGCTGATCGAACAGCGCCGGGTCGAGGTCAACGGCAAGATCGTCACCGAGCAGGGGCTCCGGGTCGACCCGGAGAAGGACGAGATCAAGGTCGACGGTCTGACCGTGGTCACCCAGTCCTACCTCTTCTTCGCCCTCAACAAGCCCGCGGGCGTGGTCTCCACCATGGAGGACCCGGACGGCCGCCAGTGCCTCGGCGACTACGTCACCAACCGCGAGACCCGGCTCTTCCACGTGGGGCGCCTGGACACCGAGACCGAGGGCATCATCCTGCTCACCAACCACGGTGAGCTGGCCCACCGCCTCACCCACCCCCGGTACGGCGTGCAGAAGACCTACCTCGCCGCCATCCAGGGCCCGCTCCCGCGCGAGCTGGGCAAGCAGCTGAAGAACGGCATCGAGCTGGAGGACGGGTACGCCCGTGCCGACCACTTCCGGGTGGTGCAGAACACCGGCAAGAACTACCTGGTCGAGGTGACCCTGCACGAGGGCCGCAAGCACATCGTGCGGCGCATGCTGGCCGAGGCCGGCTTCCCGGTCGACCGGCTGGTGCGCACCGGCTTCGGCCCGATCGCGCTGGGCGACCAGAAGTCCGGCTGGCTCCGGCGGCTGACCAACACCGAGGTCGGCATGCTGATGCGCGAGGTGGACCTGTAGCACCCGCCCGCCGGGGCCGGGCCGCGCCCGGCCCCGGCGCGCGGCCGGTGTCCCGCCGCCCGGCGCCGCCTCCCGCGGCGTGCGGCGGCCGGGGTCAGGACCAGACCGCGAACCCGGTGGCCCGCCGCTCCGCGTCCCGCTCGACCTCCAGCATCCCCACCACCGCGCTGCGCACGATGTGCCCGTAGACGTGCGGGAAGAGGGTGGTCGCCGGGACACCCGGCGGCGGGGCCGGATCGGCGGCCTCCCAGCGCACCATGACGTCCAGCTTGTGCTCGTCGATCATCAGGGCCATCAGGGGGCCGGGGGTGTCCCGGAGGAAGGCGTTCGCGACGGCCAGGGTGGTGCCCTCGTCGGGCGAACAGTGCACGAATCCGTCCTCCGCCAGCGTCTGCGGGGCGTACGGACGGTCGGGGGCGACCAGCCAGTCGTCGAGGCGCACCAGATGGAAGATCATGCACATGGTTGTACCGGACCGGGAGGCCGCACGTCTCGCTGGGCGGTCGCGGCAGCGGGTGCCCGGTCGGCTCGTTAGGCTGATCAGGCAGTGCACCCGGCACAGCGCGCGAAGCGTGCGGGGGAGTGAGGAGACGGTGGTGCGAGCGGTCCGGGAGTCCGGCGTCGCGCCCGTCCGCCCCGGCGCCGCGGCAGCCCTCCGCAAGGACGTCACCCAGTGAGAACCGCCCTCGTCATCGGCACCGGACTGATCGGCACCTCGGCCGCGCTCGCCCTGGCCGGCCGCGGCGTCCAGGTCCACCTCGCCGACCACGACCCGGCCCAGGCTCGCACCGCCGCGGCCCTCGGCGCGGGCACCGACGCCGAACCGGCCGGCCCCGTCGACCTGGTGATCGTCGCGGTGCCGCCCGCCTACGTGGCCGCCACCCTGGCCGAGGCGATGCGCCGCGACGTGGCGCGCGGCTACCTGGACGTGGCCAGCGTCAAGGGCGGCCCGCGCCGGGAACTGGCGGCGCTCGGCTGCGACCTGACCCGCTACCTCGGCACGCACCCGATGGCGGGCCGGGAGCGCTCCGGTCCGCTCGCCGCGAGCGCGGACCTGTTCGAGGGGCGGCCCTGGGTGCTCACGCCGACCTCCGGGCCGGACGGCGGCACCGACACCGAGGTGCTCAACCTCGCCCTGGAACTGGTCGCGCTGTGCCGCGCGGTCCCCGTGGTCATGGACGCCGACGCGCACGACCGCGCGGTGGCCCTGGTCTCGCACACCCCGCAACTGGTGTCCAGCATGGTCGCCGCCCGGCTGCGGGACGCCGACGAGACCGCGGTCCGCCTGTGCGGCCAGGGCATCCGCGACGTGACCCGGATCGCCGCCTCCGACCCGGCCATGTGGATCGACATCCTGTCCGCCAACCCCGGCCCGGTCGCCGACGTCCTCGCGGCCCTCGCCGGCGACCTGGCGGAGACGGTGCGCGCGCTGCGCGCCCTGGAGTCCGCCGAGGCGGACGAGCGCGGCGGCGGGGCGGCCGGGATCGAGGACGTGCTGCGGCGCGGGAACGCCGGCCGGGAACGGGTCCCGGGCAAGCACGGCGCGGCCCCCGCCGCCTACGAGGTGGTCGCCGTGCACATCGGTGACCAGCCCGGCGAGCTCGCCCGGATCTTCGCCGACGCGGGCCGGGCCGGGGTCAACATCGAGGACGTGCGGATCGAGCACGCCACCGGCCAGCAGGCCGGCCTGATCCAGCTCATGGTGGAGCCGCAGGCCGCCGAGGGGCTGACCACGGCGCTGCGGGAGCGGGGCTGGTCCATCCGCCGGTAGCCGGCCGCCGCGGCGTCCGGAGCGCCGCCCGCGCCGCCGCCCGCGGCGGGCTGTTCGAGGCGCCCCCGCGACCCAGTAACCTTGTCCGAGGCGCTCCAAGCAGCCCGCTCACCCCGCACGTGCACGAGGAAGGTGTCTGTCACCGTGGAAACCGCCGCCCGGACCGCCCCGGCAGCAGTGATTGTCGCGATCGACGGCCCCGCAGGCACGGGCAAGTCCAGCACGTCCAAGGCCGTCGCCGCCAAGCTGGGCTTCGGTTACCTGGACACCGGCGCCCAGTACCGGGCGATCACCTGGTGGATGCTGGACAACGGCATCGACGTGACCGACGCCACCGCCGTCGCGGACGCCGCCGTCAAGCCGGTGATCGTCTCCGGCACCGACCCGGCCGGCCCCACGATCACCGTCGACGGCGTCGACGTGGCCGGGCCGATCCGCACCCAGGACGTCACCTCCCGGGTCAGCGCGGTCAGCGCCGTGCCGGAGGTCCGCGCCCTCATCACCGAGCTGCAGCGCTCCATCGCCGCCGCCGCCGAGCGGGGCATCGTCGTCGAGGGCCGGGACATCGGTACCACCGTCCTGCCGGACGCCGACCTCAAGATCTTCCTCACCGCCTCGGCGGAGGCCCGGGCGGCCCGGCGCAACGGGGAGCTCGGCGGCAAGGACGCCTCCGACCTGGCCGCCACCCAGGCCGCCCTGGCCAAGCGGGACGCCGCCGACTCCGGCCGGAAGACCTCGCCGCTGGCGAAGGCCGACGACGCGGTCGAGGTGGACACCACCGACCTCACCCTGGAGCAGGTCATCGAGTGCGTGGTCACGCTCGTCGAAGAGAAGCAGCAGGCCAGGTGAGCGAACCCGGATCGCCGTCCGCGGCCGGCGCCGCGGCCGGCCGCCGGCTGGGCATCGGCCTCATGTACACGCTGTGGAAGCCGCGGGTGCTGGGCGCCTGGCGGGTGCCCGCCGCCGGGCCGGTCATCCTCGCGGTGAACCACTCCCACAACATCGACGGCCCGATGCTGATGGGCACCGCGCCGCGCCCGGTGCACTTCCTGATCAAGAAAGAGGCGTTCGTCGGCCCGCTCGACCCCTTCCTGCGCGGGATCGGGCAGCTGAAGGTGGACCGGAGCGGTGCCGACCGGACCGCCGTCGGCAACGCGCTGGGCGTGCTGCGGGACGGCGGGGTGCTGGGCATCTTCCCGGAGGGCACCCGCGGCGAGGGCGACTTCGCCTCGCTCCGCGCCGGGCTGGCGTACTTCGCGCTGCGGTCCGGCGCGCCGATCGTGCCGGTGGCGGTGCTCGGCAGCTCCGGGGCGGACACCCGGGGCCGCCTGATACCGGCGCTGCCCCGGCTGCGCAGCCGCATCGACGTGGTCTTCGGTGACCCGTTCGAGGCGGGGGACGGGACCGGCAGGCGCACCCGGTCGGCCCTGGACGAGGCGACCTCGGTGATCCAGAAGCGGCTGAGCGCCCACCTGGAAAACGCCAGGCGCTCGACCGGGGGCTAAGACAGACTTGACCTGGTGGTCCGTTCGGGACCGCCACGGATGGACGACGAGGAACAGGCTTCATGAACGACCAGATCCACACCGGCGACGAGCACGGTGAGCTTGGCGACGCCGAGTACGCGGAGTTCATGGAGCTCGCCGCGCAGGAGGGCTTCGACGCCGAGGAGGTCGAGGGCGCACTGGAGGAGGCCGGGCACGGCCCGCTGCCGGTCCTCGCCGTCGTCGGCCGCCCCAACGTCGGCAAGTCGACACTGGTGAACCGCGTCCTCGGCCGCCGCGAGGCGGTCGTCGAGGACCGCCCGGGTGTCACCCGCGACCGGGTCACCTACGAGGCCGAGTGGGCCGGCCGCCGCTTCAAGGTGGTCGACACCGGCGGCTGGGAGCAGGACGTCCTCGGCATCGACGCGTCGGTCGCCGCCCAGGCCGAGTTCGCGATCGAGGCGGCCGACGCGGTCGTCTTCGTGGTGGACGCCACGGTCGGCGCCACCGACACCGACGAGGCCGTGGTCAAGCTGCTGCGCCGGGCCGGCAAGCCGGTCGTGCTGTGCGCCAACAAGGTGGACGGCCCCAGCTCCGAGGCGGACGCGGCCATGCTGTGGTCACTCGGCCTCGGCGAGCCCTACCCGGTCTCCGCGCTGCACGGCCGGGGCACCGGCGACATGCTGGACGCCGTCCTGGAGGCGCTGCCCACCGCCCCCGCGCAGACCTTCGGCCAGGGGGTCGGCGGGCCGCGCCGGATCGCGCTCATCGGCCGGCCCAACGTCGGCAAGTCGTCCCTGCTCAACAAGGTCGCGGGCGAGGAGCGGGTGGTCGTCAACGAGCTGGCCGGCACCACCCGGGACCCGGTCGACGAGCTGATCGAGCTCGGCGGCAAGACCTGGAAGTTCGTGGACACCGCGGGCATCCGGCGCCGGGTGCACCTCCAGGAGGGCGCCGACTACTACGCCTCGCTGCGCACCGCGGCCGCCGTGGAGAAGGCCGAGGTGGCGGTCGTGCTGATCGACACCAGCGAGTCGATCAGCGTGCAGGACCAGCGCATCGTCACCATGGCCGTCGAGGCCGGGCGGGCCATGGTCATCGCCTACAACAAGTGGGACACCCTGGACGAGGAGCGCCGGTACTACCTGGAGCGCGAGATCGAGACCGAGATGGGCCAGGTCTCCTGGGCCCCGCGGGTCAACGTCTCGGCCCAGACCGGGCGGCACATGGAGAAGCTCGTCCCGGCCATCGAGACGGCGCTGGCGGGCTGGGAGACCCGGGTGCCCACCGGGCGGCTCAACGCGTTCCTCGGCGAGATCGTCGCCTCCCACCCGCACCCGATCCGGGGCGGCAAGCAGCCCCGCATCCTCTTCGGCACGCAGGCCGGCACCAAGCCGCCGCGCTTCGTCCTCTTCGCCTCCGGCTTCCTGGAGGCCGGCTACCGGCGCTTCGTCGAGCGGCGGCTGCGCGAGGAGTTCGGGTTCGAGGGCACGCCGATCCACATCTCGGTCCGGGTCCGGGAGAAGCGCGGCCGGAAGAAGTAGCGGACCGCCCGGCCACCACCGGGCGAGCGACGCGCAACGGCCCGGGGCCGACCGGATGAGCGGTCGGCCCCGGGCCGTTCGGCGCGCGGGCGGTCCGCCCGCGGGTGCGGTGCCCACCGGGCGGCTCGGTGCCTCCGCCGGGCCCGGCGCCCTGGGTCAGTACCCGCTGGCCCGGCCGTCCCGGGGAGCGGGGGGCAGCGCGGGCTGGAACCCGCCGCGGTACGGCCGCTCGGCCGGCCGGTCCGCGGCCGGCCGGCCGTCCCCGGGCGTCTGCCGCTGCCAGTTCGGCGGCTGCTGCCGACCGCCCTGCCCGAGGGCCGCGAACCCGACGAAGCCCAGGTCCTCGTCACCGGTGCGGTCACCGGGCAGGGCCCGGAACAGCCTGCGGTACTCGGCGTACAGGGCGTCGTAGATCGGCGTGGCCGAGCGCCGCGGGTACTCAGGGGCGGGGTCCTGGGAGGGGCGCATCCCGGGGATCACGTTCGGGTACGGCGAGCGGGAGGCTGGGTCGTATGCGTGCACGTAGGTGCCAACGACGGGATCGCCCGCGGGATGCGGGCGTTGCGGCGAATGGGCCACCGGTCCGGAGCCGGCCGGGCCCGGCGCGGCCGGGTGGGGGGCGCGGCCGCTCATGTGCCCGACAGCGGCATCACGGCGGCGACCAGCACACCCCGCGCGGCGGCCCGCTCCAGGGCGTTGCGCAGCTGGTCCTCGCGCGGCTGGTTGCCGATGGATCCCACCGGCGCGGCGTACACCAGCACCGACGGCGACTTGTTGACCGCCGCCCGCCAGCCCTCGGTGACCGGCATCGGCCGGTGCGCCTGCCACCAGGCCACCTGTCCGCCGCCGGCCGCGGGCATCAGGATGGTGTGCAGCTGCCCGGCGGCCATCAGCACCGACCAGCCGGGCACCGGTGCGGGGGACTGGTCGAGGTCGAGCACCGGACGGAACCCCTGCTCGGCGAGGAGTTGCAGGAACTCGTCGGTGGAGCCGGTGCCGCCGGGCCGGGCGATCGGCGCGGTCGGTTCGACGACCAGTGCCGGACGCGGCTCGCCGTCCAGCAGGATCAGCCCGCAGGTGACGTTGAGCACGGCCTGCCGGGGCCGGCCCTGGGCGCCGTCGTCCGGGTGCTCGCCGCCGGCGGCCTGCTGCTCCCCGGTGATGGAGGCCACCGCGCCCTGCAACTGCTCCTCGGAGACCGGCACGACCTGCGACGGCACGCAGCTGGCGTGCGCGAAGGCGAGCACGGCGGTCTCCTGGCCGACGAAGAGCACGGTGCTGGTCCGCTCCTGCTCGGCGTCGCCGGGCGTCCGGCAGGAGGTGCAGTCGTAGCTCCCGGGTGCGTTGTCCCCGGCGAGCAGCCGGTTGGCTTCTTCGTCGCCGATCTCGGCGCGTACCTCGTCGCTGACGTCGAGCATGCGCGGCACGGGTGGCTCCTCGGTCTTGTGCTTCAGCCCGGGCGGGTTCCCGGCGTGCACTGCTCAACGGAGGATGCGCGGTGCGGGTCACGCGCCGCGGCGCCGTCCCCGGCGCGGTCGCGGCCGCCGGTGCCGAAGCCCCGGCGACCGGGCGTTCGTCATACGAAGTCCGCGCCGGGGCAGGCGGGGGGTGGTGGGACCGCCAGGCACTCCGTCAGCTCCGTAGCGCGGACTGATGAACTCCGGCGTACAAAGGTTCCCGTTCCCGGTTACCGATTGGACATCTGTTGTGGAACAAGAGTGTGATGAGACCCAACCCCACCGCGGTGTGGGTGGTCTAACCCAGTGCTAGGCGGACGAGGCTGTCGTCCGCGGGGAAACGGTGGGAACCAGTGGGGTACGGGGACGGATGCACATCTCATTCCTTATTCACAACGCGTACGGGATCGGCGGGACGATCCGCACCACGTACAACACCGCCCGCACGCTGGCCGAACACCACGACGTGGAGATCGTCTCGGTCTTCCGCCACCGGGACCGCCCGATCTTCGACCCCGGCGCCAAGGTGACGCTGCGGCACCTGGTCGACATCCGCAAGGACAGCCCCACCTACGAGGGGGGCGACCCCGACTACACCCGGCCCGCCCGCGTCTTCCCCGACACCGAGGGCCGTTACCAGCAGTACAGCGTGCTGACGGACCGCCGGATCGGCGAGCACCTGCGGACGCTCGACGCCGACGTGGTCGTCGGCACCCGCCCCGGCCTCAACGTGCACATCGCCAAGGAGGCGCGCCGGGGCCCGGTCCGCGTCGGCCAGGAACACCTCACGCTGAGCACCCACTCCCAGGCGCTCAAGCGCTCGCTGCGCGCCGCCTACCCCAGGCTGGACGCGGTCACCACCGTCACCGAGGCCGACGCGGAGACCTACCGCCGGCAGATGAAGCTGCCCGGGGTACGGGTCGAGGCGGTGCCCAACAGCGTGCCGGAGTCCGGCGTGGCACCGGCGGACTCCACCGCCAAATGGGTCGTCGCGGCCGGCCGGCTGGCCCCCGTCAAGCGGTACGACCTGCTGATACGGGCCTTCCAGAAGGTCACCGCGGAGCGCCCCGACTGGCGGCTGCGGATCTACGGCGGCGGCGCGCAGCACGCCAAGCTCCGCGCCCTGATCGACAAGCTGGGCCTGTACAACCACGTCTACCTGATGGGCCCGGCCAACCCGCTGGACCCGGAGTGGGCCAAGGGCTCCATCGCCGCCGTCACCTCCAGCCTGGAGTCCTTCGGCATGACCATCGTCGAGGCCATGCGCTGCGGACTGCCGGTCGTCGCGACCGACTGCCCGCACGGCCCGGCGGAGATCATCGACGACGGGGTCGACGGCCGGCTGGTGAAGTCCGGGGACGTCAAGGCCATCGCCGACGGCCTGCTGGACCTCATCAACGACGACGAACTGCGGCGGCGGATGGGGCGGAACGCGCTGGAGCGCTCCGCCCGCTTCGACCCGTCCAACGTCGCCGGCCGCTACGAGTCGCTCTTCGCCGACCTCACCGCGCGCAGCGGATTCCGCGGCGCGGTGCACCGGACCCGGGGCAGCCTGCTCAGCGGCGCCTTCGCCACCAAGGACCTGGGGCGCAACACGCTGCGGAAGGTCCGGGCCGCATGACCGCCACCACGCCCCCCGCCCCCACCACCGCCGCATCCGAGGAGCCCGCCACCGTGTCCGTCCCGCCCCGCGCCGACTGCACGGCCGACACCAGCGGAGGGCTGGTCTTCGACGTCTCCGGCTGGCAGCCCGCGCGGCCCGGTGCCCGCGCCGAGCTGATACTGCTGCGCCGCGGCGCCGACCCCGCCGACGGCGGGGTGCGGCTGCCGCTGCGGCCGGCCGGCGACGGGCGGCTCCGCGCCGAACTGCCCATCGGCGCCGAACTGCCCGAGGGGCGCTGGGACGCGCACGTGGGCACCGCCGACGACACCGACCCGGGCGCGGCCCGGCCCGAACGGCTGCTGCCGGGCGTCAACGACCTGCGCACGCTGGTCGACCGGGTGCCGGCCCCCGGCGGCGGCCCGCTGGCCGTCCGCATCCCGTACCCCACCAAGCACGGCAACCTCTCGCTGCGCAGCTGGGTGCGGGCGCCGCACGCCGAGGCCGGGGACCTCCGGCCGGAGGACGGGACCCTCACCGTGCGCGGCGCGCTGCACGGCGTGGCGGACCCGGCCGGGTGGCTGGACGGAGCGGTGGCCGAGGCCCGGCGCCGCAGCCGCCCGTCGGTGGTCTCCGCCCCGGTCACCGCCGACGGCGCCGCCTTCACGTTCACCCTGGACCACCAGGAGCTGGCGGGGACGTGGCAGGGCGGCGAGGAGGTCTGGGACCTGTGGCTGCGGCCCCGCTCGGGCGACCCGGCGCGGGTGGCCCGGCTGCTGGACGACATCGCGGACCGGAAGCCGGTCTTCACCTACCCGGCGCGGCTGGTGGCCGCCGGGCACGGTCCCGCGCACACCGCTCCGTACTACACGGTCGACAACGACCTGTCGGTGCGGGTCCAGCCGGCCGGCTGAAACCGTTCCGGGCCGGATGCGGCGGGCGGCCGGCCCGGCTGCCGCGCCGCCTCCCGGCGCCGGGTGACACCTCCCGGTGCCGGCCGGTGGGGGGCCAGGTCTGCTCCCTCCGGTGCCGTGCCGCCCCGTCCGGTGCCGCCGGCGGGGCCGGGGATCCGCCGCCCGCCGCGACTGGCAGACTCGGGGACCATGTTGGAGACCTCGGCCCGTCTGCTCCGCCTGCTCTCACTGCTCCAGGCCCACCGCGAGTGGTCCGGAGCGGATCTCGCCGACCGGCTCGGGGTCACCCCGCGCACCGTCCGCCGGGACGTCGACCGGCTGCGCGAGCTGGGCTATCCGGTGCACTCGGCCCCCGGCACGGCCGGCGGCTACCGCCTGGGGGCGGGCGCCCGGCTGCCCCCGCTGCTGCTCGACGACGACGAGGCGGTCGCGGTCGCGGTCGGGCTGCGGCAGTCCGCGGGCGGCGGCGTCGAGGGGATCGAGGAGACCTCGGTACGCGCGCTCGCCAAGCTGGAGCAGGTGCTGCCGGACCGGTTGCGCCGACGGGTGGGCGCCCTGGCCGACTTCACCGTCCCGATGTTCGGCCGCACCGGTCCCGCCGTCGACCCCGAAGTGCTCACCGAACTGGCGAACGCCTGCCGGGACTTCGAACGGCTGCGCTTCGACTACCGCGACCACGCCGGGGACAGCACCCGGCGGACCGTCGAACCGCACCGGCTGGTCTGCGCCCAGCGCCGCTGGTACCTGGTCGCCTGGGACGTGGACCGGGCGGACTGGCGCACCTTCCGGGCCGACCGCATCACCCCCAGGCCGCCGCACGGGCCGCGGTTCACCCCGCGCGAGCCGCCCGCCGAGGATCTGGCCGGCTATGTCTCCCGGGGGGTGTCCACCGGGGCGTACGCCGAGCGGGCCACCGTGCTGCTGAAGGTGTCCGCCGAGGTGGCGGGGGAACGGATCTCGCCCTCCGCCGGGGTGCTGGAGCCGGTCGACGAGCACCACTGCCTGCTGCACACCGGTGCCCATCGCCTCGATGTGATGGTGCTGCACATCGTCCTGATGGGCTTCGACTTCGAGGTGCGCGAGCCCGTCGAGCTGACCGAGCACCTGCGGCGGATCAGGGACCGGCTGGACCGGGCCCTGGGCTGACCGTGCCCTGCGGGCTGAGCTGCGGTTCCTCCCGGTCCCGTGCCGCCACCTCCGGGTGGTGCAGGTCGAAGGCGGGCGACTCGCTGCGGATCCTGGGCAGGGTGTGGAAGTTGTGCCGGGGCGGCGGGCAGGAGGTCGCCCACTCCAGCGAGCGGCCGAAGCCCCAGGGGTCGTCCGCCTCGACCCGGACCCCGTACACCGCCGTCTTCCAGACGTTGTACAGGAACGGCAGGGTGGACAGCCCGAGCAGGAACGAGCCGATGGAGGAGACGGTGTTGAGCGTGGTGAAGCCGTCGGCCGCCAGGTAGTCGGCGTAGCGGCGCGGCATGCCCGACACACCCAGCCAGTGCTGCACCAGGAAGGTGCCGTGGAAGCCGGTGAACAGGGTCCAGAAGTGGATCTTCCCCAGCCGCTCGTCGAGGAGCTTCCCGGTGAACTTCGGCCACCAGAAGTAGAAGCCGGCGAACATCGCGAACACCACCGTGCCGAACACCACGTAGTGGAAGTGGCCCACCACGAAGTAGCTGTCGGTCACCTGGAAGTCCAGCGGCGGCGAGGCGAGGATGACGCCGGTGAGCCCGCCGAACAGGAAGCTGACCAGGAAGCCGGTGGACCACAGCATCGGGGTCTCGAAGGAGAGCGAGCCGCCGATCATCGTGCCGATCCAGTTGAAGAACTTGACGCCGGTCGGCACCGCGATGAGGAACGACAGCAGCGAGAAGAAGGGCAGCAGCACCGCGCCGGTCACGAACATGTGGTGGGCCCAGACCACCACCGACAGCCCGGTGATGGCCATGGTCGCGCCGACCAGCATCGCGTAGCCGAAGATCGGCTTGCGGGAGAAGACCGGGATGATCTCGGTGATGATGCCGAAGAACGGCAGCGCGATGATGTACACCTCGGGGTGGCCGAAGAACCAGAACAGGTGCTGCCAGAGCAGCGCGCCGCCGAACTGGGGCTCGAAGACCAGGGCCCCGAACCGCCGGTCCGCCTCCAGGCAGAGCAGCGCCGCGGCCAGCACCGGGAACGCCATCAGCACCAGGATCGAGGTGAACAGGACGTTCCAGGTGAACACCGGCATCCGGAACATTGTCATCCCCGGGGCGCGCATCCCGATGATGGTGGTCAGGAAGTTCACCGCGCCCAGGATGGTGCCGAAGCCGGCCAGCGCCAGGCCCATGATCCACAGGTCGGCACCGACCCCGGGACTCCGCACCGCGCTGTTCAGCGGGGCGTAGGCGGTCCAGCCGAAGTCGGCGCCGCCGGTGGGCACCAGCAGGCTGCCCACCACCATCAGTCCGCCGAGGAGGAACAGCCAGTACGACAGCATGTTCAGCCGGGGGAAGGCGACGTCCGGGGCGCCGATCTGCAGCGGCATGATCTCGTTGGCGAAGCCGGCGAAGGCCGGGGTGGCGAAGAGCAGCAGCATGATCGTGCCGTGCAGGGTGAACGCCTGGTCGAACTGCTCGACGGAGATGATCTGCATGCCCGGGCGGGCCAGCTCGGCGCGGATCAGCAGCGCCAGCACGCCGCCCGCGAGGAAGAAGCCGAACGCGGTGATCAGGTAGAGGTGCCCGATCTTCTTGTGGTCGGTGGTCGTCAGCCAGTCCACCACCACCCGGCCGCGCCCCGGGCGCCGTGCCGGACCGGGGGGTGCCTGCGCGGTGTCCGTGACCATCGTGGCTCCCTCGGCGTCAGCTGGCGGGCTGCGAGCTTTGGCCATGATGCGTGTCGCATCCCCTTTGTGCGAAGTCGCCTCACTCTTCCGCGCCAACAACGGTCCGAGTGGCGCAGTGCCCTGTGGAACAGGCCCTGGGCCGGTTGGCGAGATGTGTCGGAAGCGTGCGTTCCGTGTGCTCCGCGCACCGATATCCGGGCAGTGGTGGAATTTCCCGCGGGGCCCCGGCGGCGCATGCCGGGAAGGGGAATTCATTGTCCGGTGAGAGTTATGGGGAGAACGGAAGTCCGGACTTCCCGGCGCCTTCGGAAGGGCACGTTCGAGTGACCCGGGTAAGGGTGAACCGGCGCTCTTTTCTGTGACAGAAGTGTGACCCGTGGGGGACGTGGAAGGCATGGGGCCGTGCTTCGGCCCGGCTTCCGCCGCCCTCCGCGGCCGCCTACGGTGGCTGTCATGGCACCCGTACCGAATCACGCGCAGGAACCCGACGACGCCCCCGAGGGCTATGTCGGGCTGGACGCCGGCACCGCCGAGGAGCGGGCCCGGGCGTGCGGCTGGAGCACCGTCCGGCAACTGCCGCCGGGCGCGATCATCACCATGGAGTACCTGGCCGGCCGGCTCAACTTCGAGGTCGAGGACGGCCGGGTACGCCGCTCCTGGAAGGGCTGAGCCCGCACCGCCCGGTCCGGACACGCCGCGGCCCCGGGCCCCCTCCCGCAGGAGGTGGCCCGGGGCCGTCGTGGTCGCGGGCCGGGCGGGTGCGTACCGGGCCCGCCCGGCCTCAGCCGCCCACGGCGCGGCCGGGGCCCACCGGGGCCGCGGCGCGCGGGGCGCGGTCGGCGTGCGGCGGCCGCCGGCTGCCGGTCGGGGTCACCGGGACGCGCTCGGAGCGGACCGAGTACGGGCGGGTGGCGTGGTGCGGCCGCCCCTCGGTGGCGCGGGCGGTGGCCGCCCGGCCGCCGACCGTCACCGTCTCCCGGGCCGGCAACTCCTCGTCGTGCGCGGGCCGCGGGGTGCTCAGCGCGGGGACGGGCAGCTGCTTCGCGGCGGGTACCGGGGCCGGCACGGCGGGTACCGGAGCCGGTGGGGCGGCACCGCGCAGCCGGCGCCACACGGCCAGCAGCGGGCGCTCGGCCCAGGCCATCGCCGGCTCCAGCCAGGGCAGCGCGAGCAGCACCAGCAGCCCGGCCGCCCAGCCCAGCAGTACGTCGCTGACCCAGTGCGTGCCGAGGTAGACGGTGGTCATCCCCACGCCCAGGGCGAAGATCGCCGCGATGACCGAAGCCACCCGGCGGGCCTGCGGGGTGGTCGCCAGATAGGCGAGGACACCCCAGGTGACCACGGCGTTCGCGGTGTGACCCGAAGGAAATATATCGCCGTCGGCCCACATCTCGTTCGAGCCGACGGTGGTCGCGTAGTGCGGCCCGAGCCGCCCCATGCCGAGCTTCGCGGCGCCGACGGTGATGTTCAGCAGCAGCAGCGAGGTGCCCAGTACCAGCAGCGGCCGGAGGGTGTGCCGGCGCCAGGAGCACCAGCCCAGCCAGGCGGCGACGGCCACCGCCGTGGGACCGCGCTGGCCCAGGACCACGAAGTAGTCCAGGAAGGTGTGGAACTCCGGCCACTGCTTGTACGGGCGGAAGAGCATGACCTGCCAGTCGAGCTTCACCAGCCACGAGGTGGTGAGCACGCCGATCACGGTCGCCGCGTAGACCGCGAGAGTCGACCCGAGCAGCCAGCGGCGGACCCGGGTCATCCGCGGCGACGCGAGATCGGCGGGGCGTCCCTCCGGTCGAGGGAGCTTGTCATCGGTACGCACTCAATCGACGTTACATTGCGTCACAGGTCGCTTCTGTCGATCAGGTCGGTTTGTGATGACGATGTGATGTGGAGTGTGTCTCGTTCGAGACTTTGGAACAGTTGATTCCGCGAAATAAGGAAAACGTTAAGGGATTCCCGGAGAGGGCCATCCGGGTGAGTCCCGCGCCACCTTTTATGCTTTTCGCGTCAGAAGGTTTATCGCTGATTGGCCTTCACGTTCCATGGAGTTTCCCTGGGTGTCGCCTGCCGCTCGGGCCGGTTCCCGGCGCCGGACCTCGTGCCCGCACCGGCCTCACGGGGGACCCGAGCCGTGCAGCCAGAAGGCCCCGTAGACCGCGGAACCCACCGCCACCACGGCCACCACCGGCCACGCCCGTGCCGGGCGCCACCGGCCCAGGGCCGCCGCCGGCGGCAGCAGCAGGGGGAAGGCGGGTATCAGCAGGCGCGGTTTCGAGCCGAAGTACCCCTTCGCCGCGAGTGCCAGGGTCAGCACCACCCCGGCGTAGACCAGCAGCGGCAGCGGAAGGCGGCTCCGCACCCCGAGCGCGAAGAGCCACAGCAGCAGCCCCACCCCGATCAGCAGCGCGGCCCCGGCGAGGAAGCCCGGGGAGAAGAGCCGCTCCAGGATGAACCCGGCGAACGCGAGACCGCCGTCGAAACCGTTCCCCCAGCCGGCCTGCACATCGAGATATCCGGTGACGCTGCCGGTCCGCACCCCGACCCAGACGAAGTAGCCGACCCAGCCCAGCGGGGCCAGCGCCACCCCGGCCAGCAGCGGCCACTCCCGCCGCCAGGCCCGGCGCCGGCCGGCGTCCCGCCACAGCTCGGCCGCCGCCGTGATCCACACCGCCGCCACCACCGCGGCGCCCACCGGACGGGTCAGCCCGGCCAGCGCCGCCAGGACGCCGGCGGCCACCCAGCGGCGGGCGAGCAGCGCGTACACCCCCCACGCCGCCAGCGCGGTGAACAGCGACTCCGAGTAGGCCATCGACTGGACGACGCCGACCGGCAGCGCCGCCCACAGCGCGACGAGCATCACACCGGCGCGGCTGCCGGCGACCCGCTCCCCGACCGCGAACAGCGCCCACGCGGCGAAGACCGAGGCGACCGCGCTCACCAGCAGGCCGGTGTCCGCCGCGGACAGCGGGGACACGGCCGCGCCCAGCCGCTCCAGCCAGGGCAGCATCGGGAAGAACGCCAGGTCGGAGTGGACCGAGCCGTCCGGCATCGGCACCGAGTGGCCGTAGCCGCCTTCCGCGATCCGGGAGTACCACAGGGAGTCCCAGCGCCGGGCGAGCAGCTGATGGGCGTCGCGGTCCGCGACCGCGGCCCAGATCCCCAGAACCACCAGGCCGAGCAGTCGCGTCCCCGCATACACCAGCAGTGCCGGCGCGGCCCGGCGCAGGGCGGTCCGCACCGCGCCGTCGCCGGGGCTCCGTGTGATGGCGGGGGGCGGAGCCAGATCGGTCATGATCTTGATTATCGGGCATCGCGACTCCCCGCCGGCCCGCCGGTGGGCGACGGCCGCCCGGGAGGGAGCGGCCCGCCGGGGCGGGGGAGCGGGGCCCGTGGGAGGCGGTGGCGAGGGCCGGCGACGGGGGTCGGCGGCGGTGGCGGCGCCCGCCGCCGCGCTGCGAGGTGGGTCTCAAGATGACCTGGGGCATACGGCGCACACGTGGACTCGCGTACTCTGACGTCTCACTCGCCTATGCCACCGGGCCGCCGGGACCACGTCGTCCGTGTTCCCCGCCTCGCCCGGTCTCGGTCGCGAGCGCAAGACAGGGAGGTGCGTACATGTCCGGGACGACCACGGCCGGCAATCGGCGGACGGCGGGCGTTCCCCGGCAACGGCGCGGTACGGACGCGAGTGGCAACGCCAACCGCTGGTTCGTGCTCGTCGTGCTCTGCGTCAGCCTGCTGCTCGTCGCCGTCGACGGCACGGTGCTGCATGTCGCGGTCCCCGCCGTCAGCGAGGACCTGCGGCCCGGCGCCATCGAGCTGCTGTGGATCGTCGACGCCTATCCGCTGGTCTGTGCCTCGCTGCTGATCCTCTTCGGCACCCTGGGCGACCGGGTGGGGCGCCGCCGCATCCTGCTCTTCGGCTACGCGCTGTTCGGCGCCGCCTCGGCACTCGCGGCCTTCGCGGGCTCGCCGCAGATCCTCATCGTGGCCAGGGCACTGCTCGGCGTCGGTGGCGCCATGATCATGCCAGCCACGCTGTCGATCCTGCGACAGGTTTTCCCCGACCGGCGGGAACGCGCCCTGGCCATCGGCATCTGGAGCGCCGTCGCCGGTATAGGCGCGGCCGGCGGTCCGCTGCTCGGCGGCTTCCTGCTGGAGCACTTCTGGTGGGGCTCGGTCTTCCTGATCAACATCCCGCTGATGGTCGTCGCGCTGCCGGTGGGACGCTGGCTGCTGCCGGAGTCGGCCGGGGACCGGAACGGCCCCTGGGACGTCCTCGGCGCCGTGATGGCCGCGGTCGGTCTGGCCTCGCTGGTGCTGGGCGTCAAGCGGCTGGGCAGCGGCGAGGCCCTGCTGGAACCGGCCACTCTCGGCCCGATGGCCCTGGGGGCCACCCTGCTCGCCGCCTTCGTCCGGAGGCAGCGGCGCCGCACCCACCCCCTGGTGGACCTCACGCTCTTCACCCGCCCCGCCTTCGGGATATCCGTCGGCTGCATCGTGCTGGCGCTGCTGGCGCTGGTCGGCCTGGAACTGGTCGCCGCCCAGTACCTCCAGCTGGTCCTGGGCCTGACCCCGCTGGAGACCGGCCTGCGGCTGCTGCCGCTCACCTGCGCCGCCATGGCGGCGGGCATCGTCGGGTCGCGCATGCTCCACCGGCTGGGACCGCGCACCATGGTCGCCACCGGATTCCTGCTCACCGCGCTGGCCGTGGCCTCGCTCACCTTCATGGGACAGTCCGACCGGCCGCTGCTGCTCCTCGGCGGGTTCGTCGTCCTCGGCTTCGGCCTGCAGATGACCCTCTTCGGCAGCTACGAGTCCATGCTCAGCGAGGCGCCCCCCGAGTCCGCGGGCGGTGCCGCGGCCATCGGCGAGACCTCGTACCAGCTCGGCGCGGGTGCGGGCATCGCCCTCCTGGGCAGTGTGATGAACGCCGCGTACGCGCCCGGGGTGCCCTCGGTGCCGGGCGTCCCGGGCCACGACCTCACCACCGCCCGGGAGTCGATCGGCGAGGCGTACGACGTGGCGGACCGGCTCGGCGGCCAGGTCGGCGGCGCGTTGCGCGCCGCCGCCCGCGAGTCCTTCGTCCACGGTCTGCACGTCACCATGGCGGTCAGCGCCGCGCTGCTGGTGATCGGCGCGCTGGCCGCGCTGCGGCTGCCGCGCGCGATGGAGTGCGGGTCCGTGCCGGACGGCACGGACCCGGCGCACGGCGAGACCCCGGCGGCCACCGGGGACGCCGCCGGCGCCCCGGAGCGGACTCCCCCCGGGCGGGACGACGGCGGGGACGGCAACGGGCGGGACGACGGGCGGGAACCCGCCCGGGAGCGCGCCGGGGCCAGCGCGGAGCGCCCCCGCTGACCCCGCCCACCGGGCCTCCGGGCCGCCGGGCCGGCCGGCCCGCGGCCGGTTCCCGCGCGGCCGGGACGGCGCCGGACGGCCGGCGGACCGGGCGGGTCTGGACGCGGGGGCTTACCCGGCCGTAGCGTCGGCGGGAGCCGTGAAGATCCCCAGCCGGAGGCGCACCCATGTCCGCGAGTAGCTTGCCGCCGTTCGACCCGACCGACCCGCTGGGCATCGACGACCTGCTGGATCCCGAGGAGCTCGCGGTCCGGGACACCGTCCGGCAGTGGGCCGCCGACCGGGTGCTGCCGCACATCGCCGACTGGTACGAGCGGGGCGAACTGCCCGGGATCCGGGAGCTCGCCCGCGAACTCGGTTCGATCGGCGCCCTCGGCATGACGCTCCAGGGGTACGGCTGCGCGGGCGCCAGCGCGGTGCAGTACGGCCTGGCCTGCCTGGAGCTGGAAGCCGCCGACTCGGGCATCCGGTCCCTGGTCTCGGTACAGGGGTCCCTGGCGATGTACGCCATCCACCGCTTCGGCTCCGAGGAGCTCAAGGAGCGCTGGCTGCCGGGCATGGCGGCGGGCGAGATCATCGGCTGCTTCGGCCTGACCGAGCCGGACCACGGCTCCGACCCGGCCGGCATGCGCACCTACGCCAAGCGGGACGGCTCGGACTGGGTGCTCAACGGCCGCAAGATGTGGATCACCAACGGCTCGGTGGCCGGGGTCGCGGTGGTGTGGGCCCGCACCGACGAGGGCATCCGGGGCTTCGCCGTTCCCACCGACGCACCCGGGTTCTCCGCCCCCGAGATCACCCACAAGTGGTCGCTGCGGGCCTCGGTCACCAGCGAGCTGGTGCTGGACGACGTGCGGTTGCCGGCCGACGCGGTGCTGCCCGGGGTGACCGGGCTGCGCGGTCCGCTCAACTGTCTCGGCCACGCCCGCTACGGAATCGTCTGGGGTGCCATGGGCGCGGCGCGGGCCAGCTTCGACAGCGCCCTGGAGTACTCCCGGACCCGGGAGCAGTTCGGCAGGCCGATCGGCGGCTTCCAGCTCACCCAGGCCAAGCTCGCCGACATGGCGGTGGAACTCCACAAGGGGGTGCTGCTCGCCCACCACCTCGGGCGGCGGATGGACGCCGGGCGGCTCCGCCCCGAGCAGGTCAGCTTCGGCAAGCTCAACAACGTCCGGGAGGCGATCGAGATCTGCCGCACCGCCCGTACGATCCTGGGCGCCAACGGGATCTCGCTGGAGTACCCGGTGATGCGGCACGCGACCAACCTGGAGTCGGTGCTCACCTACGAGGGCACCGTCGAGATGCACCAACTGGTGCTGGGCAAGGCCCTCACCGGCCTCGACGCGTTCCGCTGAGCGCTGCCGGCGCGGGCGCCGGCTCAGCCGCGGCGCGGGGCCCCGGCGGGGGAGGCTCGGGGGAGCCGGACGCCCTCCGGGCCCGGTGTTCCGCCGGCCCCGCGGGGGCGTACCGGCCGCCGGACGGGGCCGTGCCGGCCCGGCCCGGGGCGGCACGGCCCTCAGCTCTGGTTGAAGAACCCGCCGGTGCCGCGGCCGCTCTCACCGCTCACGATCCGGTAGTCCGCGGGGGTGAGCAGGAAGACCCGGGTGGCCACCCGCTCGATGGAGCCGCGGAGGCCGAAGGTGAGCCCCGCGGCGAAGTCCACCACCCGCTTGGCGTCCGTGGGCTCCATGGCCGTGAGGTTCACGATCACCGGGACGCCGTCCCGGAACAGCTCCCCGATGGTGCGGGCGTCCCGGAAGCCGTCCGGGGTCACCGTCGCGATGCGGGTGCCCTGGTCCTGCGCGGTCCGGTCGGTGACCCGGACCCGGGGGTCGGTCACCCAGGCGTCGCTGGGCTCGGGCCCCTCGGCGTAGTCGTCGTCGTAGTAGCGCTCGTCATCGCTGTCGTCGACGAGGCCAAGCCAAGCACTCGCCTTGCGCACCGATCCCATGGACGCCTCCTCTCACCAACGGTCTGTACTGTCCGCCCCTCCATGGTCCTCCATGATGTGGATGATGCGCCAAGTGGTTAGCCGCCGCACAGGGGTTTCGTAACGGTACTGGTGCAGAACGATTGTCTGCTGATCAGAGTTCCTCCTGCACAACGGGACTGACGGGGCGACGGGCGGACTCCACCGAGCCGGACGGGTGACGTCGGCGGCATACGGGTGATGGAGAGACCCTGCCCGGGATTATCCGACGTACTCGGTCCGGCCCGAGGAAGGCGTGCGCGCCGAACCGTTGGCGCATGTGTGCGGGGGATGCCTCGCGCCGGGTACCGGCCGGCGGCCGGACTTCCGGCGCGGAGCAGCGCCGTCGGGTCCGGGCGGGATGTGGCAGGGTGCGGGCATGGGCACCCCGACATCCGCGGACCGGACGGACGACGACGCGCGACGCCAGTGGCGGTCCTGGCGCCGGGCCCGGGAGGAGGCGGTCTCCGCTCCCGGCGGGCCGCTCGCGCTCACCGGTACCCACTGGCTGGACGACGCCGCGCCCGGCGGCGAACTGCCCGGGGTGCCCGGCCGGTGGGCGGTGGACGGCGAGGAGTTGGTGCTGAGCGCCGCGGCGGCCGACGGGCTGCGCGTGGACGGGCGGCCGCTCGACGGGACGGCGCGGCTGGGCACCGACGCCGGGCCGGAATCCGCCCGGGTGACCAGCGGTGCGCGGCGGCTGGTGGTGCTGCGCCGGGAGGGCCGGTGGGCGGTGCGCGTCTTCGACCCCGACGCGCCGGCCCGGCACGCGTTCCGCGGCATCGACGCCTTCGGGTACGACGCGCGGTGGGCGGTGCCCGCGGTGTACCGGCCGTACCCGGACAGCCGGGCGGTCCGGGTGGCGAACGCCGACGGGCGGCGGCGCGGCCTCCACCTGGCGGGCGAGGTCGTCTTCACGGTCGGCGGCGCCGAGCACCGGCTCGCCGCGGTGGCCGAGGACGACGGCGCGCTGTGGATCGTCCTCGCCGACGGCACCAGCGGCGGGAGCAGCTACCGGTTCCGCTTCCTGCGGCCGGGGGTGCCCGGGCCGGACGGGGCACTCACCCTGGACTTCAACCGCGCGCTGCTGCCGCCGTGCGCCTTCGCCGACCACTTCATCTGCCCGTTCCCGCCGCCCGGCAACACCCTGCCCTTCGACGTCCCCGCGGGCGAGCGGAACCTGACGGGCGGCTGATCCGTCGGACCGGACGACCCGAGGGGAAGCAGGGGTGCGCGCAGCCCCGGCGGCCGACGAGCCGCCGGGGCCATGCCGCTGTGCGGTGAGCCATGTCCGTTTCGCGGTCTTGCGTTGGTCGGACCGCTGCGCGAATACTTCCCGCAGCGCTTGTCAGGAACACGGCAGAAGCGGAGTCCGCCGTGTGCCCGACTGCGCCTCACGGGCCCGCTCCCCACCCACGGCGGACCCCCGATTCCTTCGGAGGAAGAGTTGAGGATCAAGCGCACCACCCCCCGCGCGGGCGTCGCCGGACGCGCCAAGCTGATCGCCGCCACCTCGGTGATCGTGGCCACCGCCGCGGTCGCCGTCCCGGCCGCCGCCAGCGCCTCGGACAGCTCGGCCCGCACCTACACCGCCGCGGAGGCCAAGGTCGCCGGTGAAGCGGTGCTCGACGCCGACGTGGCCGGGACCGCCTGGTATGTCGACAAGGAGACGAACACCCTTGTCGTCACCGCTGACAGCACCGTCTCCCGGGCGGAGATAGCCCGGATCAAGAAGGCCGCCGGTGACAACGCCGGTGCCATCGAGATCAAGCGCACCCCCGGCACGTTCACCAAGCTGATCTCCGGCGGTGACGCCATCTACTCGGGCACCGGCCGCTGCTCGCTCGGCTTCAACGTCCGCAACAGCAGCGGGGCCAACTACTTCGTGACCGCCGGGCACTGCACCGACGGCGCGAGCACCTGGTATGCCAACTCCGGACGGACCACGGTCATCGGCCCGACCGCCGGCTCCAGCTTCCCGACCAACGACTACGGGCTGGTTCGCTACAGCGGCTCGGTCACGCCCTCCGGCACCGTCGGCAGCCAGGACATCACCCGCGCCGCCAACCCGACCGTCGGTCAGACGGTGACCCGGCGCGGCAGCACCACCGGCACCCACAGCGGCCGGGTCACCGCGCTGAACGCCACCGTGAACTACGGCGGCGGCGACGTCGTCTACGGCATGATCCAGACCACCGTCTGCGCCGAGCCCGGCGACAGCGGCGGCCCGCTGTACTCCGGTACCACCGCGCTCGGGCTCACCTCCGGCGGCAGCGGCAACTGCAGCTCCGGCGGTACGACCTTCTTCCAGCCGGTGGTCGAGGCGCTGAACGCGTACCGCGTGAGCGTCTACTGATCAGTCGCCCGCCCACCCCATGACCGGCCGGTCATGACCAGCGGTACCTGCCGTCGACAGCAGGGGAGCCCCCGCCCGGGACGCCGGGCGGGGGCTCGTCCGTGTGCGATGGCCTCCCCGCCGTCGCCCTCGCAGGATTATCGTGGATGAAAGCCACTAATGGAGCAATGAGGGCATCGCTCGCGATACGGACGGGCAGGTGGGCGCGATGGTCGGCGAGCTCGTGACAGCAGTGGTCGTGGCACTGGTGGGGGCCGCGGCCTACGCCCTGGCGGCGGCCCGGGTGGTCAAGCAGTACGAGCGGGGCGTGGTGTTCCGGCTCGGCAGGCTCCGTTCCGCGGTCCGCCCGCCCGGATTCACCATGATCGTTCCGCTCGTGGACCGGCTCCGCAAGGTGAACATGCAGATCGTGACGATGCCGGTGCCCGCCCAGGAGGGCATCACCCGGGACAACGTCACGGTGCGGGTGGACGCGGTCGTCTACTTCAAGGTCGTCGACCCCGCCGACGCCGTCGTGCAGGTGGAGGACTACCGGTTCGCGGTCTCCCAGATGGCCCAGACCTCGCTGCGCTCCATCATCGGCAAGAGCGACCTGGACGACCTGCTCTCGGACCGGGAGAAGCTCAACCAGGGCCTGGAGCTGATGATCGACAGCCCGGCGGTGGGCTGGGGCGTGCACATCGACCGGGTCGAGATCAAGGACGTCTCGCTGCCGGAGACGATGAAGCGGTCCATGGCCCGGCAGGCGGAGGCGGACCGGGAGCGGCGGGCGCGCGTGATCAACGCGGACGCCGAGCTGCAGGCGTCCAGGAAACTGGCGGAGGCGGCCTCCCAGATGGCCGACACGCCCTCCGCGCTGCAACTGCGGCTGCTGCAGACGGTGATGGCGGTGGCCGCCGAGAAGAACTCGACCCTGGTGCTCCCCATCCCGGTCGAGCTGCTGCGCTTCCTGGAGCGGGAGCGGGGCGGACAGCCGGGGGAGTCGTCGCGGGACCCGGCGCGCGGTGAGCAGCGCTCGGGTGAGTCGCACCCGGACGGACCGCGCCCCGCGATCGCGGGCCGGGAGGAGGCCCAGGCCCGCGCCGGGGCGACGGCGCAGCGGTATCCCGACGTCGCCGCCGCCGGCGGAGCCCGGCCCGGGCGGCCGGCCGGATAGCGGAAGGGGACGGGCGGCTACCGGACAGTTACAGCCGTCACCCGTCGTCGATCCGCCGACCGCGCTCCGTGCCCGCGCCGTGTCCCACGTGCGCGGGCACCGGTGCGCCCGCGGCATCGGAGCGCGGTCGACCCTCGCTCGGCTGACCCGAACGCGACCTTGTGTGCGCCCCGGAGGGCTCGGAATACTCGACGGGCAGTTGGCATGGACGCGACTTCGGATGGCGTCCATGTCCACCAGCCCTCCGGGCCGGGCACCCCACTGCCGGGCCCATCCCCCCACTGGAGGTTCTGAGTTGAAGCACCGACGCATACCCCGGCGCCGCGCGGTCGTGGCCGGCGCGAGCGTGGCGGCCTTCGCCGTCGCGGCCCTCACCCTGCAGAACGCCAACGCGGCACCCGCCGGGCCGGACACCCTCTCGGTCACCGCCGCAGGCGAGCTCGCCACCGGTCTCACCGCATCCCTCGGGGATGACGCGGCCGGCTCCTACTACGACGCCGAGGCCAGGAAGCTCGTGGTCAACGTGGTGGACCGGGACGCCGCGGAGCGGGTCCGGGACGCGGGCGCCGAGCCCCGGCTGGTGGAGCACTCGCTCGCCCGGCTGGACGCGGCCCGCGCCACACTGAAGGCCAAGGCCACCATCCCCGGCACCTCCTGGGCGATGGACCCCCGGACCAACACGGTCGTCGTCACCGCCGACCGCACGGTGCGGGGCGCCGGGCTCGCCCGGCTCGACAAGGTCGCCGACTCGCTGGGGGACCGGGTCCAGGTTCGGCGCTCGGCCGGCGCCTTCCGCCCGCTCATCGAGGGCGGCGACGCCATCTGGGGCGGCGGCGGCCGCTGCTCGCTCGGGTTCAACGTGGTCAAGGACGGCCAGCCGTACTTCCTGACCGCCGGGCACTGCACCGAGTCGATCAGCAGCTGGTCGGAGTCCCAGGGCGGTCCCGAGATCGGGGCCAACGAGGGCAGCAGCTTCCCCGGTGACGACTACGGGCTGGTGAAGTACACCGCCGAGGTCGAGCACCCGAGCGCGGTCGACCTGTACGACGGCAACACCCAGGCCATCGCCTCGGCGGGGGAGGCCACGGTCGGCCAGCAGGTGCAGCGCAGCGGCAGCACCACCCAGGTGCACGACGGTGAGGTCACCGCGCTGAACGCCACCGTCAACTACCAGGAGGGCACCGTCGAGGGCCTGATCCAGACCACCGTGTGCGCGGAGCCGGGGGACAGCGGCGGCTCGCTCTTCGCGGGCGACACGGCGCTGGGCCTCACCTCCGGTGGCAGCGGTGACTGCTCCTCGGGCGGCGAGACCTTCTTCCAGCCGGTCACCGAGGCCCTCTCGGCGTACGGGGCCGAGATCGGCTGACCCTTCGCGGGCCGTCGGCACGCGGAGCGGTGACGACCCTCGGCGAGCCGGTGGGTGAGCGGCCCGCGACCGGTCCCATGGAACGGGGAGGCCCCCGGACACCCTGCATGTGTCCGGGGGCCTCTTCCTGCGGGGAGGGCAGGACCGTGGGATCAGCGGTGACTCGAACCGGTGATCAGAACGCGAAGACCGGGCTCGTCGACTGCATCACGCAGCTGTTCGAGAAGGTGTGCGTGTACCGGATCGAGCGGCCCTCCCAGACGCCCTGCGCGGTCACCACCACCGGCCGGTAGTCCTTGGTACAGAACGTGCCCGGCGCGGTGCCCGCGGCCTGCAGCACCGTGAAGTCGCCCTGGACCCGGTCGAGTTCGGCGCACGCCTCGGCGGGTGCCGGGTGCGTCCCGACCGCCTTCGGGTTGCAGCTCAGCGTCACCGCGCGCTGTACCGTGGCCGTCCGGGCGTCCTCCCCGTATCCGATGGTGAGGACCAGCGCGGAGGGCGCGTACAGACTGCGCGGCTGCGCCTGTTCGGCGCTCGCGCCGCCGGCGGTCACCAGGCAGCCCATGGTCAGGGCGGCACCCAGGCCGATCGCTCCAGCGATCTTCCGCATTTCGAACACTCCCTTGCTCGCGGTTGCAGATACCGGACGGGAGTCTTGCCCAAGTGGGCGTCGAGTGCATCTCGAACGATCGCTTCCGGTCACGGTCGGCAATCACATAGTGGCTGATTGTGTCGTTCCGATGGCTGGTATCTCTCCGTATATCACCTGTCCACCCACCGTCATGTGACGTGCGACCGGCGTGCCGTGGGTAACCGGGCGACCGCTCCGTGTCACCGGCCGGTACGGGGGGTGCGGGTCGGCCGGACCGGCTCGACCGGAAACCGCCGTTAGCGGGATGCCGCGACAGGCCGGATTCGGGTGGGTTCGCGGCTGTGTGTCCCCTCCTCGTGGGGGTCCGCCCGCGGTGCCGGCCGGCGCGGCGGAGTTCACCCGTAGGGGTGGTCGGGGGCCCGCGGCACCAGCTCCGGACTCTGGTGGGTGCGGCCCCGCAGCGCCGAGGAGAGCAGGGTGAGCAGCGTCCCCGCGGCCGCCCACGCGGCCAGTACCAGCAGCGGACCGGTGACCGCGTTGCCCTGGAAGTACGCGATCGAACGGGCGGTCCAGACGCCGGCGCCCGGTGGCAGCGCGGGCCCGATCGTCCGCCAGAAGTCCGGCAGCAGCGGGTACGGGTACGCCCCGCCCGCGCTGGGGTTGCCGAGGACCACCACGAGCAGGATGGCCACCCCGATGCCGACCACGCCCAGGAGCCCCTGGAGCGCCAGGGTCGCCGCGCCCACCGCGAAGACCACCAGGGCGCCCAGCCCCCACAGCGCGAAGAGGCTGCCGGGCAGCGCGTCCAGAACCGGGCCCGCGATGATCGCCCCGCCCAGCCCGGAGAGGGCGGCGTACAGCGCGAGCACGCCGAGCCGGACGGTGGCCCGGCGGGGCGTGGCGGGGCGGGCCCCGGCGCTGATCGCCAGCGCCGCGGCGCACAGGTAACCGCCCACGCACCAGCCGATCACCAGGTAGAACGCGGACAGCGCGCGGGAGTCGCCACTGCTCGCCGGGGCCACGTCGGTGGTGGCCAGGGAGCGGCGCTCGGCCCGCTCCACCTGGCGGACCACCTGCTCGACGGCCTGCGCGAGGGACGCCCCCGCGCCCCCGGCGACCAGCAGCCGGTCCCGGGTGCCGCGCGGGTCCACCACGAGCGCCGCGTCGGTCTCCCGGTGCCGGATCCGGTGCACCGCCTCGGCCTCGTCCTGGACCGGGTGCGCGTCGAGCGGCTCGCCGGACAGGTCGTCGAGGTTCCGCACCAGCTCGCCGCGGGTCTGCTCGGGGGCGACCACGGCGAGATCCACCCGGTGCGGCTCGGGGCGGTGGAAGGCGCCCAGGTACGAGGTGACGAACGCCAGCTGGATCGCCAGCACGCCGATCACCAGCAGCGCGGCGCGCCTGGTCACGGCGCCCCCGCCCCCCGCGCGGTAGGAGAGGTGGGTGGCAGTGCTCGTGGGGGTCATGCTGGCTCCTCGCCGCGCCGTCCGTCCGGTGCCGGTGTCTGACACATGGTGTGCAGGCGGCGGCGGTCAGGTGCGGGTGGCGTGGCCCGTCCGGCCGAAGACGGTGCCATGGATCCCACGCATGGCGGCATCGCGGCCCGCGCGGCGGGGCGCCGCGGCCCGCGGGGGCGGTGGCCGGCCGGACGGTGGCCGGGCGGGGAAGCCGCCCCTGCCCGCGTGTCGCACGAATGTTCGAGGATTGGTCTATGGTGGAGAGCGGGGGAGACGACAGGCCGGTCAGGGGGTGCTGAGCAGCAGGAGGTGCGGATGCCGGGCTTCACGCATCTGCACACCGCTTCGGGATTCTCCCTGCGGTACGGCGCGGCGCACCCCGAACAGCTGGCGCACCGGGCCGCCGAGCGGGGCATGGACGCCGTGGCGCTCACCGACCGCGACAGCCTCGCCGGAGCGGTCCGCTTCGCCAAGGCCGCGGCCGTGGCCGGGGTGCGCCCGGTCTTCGGGGTCGACCTGGCGGTCGGCGAGGGTGCCCCGGAGGGCGGCGGTCCGCCGCCCCGGACGACGGCGCGGCGGCGGACCCCGGTGCGCGGCGGCGCGTTCGTCGACGAGCCCGCGCAACGGGTGACCTTCCTCGCCCGGGACGGCGCCCCCGCCTGGGCCGCCCTGTGCGGTCTGGTCTCCGCCGCCCACGCCCGCGGCGAGGCCCGCCCCGTGCTCCACCCGGAGGACCTGGCCGGCGCGGCCGCCGACGCCCTCGCCCCGCTGACCGTGCTGCTCGGCATGGACTCCGGTGTCGGCAGGGCGCTCGCCGCCGGCCGGCCCGACCGGGCCGCCCGGCTGCTGGCCCCCTGGCGGGAACTGTTCGGGGACGCGCTGCGGCTGGAGGCCGTCTGGCACGGCCGGACCGGCACCGGCCCCGGCTCCCTGCGGCTGGCCGCCCGTACCGTCGGTTTCGCCGCCGAGCAGGGCGTGCCGGCGGTGCTCAGCAACGCCGTCCGGTACGCCGACCCGGGTCAGGGCCCGGTCGCCGACGTGCTGGACGCGGCCCGCCGGCTGGTGCCGGTCGATCTGCGGCGGCCCGCGGCGCTCGACAGCGGCGAGGGCTGGCTGAAGGGGCCCGAGGACATGGCGCGGATCGCCGGGCGGATCGTGGAGGCGGCCGGATTCCGCCAGGACGCCGCGCACCGGCTGCTGGCGGAGACCCGGCGCACCGCCGCCGGGTGCGTGGTGGACCCCGAGGACGACCTCGGGCTCGGCAGTGTGCACTTCCCCGAGCCGCACCTGGTCGGCGCGGGCGGCGGCACCGCGGGCCGCCCGGGCCGGACCGCCGGACGGGTGCTGCGGGAGCGCTGCGCCGCCGCCATGGTGCTGCGCGGCCACGACCGGGACGAGCGGCGGTGGCGGCGGCTGGAGGACGAGCTGCGCACCATCGACCGGCTCGGCTTCGCCTCGTACTTCCTCACCGTCGCCCAGGTCGTCGACGACACCCGGGCGCTCGGCATCCGGGTCACCGCGCGCGGCTCCGGGGCCGGTTCGCTGGTCAACCACCTGCTCGGCATCGCGCACGCCGACCCGGTCGAGCAGGGGCTGCTGATGGAGCGCTTCCTGTCGGTGCGGCGGCGCGCGCTGCCCGACATCGACATCGACGTGGAGTCCGCGCGGCGCCTGGACGTCTACCGGGCGATCTTCGACCGCTTCGGGGCGGCCCGGGTCGCCACCGTCGCGATGCCCGAGACCTACCGGGTGCGGCACGCGGTGCGGGACGTGGGCGCGGCCCTGGGAATGGATCCGGCCGAGGTGGACCGGATCGCCAAGTCCTTCCCGCACATCCGGGCCAGGGACGCCCGGGCCGCCATCGCCGAACTGCCCGAGCTGCGGGAGCTGCGGGAGCGGGGCGAGCCGGCCGTGCCGCGTGTCGACGGCTGGGCGCAGAATCGTTTCGGCGGATTCTGGGGGCTGGTGGAGTCGCTGGACGCGCTGCCCCGGGGCATGGCCATGCACCCCTGCGGCGTCCTGCTCTCGGACGCCGGGCTGCTGGGCCGTACGCCGGTGGTGCCGACCAGCGGCGAGGGCTTCGCCATGTCGCAGTTCGACAAGGACGACGTGGAGGAGCTCGGACTGCTCAAACTCGACGTCCTCGGTGTGCGGATGCAGTCCGCCATGGCCCACGCCGCCCGGGAGGTCGAGCGGGTCACCGGACGGCCGCTGGACCTCGACGACCCGGCCCAGGTGCCACCCGGCGACCGCGCGACCTACGAGCTGATCAGGTCCGCCGAGACCCTCGGCTGCTTCCAGATCGAATCGCCCGGCCAGCGCGACCTGGTCGGGCGGCTGCAGCCCGCCACCTTCCACGACCTGGTGGTCGACATCTCGCTGTTCCGCCCCGGTCCGGTCGCGGCCGACATGGTGCGGCCCTTCATCGACGCCCGGCACGGCCGCGCCCGCCCCCGCTACCCGCACCCCCACCTGGAGGAGGCGCTGCGCGAGACCTACGGCGTCGTCGTCTTCCACGAGCAGGTGATCAGGATCCTCTCGATCATGACCGGCTGCGAACCCGACCTGGCGGACGAGGCGCGCCGCGCCCTGTCGGACCCCGGACGGCAGGGCCGGGTGCGGGCCTGGTTCCACGCCGAGGCGGCGGAGCGCGGGTACCGCCCGGAGGTGCTGGCGCGCACCTGGGAGATCCTGGAGGCGTTCGGCTCCTACGGGTTCTGCAAGGCGCACGCCGTCGCCTTCGCGGTCCCCACCTACCAGTCCGCCTGGCTGAAGGCCCATCACCCGGCCGCCTTCTACGCCGGCCTGCTCACCCACGACCCCGGGATGTACCCCAAGCGGCTGCTGCTGGCGGACGCGCGGCGGCGCGGGGTGCCGATCCTCCCGCTGGACGTGAACCGGTCCGACACGGCCTATCGAATCGAACTGGTGTCCGGCGACGGGGGTGACGGGGGGTCCGGTGCGCGGCCGGAGGAAGAGCCCGCCGGCGACCGGACCCTCGGGCTGCGGATGGCGCTCTGCGACGTCCGGGGCATCAGCGAGGCCGAAGCCGCGCGGATCGCCGCCGGCCGGCCGTACTCCTCGCTCCAGGACCTGTGGCTGCGCGCCCGTCCGGGACGGCCGGTCGCCGAACGGCTCGCCGAGGTCGGCGCGCTGGACCGGTTCGGTGGCAACCGCCGGGACCTGCTGCTCCGGATCGCCGAACTGCACCGCCACGGCTCCTCGCGCGGCGGGGCGCACGGCGGTCAGCTGCCGCTCGCCGAAGCCGCGGAGGCGGCCCCGGCCGGGCTTCCCGACCTCGGCCCGGCCGAGCGCGTCGGCGCCGAACTGGAGATCCTCGGCATGGACGTCTCCCGGCACCTGATGCGGGACCACCAGGTGTTCCTGGAGGAGCTGGGCGTGCTCCCGGCCAGGCGGCTGCGGACGGCCCGGCACGGCGAGACCGTCCTGGTCGCCGGGGCCAAGGCCGCCACCCAGACCCCGCCGATCCGCTCCGGACGGCGCGTCATCTTCGTCACCCTCGACGACGGCACCGGCCTGGCCGACCTCGCCTTCTTCGACGACAGCCACGAGGCGTGCGCGCACACCGTCTTCCACTCCTGGCTGCTGCTGGTCCGGGGAGTGGTCCAGCGGCGCGGCCCGCGCAGCCTCAGCGTGGTCGGATCGGCGGCGTGGAACCTCGGAGACCTGATCGAACTGCGCCGCACCGGGGGCCTGCCGGCGGTCGCGGCCGAACTCGCGGCGCCGGCCGGCCGTACCGCGGGAGCGCCGGACGGGCAGGCGCCGGAGCGGGTGACGGGGGCGGCGGACGGCCGGCCGCGGGGATCCGCGGCGCCCGACGACACCTTCGCCGCGCCGGCCGCGCAGGCGGGCGCGGCGGCCGGCGCCGACCGCCGCATCCAGCTGCCCACCGGGTACGAGATGCACCCGTGGGCCGACCTCAGACCGGCCGGCGAGGGGGCCGCGACCGGCCGCAAGCTGTGGCACGCGAGCCCGGGGAGCGCGGGATGACACCGGAGAGCGGAACGGCCCGGCGGAACCCGGGGACGGCCGGCGGGCCGGGGCCGGGCGCGCGGCTGCCGGTGCCCGCCCGGCGGACCACCGGCCGGCCGCCCGGCGTGCTCTACCTGCGGTTCCACACCGCCGGCGGAGCGGAGCCGGGGGCGGAGACGTACCAGGGGCTGCTCGCCCTGCTCACCGAGCTGACCCCGGTGGTCGAGGCGCTGCCGCCGGACGCCGCGCTGGCCGATGTCCGGGGCGCGCTGCGCTACTTCGACCGGGACGCGGCCGGCCTGGCGGAGATCGTCCGGGTCCGGGCGCTGGCCCGGTACGGCGTCGACTGCACCGTGGGCGTCGCCGCCAACCCGCTGCTCGCCCGGATGGCGGCCGCCGCGCACCTGGAGCACGCCGGACGGTCCGCGGGCCGGGGCGGCGGCCCGGCCGGCGCGGTCCGTACCGTCCCCGACGACCCGGAGGCGGTGGCCGCCTTCCTCGCCCGCAGGCCGGCGACCGCCCTGGACGGCGTCGGACCGGCGACCGCCCGGGCCCTGCGCGCGTACGGGCTGGACAGCGTCGAGCGGATCGCGGCCGCACCGCTGCCCACCCTGCAGCGCATCCTGGGCGCGGCGGCCGGGCGGCGGGTCCAGGAGCGGGCGCGCGGCATCGACCCGGCGCCCGTCACCCCCAACGCCCCCGCCCGCTCCCTCGCCGCGGAACACCGTTTCGACCACGACGAACTGGACCCCGGCCGGCGCCGCCGCGCCCTGCTGACGCTCGCCGACGGCCTCGGGGCCCGGCTCCGCGCCGAGGGCCGGGTGGCCCGCACCCTCACGCTCACCGTGCGCTACGCGGACCGGTCGGTGACCACCCGCGGCCGGGCGCTGCCGGAACCGACCGCGCACACCCCGGTGCTGGTCGCCACCGCCTACGCCCTGCACACGGCGTTCGGTCTGGAGCGGGCGCGGGTCCGGTCCCTGAGCCTGCGGGCGGAGGGGCTGGCGGACGCCGGGTCCGCCGCGCACCAGCTGACCTTCGACCCCGCGGACGACAAGGCGCGGCGCATCGAAGCCGCCGCCGACCGGGCCCGGGCGCGGTTCGGCGCGGGCGCGGTCCGGCCCGCGGGCCACCTGCGCGCCGCCTAGCCCGCGCCGGCCGCGCGGACCGCCGGCGGCCGCCTCAGCGGCGCGCGGCGAGCAGGCCGGCGAGCCCCCGGACCACCTCGGCGGCCAGCACCGCCTGGCCCGACATGGCGAAGTGGATCCGGTCGGCGCTCAGCAGGTCCGGGCGGGAGTTGACCGGGTGGTCCCACATGTCGACGAGTACGGCGCCGTGTTCCCGGGCGAGTCCGCGGGTGAGGGCGTTGACCCTGCGCACCCTGTCCGGCCAGTCCGGGAACCCCGGCACCACGAAGGCGCTGCCCAGGGTGAACGCCGTCAGCTGCGCACCGGTGCCCGCGGCGAGGGCGAACAGCCGCCGCAGATCCCGCTCGATCGCCGGGAAGTCCGGCGCCGCGCGGAACAGGTCGTTCGCCCCGCAGGGCAGATGGACCAGATCGGGGCCGAACGCGGCCAGCCGGTCCGCCTGTGCGGCCAGTGTCCCGGCGGTCGTCGCGCCGGTCTCGGCGGTGTTCAGGTAGGCCAGATCGGGGTGTACCCGGCGCAGGACGTCGGCGACCCGGTCGGGCCAGCCCAGGGTGGCGTACCCCGGGCTGGGGTCCCCGGTCCCGGCCGAGAGGCTGTCGCCGACGGCGGCGAACCGGCGCCAGGGCGCGCCGGCGAGGAGTTCCGCGGCGCGCGCCGGCGGCAGGCAGAAGGGGTCGGACTCTTCGGTGAGGATCCTCGCGGTGGCGGTCACGGAAATGAACGTACGACCGTTCGTGCTTTTCTGGCAAGGCATGGCAGGATGGCCGCCATGAGCGAGAGCGAGCGGCGATCGGCTGCCGGCGCGGCACCCGGCCCGGCCGGCCGGGGCGACGGCGACCCGTCCGGGGGCCGGCCCGGGCCCGGCGGGGCAAGGACGACCGACCGGCGGCTGCTGCGCGGCGAGCGGGCCCGGCGGACGATCGCCCGGCACGCCGTCGACGTCGCGTCCCGGGAGGGGCTCAACGGGCTCAGCATCGGCCGGCTCGCGACCGACCTCGGGCTCAGCAAGAGCGGGGTGGCGACCCTGTTCGGGACGAAGGAGCGGCTGCAGCTCGCCGCTGTCGCGTCGGCACGGGAGGCGTTTCTCGACGCGGTCGTGCGGCCCGCCTCGGCCGCGCCCGCCGGAGCCGCCCGGCTGCGCGCGCTGACGGAGTGCTGGATCACCTACGCCGAGGCGCCGCTGTTCGCCGGCGGCTGCTTCTGGGTCGCGAACCTCGCCGACTTCGACAGCCGGCCGGGGCCGGTCCGGGACGCGCTGTCCGGACAGCACCGGGACTGGCTCGCGCTCCTCGCCGGAGAGCTGCGGCACGCCGCCGGCTCCGGCGAGATCGCCCCGCTCGACGCCGACCTGGCGGCCTTTCAGCTGGACGCGGTGCTCACCGCCGCGAACATCGCGCTGCGGCTGGGGGAGGCGGACGTCGTGGACACGGTCCGCCGGGTGACCGACGGGCTCCTCGCGCCCCGCCGCTGACCGCGCCGGCCGGAGCCGGAGAGCGGGCCCGGGACGGCACCGTCCCGGCCGGCACCGTCCTGTTCGGCGCCGGAGAGCGAGCCCCGGTCGGCGGAAGAGCCTCGCGGTGGGTGCCCCGAAGGGCCCGGGCGGCGGCGGAGCCGATCCGCGCCGGCCGGCCGAGGCTCCGGGTGCCGGGGAGGGGCGCCGCGGCTAGGGTCGGGGCAACTCGCCGAGCAGCACGGCCAGGCGCGCCACGCCTGGCCGCGTGGTCGTGGCGCCGGTCCCGACGGGAGAAGGAGCGTGGTCGGTCTGTCCCGGAACCGCCGGTTGATCCTCAGCCCGCCGTCCAGGGTCTGGGGCTTGCTGTCGGACGGCTATCGCTACGGGGAATGGGTCTCGGGAACGCGGCGGATCCTCGCCGTCGACCCGCACTGGCCGGACGTGGGCGCCCGGCTGCACGTCAGGGTCGGTGCCGGCCCGGTGGTCCTCGACGACACCTGCGTGGTTCGCGTCTGCGAGCCGCGACACCGCCTGGAGCTGGAAGCGAAGGCGGAACCCTTCGGCGCGGCCCGCATCGCCATGAACCTGATCCCGTGGGGCGGGAACACCCTGTTCGTCCTCGACTGGCACCCCCTGCGAGGTCCCGGTATCCGGATGCACGGGCTCCCGGTGGACTACATCGTCTCGATCCGCAACGGCATGATGCTGACGAAGCTGGCCCGGATCGCGGTACGGGAGAGCCACGGAAGCGTCGACGGCGCCGCGCGCGGCGCCCGGAGCGGGTGAGCGGGGGGAACCGCACCGGGGCGGGCCCTTCGGCTTCCGGCCGTACCCCGTGCGGCCGACGACCCCTCTCCACGGGCTCCGGCCGGCGGAAAGCCGGTGCCCCTCGCACACCGGTGTCCCGGTGCGGGAGGGGCACGGCCGTGCGCGGGTGCGGGCCGCCCTGCGACGGCACCGCGTTCGTTCCGGCCGACCTCGGCACGGCCGTGCGCGGGCCGGGGCCGCCCGGCCCCGGCCCGCGCGCTCAGCCGGTGGTCACTCGGTGACCAGCTCGACCGGGATGTTGCCGCGGGTGGCCTTGGAGTACGGGCACACCTGGTGGGCCTGCTCGACCAGTCCCCGGCCGGTCTCGCCCTGGAGGTTCTCCGGCAGCTCGACCCGGAGCGTGACCTTGATCGCGAAACCGCCGGTCTCGTCCTTGCCGATGCCGACCTCGGCGGTCACCGAGACGTCCTTGGTGTCGATCTTCGCCTGGCGGCCCACGACACCCAGCGCGCCGGCGAAGCAGGCGGCGTAACCGGCGGCGAACAGCTGCTCCGGGTTGGTGCCCTGCCCGTCGCCGCCCAAGGCCGGCGGGGGAGCCAGCGGCAGGTCCAGCTGACCGTCGGAGCTCACGGCCCGTCCCTCGCGGCCGTTGGCCGTGGCTACCGCGGTGTACAGCGCGTCCATGAAAACCATCCTTGCCTGCGTCGCTTGCGTCATGCCGCGGGCCGGGTCAGGGGCCGGTCCGCGGGTGTCCGGGGGCGTTCGGCGTCGTTCCGTGCCGACCGCCGGGCAGAACAGTAGTGCACAACTTAGTTGTGTACAACCAAAAGGTAGGCTTGGGGGCATGGCACGCCCCTCGGAACCCCCGGCGCAGACCCCCGCCGCCTCGGCCGACGAGCACGACCTGCTCCGGCTCGACCTCCAGATCTGCTTCGCCCTGCACGCCGCCTCCCGCGCCTTCGGCGGCGTCTACCGCCAGGTCCTCCGGGAGACGCGGCTGACCTATCCGCAGTACCTGGCGCTCCTGGTGCTCTGGGAGCACGGCGAGATGCCGGTCAAGCGGCTCGGCGACCACCTCCGCCTGGATTCCGGGACGCTCTCCCCGCTGCTCAAGCGCATGGAAGGGGCCGGGTTGGTGCAGCGCGAGCGCAGTGCCCACGACGAGCGCTCGGTCACCGTCCGGCTCACCGCGGACGGCGCGGCGCTCAAGGCGGACGCCCAGGCCGTCCCCCGGAAGGTGATCGCGGCCAGCGGCCTGGACCCGCGGGAACTCACCGACCTGCGGAACCGGCTGCACCGGCTGACCCGGGCGCTGGACTCCGCACTCGACGCCGGGGCCGGGCTCGACGTCCCCGGCTCCGACGCCCCCGCGCCGGAGCGCCGGCCGCCCGGGGCGGCCGGCGGGGAGGGCTGACCGCGCACCGCCCGGCGGCCCCGATGCGCCGCCGGTGCCCGGGCGCGAGCCCGACACCGCCCCGTGCGAAGGTGGTCCCATGACCGGAGCACCCGCCCGTACCTCCGCACTCCAGCTGATCGAGACCGTCTCCGACCCCGGCACCTGGCGCTCCTGGGACGAGCCGGTCGCCCTCACCACCGAGGACCCCGACTACCGCGCCGATCTGGAGCGGGCCCGGGCGCGCACCGGCCTCGACGAGTCCGTCCTCACCGGTGAGGGCCGGGTCGCGGGCCGCCGGGTCGCCGTCGTCGCCTGCGAGTTCCGCTTCCTCGCCGGATCGATCGGCGTGGCGTCCGGGGAGCGGCTGGTGCGGGCGGTGGAACGGGCGACCCGGGAGCGGCTGCCGCTGCTCGCCGCGCCCGCCTCCGGCGGGACCCGGATGCAGGAGGGGACCGTCGCGTTCCTGCAGATGGTGAAGGTCGCGGCGGCCATCACCGAGCACAAGGCGGCCGGACTGCCCTACCTGGTGCATCTGCGCCATCCGACGACCGGCGGGGTGCTGGCCTCCTGGGGATCGCTGGGCCACGTCACCTCGGCGGAACCCGGCGCGCTCATCGGCTTCCTGGGGCCGCGGGTGCACCAGGCGCTGTACGGCGAGGAGTTCCCGGCCGGAGTGCAACTGGCCGAGAACCTGCTGGCGCACGGACTGGTCGACGCGGTGCTCACGCCACCGCAACTGGCCCAGGTCGCCGCGCGGGTGCTGCGGGTCCTGTGCGCGGACGGCGCCGGCCGGCCGGACCCGGTGCCCGAAGGGGCGCCCGGCGAGGCGCGCACCCAGTCCGGCGGGGAGGCCGCGGCGCCGTCCGCCGAGACGTCCATCCGCCGCTCCCGGGAACCGGGCCGCCCCGGCGTACGCGACCTGCTGCGCGCCGCGGCCGAGGACGTCACCCCGCTCAGCGGCACCGGCGCCGGCGAGCACGACCCGGGTCTGCTGCTCGCCCTGGCGCGGGTGGGCGGCACGCCGTGCGTGGTCCTCGGCCACGACCGGCACCCGGCCGACGGCCCCGGCCAGGCCCTCGGTCCCGCCGGACTGCGCACCGCCCGGCGGGGCATGCGGATCGCGGCCGAACTCGGTCTGCCGCTGCTGACGGTCGTCGACACCGCGGGCGCGGCACTCAGCCGGGAGGCCGAGGAGGGCGGCCTGGCCGGTGAGATCGCCCGCTGTCTGGCCGACATGGTCGCGCTGCCCGCGCCCACCCTGTGCCTGCTGCTCGGCCAGGGGGCCGGCGGCGCCGCGCTCGCCCTGCTGCCGGCCGACCGGGTGCTCGCCGCGCGGCACGCGTGGCTCTCCCCGCTGCCGCCGGAAGGCGCGTCGGCGATCCTCTACCGCACCACCGCCCGGGCGTACGAGATCGCGGGCCGGCAGGGGGTGCGCTCCGCCGACCTGGCCGCGCACGGCATCGTGGACCGGATCATCGAGGAGGACGAGCCGCCGGGCGCGGCGGACCGGCCGCGAACGGGTCCGGCGGCGGGCGCCGCCGGACCGGGGGAGGCCGCCGCGGAGCGGGAGTCCGCCGCGGACGCCTTCCTGTCCCGGCTCGGCGGTGTCCTCGGCGCCGAACTCGCCGCCCTACGGGCCCAGGACGAGGCGGAGCGGCTCGCCGCCCGCCGGGCCCGGCACCGGGGCCTGGGCCTGCCGGGGTGACCTCCCGGTGCCGTCGGTTGACGGCGAATCACCATCAAAGGTGCGCTTGGGCCAGGTGAATTGACAAGATTAGGCTTGCCTAACCTAATGTCTCTCCGTGCACGAGAACGATCTCGAAGCGGCCTCCGAGCAGCCGCCCGCGCGGCGGCTCCACCTCCTCGCGCTCAACCCCACCGACTCGGTCACCGAGGGGTTCCTCCCGGCCGCCGCCCGGCTCGGCCTGGCCGTCACGCTCCTCACCGACCAGCCCGAAGCCCATGAACGCGCCCTGGCGCGGCGGGCCGCCGCCGGCGGCCCGCTGCCCGAACTGACCGTCACCCGCTGCGCGGTACGCGACTTCCGAGAGGTCGTCAGCCATCTCGCCGCCCAGCCCCGGCGGCCCGACGCGGTCTTCACCAACAGCGATCACCTGCAGACCCAGGCCGCACTCGCCGCCGACTTCCTGGGGCTGCCCGGCAAGGACTGGCGCGCCGCGCTGCGCACCAAGAACAAGGCCGAGCTGCGCCGCGCGCTCGCCGCCGCGGGTGCCGACACCGTCTGGTCCGCCGAACTGCCCGCCGGCCACGACCCGGCCGCACTGCTCGCCCAGGACCCCCCGTTCCCCTGCGTGGTCAAACCCCGGGAGGGCGTCGCCAGCGAGGACGTCTTCCTCGTCGCCGGCCCCGCCGAACTCCGCCGGCGCTGCCGGGAGACACAAGACCGCCGGCCCGGCGAGGCACTGGTCGTCGAGGAGTTCCTGGACGGACCGGTGCAGACCCTGGAGACCCTCGGCGACGGACGCACCCTGCACGCCTTCGCCTCCTTCCGGACCGACATCTCCCCACCCCCGCACTTCATCGAGGAACGCCTGGTCCTGCTCCCCGAGCCGCCGCAGCCGCACACCGAGCGGGTCCTCGCCCAACTCCGCGCCCTCGGCGTCGGCTTCGGCGCCTGCCACACCGAGTACGTGGTCCAGGGCGACCGGGCGCGGCTGATCGAGGTCAACTACCGCTCCATCGGTGACCAGTGCGACCTGGTGCTCGCCGAACTGCTCGGCGTCCCGCTCTTCGAGCACATCCTCCGCACCCACCTCGGCGAGCCGCTGCCCGCCGCACTCGGCGCCCGGACCGGTGCCCGGGCGCGCCTGGAGTACATCACCGCCCACCGGGCCGGGCGGCTGGTGTCGGCACCCGCGGCCACCGCGTACCGGACCGGCGGGGTGCGCCTGGACTACCGTCCGCTGCGCGAGACCGGCACCGAGCGGCCGCTGCACCACACCAACCGCGACTTCCTGGGCGTACTCCGGGCCACCGGTACCGACCAGCACCGGATCGACCGCGCGGTCGCGGAGTTCCTGGCCGCGCACCGATGGGAGATCGCGCCATGAGCGAGCGGCACACCGTCCCCGGCCCCCGGCCGCAGCCCCCGCCCCGCGGGGCCCCGGACGCCCCGCCCGGCCCGGACGCGGAGGAACGCGAGCTGCTGCGGCGGGTGGTCACCACGCTGCTGCGGGAGGACGCCTACGGGCTCCGCAGCCGCTCCCGGCCCGTCCACCGGCCCGACGGAGACTGGCTGCGCACCCCCCTGGACGGCGCCGGACACCTGCTGCTCCCGGTCGGCCCGGACGGCTTCCTGAGCGAGCTGGCGCTGCGGCGCCCGCTGCTGGAGCACCACCCGGCCGACGGCACCCCGGCCGCCCGGCTCACCACCCTCGACGCCGTGCTCGCGGTCCTGCGGCCGGCCGCCGGACCCGACGACCAGGACCGGTACGCCACCTTCGCCGCCGAGTGCCGCGCCGAACTCGAAGCCGCACGCCACCGGACGCGCCTGCGGCCCGGAGTCCTCGCCCGGCTCGCCGCGGTCTACGGCGACCGGCCCGCCGCACAGTGGACCGGCCTCGCCGGGGCCCTCGCCCACGACACCCTCGCCGCCTTCCGCGGCCACCCCGTCCACCCCACCAGCCGCGCCCGGCACGCCCTCGCCCCAAACCGGCAGGACCCGTACGCGCCCGAGACCCACCCGGTCTTCCCGCTGCGCTGGATCGCCCTGCCGCGGGACGCGGTCGCCGGCCACCCGGGGCGGCTGCCCGCCTGGTGGCCCACGCCCGGACTGCTCGGACTGCCCGTCCCGGACCGCGGCCACCTCGCCGTGCCGGTGCACCCGCTCACCGCCGACCGGGCGCTGCCGGAGGCCCTGGCCGCGACCGGCCTCACCGCCGCCCCCCTCGCCGACCCCGCCCGCCACCCCGGCCCGCGGGTCCGGCCCACGCTCTCCATGCGGACCGTCGCCGTCGTGCACGACCTCGCCGTCCACCTGAAACTGCCGCTGCCCACCGCGACCCTCGGCGCGCTCAACCGGCGCACCATCAAGCCCGGCACCCTCACCGACGGGGCGGTGGCCCAGCGGCTGCTCGAGGCGGTGCTCTCCCGGGAACCGGCCCTGGCCCGTACCCTGCTGTTCGCCGACGAGACCACCCATCTCCACGCCGGGCACGAACTCCTCGCCGTGCTCGTGCGCCGGTACCCGGCCGGGCTCGACGGGTGCCGGGTGGTCCCGGTCGCGGCCCTGCCCGCCGCCGGTCCCACCGGGCAACCGGTCGCGCAAGCGCTCGCCGAGCACTTCTACGGAGGTGACCTGACCGCGTTCCTGGACGCCTACCTCACGGTGCTGTTCGCCGTCCACACCACCCTCTTCGGCTACGGCATCGCCCTGGAATCCCACCAGCAGAACACCTCCGTGGTGCTCGACCGGACCGGTGACGGCCGGCCGAGGCTGCGGCTGCTGGTCAAGGACCACGACGGGCCGCGGGTCCACCCCGGCCGGCTCGCCGCGGCCCTCGGCCGCGACGGCCCCCGGCAGGCCGCCGACCTGTGCCGGTTCGACGACCCGCGCATCCTGGTGGACGACGACGGCCCGGCGGCCGACGTGTTCACCACCATCACCGTGCACCTGTGCGCCGCCGCACCCCTCTTCGAGCTGGCCGCGCTCGGCACGCTGCCGCGCCCGGCCGCGGCCGCCCTGCTCCGCCACCGCCTCGCCGAAGCCGTCGACCGCCTCGGCACCGCCCCGGGCACCCCCGGCGCCGTGCTCCGCGCCCGGCTGCTGGAGGCCGACCGGCTGCCGGTCAAGGCGATGGTGACCGCGGGCACCCTGTACTCCAAGCGCCGCTCCGGCGCCGCCGACATCAACAAGCACTACACCAGCGGGCCGAACTACCTCCGCCAGGCCGCCCCATGACCGGCCGGCCGCTCGGCCGGGCCACCGCCCCCGGCCAACCGACCCCGCAGGAGTCCCGCATGCCCTTGCCCCGGACGGCGGTGGCACCCGCCGATCACGTCGTCGCGCACACCCTCCTCAACTGCCTGCTCCGCGAGGTGTCCCAACGGGAACACCACACCGCCGTGCACGACGGCCGGCTGCTGCTGCGGCTGCCGCGCAGCGGGGTGCTGCTGCGGGTGGCCCTCCGCCGCACCTCGCTCATCGGCGCCCACCGGTTCACCGGCCCGGTCACCGAGCGGTCCCCCGGGCGCGGCTGGACCGAGGTGACCTGGAGGGCCCTGGCCCGGCACATCCACCGGGAACTCCGGCTGCGCACCGGCGTGTCCAACGACGAGTTCCTGGCCCAGGTCGACTCCAGCCACGCGGGCGTCAGCGCCGCGCTGGCCCGGCTCACCGGCCGCCGGCCCGGCGCCGGCCCGGACCCGGGCCTCCGCGCCGCCCCCGGGGCCCGGCCCGGACCCGGCCCCGTCCCCGGCCCCCGCGCGCCCCGGCCGGCCGCCGGCACCGCCGTGGCCCCGGTCCCCGGCCCGGAACTGGACGCCGACCCCTATCTGCAGTCCGAGCGGTCGCTGGTCTTCGGCCACCGGTTCCACCCGACCCCCAAGGCCCGCAGCGGCAGCGCCGAGCAGTGGCTGCGCTACGCGCCCGAGGCGGCCGCCCGCTTCCCGCTCCACCACCTCGCGGTGCGCCGTGAGCACGTACGGGAGGAGGCGGCCGCACCCGCCGCGCTCGACGTGCTCGACCGCCAGCGGCAGGTGCCCGACGGCTACCGGCTGCTGCCCGCGCACCCCTGGCAGTACGCCATGCTCCGCGAGCACCCGGCGCTGCGCGCCGCCCTGGACCGCGGCACCGTCCTCGACCTGGGGCCCGGCGGCCGGGACTTCGCCCCCACCGCCTCGGTCCGCACCCTCTACGACGGGCGCGACTTCCTGAAGTTCAGCCTCCACGTCCGCATCACCAACTGCCTGCGGAAGAACGCCGACTACGAGCTGGCCGGGGCCGTCGCCCTCACCCGCCTGCTGGAACCGGTCGCCAGCAGCCTCGCCGCCCGCTTCGCCGGCTGCGAGCTGCTCCGCGAACCGGCGTACCGCACGCTCGACCTGGGCACCCGTCAGCTCGTGGAGGGACTGGGCGTCATCGTGCGCGAAGGGCTCGCCGCACGGTTGCGGCCGGGACTGACCGCGCTGCTGGCGGCGGCGGTCGCCGACGAGTACCCCACCGGCCCGGCGCACGTCTCCCGGCTGCTGGACGGCGCCGGGCCCGAGGAGACGCTGGCCTGGTGGGAGAGGTACCTGAGCCTGCTGGTGCCGCCGGTGCTCGCCGCCTACTTCGACCACGGGGTGGTCCTCGAACCCCATCTGCAGAACGTCGTCGTCGGGGTCGACGGGGCCGGCGTCCCCCGGCAGATCCTCCTCCGCGACCTGGAGGGCACCAAGCTCCTCGCCGGCCACCACCGCGCCGCGCTCGCCGCGCTGCCCCCGGCCGTGGCCCGACCGCTCACCTACGATCCGGCACGCGGCTGGGACCGCGTCGTCTACTGCCTCCTCGTCAACCACCTCGCCGAACTGCTCGCGGCCCTCGCCGACCAGCACCCGGCCCTGGAGGCCGCCCTGTGGTCGGCCGTCCGCCGGGTGCTGGCCGGGTGCGCCGCGGCCCACGGCCGGCCGGCCCGGCTCACCGAACTGCTCGCCGGCGCGCCGCTGCCCGCCAAGGCGAACCTGCTCACCCGCTGGGGCCGCAAGGCCGACCGCGACGCCGGATACGTCCGGATCGCCAACCCGCTCGCGCCGGGTCCGGTGTCCGAGGCCACCGCCCGGGCGACCCGCCCGGCGCCGGACGGCTGACCGTCCGCCGCCCGACCTCCAGGAGAGCCCACCCGTGATCACCGAACCGGTCGCCGCCCTCGCCGGGGACCTCACCGAGGACGATCTGCCCGCCTACCTCTACGACCTGGAGGCACTGGCGGCGCACGCGCGGACCGTGCGCGCCGCCCTGCCCGGCCGAGTGGAGCTGTACTACGCGGTCAAGGCCAACCCGGCGCCCGAGATCCTCACCGCGCTGGCCCCGCACGTCTCCGGTTTCGAGGTGGCCTCCGGCGGCGAGCTGACCCATGTGCGGCAGACCGCCCCCGAGGTCCCGGTGGCCTTCGGCGGCCCCGGCAAGACCGAGGCGGAGCTGCGGCTCGCCCTGGACCGGGGGGTGCACCGCATCCACGTGGAGAGCGAGTCCGAACTGCGGCTGCTGGCCCAGCTCGCCGCCCGGCGGCCGGCCCCGCCCGGCGGCCGCGCGGACGGCTGCGTCGCCGACGTGCTGCTCCGGGTCAATCTGCCCACCGGTGCGCGGGCCCTGGACGGCGCCGCGCTGACCATGGGCGGCAGGCCCACCCCGTTCGGGCTCGATCCCGACCGGCTCGCCGGCTGCCTGCCGCTGCCGGCCGGCAGCCGGCTGCGGCTGCGCGGTATCCACGCCCACCTGGCCAGCGGGCTGGACGCGCCCGCCCAGCTCGAACTCGCCGAGCGGATCACCTCCTGGGCCAGGGAACTGACCGACCGGCACGGCCTGCCGCTGGAGGAGGCGAACATCGGGGGCGGCATGCAGGTCGACTACACCCACCCGGAGCGGCGCTTCGACTGGGCCGGGTACGGGGCGGGGCTGGCCGCGCTCGCCGACCGGCACCCGGGGACCGTGCTGCGCATCGAGCCCGGCCGTGCCCTGACCGGCTACTGCGGCTGGTACGTCACCGACGTCCTCGACGTGCGGTACAGCGGTGGCGAGGCGTTCGCGGTGCTCCGCGGCGGCACCCACCACCTGCGCACGCCCGCCGCCAAGCAGCACGACCACCCGTTCACCGTGCTGCCCCGGGACGGCTGGCGCCACCCCTGGCCGCGGCCCGGCGCGCACGGCGAACCGGTGACGCTGGCGGGCCAGCTGTGCACCCCCAAGGACGTGCTGGCCCGCCGGGTCCCGGTCGACCGGATACGGGCCGGTGACCGGGTCGCCTTCGCGCTGGCCGGCGCCTACGCCTGGAACATCTCGCACCACGCGTTCCTGATGCACCCGGCCCCCGCCTTCTACTTCCTGGGGTGACCCCGCCCCGGCCCTCCGTGCCCGCTCCGGCGCCCGCCCGCCCCCGGGCCGAACAGCCCAGCCCCGGCACCGGTCCTCTGGTCCGGCGCGGCGGCCGGCGGTTCGCGGCCCGGCCCGCGGCCCGGCCCGCGGTCCGCGCCCCGGGACGGGAACGGGCCGACCGCCGCCGGACCGGAGCGGTCCGCGGAAGCGGCCCGGCCGAGCCGTCCCGGACGCGCGCCGGCCGGCAGCCCGGCCGGGAGCCGCCCGCCCCAGGCCCTCCGTGCGGGCCCGACCGGCTACGCCCCGGGGCGCGCCGTCCCCGCACGCACCCCGACCGTGAGGTCGACCACGTACGGCTCGTCCAGCACCCCGTCCGGGAACCGCGCCAGCAACTCGGCCCGCTCCGCGGCCAGCACCGGTTCCGCGTCGGCGCCCATCACCGCCAGGTAGGAGTGGCTGCCCAGGGTCCGGAGCCGGTCCTCCACCGTGATCCGCCGGGACCAGGACAGGACCTCCGAGCGCGCCCGGAACCCCGCCGCGGCCAGCGGCGCCGCGGCGGCGCCGGGTGCCCCGTGCGCCCGGTGCGTCGGGCAGCGCCCGGCCAGCCGGGCCTCCTGCTCCGCCACCCAGGGCACACCGAGATCCGGCACGTTCCACCACAGGGCGACCGCGCCGCCCGGCCGGAGCACCCGCCACGCCTCCGGCAGCGACCGCCGCGGGTCCGTCCAGTGCCACGCCTGCGCGTAGGTGACCACGTCGGCGGAGGCGTCCGCGAACGGCAGCGCGTCGCCGACAGCCCGCACCAGGGGGACGGCCGGCAGCGCGGCGCTCAGCTCCGCGGCCATCGCCGCGCCCGGCTCGACCGCGGTCACCCGTGCCCCCCGGGCCGCCAGCAGCCGGGTGGCGATGCCGGTACCGGCGCCGACGTCCAGCACCTCGGCACCGGCCAGCGCCCGCCCGGCCAGTTCCTCCACGGCGGTGAAGAGCGCGGGCGGATAGTCCGGCCGGGCGGTGGCGTACTGGGCCGCGACGGAGTCGAAGGACGAGGCGAGATCTGCTCGGGAGACAGCCATAGGGACATGGTCGGCACCGCCCCCGCACCGTCAAGCCCACCGGTCGCCGCCCACCCGTCGCCCCCCGCCCGCGGCCCACCCGTCACCCCCCCGCCCGCGGCCACGCTCAGCGGTGGTGGTCCCGGGTCCGGGCGGCGAGTTCGGCCGCGTAGCGCTGCTCGGTGCCCGCCGGCCGGTACCCGAACCACTCGTTGACCGCCAGCATCGGGGCGTTCCCGGTGTCGTTGCCGGTGTACGCCCAGGTGCAGCCGGCCGACCGGGCCAGGTGGAGCGAGTGGTTCTTCACGAGCTTGGCCAGCCCGCGGCCGCGGTGGGCGCGCACGGTGCCGGTCATCGCCGACAGATAGCCGCCCCGGCCGTCGGTGCGCGCGGTGGCGAACGCCGCTACCGCGCCGTCGACCAGGGCCACCGCGGTGAGGTTCCGGTCCAGGTCGGGATCGGCCCAGTACAGCGAGAGCCAGTCCGGGTAGGACAGCGTGTCGCCAGGGGTGTCGCTCGGCTCGTCCGACGTCGTCTCGGCGTCCGCGAGGTACAGCGGCCGGGGATCGTCCGCCAGGTCGGCGGCGGTGCACAGCCGCACGCCGGGCGGCGGCGCGGCCGGCCGGGGCAGCGGCGTGTTCCGCAGGTCCAGCCGGAGGTAGCGGGCGACGCGCAGCGGCCGGTAGCCGCGCTGCACCGCGAAGGCGCGGGAGCGCTCGTCGGCCAGAGCCCAGGCGAAGACCGATTCGGCCCCGAGGCCGGCCAGGTACCGCTCGGCCTCGGCGAGCAGCGCGCCCCCCGCGCCCCGGCCCCGCGCGTCCGGGTGCACCATCGGGTTGGCGAACGCCTGCCCGGGCTCGCTGCTGTCGAACGCCAGGCCCACCCCGGCGCAGCCCACCACCTCGCCGTCCGCTTCGACTTCGGCCACCAGCAGCCGGAACCGCTGGGCGGCGGGCGCCCCGGTGACCTGCCAGGCCAGGCCGGCCGGGCTCATCACGTGGAACGGGCGCACCAGCCGGCGCATCCCGAGCAGACTCCCGGCGTCCGCCGGCCGGAAGTCCCGGACCACGACCCCGGCCCGACCCGTCATCCCGCGGCTCCCTCCGGCTCGCCGGACCTCGGCCCTCAGACCGTCAGCTCCCGTACGTAGCGCCACTCCGACGCCGCGGGCCGGAAGCCGAGCCAGGTGTTGACCGCCAGCATCGCGGCGTTCCCGGTGTCGTTGCCGGCGAACGCCTCGGTGCAACCGGCGGCGCGGGCCCGGTGCAGCGCCTGCGACTTGGTGAGCTTCGCCAGTCCCCGCCCCCGGTGGGCGCGCACCGTGCCGGTGCCGCCCGACATGCAGCGGCCGTGCCCGTCGGTGTGCACGATGCTGTACGCGGCGACCACTCCGTCCACCAGCGCCACGGTGCTGAGTTCACGGCTGCGGTCGGGCCGCTCCCAGGTGGTCCGCAGCCACTCCTCGTAGGACTCCCCGCCCGCGCCGACATCGCCCGGCTCGTCCGGGGCGGCCGCCGCCTCCGCCTCGTAGCACGGCCGTGGATCGTCGGCGAAGTCGGCGGCGGCGCGCAGTTCCACGCCCGCGGGGACCGGCCCGGGGCCGGGGAGGCCGTCCGCCGTCAGGTCCAGTCGCAGGAAGCGCGAGCCGCGGCTGCGCCGGTAGCCGCGGCGCTCCGCGAAGGTGATGCAGGGCCGCTCGTCGAGCGTCCATATGTAGACGGCGGTCGTGCCCAGCCCGGCGAGGTACTCCTCGGCGCTGTGCAGCAGCGCGGTTCCGACGCCCTGGCCCCGGTGGGCAGGGTGTACGTGCACATCGGCGAAGGCGCGGCCGGCGTCGCCGCCCTCGGTGAAGACCCCGGTGGGGGCGGAACCCACCACGGTCCCGTCGGCCTCGGCGACCAGCAGCCGATGGCGGCGGTCGGCGGGGGCGTGGGCCACCTCCCAGGCGACGCCCTCGGCGGTGGTCACCAGGTAGGGCCAGGCGGCGCGGCGCGCCTCGGCCACCGCTTCGGCGTCAGACGCGCGGAAGTCGCGCACGATCAACGTCATGAGGTCGGAGGGTACGTCGTGGGAGGGGACCGCGCCGCATCATTTCCGGGCGTTGGATGGCTTGAAGTCGCGGTACCGGCCGTCCCGTCGGACAGGCGTCCGGGCGGCGCCGGGCCGGGTACCGCCCCAGGTCATCTCCACCACCCGGGGCGCGGCAGCGGGACGCGCCGCCGGTGGACCGGTGCCTTCGGTGGCGGAGAATGGAGGACCGACGCAACCGGCATCCTCCTGGGAGTTCCACCGTGGCCCTGCAGATCACCGTCGACCCGGACTCGGCGACCGCTCCGTTCGAGCAGGTCCGCGCACAGATCGCCGAACAGGCCAGGTCCGGGGCGCTGCCGGTGGGCTACCGGCTGCCGACCGTGCGCGGCTTCGCGGAGGAGCTGGGGCTCGCGGCCAACACCGTGGCCAAGGCGTACCGGGCGCTGGAGGCGGACGGCGTGGTGGAGACCCGCGGCCGCAACGGCACGTTCGTCGCCGCCGCCGGGGACGCCGCGCTCCGGGAGGCCGCGAGTGCCGCGGCCGCCTACGCCCGGCGCGCGCACCGGCTCGGTCTGGACCGCGCCGCCGCGCTCGGCGCCGCGGCCGACGCGGTGCGCGCGGTGTACGAGGAGGAGTGAGCCCCGGGCGCGGAACGGCCGGTACGCGACCGCGGCGCGGGCCGGCCGGGATCCGCGGAGCCGCCCGGGGCCCGTGCCACCGCCCCGCCCGGCGCACCGGTCCGGTGCGCCGGCCCGGAGCGGGCGGGCGCCGGCTCAGACCCCGCTGCGGCCGGCCGTGGCGGCGGCGACCCGGTCCAGGAACTCCAGCAGCAGGGCGTTGAACTCCTCGGGCCGCTCCAGGTTCGGCAGATGGGCGGCGCCCGGCACCACCCGCAGCCGGGAGCCGGGGACCAGCCGGTGCATCGTCTCCGCGTCGGCCACCGGCGTGAACTCGTCGTCCGCGCCGACCACGATGAGCGTGGGCACGGTGACCCGGCCCAGGACCGGCCGGTAGTCCGGGCGTTCGGCACGGCCGCGCAGCGCCGCGGCGGCGCCCTCCGGCGGGGTGCCGCCCATCATCAGCCGGACATGGGTGGCGACGTCCGGCAGTGCCGCCACGTTGTACGGCGCCACCATCTTCGTCAGCACCTCGTCGGCGTACGGGGCCATGCCCTCGCGCAGCAGCCGGTCCGCGGTCTCCCGGCGCCAGGCGCGGCCGGCCTCCGTATCGGCCTCGGCGGAGGTGTCCGCGAGCAGCAGCCCGCGCACCCGCTCCGGGAAGAGCCGCTGGAACTCCATGACGATCTGGCCGCCCATCGACAACCCGCCGAGCGCCACGCCGTCGATCCCCGAGCGGTCCAGCAGCGACGCCAGGTCGGTGGCGAAGACCGACAGCGGGGTGCTGCCCGGGACCACCGTCGACTCCCCGTAGCCGCGCAGGTCGGGCGCGAGGACCCGGTACCCGGCCGCGGTGGCGGCGGCGATCTGCGGATGCCACATGGACCGGTCGAAGGGGTGGCCGTGGACCAGCAGCAGCGGCACCGGGCAGTCCCGGGGGCCCAGGTCGTCGTAGCCGATCGCGATCCCGTTCGCGGACGTCGCACTCATCATCGGATCCCCGTTCTCCCGCCTGTGCCGACCGGACGAGTCGGATGCTAGGCGGGTCAACTGAGCGAGTGCAATACTGACTTTGCACTCGGAGCAATGGTGCGCAATGAATTGATGCGGCGTCGGAGGGGCGGATGACCGAGGACTACCGGAGCGCGGCCGACGCGGTCGCCGACGACATCGCCGCCGGGCGGCTGCGCCCGGGGGACCGGCTGCCCACCCAGCGGGCCTTCGCCCGGGCGCACGGCATCGCCAACTCCACCGCCGCCCGGGTCTACCGCGAACTGACCCGCCGCGGCCTGGTCGTCGGCGAGGTCGGTCGCGGCACCTTCGTCCGCGCCGACCCGCCGGCCCCCGGCCCGGCCCTCGCCGAACCGGCCGCGCACCGCGTCGACCTGGAGCTCAACTACCCGCTGGCGGGCCGGCAGACGGAACTGCTGGCCGCCGGGCTGGCCCCGCTGCTCCGCCCCGACATGCTGGAATCCGCCCTCCGGCCGGTCGGCGCGACCGGCACCCCCGCCGCCCGCGAGGCGGTCGCCGCACTGCTCGCCCGGCCCGGCTGGCGACCCGCGCCGGACCGGGTGCTGTTCGCCGGCAGCGGGCGGCAGGCCATGGCCGCGGCGGTCGCCGCGCTGGTGCCGCCCGGCGGCCGGCTCGGTGTGGAGGAGCTGACCTACCCGGTGCTCAAGGCGGTCGCCGCCCGTCTGGGCGTCACCCTGGTACCGCTGGCCACCGACGGCGCGGGGGTGCGGCCGGACGCCCTCGCCGCCGCCTGCCGGACCGGCCGGCCGCACGCCCTCTACCTCCAGCCGACCCTGCACAACCCGCTGGCCACCACGATGCCGCCGGGCCGCCGCGCCGAACTCGCCGAAGCCCTGGAACGGTGGGACCTGTACGCGATCGAGGACACCATCTGGGCGTTCCTGTGCGACGGCCCGGCGCCGCTGGCGGCGGACGCCCCGGACCGCACCCTCGTGATCGACAGCCTCTCCAAGCGGCTCGCGCCCGGTCTCACCGCCGGCTTCGCGGTCGCCCCGCCCCGGCTCGCCGACCGGTACGCCGCCGCGCTGCGCTCCGGCGGCTGGACGGCCGCCCGCTTCCCGCTGGCGGCGGCGACCCGCTGGATCGGCGACGGCACCGTGGACCGGCTGGTCCGCGCCAAGCGGGACGACGCGGCGGCCCGCCAGCGGATCGCGGCCACCCGGCTGGCCGGGTTCACCCTGCGCACCGACCCCGCCGCCTACTTCTGCTGGTGGGAACTGCCCGCGCCGTGGCGGGCGGAGACCTTCGTGGCCGCGGCCGCCCGCCGGGGCATAGCCGTCACCCCGGCCGCCGCGTTCGTGGTCGGCACCGGCCGGGCCCCCGGAGCGGTCCGCGTCGGACTGGCCTCCCCGCCGCCGGAGGTGCTCGGTGCGGCGCTGGACACCCTGGCCGCGCTCGCCCGCCGCACCCCGGAGGACGTGGACGCGTACTGAGCCGGCCGCCGACGCCCCGCCCGGCGCCGCGATCCGGAATGATCCGGACCGCGACGGCCGCGCGCGGACTCCCCGGTGGTGTACCCGCGCGGTCCCGGGCCGCGCGGCCGGCCGGCCGCGCCGAGAGCGAGGAGACCCGACCATGACCCGCAGTGCCAAGGCGCTCGTCCGGCGCCCCAGCCCCCGCCTCGCCGAGGGGCTGATCACCCATGTCGACCGCCGCCCGGTCGACGCCGCCCTGGCGCTGCGCCAGTGGCGGGGCTACGTCGAGGCCCTCCGCGCACACGGCTGGGAGACGGTCGAGGTGCCCCCGGCGGACGACTGCCCGGACGGGGTGTTCATCGAGGACGCCCTGGTGATGTACCGGAACGTGGCCCTCATCGCCCGGTCCGGGGCGGACTCCCGCAGGCCCGAGACGGCCGCCGCGGAGGAGACGGTGGCCGCCCTCGGCTGCTCGGTCAACCGGGTGCGGGCGCCGGGCACCCTGGACGGCGGCGACGTCCTCAAGATCGACGACACCCTCTACGTCGGGTGCGGCGGACGCACCAACGCCGAGGGCGTCCGGCAGCTCCGCGCCGCCTTCGAACCGCTCGGCGCGCGGGTGGTCGCGGTACCCGTCGGCAGGGTGCTGCACCTGAAGTCCGCCGTCACCGCACTCCCCGACGGCCGGGTCATCGGCTACCCGCCGCTCGTCGACGACCCGGGCGCCTTCCCCCGGTTCCTGCCCGTCCCGGAGGAGGCCGGCGCCCATGTGGTGCTGCTCGGCGGCGGGCGGCTGCTGATGGCCGCGAGCGCGCCGCGCACCGCCGCGCTCCTCGGTGGCCTCGGGTACGAGCCGGTCCCCGTCGACATCGGGGAGTTCGAGAAGATGGAGGGCTGTGTGACCTGTCTGTCGGTCCGGCTGCGCCACCTCTGCGCCTGATCCGCGCGCCGGTCCCGCGGGCCGCCCGGGCCCGGACGGCCCGCGGGGTCACAGGTACAGTCCGGCGTCCGCCGCCGCGGCCGGAGCCGGCACCGAGGCGGGCCCGGTGCCCCGGCGCAGCGCGAACAGCTCGGCCAGGGTGGCCCCGTCCCGCCCGACGCCCTCCTCGCGGCCGAGCCAGCTCACCGCCTCCGCCCGGCTGAGCGCGCCCACCTCGATCCGGGCCAGGCAGCGGCCGGGCCGGACGACGGCCGGGTGCAGCCGCTCCAGGTCCTCGTTGGTGGTCACCCCGACCAGGACGTTGCGGCCCTGGCCGAGCAGCCCGTCGGTCAGGTTCAGCAGCCGGGACAGCGCCTGGCCGGCGGTGTGCCGCGCCTCGCCGCGGATCAGCTCGTCGCAGTCCTCCAGGAGCAGCAGCCGCCAGCGGCCGCCGGCGGCGCCGTCGTCCTCGCCGATGGCGATCTCCATCAGATAGCCGACGTCGTTGAAGAGCAGTTCCGGGTCGAGGACGCAGTCCACCTGGCACCAGTCCTGCCAGGCGCGGGCCAGGGTGCGCAGCGCCGAGGTCTTGCCGGTGCCGGGCGGGCCGTGCAGCAGCAGCAGCCGTCCGGCGATGCTCTCCGGGGTGAGCTTCACCAGCCCGTCCACCGCGTCGGCGACCGGTGCGGAGTAGTTGCCGCGGATCTCCTCCCAGGTGCCCGCCGAGACCTGGCGCGTGGTGCGGTACGGGCCGCGCCGCGGCGAGAGGTACCAGAACCCCATGGTGACGCTCTCCGGTTCGGGTTCCGGTTCGTCCTCGGCCCCGTCCACCGCCTGGCGCAGCACCCGTTCGGCGAGGTCGTCGTCGACGGCCGTCACGGTCACGTCCGCGCCCGGGTTCCACCGGGACACCAGCAGGGTCCAACCGTCGCCCTCGGCGAGGGTGGCGCTGCGGTCCGCGTCCCGGGCCGCCCGCAGCACCCGGGCGCCCGGCGGCAGCATCGTCGCCCCGGCCCGGACCCGGTCCACGGTGCGGCTGCGCGCGAACGGCTGCTCACCGGTGGCGAAGCGGCCCAGGAACAGGGCGTCGATGACGTCCGCGGGGGAGTCGTTGTCGTCCATGTTCAGCCGGACCGGCAGCGAGGTGTGGACCGGTGCGGTCCCGGTCGCCGGGGACGGGTCGGCCGGGGTGGCGGGCAGGGTCTGCCTCCGGGAATCGGAGCTGCGGTCGGCGCACATGGTGCACATGATCCGCCACCCGGGGGGTCGGCGTACACGGATTTCGGCGCGGGGCCCGACGGCCGCGCGGGCGGCGCCTCCCGCACGGCCCGGCCCAGCGGGTGGGACCGGCGGCCCGGTGTCACCCGCCCGGGTGGCACCGGGCCACCGGCGATGCCCTCGCGAGGATCCTCCGCACCGGTGGCGCGCGGGGTGCGCGCGAGCGGGGGTCGCGCACGGCACGCCGTGCGCTTGATCCGGATACGCCGGAGCCGTCCCTGATCCGGTTCAAAGTTTTCCTATCAACCCGCATAGATCAATGGTTTTCGCGGCATGACATAGCCATGTCATCCGGCCGCAATGATCAGCGTGGCCCGGCGGACGGTCTGTGCCGGTTCGCCTCGATCCACGAGGTGATCCGCCTGAAACAGAGACAGCAGTGATCCTGCTCATGGAGGTTCGATGAAACTGCCCCGCATCATGCCCCGGCTCGCCGGCATCGCCAGTTCCCTCATCCTCGGATCCGTCCTCGCCCTCTCCGGGGCCGGAGCGGCGCACGCCTCCGAGTCCGCGGCCGGCCCCGCCTACGTCGCGCTCGGTGACTCCTACTCCTCCGGGGTGGGAGCCGGCAGCTACGACAGCGGCAGCGGCGACTGCAAGCGCAGCACCAAGGCGTTCCCCGCGCTGTGGGCGGCCGCCAACGCGCCTTCCTCGTTCAGCTTCACCGCCTGCTCGGGCGCCAAGACCGGCGATGTGCTCGCCAACCAGCTGGGCCCGCTCAACACCGGCACCGGACTGGTCAGCCTCAGCATCGGCGGCAACGACGCCGGGTTCGCCGACGTCATGACCACCTGTGTGCTCAGCTCCGACAGCGGCTGTCTGGACCGCATCAACCAGGCCCGCAGCTACGTCACCAACACCCTTCCCGGCAAGCTCAACAGCACTTATGACACCATCCGTTCCAAGGCGCCCAACGCCCGTGTCGTGGTGCTCGGCTACCCGCGCTTCTACAAGCTCGGCGGCGGCTGTGCGGCCGGGCTGAGCGAGACCAAGCGGGCCGCGATCAACGACGCCTCCGCGCTGCTCAACTCGGTGATCGCCAAGCAGGTGGCCGACAACGGCTTCGCCTACGCGGACGTCACCGGGACGTTCAGCGGGCACGAGATCTGCTCCAGCAGCCCCTGGTTGCACAGCGTCAACTGGCTGAACATCGGAGAGTCGTACCACCCGACCGCCTCCGGCCAGTCCGGTGGCTACCTCCCGGCGTTCCGTTCCGCCGCCTGAACCCACCGCCACCAGCACGGATGAACCACAGGAGGCCCCGTCCGTCGGCACCGGGGCCTCCTCGCGGGCGCGTGCCCCGTCGGAACATGTGTCAACACCCTTGACGGAGAGGTGAATCCACAGCCTGGGATGCGCGGGTGACGACTCGGGGAGGTAGGGTTACTCTGCCCGGGGCGGGTGCCCTCGTACGGGTGGGGAGTGTCATGGAGCAGATAACGGTTCGGAGCAGGCCACGAGTGCCTGCCATCAACTGCGGGAGCGGTGCGTCCAGTGCGCGCCTCGACCGCCATCTCGCGGTGCTGGGCGGCCCTGCCGTCCCCCGGCGTGAGGCGGAGGGGGCGACCGTGCTGATGCGCGAGCTCACCGCACGCGATCACCAGCGCACCAGGGAGAGCCGCAGCGCCAGGGTGTCGCTGTTCGCCCCGCTGCGGCGGCTGAGGCGTTCCCTGTTCGGCAACCGCGGCTGAGCCTCCGGGCTCATCCGCAGCACGTTCGATTCATCGATCATCCCGGGCACAGGGGAAGCCGGCCCCGCTCCAGCCGGTCGTTCCGTGCTGTCCGCCCGGGATGAGTCGTGTCCGCGCCCTTCCCGGCGGCGGTGCCCGGCCCGGCCGTCCGGAGTGAGCCGTCCCCGCCCGGGATGATCCGTCCCCGCGTCCCGCGAACCCCCCCGCACGGTGCCACGCCCGGTCGTCCCCGCCGGACGCCCGGCCCCGTGCCCTCACAGCAGCGCGAACTGGCCGCCGGGCCCTTCCTCCGGGTGGTCCAGCACCGACGCCGGCCGCCGTGCCGCCGCGGTGACCGGCAGCACCCCCGCCGCGCGCAGCTCCGCCGTGGCGACGAGCGGCCCGCGGGCCGTCCGCTCGGCCAGCTCCCGCCGCTCCGGTTCCGCTTCGGCCAGCAGCGTCAGCACCGTGACCAGCTCCAGCAGCTCGGAGGTCCACTCCTGCGGCCAGACGGCCGGGCGGACCGCCTCCAGGGTGCCGGGGTCCGCCGGGCGCACCCGGCGTTCGAACCAGGTCTCCAGCACCGGGGCCCCGTCCGCGTGGAACTCCCAGGCGGCGGGGGCCACCGGCGAGATCCGGCCCGGGCCGACCCCCAGCACCTGCTCCCGCGGGTCGTACGCCAGATCGCCGGGCTCCGGCCGGGGCGGCAGGGCGGCCCGTACGTACGGCCGCCGGCCGCCCGGCAGCCGCGGCCGGTCCGCGGCGCGCGCGCCACGGGTCATCAGCCACACCAGGCGCCGCCCCAGCCGGACGCCCCGCTCCCAGACCTCCCGGTCCGCGGTGAGCGGGACCGCGCAGCCCCGGCCGGCCGGGGCGGGCCGGGCGGCGGCGCAGATCCAGGCGAGGACGTCGCCGGCGCCGACCGGCTCGCCCAGCCGGTGCCCCAGGTGCGCGGTCAGCCCGGCCGCCAGATTGGGTTCCCGGCCGCCGGGCCTGCGGTAGAGCGGCCGGACGGCGCCGGGCCGGCCGGCGGGGGAGTGGCCGTCGGGCAGCAGCGCGGAGACGGTGAGGGCGGGGCCGGCGGGTCCGCCGCGCGGCTCGGTCACGAACAGCTGGCGGTCGTCCGCGATCCGCCACAGCTCCGGCCGGGCCGCGTCCAGCAGCCGGTGATCCGGGATCAGCCAGCCCTGGTCGAACGGTCCGTGCGCGATCCGCACCGGTGCCGGGCAGCGGCCGGACTCCTGTGCCAGCGGGCCGGTGGAGGTGGCCTGACCGGGCAGCTGGGCGACCGCGCTGTGCAGGGTGCGGGCCCGGGTCGGCCGGAACAGCGCGGCCCGGTCCGCGGGGCCGGCGGCCGCGACCAGCCGGTCCCAGCGCCGGGTGAGCGACGCCGCGTCGGGGGCCAGCACCCAGCCCCGGCCCAGCCGCAGCGGCGCCACCGCCCAGGGCATCAGGTCCGCGAGCGCCGGTGCGCCGACCGGGGGCGGCGTGCCGCCCGGCGCCGCGGCGGGCGTCCCGGCGGCGTCCGTCCCCGCCCCGCCGGCCCGCGCGGTCGGCTCGTCGGCCTCTGTCGCCGTCATCCGGCCGCCCTCCCCGGCACGCTGTACTGGCCGCCGGCATCGTATCGGGCGCCGCCCCGGCCGGCCCGCGACGGCGGTGCGCCCGGACGGCCGCCGGACCCCGCCCGGGGCGGGTGGGGGTGTCCCGGGGTCAGTGGGCGTCCACCGTCACGGTGAAGGAGAACCGGTCCCCGCGGTACCGGATCCGGGCCACGTCCACCACCCGCCCGCCCTCGTCGTAGGTCACGCCCGTGTAGTGCAGGATCGGGCTGAGCAGCGGGACGTCCAGCAGCCGGGCCGTCTCCGGGTCGGCGAGCCGGGCCTCCACGGTGTCGGTGATCCGGCTGATCCGCACGCCCACCACGTCGCGCAGCACCTTGGTCATCGGCCAGCGCGCCAGGTCGGCCACGTCGATGCGGTCCGCGAGTTCGGGCCGCACGTGGTTCTCCGCCCAGTTGGTGGGCTCGCCGGTGCGCTCGTCGGAGCGCAGCCGGCGGTAGGCCACGGCCTCCTCCAGCCCGGGGAAGTGCTCGGCCAGTTCGGCCGGGACGGGCACCGGGCCGTGCCCCAGCACCTCGGTGCGCTCCCCGGACTGCTGGGCGACGATGGCGTCCACCGAGCCCAGCAGCCGGACCGGCGCCCCGCGCCGCGCACTGGGCTCGATGAACGTGCCGCGCCGCCGGTGCCGGCTGATCAGCCCCTCCGTCTCCAGCTCCTTCAGCGCCTGCCGCATGGTGAGCACACTGACCCCGTAGTGCTCCGCCAGCCGGTCCTCGGTCGGCAGCCGCAGCGGCTCGTGCGGGCGACGGCCCAGTATCGAGGCGCGCAGCGACTGCGAGACCTGGTACCACAGCGGCAGTTTGCGGTTCAGGGCGAGTGAGTCGGGGGCGAAGGTGGTCACGGGGGGCCTCCGGTCACGGTCAGGGTCGGAAATGGCGCTCCAGACCCTGCCATACGTCGTCGTAACGTGCCTGGAGATGGTCCGCTTCGGCTGCCTGCCTAGTGAGCGTGACCGGCCAGCGGGTCTCGAACATGAAGGCCAGTCCGTCGTCGATCTTCTGGGGCCGCAGCTCCGCCGCACTGGCCCGGTCGAAGGTGTCCCGGTCCGGGCCGTGCGCGGACATCATGTTGTGCAGCGAGCCGCCGCCCGGCACGAATCCGCCCTTGCCGGCCGTCTTGGCGTCGTAGGCGCCCTCGATGAGGCCCATGTACTCGCTCATCACGTTGCGGTGGAAGTACGGCGGCCGGAAGGTGTCCTCGCCGACCAGCCAGCGCGGGGCGAAGACCACGAAGTCCACGCCGGCCAGCCCCGGGGTGTCCGAGGGCGAGGTCAGCACGGTGAAGATGGACGGGTCCGGGTGGTCGTAGCTGATGGACCCGATGACGTTGAAGCGGTGCAGGTCGTACACGTACGGGACGTAGTTCCCGTGCCAGGCCACCACGTCCAGCGGGGAGTGGTCGTAGGTGGCGGACCACAGGTTGCCGCAGAACTTGTTGACCACCTCCACCGGGCCCTCGACGTCCTCGTAGGCGGCCACCGGGGCGAGGAAGTCCCGCGGGTTGGCCAGGCCGTTGGCGCCGATCGGCCCGAGGTCGGGCAGGACGAACGGCTGGCCGTAGTTCTCGCAGACGTAGCCGCGCACGACCGGGTCCAGCAGCTCCACCCGGAAGCGCACGCCGCGCGGGATCAGCGCCACCTGGCCGGGAGCCACCGAGAGCAGCCCGAACTCGGTGCGCAGCAGCAGTCCGCCGAGCTCCGGCACGATCAGCAGCTCGCCGTCGGCGTCGCTGAACACCCGGTCGGTCATCGAGGTGTCGGCGGCGTACAGGTGGATGGCCATGCCGGTGCGCTGGGTGGCGTCCCCGTTGCCGCCGAGGGTCCACAGCCCGGCGAGGAAGTCGGTGCCCTCGGCGGGCTCCGGGAGCGGGTCCCAGCGCAGCCGGTTCGGGTCCGGTACGGCGCCCTCCGCGCCGCCGAACGGGGCGCCGTCCAGCCCGCCGTTGCCGATCCGGGCGAACGGCGGGTGCGCGGCCGAGGGGCGGATGCGGTACAGCCACGAGCGGCGGTTGGCGCGGCGCGGCTCGGTGAAGGCGCTGCCGCTCAGCTGCTCGGCGTACAGCCCCAGCGGAGCCCGCTGGGGCGAGTTCCGGCCGACCGGCAGCGCGCCGGGAACGGCCTCGCTGCTGTGCTCGTTGCCGAACCCGGAGAGGTACTCCAGACCTCCCGCGGTCTTCCTGGCCTGCTCGTTCCCGGTGCCCGTGCCGCTCATCGCGTACTCCCGCCGCTCCAACGATTCCTATGGAAGACCATAGGAATAGAGTGGGCGCGCGTCAACGATGCGATCCGGACCAGGCAGGATGGAGGGGTGTCCACATCGAACCTCCGCCGCGTGCCGGTGCAACGGCGCAGCGCCGAACGCCTGGGCAGGATCCTCGACGCCTGCGCCGAACTCCTCGACGAGACCGGATACGAGGAGCTGAGCACCCGCGCCGTGGCCGAACGCGCGGGAGTCCCCATCGGCTCCGTCTACCGCTTCTTCGACAACAAGCGGGCCATGGCCGAGGCGCTGGCCCGCCGCAACCTGGACGAGTACGTGGCCCGGATCGAGGCCCGGCTCGGCGCTCCGGACGACGCCCTCGCCCGGGGCGAGTGGCGCCCGGTCATCGACGTGGTGATCGACGAGTACCTGGCCATGAAGCGCGGCGCGCCGGGCTTCGGGCTGGTCGAGTTCGGCATGCCGGTGCCCGCCACCGCGCCCGCGGACCAGCCCAACCACCTGGTCGCCGGCCGGCTGTACGACCTGCTGGCGGTGCGGCTGGGGCTGGACGGCGGCCCGGCGGGCGACGGCCCCCGGCCCGGGCGGCCGCGGGTGGCGATGCTGGTCGCCGTGGAGGCCGCGGACGCCCTGCTGAAGCTGGCCTTCCGGACCGACCCGGCCGGCGACCCGGTGATCGTCGCGGAGACCAAGGAGATGCTCCGCGGCTATCTCGCCGCGGTCCTCGACTGACGGTGCGGCCGGCGCCGCCCCGCCGACCGGGCCGGCCGGCGGCGCGCCGGCACCGGCCCGGGAGTCGGGCGCGCCCCCGGGAGCCGGGCGCGCCCCCGGAAGCCGGGGGCGGTCACCGGTTCCGCGTCGCCATACCGGGCGGTATGGTCGGGCTGATCGCGTGCCACGCCACCGTCCCCGGGAGGGACCGATGAGCCGTACCGCCCTGCGCGTCTGCCCGCTCTGCGAGGCCACCTGCGGGCTGGCCGTGACGATCGAGGGCGACCGGGTCACCGGTGCCCGCGGCGACCGCGACGACGTCTTCAGCCGGGGCTACATCTGCCCCAAGGGCGCCGCGTTCGGGGCCCTGGACAGCGACCCGGACCGGCTGCGCGCCCCCCTGGTGCGGCGGGCCGGGCGGCTCGTCGAAGCCGGCTGGGACGAGGCGTTCGCCGCCGTCCAGCGGGGCCTGCGCGAAGTGCTGGACGGACACGGGCCGCAGGCCACCGCGGTGATGCTCGGCAACCCGATGGTGCACACCGTGGCCGGCGGCCTCTACCCTGGTCCGCTGATCGGCGCGCTGGGCACCCGCAACGTCTTCACCGCCAGCACCCTGGACCAGATGCCCAAGCACGTCTCCAGCGGCCTGCTCTACGGCGACGCCAACGCGCTGCCGGTGCCCGACCTGGACCGCACCGACCACCTGCTGGTCATCGGCGCCAACCCGGTGGAGTCCGGCGGCAGCCTGTGCACCGCGCCGGACTTCCCCGGCCGGCTCAAGGCGCTGCGCCGCCGCGGCGGCCGGCTCACCGTGGTCGACCCGCGCCGCACCCGCACCGCCCGGCTGGCCGACCGGCACGTGCCGGTGCGGCCCGGCTCGGACGCCCTGCTGCTCTTCGCCATGGTCCAGGTGCTCTTCGCCGAGGACCTGGTCGACCTCGGCGACGCCGGCGGCCACGTCAGCGGCGTGGCCGGGGTCCGGCGGCTCGCCGCCGACTTCACCCCGGAGGCGGTGGCCGCGGCCTGCGACGTGCCGGCCGAGGACATCCGCACCCTGGCCCGGGAGCTGGCCGCGGCCCCCCGCGCCGCGGTGTACGGGCGGATCGGCAGCTGCACGGTGGAGTTCGGCACCCTCACCAGCTGGCTGGTGGACGTCCTGAACGTGCTCACCGGAAACCTCGACCGGCCCGGCGGCATCATGTTCCCGCTGTCCGCCACGGCCCGCCCCGAGCGCCCGGCCGGCCCCGGCAGGGGCTTCACGACCGGGCGGTGGCACAGCCGGGTCAGCGGCCACCCCGAGACCAAGTCCGAACTGCCCGCGGTCGCGCTCGCCGAGGAGATCGAGACCCCCGGCGAAGGGCGGATCAGGGCGCTGGTGGTGGCCGCGGCCAATCCGGTGCTCTCCGCGCCGGACGGCGACCGGCTGGACCGGGCCCTGTCCGGCCTGGACTTCATGGTGAGCGTCGACCCGTACCTCAACGAGACCGCACGCCACGCCCAGGTGGTGCTGCCCCCGCCGCCGCCCGCGCAGAGCCCGCACTACGACTTCGCCTTCAACGCCCTCGCGGTCCGCAACCAGGTCCGCTACAGCCCCCCGGCGGTGCCGCTCGCCGCGGGCGCGATCAGCGAGGCGGAGATCTTCGCCCGGCTGGTGCTCTGCGCCCAGGGCATGGACGGGGCCGACCCCGGCGCCGTCGACGAGCACGTCATCGCCGGGACGCTGGGCAAGGCGGTCGGCGACCCGCTCTCACCGGTGCACGGCCGCGACCCCGCCGAGCTGCGCGCGCTGCTCACCGGTGGCACCGGGGCCGAACGCCGCCTGGACCTGATGCTGCGGCTGGGGCCGTACGGTGACGGCTTCGGCGCCGACCCCGACGGGCTCGGCCTGCGGCGGCTGCTGGCCCGCCCGCACGGCATCGACCTCGGCCCGCTGCGGCCCCGGCTCCCCGCGCTGCTGCGCACCCGGAGCGGCACGGTCGAACTGTGCCCGGCCGCCATCGCGGCCGACGTGCCCCGGCTGCGCCGGGCCCTCGCGGCACCGGCCGCCCCCGGCCCGGTGCTCATCGGCCGCCGCCACCTGCGCTCCAACAACTCGTGGATGCACAACGTCCCGGCGCTGGTCGGCGGCAGCAACCGGTGCACCCTCCAGGTGCACCCGCAGGACGCGGCCCGGCTGGGCCTGACCGACGGCGGCCGGGCCCGGGTCACCAGCGACGGGGGCGCGCTCGAGGTGCCGGTGGAGGTCACCGACACGGTGCGGGCCGGGGTGGTGAGCCTCCCGCACGGCTGGGGGCACGACCGGCCCGGCACCCGGACCGCGGTGGCCGCCGCCGACCCCGGGGTCAACGTCAACCAGCTGCTGGACGGCACCCGGATCGACCCGCTGTCCGGCACCGCGGTCCTGGGCGGATACCCCGTCCAGCTCACCCCTCTTCCGTGACGACCATCCTGAGCTGGGGTTTTGCGCTTATTGCTCACGCGTCAAGTCCTTGCTGACGGAAAGTCGCGGCCCCTAACGTCACCTCGACCGCCACCCGGCGGCACCGAATCCACGGGGTGAACGTGAGGTGAGCGCATGCTGACAGTCCTCGGATTCGTCATGATCGCCACATTCCTTGTGCTGATCATGATGAAGAAGATGTCCCCGCTGGCGGCGCTGGTGATCGTCCCCGCGCTGTTCTGCGTGTTCGTCGGGAAGGGCGCCCACCTCGGGACGTATGTCCTCGACGGCATCGGGAGCCTCGCGCCCACCGCCGCGATGCTGATGTTCGCGATCATCTACTTCGGAGTCATGATCGACGTCGGGCTCTTCGACCCGATCGTCCGGGGCATCCTGCGGTTCTGCAAGGCGGACCCGATGCGCATCGTGGTCGGTACCGCGGTGCTCGCCGCGATCGTCTCGCTGGACGGCGACGGCTCCACCACGTTCATGATCACGGTGTCCGCGATGTACCCGCTCTACCGCCGGCTGAAGATGAGCCTGGTGGTGATGACCGGGGTGGCGGCGATGGCGAACGGGGTGATGAACACCCTGCCGTGGGGCGGCCCCACCGCCCGCGCGGCCACCGCGCTCAAGGTCGACGCGGGCGACGTCTTCGTCCCCATGATCCCGGCGCTCGCGGCCGGCCTGGTCTTCGTCTTCTTCCTCGCCTATGTGCTCGGCGTCCGGGAGCGGCGCCGGCTGGGCCTGCTCGCCCTGGACGACCGGTCGGCGCGGGAGGGCGAACTGCTGGTCGCCGCCGGTGGCGGTGGCGCGCCGGCCACCGCGCGGGCCGCGGGTCCGGCGGCCGGCTCCGGCGCCACCGGCGCTCCGACCGACGGGACCGACGGGGCTGATGGGGCCGACGGGGCTGATGGCGACTCCCCGGCGCTGGACCCGGGCCGGCCGACCCTGCGGCCGCGGCTGTACTGGTTCAACGCCGCGCTCACCGTGGCCCTGCTCACCCTGATGATCATGGAGGTGCTGCCCATCCCGGTGCTCTTCCTGCTCGGCGCGGCGGTCGCGCTCACCGTCAACTTCCCGCACATGCCGGACCAGAAGGCGCGGATCGCCGCCCACGCGGAGAACGTCGTCAACGTCTCCGGCATGGTCTTCGCCGCGGCCGTCTTCACCGGCGTGCTCACCGGCACCGGCATGGTCGACCACATGGCGCGCTGGCTCGTCGACGGCGTGCCCGACGGGCTCGGCCCGCACATGGCGCTGGTCACCGGCGTGCTCAGCATCCCGCTGACCTACTTCATGTCCAACGACGGGTTCTACTTCGGCATCGTGCCGATCCTGGCCGAGGCCGGAGCCGCGCACGGCGTCGACCCGCTGGAGATCGCGCGGGCCTCCCTGGTCGGCCAGGCCCTCCACATGTCCAGCCCGCTGGTGCCCGCCGTCTACGTCCTCACCGGCATGGCGAAGGTGGAGTTCGGCGACCACACCCGGTTCACCGTGAAGTGGGCGGCGCTCACCTCGCTGGTGGTCCTCGGCGCCGGGCTGCTGTTCGGCATCGTCTGACCGCCCGGGCCCGGCGGCGCCCGCCGAGGGACGCGCGGAGGCCGGCGCGCGGGAGGCGGACGGGCGGAGCCGACGGCGCCGGGCACCTCCGGGGCGATCCACGTCCCGGGCTCCGACGCCCCGGCCCCTCCGCCCGGACCGCCGCGGTCTCCCTCCGGCGCACCCCCGCACTGAATCGAATATGGGCTGATTGAGGGATAATCAGCTCTTTGGAACGGTTTTGCCGGGAGCTGCTCCGATCGCCGTGTCAGGTTGTCAGGTGACTGCACCGCATGTACGACACCCCCACGGGCTTGAAGGAGCACGCGTGTCCACCTCACCAACCCCCGCCGTCCCCGGCGCCCGTCCGGGCGCGTCCGCCCTCGCCGTACTCGCCTGTACCGGCGCCGCCCTGTTCGCCGCCGCCCCGGGCGCCGCGGCGGCACCGGGCGACGGCGGCGACGTCAAGGTCCGCAGCGCCGGAGCCCCCATCGCGGGCCAGCGCGACGACTCCCGGGTCTGCGAGTTCTACCTGCTCGGAAAGAACTTCGACTCGATCCAGGAGCTCACCTATTCGATCCTCCCGCTGGGGGTGAACGTCGAGGTCGGCGGCCTGTCCGGCGGCATCAGCCTGGCCGGCGGCCTGGGCCGCACCGAACGGCTGACCCTGCCCGACGGCGAGTACCGGCTCACCTGGAACCGCGAGGGCACGGACGGTGTGGGCAAGCAGAAGGTGTTCCGCGTCGACTGCGGGGCCAAGAACGCCGCCTCGGCGAGCCCGGCGGCCGGAAGCCCCGGCACCCAGGGCACCCAGAGCACTCAGGCGGACCCCGGCGGCTCGGGCGAGGAGGACGTGGTCGAGCCGGAGTCGGTCGAGGAGGACGAGGTCCTGGAAGAGGACGGGACCCTGGCGGCGGACGGCTCCGACTCCTTCCCCGGGGCCGACGGGCCGGACTCCAGCGGCACCGACCGGGCCTCCGGCACCGAGGGCAGGTCCGGCGCCCAGGCCGGCGCCCCGGCCGAGGCGCACACCGACACCGGGGCCCCGCTGCGCGGCCCGGTCGGCGCCGGCGGCGGCGGCACCGCGGACGACGGGTCGGACGGCCCGGGAGCAGCCGCGATCACCGGAACCCTCGCCGCGGGTGTCGCCGGCGTCGCCGGGCTCTACCTGGTCCGCCGGGCCCGCCGCCGTACCCATGGCGCGGCCTGACCGACGGCCCGCGCCGCGCTCGCCGGGCCGCGTCTGCCGTCTGCTGCTGACGGTGGGCGCGGCCCTGGCGCTCGCCGCCGGCGGCTGGTCGCTCTACCGTGCCGTGGACCACGTGCCGGCCGCCGACCCGCGGCCGGTCGCCCCGGCCCACCCGCCGCTGCCGCACTCGCCCGCGACCGCGATCGCCATCCCCGCCCTCGCCCTGGAGGCGCCGGTCACCGGCCTCGGCCTGGACGGGCACGGACGCCTGCGGACCCCGCCGGTGGACGAGGCGAGGCTGGCCGGCTGGTACCGCGGCGGCCCCGCCCCCGGCGAGCGGGGGACCGCGGTGATCGTCGGGCACCGGGACACCCGGACCGGTCCCGCGGTCTTCCTCAACCTGGACGACCTGCGCCGCGGCGACCTGATCGAAGTGGCGCGCGAGGACCGGCGCACCGCCGTCTTCACCGTCGACGCGGTGCGCACCTTCGACAAGGCGGACTTCCCCGACGCCCGCGTGTACGGCGCCCGGGGACGCTCCGAACTGCGGCTGCTCACCTGCGGCGGGGACTTCGACCACCGCAGCGGCTACGCTGCCAACATCGTGGTCTTCGCCCACCTCACCGAGGCCCGGCCGACCGCCGGGGTGACGTGATCGAGGGCACTCCACGCCCCCTGGCCACCCAAAACTACCGGCGCTAGTTTGGCCTGGTGACCAAGCTGCCGCGCGGGAGGGTGACCATGGGCGTCCACGACGGGCTGTACGACCGTATGTACATCGACGGCCGGTGGCGGCCGGCCCTGGGCGACGACACGATCGAGGTGCTCAACCCGGCCGACGAGCAGGTCGTCGGCCGGGTCCCGGCCGGCACCGCCGAGGACGTGGACGCCGCGGTCCGCGCGGCCCGGGCCGCCTTCCCCGGCTGGGCCGCCACCCCGCCCGCCGAGCGCGCCGCCCGGCTCGCCGCGCTCCGGGACGAACTGGCCGCCCGGCGGGAGGACATCGCCGCCACCATCACCGCCGAGCTCGGTGCCCCGATCTCCTTCGCGCAGGGCGTCCAGTCCGGCGCGCCCATCACGGTGGCCGGCTCGTACGCCGAACTCGCCGCCCGGCACTCCTTCGAGGAGCGGATCGGCAACTCCACCGTGCTGCACGAGCCGGTGGGCGTGGTGGGCGCCATCACCCCCTGGAACTACCCGCTGCACCAGATCGTCGCCAAGGTCGCCCCGGCGCTCGCGGCCGGCTGCACCGTGGTGGTCAAGCCCGCCGAGGACACCCCCCTGGTGGCCCAGCTCTTCGCCGAGGCGGTGCACGCCGTGGGCCTCCCGGCCGGAGTGTTCAACCTGGTCACCGGGGTCGGCCCGGTGGCCGGTCAGGCGCTGGCCGAGCACCCGGACGTGGACCTGGTGTCCTTCACCGGCTCCACCGAGGTCGGCAGGCGGATCGGCGCCGTCGCCGGCGGCGGCATCAAGCGCCTCGCCCTGGAACTGGGCGGCAAGTCCGCGAACGTGATCCTGCCCGACGCCGACCTGGGCCGCGCGGTCGGCGTCGGGATCGCCAACGTCTTCGCCAACTCCGGCCAGACCTGCAGCGCCTGGACCCGGATGCTGGTCCCCGCCGACCGCTACGCGGAGGCGGTGGAGCTCGCCGTCGCGGCCGCCGCCAAGTACGTCCCCGGCGACCCGCTGGACCCCGCCACCCGACTGGGCCCGCTGGTGAGCGCCAAGCAACTGGACCGGGTGCGCGGATACATCGAGCGCGGGGTGGCGGAGGGGGCGCGGATCGTCGTGGGCGGCACGGACCCCGTCGAGGGCCTGGAGCGCGGCCACTACGTGCGGCCGACCGTCTTCGCCGACGTCACCCCCGACATGACCATCGCCCAGGAGGAGATCTTCGGGCCGGTGCTCGCCGTGTTGCCCTACGCCGACGAGGACGACGCCGTGCGCATCGCCAACGGCACCGTGTACGGCCTGTCCGGCGCGGTCTGGTCCGCCGACGAGGCGACCGCGGCCGCCTTCGCCCGGCGCCTGCACACCGGGCAGGTCGACATCAACGGCGGACGCTTCAACCCGCTGGCGCCGTTCGGCGGCTACAAGCAGTCCGGGCTGGGCCGCGAACTCGGCGTGCACGGCCTCGCGGAGTACCTGCAGACCAAGTCGCTGCAGTTCTGAGCGGCGCGGCCCCGGTCCGGCGCGGCGCTCGCCACCGGGCCGGGACGCCCGCCGGGCGCACCACGGTGACCACCGCCGCCGCCGGCGGGTCCGTCAACCCGGCGGGCCCCCATCCGTCCCGCCCGCTCGTCCTCCCGGTCCGTCCGTCCCGTGCCCGCTCCGGGCGCCGGCGCCGGCCCGCCCGCGCCCCGTCGTCCCGTCCGTCCGCTCCGCCCGAGGAGACCCATGGTCCGCGCCGCCGTCCTGACCGCCGTCAACGCCCCGCTCCGGATCACCGAGATCGACCTGCCGGCCCCCGGGCCCGGCCAGGTGCGGATCCGGCTCGCCGCCGCGGGGGTGTGCCACTCCGACCTGTCGCTGTCCAACGGCACCCTGCGGCAGCCCGCCCCGGCCGTCCTCGGCCACGAGGGGGCCGGCACCGTCGTCGCGGTGGGCGAGGGCGTCCGTACCGTGGCGCCCGGTGACCCGGTCGTCCTCAACTGGGCGCCGGCCTGCGGTGACTGCCACTTCTGCGGTCTCGACGAGCCCTGGCTGTGCGCCGACGCGGCGACCGCCGCCGACATCCCGTACGCCACCCTCGCCGCCGACGGCACCGCGCTCTACCCGGGCCTGGGCACCGCGGTGTTCGCCGAGGAGACCGTCGTCCCGGAGCGGGCCGTGCTGCCGCTGCCGCCGGGGGTGCCGCTGACCGACGCCGCACTGCTCGGCTGCGCGGTCCTCACCGGCTACGGGGCGGTCCACCACTCGGCGCGGGTCCGGGCGGGCGAGTCGGTCGCCGTCTTCGGGGTGGGCGGCGTGGGCCTGGCCGTCCTCCAGTCGGCGCGGCTCGCGGGCGCCGCCACGATCGTCGCGGTGGACGTCTCACCCGCCAAGGAGGAACTGGCACGGGCGGCCGGGGCGACCGAGTTCGTGGTGGCCGGCGCGGACGCCGGCAAGGAGGTGCCCAAGCGGATCCGCCGGCTGACCGGGGGACACGGGGCGGACGTCGCGGTGGAGTGCGTGGGCCGCGCCGACACCATCCGCACCGCCTGGTCGGCCACCCGCCGGGGCGGCCGCACCACCGTCGTCGGCATCGGCGGCAAGGACCATCAGGTGTCGTTCTCGGCGCTGGAGCTGTTCTACTTCGGCCGGACGCTGTCCGGCTGCGTCTACGGGAACAGCGACCCGGCCCGGGACCTGCCGGTGATCGCCGAGCACGTCCGCGCCGGACGGCTCGACCTGGGCGCGATGGTGACCGAGCGGATCGGGCTCGAGGGCATCCCGGCCGCGTTCGAGGCGATGCTCGCCGGCCGCGGCGGGCGGGCCCTGGTGGTCTTCGGGTAGCGGCCGAGGGATCGCCCTCGGGCGATGCTGCCACCGCACATGGACCTGATCCCGAGCAACGTGGCCGCGGCGGCTCAGGCTGGTTTGCGGGCTTTCAGCGCGCGCTCGTACACATCCCGGGCGATCGGGTTCGAGCGGTAAGGGCGAAGGAGTGCGGGGATGGTCGCCACGTGCTGGTCCACTCGCCCTGAGTGGATGGCCGGGTAATCATCCAGGATCTTGTTCCATTTGTGGCATGCGGCTTCCAGATGGCCCAGCTCCAGCTGTCGTTCTGCCAGCATGGCGCCGAAGCGGATTTCCGAGCGGCGGGAGTCGCTGGAGTCACGCAAAGGGAAATGAGCCTGCAACGATGCAACACTCCCTTTCGCATCCCCCAGGGCATACCTCACTTCTGATGTCGCGTAGGCAAGTGTCGCCGAAGTGAAGCCACCGAACGTTCCGAACTGGCTTTCAGCCTGATTTACTGCTCGCTCCGCCTCCTTGATGCTGTTGAGTGCGTTCGCGCGTTCGCCGGCCAAGGCATAGGCGTGCGCTTGCTGTCCAGAGAGGAACGCACGCATTCGAGGCGTAGATGCTGGTGATGCTTCGGCGGCAGCGTTCGCCAACCGTACTGCTGGTGCGCCGTGCCCCAGGGTTGCCGCTTGAACGGACATGCCGCGGAGCACATGGCAGTAGGCCATATGATCGCCGCTTGCACCTGCGAGTTCCAGGCTCTTCACGTAATAACGTTGTGCAAGGCCGTGCAGCCCTTCGTCCACCGCCATCCACCCTGTCAAATAACAGAGGAAGGAAGCGGCGGACATCATGCTCTGGCGGATCTCCGCGGACGCGCTGGCTCTCAGGTATGGGGCAACGGTGCTGGCGAGAAATGTCGCAGCCATCGGCCGCGCATATCGGCCACCGAACTCGCCGTCCAAACCTGACAGGCGATCGGTCATCGCGGTGACCGCCTCGACCTCGGCCTGGCCGATCCGCGCATGGGGATTGGCCTTGATGGATTCCATTCGGCCGACGACATCCTGCCATCCGGGGATGGTGAGAGCGACCGAGAACAACCCCGCACCGAGTACCCCGCGACGTGACGCGTCCATGGGCTGCCTTTCGAGGTTCAGTAAGCCGTCAACGGTATCGATACCCGGATCCGCGTTCGACTCGCACTGAGGGGGTGGGAAACCTGCATCGGCGTGGGCGATGGGCCGCCCGAGCCGGCGGGACAGAGCCTCCACGATCAGAACCGGAACGGGCTCCTTCGGGATGGTCCCCCCGAGCCACTGATGAGCGGACGGCTCGCGGTACCGCAGTGGGGACCCGCGTTCGGTCCCGAGGCGGTTCACCGCTTGGACGAACTGCCGCAGCGTCCAGCCGGTCTCGCGGTACAGCCTCACTAACCCTTCGTTCGGCGTACGTGTGCCCACGTGATCCCTCCTGCGGTAGCCGCTTAAAGCTCTTAAAAACCAGGGTTGTTGCAACCGTAGCGCGCTCCGTAGTCACGCGGTTGCCTAGTGCGAGGAAGGATCACCCGCTCAGGGAGGGGCCCATGCGCGGGTTGTAAGGCGGGCAATGGCAGCGGACCGCCCACGCCCCGAGTGCAACGGCGGAAAGAAGACACCGGTCAGATGGTGGCGACAGGAGAGATCGAGGTGGACAACTTACGGCGCCGTGCCTTGTTCGCGGTACGCGTGTTCCGGGCCGGGGCGTTCTGGGTGCTGTGCGTTGCCGTGCTGGTTCTGGTCGTCTGGGGGTTCTGGTATGCCGATCCCTACCGGTGACCCGGGGAACGTCCTCTACGAGGTGCGAAGAGTGACCGCCCGCGAAGTCCGGCGGACGGACCTGCTGAAATGGGAGGGCCAGTTCCGGGAACTCCGGAACATGTTCACCGCGGAGAGCGGCAAGCACTTCATCTTCGCCGACGGCACGTCATGCACCATCGGCGATTACGCCGGAGTCGTCGTCAGGCGTCAGATCACGGCCTCTCGCCGATAACCCATGTGCCCCGCCCCCGGCTCGGCCGGCGACAACCCCAACCCCCCCCGGCCGGGGGCGGCACCAGACCAAGACCACCGCATTCATGCCCCGGTCGGCAGTCGGCAAGAGCGTTCGGCAGCCGACCGGACTCAACGCCATGCCGAACGAACACAAGGAGGGGTGTCCTGTGGAGACCTCAGAACGAGCACGGATGGACGCGTACTTCTCCCGCATTGCCCGGCGATTCACCCCTGCCGAGCCCCCGTCATCGCTGTTGGTGACACACATGCTCCCCGAACGGCCCCTGTTCGTGCACGCCGTGGGGAAGGTGTCGAACCTGCGGGCCGTGCTGCCCAAGCCCCGGTCCGTGCACATTCCCGCGCGCCGCGAGGTTGAGCGGACGTACGTGGTTGACGAGTTGTCCCGCTCGCTGTTCGCGGACGCCGACACCGCCGTGACCTACCTGGAAACCAGGGCGGCCGGTGAGCCGCTCGTGCTGTTGGACGTGGGCGGCTACTTCGCGTCCTCGCTGGATGTGCTGTGTGAACGGTTCTCCGGGAAAGTGCTCGGCGTGGTCGAGGACACCGAGAACGGCCACAAGCGCTACGCCCAGCGGGACAAGCTGCCGTGTCCGGTCGTCTCGGTGGCGCGGAGCCCGCTCAAGGACCCGGAAGACTTTTTGGTCGGCCAGTCAGTGGTGTTCTCCACCGAAGCCCTGTTACGGGAGCGGGGCGACATCCTGCACGGTCGGCCCGCGCTGGTTCTCGGCTTCGGCAAGCTCGGCAGCTCAATCGCTCGTCTGCTGCACGCCAAGGGGGTGCACGTCACGGTGTACGACATCGACCCCGTGCGGCGGACACAAGCACTTTCGCAGGGGTTCAGCGTTGCCCGAGAGCGGGACAACGCGTTGAAGAACGCGGGGCTCGTCCTCTGCGCCACGGGCTCACTGTCCCTGCGGGGCGAGGACTTCCCCGAACTCAAGAACGGGGCCTACGTCGCCACCGTGACCAGCTCGGAGGATGAGTTGGAGTTGGAGGGGTTGCCGAACGGCTACACCAGGCACAGCGCGGGAGAGCACGTCACCCGCTACAGCACGACCGGCCACTACTTCTACTTGCTCAACGGGGGTGAGGCGGTCAACTTCATCCATGGCGCGTCCGTGGGACCGTTCATCTTCCTGGTGCAAGCCGAGATCATTGCGGGCGTGTGCGCTCTCGCACGGGGCGACCTTGACGCCACCATGCATGACATCCCCGCGGCGGACCGAAGCACGATCGCCGCGACGTGGCTCCACTACTACAACAACAGGTGACCGAACCATGCCGATCACACCCGAACACATCCGCGAGATCGTGACCGAGTACAGCGACGCGAACCCGGCGGAGAAAGCCGTTCTGTCCGTCGTCCTGGAGCGGTTGGACCATGGCGACGACCTGACCCGCCGCACCACGTGCCCGCTGCACGTCACGGCCGGGGCCGTGCTGGTCAACGAGAGCGGGGAGGTGCTCTTCATCCGACACAAGGCGCTCGGGAAGTACCTGACTCCGGGCGGCCATCTGGAACCCATGGACGAGAACTTGATGGGTGCCGCGCTCCGCGAACTCACCGAGGAGACGGGCATTCGGGCGAGTATCGCGCCGCTGCTGCCCGACCCCGTTCACATCGACGTGCACGACATTCCCGCGAACGAGGCCAAAGGCGAGCCGGCGCACCAGCATGCGGACGTTCGGTACCTGTTCGCTACCACGGGGCCGGTGGAAGTGAGGTTGCAGGAAGAGGAAGTGAGCGCGTCCGAGTGGCGGAGCCCTGACACCCTCGCGGACGAGACGTTGCGGACCCGGGTCCTCGCTGCCCTCCGATAGACCCTGGCCCAGCGGACGAGACGCCCCGTCCGACACCTCGCCCGCCGGGGGCGGGGGCGCCGGCGGCCCGGGGCCCGGGACCGCCGCGGGCGGCCGCCGCGTCCGGCTCCGCGGGTCCGCCCCGGTCAGCCGCCGTCCGGGGCCGGACGGCGGCCGGTCACCCGCGCGAACTGCAGCTCCAGCCCGTCCAGCAGGGCGGTCAGCCCGGTCTCGAACGCCCCCTGGTCCACCTGCTGCTGGTGCTCGGCGAGCAGGTGGGCCTGGCCCAGGTGCGGGTAGTCGCCCGGGTCGTAGGCCGTCGCGTCGTCGACGAAGCCGCGCGCGAACGAGGCGAGCGCCGAACCGGCGACGAAGTAACGCATCAGGGCGCCGATCCGGGTGGCGTGTGCGGGCGGCCAGCCCGCGTCGACCATGCCGCCGAAGACCGCGTCGGCCATCCGCAGGCCGGCCGGGCGGCGGCCGGGGCCCTGGGCGAGGAACGGCACGATGTGCGGGTGATCGGAGAGCGCCGCGCGGTAGGAGCGGGCCCAGGCCAGCAGCGCCGGGCGCCAGTCCGTGCCGTCGCCGAACATCGACACGTCGACCTGGGCCACCACGGTGTCCGCGACCGCGTCGAGGATCTCGTCCTTGGTGGTGAAGTGGTTGTACAGGGAGGGGCCGCTGACGCCGAGTTCGGCGGCCAGCCGGCGGGTGGACACCGCCTGGAGCCCCTCCGCGTCCACGAGGGCCAGGGCTGTGCCGACGATGCGCTCCCGGCTGAGCAGGGGCTTGCGGGGACGTGCCATGCGCCACATCGTAGAGGCTTCCCCCCTAAAACTAGCGCTGCTAATTTAAGGGGCGGCGCGACCGGCGGCAGCCGGTCCGGCAGGACGTCCCGCGCGGCGGACCCGACTCCAGGAAGGTGCTCCCATGGATCTCGCGCTCACCGAGGAGCAGACCGCGGTCCGCGGACTCGCCCGGGACTTCGTCGCCCGCGAGGTCACCCCGCACGCCGCCGACTGGGACCGCGCCGAGAGCGTGGACCGGGGCATCGTCGCGAGACTGGGCGCCCTGGGCTTCCTCGGGCTGACCGTCCCCGAGGAGTACGGCGGCTCCGGCGGCGACCACCTGTCCTATGTGCTCGTCACCGAGGAACTGGGCCGCGGCGACTCCTCGGTCCGCGGCATCCTCTCCGTCTCGCTCGGCCTGGTGGCCAAGTCGATCGCCGCCTGGGGCAGCGAGGAGCAGAAGCGGGAGTGGCTGCCCCGGCTGTGCTCCGGCGAGGCGTTGGGCTGCTTCGGGCTGACCGAGCCCGGCACCGGGTCGGACGCGGCCGGCCTGACCACCCGCGCGGTCCCGGACGGGGACGACTACCTGATCACCGGCAGCAAGATGTTCATCACCAACGGCACCTGGGCGGACGTGGTGCTGCTCTTCGCCCGCACCGGCGAGGCACCCGGGCACCGCGGGATCAGCGCCTTCCTGGTGCCCGCCGACGCCCCCGGCCTGGAGCGCCGCCCGGTCCACGGCAAGCTGGGCCTGCGCGGCCAGGCCACCGCCGAGCTGGTGCTGGACGCCGTCCGGGTCCCCGCGACGGCGATGGTCGCCCCGGCGGGCAAGGGCTTCTCGGTCGCCATGTCCGCGCTGGCCAAGGGGCGGATGTCGGTGGCCGCCGGCTGCGTGGGCATCGCGCAGGCGTGCCTGGACGCCGCGGTGGCCTACGCCGGGGAGCGGGAGCAGTTCGGGAAGACCATCGCGCACCACCAGCTCGTCCAGGAACTGATCTCCGACATCGCCGTCGACGTGGCCGCGGCCCGGCTGCTGACCTGGCAGGTCGCCGACCTCATCGACCGCGGGGAGCCCTTCGCCACCGAGTCCTCGGTCGCCAAGCTCTTCGCCGGCGAGGCCGCGGTGCGCTGTGCCAACAACGCCCTCCAGGTCTTCGGCGGCTACGGGTACATCGACGAGTACCCGGTGGGCAAGCTGCTCCGGGACGCCCGGGTGATGACGCTCTACGAGGGCACCAGCCAGATCCACAAGCTGCTGATCGGGCGCGCGCTCACCGGCGTCTCGGCGTTCTGAGGCGCCGGGGCCCGGGGGAGCGGTCCGGCCGCCGGGGCGGCGCGGGGCCCGGCGCGGGCGGGGCTCGCGAGGCCGACGGAACGGCCCGCCTCGACGTCTAAGCGCTTGCTCACGCTCCGTGTAGGGTGTCCGCCATGAGTGCGGAGGCGAACAAGAGCGACAACACCGGGTCGTGGGCCGACATCAGCCCGGACGCCGCCCGGCGGCTGGTGATCGCCGCTGTCCAGGCCTTCGCCGAGCGCGGATACCACGCGACCACCACCCGGGACATCGCGGGCCGCGCCGGTATGAGCCCCGCCGCGCTCTACATCCACTACAAGACCAAGGAAGAGCTGCTCTTCCAGATCAGCGGGGTCGGCCACCGGCTCGCCCTGGGCATCGTCCGGGACGCGGCGAACGGCGGCGGCACCCCGGCCGAGCGGCTGGCGGCGGTGGTCCGCTCGTTCGTCCGCTGGCACGCCGAGCACCACACCACCGCGCGGGTGGTCCAGTACGAGCTGGGAGCGCTCAGCGAGGAGCACTACACCGAGATCGCGGCCAGGCGGCGCGAGATCGACGCGGCGGTCCGGGCCATCATCGAGGACGGCGTCCGCTCCGGCGGCTTTGACGTCCCGGACGTCCCCGGCACCACCCTCGCGGTGCTGTCCCTGTGTATCGACGTGGCCCGCTGGTTCAGCCCGGAAGGCCGCCGCACCCCCGACCAGGTCGGCGACATGTACGCCGACCTGGTGCTCCGCATGGTGGGCGCGGCCGGGGCCTGAGCCGGACCGGGGGCCGCGCCGCCGGCGGGGCACCCGGTCCGCGTGGCGGCCGTCGGTCGCGGGTGGCCCGGCCGCCCTTCGCGGCCGAGCGGCGGGTTCTCCGCGGCCGCCACGTCGTGGCGCCGTTCCGCCCGCGGGCCGCGGTGCCGAGCGGCCGACGGGGCGGGGCGTCCGCCGCGAGGGCTCCACCCGGAACCGGAAGGTGCCGCTCAGAAGGTGAAGCGGCTCACCGACTCCGCCACGCACACCGGCTTCTCGCCGCCCTCGCGCTCCACCGTCACCCCGGTCGCCAGCTGCACACCGCCCTTGACCTCGGTGACCTCGGTGATCTGGGCGGTGGCGCGCAGCCGCGAGCCGACCGGCACCGGGGCGGGGAACCGGACCTTGTTGACGCCGTAGTTGACGCCCATCCGCACCCCCTCGACCCGGATCAGCTGCGGGGTGAACAGCGGCAGCAGGGAGAGTGTCAGATAGCCGTGTGCGATGGTCGCGCCGAAGGGTCCGTCGGCCGCCCGTACCGGGTCCACGTGGATCCACTGGTGGTCCCCGGTGGCCTCGGCGAACAGGTCGATCCGCCGCTGGTCGACGTCGAGCCAGTCGGTGGGGCCGAGCTCCCGGCCGACGGCGGCCCGCAGGTCGTCGAGCGAGTGGAAGATCGTGGGCTCTGCCATCTAATGCCTCCCGGGGCTGGATTACCAAGCGCTTGCTCAGCATGCTTTCGCGGTGCCCCGCTGTCAACGCCGGGCCCGGTCGCGCTTCGCGTAGGGTGACCTCCGTGCCGCAGATCCCGCTCCGCATCAAGGAACTGACCGTCGGACAGCTCTCCGCGCGCAGCGGGGCAGCCGTCTCCGCGCTGCGCTTCTACGAGGCCAAGGGGCTGATCAGCAGCCGCCGGACGGCCGGGAACCAGCGCCGCTACAGCCGTGACGCGCTACGCAGGGTCACCTTCATCCGTACCGCCCAGCGGGTGGGCATCCCGCTGGCCACGGTCCGGGAGGCGCTCGCCTCGCTGCCCGAGGAGCGCACCCCCACCCGCGAGGACTGGACCCGCCTGTCGGAACTGTGGCGCGAGGACCTGGACGAGCGCATAGCGCAGCTCGCCGAGCTGCGGGACCGGCTGTCCGACTGCATCGGCTGCGGCTGCCTGTCGCTGGACCGGTGCGCGCTGTCCAACCCCTACGACCGGCTCGGAGCCGACGGGCCCGGCGCCCGACGCCTGCGGGTGGACGGCGGCGCGGGCGCCTGGGCGGACCAGACGGGAGCGGCCACCGGGGGCCACCCGGCCGCCGGCCCGGCCCCGGCCCACCCGGAACCGGCGCCGTGCGGCACCGACTGCCCGGATGACCCGGCCCCGGCCCACCCGGAACCGGCGCCGTGCGGCACCGACTGCCCGGATGACCCGGCCCCGGCCCTCCCGGAACCGGCGCTGTGCGGCACCGACTGCCCGGAAGAAGGGTACTGAGACCGCGGCCGGCCACCGGCGCACCGCGTTCCCAGGCCCGCACCGGAGCCCGGCACCCGGTGACGAACACCGCGCCGCGGCGGCCGGCCGGCGGCCCCGGCCGGGTCAGGCGGCCGCGAACCGGTGCTGGTACGGCGAGCGCCGGGCGGCGCCCAGCGCCCGCGGAGTGAGCAGCGGGACCGGCACCACGATGCCGCAGCCGGTGCACACCGGACCCGCCCCCGGGCGGTGATCCAGGTCCTCCCGCCAGACCAGGTGCTCCTCGGCGCAGACCGGGCAGCCGCCGCCCGGCCCCGACTCCATCGCCCGGATCATGCGGCGCAGCACGGCCGCCAGCCGGGCGTGCGGGTGGGTCGTGGGACTCCCGCAAGGGACGATGTCGCACCCGCCCCAGGTACGCAGATGCCACTCCTCGACGGCGCTGGGCTGCCGGATGCCCAGCTGCTTCTCCTGCCGGCGGCGCTCGGCGAACTCGGCTTCGTAGCCGAGCCACACGTCCCGCGCCTCCTCCAGCTCCTCCAGCGCCCGGATCAGCCGGGCCGGGTCCGGGGCCCGGTCCTCCGGGGCGATCCCGGCCCGGGCGCACAGATGGTGCCAGGTCGCCCGATGGCCGTAGGGTGCGAACCTTTCCAGGCATTTACGCAGTGAGGTGCGCCGTCCGGCGATGTGTCTGTGCGGATTGCGCACCTCTCGCGCGAGCGCTCTGAAACCGGCCACTGCATCCCACCTCCGCTGGTGCGGACTCGAATCCTTGCCGGTTGGACGTACCGGAACGCGAAATGGATCCCGGGCAATTCCGGGCCGGGGGAATTCCGGCCGGGGCCGGGCGGCCGCCGGGCCGCGCGCCGGCGGGTCCCCGGGCGCCAACGCGCCTCGTCCCGGGAGCGTTTGACCCGCCGCGCCGGGGCCTACCAAGATGACCGGAATGCAGGCCGCCGAAGGAGACCGCCCGTCCGTGTCCGGCCGGATCCCCCCGGAGCTGCTGGAGACCACCATGGACCAGCTGCGCACCCTGCTCGCGGTCCGGGAGGCCGGCACCGCGCGGGAGGCCGCGCGGCTGCTGGGCCGCGGCCAGGCCAGCGTGCAGAAGCAGCTCGACACCATGAACCGCAACCTGGGCGCGGTCTGCGGCGAGCCGCTGGTCCTCCGGCGCGGCCGCGGCGAGCGGGTGCACTTCACCGCCACCGGTGCCGCGCTCGCCGAGCTGGCCCGGTCCACCCTGGCCGGGTGGACCGGGGAACTGGACGGCCGCCGCGGCCCGGACGCCCGGCTGGCCGTCGGCTCCACCCGCTACACCCTGGGCTATCTGCTCGACGCGGTGCGGCGGGTGGCCGGCCCGTTCCAGGACTCCGGGGTGCGGCTGACCGTCGCTCATGTGCGCACCGCCGAACTGCTGGCCAGGCTGGACGACAGGGAACTCGACCTGGTCTGCGGCAGCACCCTCACCACCGGCGGGCCCGACGACCGGCTGGCCGGCTACGACGTCCTGGAATGGCGGCGCAGCGGGCTGTCCCTGCTGACCAACCTCCCGCCGGAGCGGCTGCCCGGCACCACGGTGCCCGCCCACGCGTTGCCCGGACTCCCGCTCGCCGTCGCCGGCAGCGGTCTGATCCCGGCCTTCCTGCGGGGCTGGTTCGGCGGCCGCTACCGGGAGGAGCTGTGGATCGCCGCCGAGATCGACACCCTTCCGTACGGACTGGAACTGCTGACCTCCGGGGTGCTGCACGGCTGCCTGCCGGTCACCCGCGGGATAGCGGAGGCGGTCGCGGCGGGCCGGATGGGCGGCCCGGCCGCCCGCGGGCTGCGGGCGCTGGCGGTGGCAGACGGCCCCGGCCCCGGACTCCAGGTGCTGGCCGGCGCGTTCGTCCGGCGCGGGGAACTCGCCGGGTACGGCGCCGGACGGCCGCTGGACCTGCTCTGGAGCGGACTGCTGCGCGAGCACGCCCGGCACCGCGCCGGCCGGCTCCCGGCCCGCCGGAGCTGATCCGCAACGGCTAGGCTGGGCACATGCTTTGACCCCTGCCCGCGGCCCGGGCACCCCCGCCGGCTCCTTCGTCCGCCGTCCCTGCGACTCCCGTCCGCGGAGTCGCGGAACCCCACGAAGGAGACCTTTCCATGACCACGTCGCATCCCATCGACGTGCCGGACGCGTTCGCCGCGTCCTACGGCGCCGGCGACGACCGGGCGCGCGCCTGGGTCGCCGGGCTGCCCCGCCTCGGCGGCGACTTCCTCGACCGCTGGGACCTGCGCCCCGACGGTCCGGCCGCGCACGGTATGGCCTCGCTCGTGCTGCCCGTGCTCCGGGCCGACGGCGCGCCGGCCGTCCTCAAGCTCCAGCAGCCCCGGGAGGAGACCGCCGGCGTCGCCGCCGGCCTGCGGGCGTGGCGCGGCGAGGGCATCGTGCGGCTGCTCGACCACGACGAGGAGTCCGGCACCCAGCTGCTGGAGCGGCTGGACGCGAGCCGGTCGCTGTCCTCGGTGGCCGACGACCGCACCGCCATGCGCATCCTGGCCGGACTGATGGCCCGGCTGACCTCGGTGCCCGCGCCCGCGGGCCTGCGGCGGCTGTCCGACGTCGCGGCCGGCCTGGTCCACCAGGCCCCCGGGGCCGCGCCGGCCCTGCGCGACCCCGCCGAGCGGCGGCTGGTGCGCGTCTGCGCGTCCGCGGTGGCCGAACTGCTCGGCGAACCCGGCGACCGGCTGCTCCACTGGGACCTGCACTACGACAACGTCCTCGCCGGGGAGCGGGAGCCCTGGCTGGCCATCGACCCCGAACCGCTGGCCGGCGACCCCGGGTTCGAGCTGCTGCCGGCCCTGGACAACCGGTGGGACGAGGTGGTGGCGACGGGCGACGTGGAACGCGCCGTACTCCGCCGCTTCGACCTGCTGACCGAAGCCCTCGGACTGGACCGGCGGCGGGCCACCGGCTGGACCCTCGGCCGGGTGCTGCAGAACGCGCTGTGGGACGTCGAGGACGGCAGGACCGCCCTGGAGCCGGCCCAGGTCGCCATCGCCGAGGCCCTGCTGCGCCGGGCCGGCGGGTAAGCCGGCCGGGCGGCGATCCGCCCGGCTGCTGGTCGCGGCGCGCCCGGTCACCCCGGTGGCCGGGCGCGCCGCGGTGTCCGCGCGGGGGTGGCCGCAGGCGCCTCCCGACCCCGGTGTCCCGCTGTGCGCCGCGGTGCCCGCGCGAGGGGTGGTCGGATACATACCGACCGGTTAGTCTGCCCCTGGCCACCGGGTGACCGGGGCCGGCGGAGACCCGGCTGAGAGGGAGATGCGGCAGATGGAGACGGTGCGCGGCGCGCGGGTAGTGGTCACCGGGGCGGGCGGCGGCATCGGAGCGGCCCTCGCCCGCCGCTTCGCGGAAGAGGGCGCCCGGGTGGTGGTGAACGATCTGGACGCCGCCAAGGCCGCCCGGGTGGCCGGCGAGATCGGCGGTACCGCCGTCCCCGGGGACGCCTCCGACGTGGTGCCGCGGGCCCGCGAGGCGCTCGGCGGCACCATCGACGTCTACTGCGCCAACGCCGGTGTCGCCCCGGTCGGCGGGCCCGAGGCCGCCGAACAGGTCTGGGCCGACGCCTGGGACGTCAACGTGATGGCGCACGTCCGGGCCGCGCGCGAGCTGCTGCCCGACTGGCTCGAACGCGGTGACGGCCGCTTCGTCGCCACCGTCTCCGCGGCCGGCCTGCTCACCATGGTCGGCTCCGCGCCCTACAGCGTGTCCAAGCACGCGGCGCTGGCGTTCGCCGAGTGGCTGGCCGCGACCTACCGGCACCGGGGCGTGAAGGTGCACGCGGTCTGCCCGCAGGGGGTCCGCACCGACATGCTGCGGGCCACCGGCCCCACCGGCGAGGTGGTCCTCGCGCCGACCGCGATCGAGCCGGAGGCCGTCGCCGCGGCGGTCTTCGCCGGCATGGCCGCGGACCGCTTCCTCATCCTTCCGCACCCGGAGGTGGGGGACTACTACGCGGCCCGCGCCACCGACACCGACCGCTGGCTGGGGAGCATGAACCACATCCAGCGGAAGGTGGAGGAGCGGCTCGCGGCGGAGACCGGGGACCGGGCCGGCGGGGCCGCCCCGGAGCGCCCCCGCCGCGCCGGCGCGTCCTGACCGGCGGCAGACCGCCGCGCCGTCCACCCCGCCGCGCCCGGCCCGGGGCGCGGCCCGTACCGTGGCGCACCGATCCGCAGACAGGGGCCGCATCCATGACGTCGTACCGGGACAGACCATGGCTCGCTCAGCTCAACGAGGCCCAGCGAGCCCCCGTGCGGGCGCGCCCCGGTGTCCTCGCCGCGTTCCGGGACGCCGTCCGGGCCGCGCCCGACCGCACCGCCGTGGCCTACTTCGACGGGCGGCTGAGCTACGCCGAGGCGGACGCGCTGAGCGACGCGGTGGCCGGACACCTCGCCGCGCGCGGCTTCCGGCCCGGCGACCGGCTCGCCGTCATGCTGCAGAACACCCCGCACTTCGTGCTGGCGCTGCTGGGCGCCTGGAAGGCGGGTGGCGTGGTGGTGCCGGTCAACCCGATGTACAAGGCGGGCGAACTCGCGCGTCTGCTGCACGACGCCGGGGTGACCGCGCTGGTCTGCGGCGAGCGGGCGTGGCACGGGTACGCGCGGGAGGCGGCGGCCGGGTCCCCGGTCCGGCTGGCGTTCACCGCGCGGGACGGTGACTTCCAGACCCGCGACGACCCGCGGGTGTTCGGCGCCGCGGGGCCGGGCCCGGCGGACCGCGGCGACCCGGCGGCCGTGCCGGACGGAGGAGCGGAGGACCTCCTCGCCGTCGCCCGCGGCGGGGCCCGGCCCCCGGTCCTCCCGCCGCCGGCCGCCGACGCGATCGCCCTGATCAGCTACACCTCCGGCACCAGCGGAGTCCCCAAGGGCGCCACCAACACCCACGGCAACCTCGGCTACAACGCGGAGCGGCAGCGGGTGAGCCACGGCCTGCCGCCCGGGTCGGTGTTCTTCGCGCTGGCGCCGCTGTTCCACATCACCGGCATGGTCTGCCAGCTGGCCGCCTGCTTCGCCGGGGCGGGGACGCTGGTGCTCGCCCACCGGTTCGAGCCGGGGGCGGTGCTCGACGCCTTCGCCGAGCACCGGCCCGTCTACACCGTCGGCCCGTCCACCGCCTTCATGGCGCTGATGGCCCACCCGCACGCCACCCGCGACCACTTCGCGTCCTTCCGGATCATCTCCTCCGGCGGCGCCCCGCTGCCGCCCGCCCTGGTGGCGCGCTTCCAGGAGGACTTCGGGCGCTACCTCCACAACGGCTACGGGCTCACCGAGTGCTCGGCGCCCTGCGCCAGCGTGCCACCCGGGGCGAAGGCGCCGGTGGACCCGGTCTCCGGCACTCTGGCGGTCGGCGTGCCCGGCCCGGACACGATGGTGCGGATCATCGACGAGGCGGGGGCGGAGGTGCCCTTCGGCGAGCCGGGGGAGATAGCGGTCCGCGGACCGATGGTGGTCCCCGGCTACTGGCGGCGCCCGGAGGAGACCGCGGCCTGCCTGCCCGGCGGTGAGCTGCGCACGGGCGACATCGGGTTCATGGACCCGGACGGCTGGCTGTACGTGGTGGACCGGAAGAAGGACATGATCAACGCGTCCGGCTACAAGGTCTGGCCGCGCGAGGTGGAGGACGTGCTCTACGGCCATCCGGCGGTCCGCGAGGCGGCCGTGGTGGGTGTCCCGGATCCGTACCGCGGTGAGACGGTGAAGGCGTACGTCAGCCTGCGGCCGGGCGCGCGGGCGTCCGCGGAGGAGCTGATCGCCCACTGCCGGGAGCGGCTGGCCGCCTACAAGTATCCGCGCCGGGTGGCCGTCCTGCCGGAGCTGCCGAAGACCACCAGTGGGAAGATCCTCCGGCGGGAACTGCGTTCCCGCGAGTGACAGCACGGAACGAAGGGCAGGTGGCGACCATGGCCAGAACGACGGAGGACGACCGGAAACCGGTGCCGCAGCGGCTCCTGGCGGCCGCCACCCGCCTGTTCGCCGAGCGCGGGTACGACCGGACCTCCGTGCAGGAGATCGTGGAGGCGGCCGGCGTCACCAAGGGCGCGCTCTACCACTACTTCGGCTCCAAGGACGACCTGCTGCACGAGGTGTACGGGCGGGTGCTCCGCCTCCAGCAGGAGCGGCTGGACGCGTTCGCGGACGCCGACGCGCCGGTGGCGGAGCGGCTGCGGGGCGCCGCCGCCGACGTGGTGGTCACCACCATCGAGAACCTCGACGACGCCACCATCTTCTTCCGCTCCATGCACCACCTGAGCCCCGAGAAGCACAAGCAGGTGCGGGCCGAACGGCGCCGGTACCACGAGCGGTTCCGGGAGCTGATCGAGGAGGGCCAGCGCTCGGGGGTGTTCAGCGCGGCGACCCCGGCCGACCTGGTGGTGGACTACCACTTCGGGTCGGTGCACCACCTCGGCACCTGGTACCGGCCGGACGGGCCGCTCAGCCCGCAGCAGGTCGCCGACCACCTCGCGGACCTGCTGCTGCGGGCGCTGCGGCCCTGACCGCCGCAGCCGGCGCAGGGTTCCGTTGTGGACCATCCGCAACGGATCGGATCGTTAGCATGGACCCATGACTGCCATGGCGCCCGCCCGTACCGAACCCGACCTGTCCTTCCTCCTCGACCACACCAGTCACGTGCTGCGCACCCGGATGTCGGCGGCGCTGGCCGAGATCGGTCTGACGCCGCGGATGCACTGCGTCCTCGTCCACGCCCTGGAGGCGGAGCGCACCCAGGCGCAGCTCGCGGAGATCGGGGACATGGACAAGACCACCATGGTCGTGACCGTGGACGCCCTGGAGAAGGCGGGCCTCGCCGAGCGCCGGCCGTCCAGCCATGACCGCCGGGCCAGGATCATCGCGGTGACCGAGGAGGGGGCCCGGGTGGCCGGACAGAGCCAGCGGATCGTCGACGGCGTGCACCAGGGCGCGCTCCAGGCGCTCCCGGAGGCCGAGCGCGCCGCGCTGCTGGGCGCCCTGAAGCACCTGGTCGAAGGCCATCTGGCGACGCCTGTGGAGAGCCCCCGGCCGGCCCGGCGGGCCCGTCAGCGCGAAAAGTAATCCCGAGAAAGAACGTCTGCAACAAAACTATCTGCTACGGTCTCTCTTGTCGCCGCGTTCCCATCGACAGGAGAGATCGGCATGTCCGCCACCGTCACACCGCCCGGAACCAGCCGCCGCGCCGGAACCGCGCCGGCCCGCACCGCGCCGGCCACGGCCGCCCCGCCCGCTCCCGCGCCCGCCGTGCGCTCGCGCTGGGCGGCCCTCGGGGTCATCGCCACCAGCATGCTGATGACCGTCCTCGACGGCAGCATCGTGACCGTGGCGATGCCCGCCATCCAGACCGACCTCGGGTTCTCGCCCGCCGGGCTGAGCTGGGTCGTCAACGCCTACCTGATCGCCTTCGGCAGCCTGCTGCTGCTCGCCGGCCGGCTCGGCGACCTGATCGGCCGCAAGCGGATGTTCCTCGCCGGGACCGCGGTGTTCACCCTGGCCTCGCTGCTGGCCGGCGCCGCCACCAGCCCCGCCGTGCTGATCGCCGCCCGGCTCCTGCAGGGGGTCGGCAGCGCGCTGGCGTCGGCGGTCAGCCTGGGCATCCTCTTCACCCTGTTCACCGACGCCGGGGAACGCGCCAAGGCGATCGCGGTGTTCAGCTTCACCGGCGCGGCCGGGGCGTCCCTGGGCCAGGTGCTGGGCGGAGTGCTCACCGACGCCCTCGACTGGCACTGGATCTTCTTCATCAACCTGCCGATCGGCCTCGCGGTCCTCGCGCTCGCCGTGCCGCTGCTGCCCGCCGACCGCGGTCTCGGGCTCCGGGCCGGGGCGGACGGCCTCGGCGCGCTCCTGGTCACCGCGGGCCTGATGGTCGGCATCTACGCCGTCGTCAAGGTCGAGGAGCACGGCTGGACCTCGGCGCACACCCTCGGCTTCGGTGCCCTGGCCGCCGTCCTGCTCGCCGGGTTCCTCGCCCGCCAGGCCACCGCCCGGACCCCGCTCATGCCGCTGCGGATCTTCCGTTCGCGGGCCGTCACCGGAGCCAACGTGGTCCAGACGCTGATGGTCGCCGCGCTGTTCTCCTTCCAGATCCTGGTCGCCCTCTACCTGCAGAAGGTCCTCGGCTACAGCGCCGCCGAGACCGGTCTGGCGATGCTGCCGGCGGCGGTCGTCATCGGCGTCACCGCCCTCGGCGTGTCCGCCCGGCTGATCGCCCGCTTCGGCGAGCGGGCCGTGCTGCTCGCCGGGCTGGCGCTGCTCGCCGGACTGCTGGCCCTGCTCACCCGGCTCCCGGTGCGCGCCGACTACGCGACCGACCTGTTCCCGGTGATGCTGCTCGCCGCCGGCTTCGGCCTCGCCCTGCCCGCGCTGACCGCGCTCGGCATGTCGGGAGCGAGCGAGAAGGACGCCGGCCTCACCTCCGGGCTGTTCAACACCACCCAGCAGATCGGCATGGCCCTGGGGGTCGCGGTCCTCTCCACCCTGGCCGCCTCCCGGACCGAGGACGGGCTCGGCCGGGGCGAGCCCGCGGCGCAGGCCCTGACCGAGGGCTACCGGCTCGCCTTCGGCGTGGGCACCGGCCTGCTGGTCACCGCCTTCCTGGCGGCCCTGGTGCTGCTGCGCCGCCCGCGGCCCGGCGCCGCCGGGGCGACCGATGCCGTCACCGCCGGACCGGCCTGACCGCGCGCCGACCGCGGGACGGCCGCCCCGGCGGCCGCCCGAGGAGGCGGCCGGACCGCCGGGCCGGACCGCGGCAGCCGGCACCCGACGGGCCCCCGGGGCCGCGGCCGTACCAGGCCGCCGCCCCGGGGGCCCGTCCGTCAGCGGTACCGCTTGAGTTCGCGGCGGGCCAGCGACCGCTGGTGCACCTCGTCCGGGCCGTCCGCCAGTTGCAGTGTGCGGGCCGCGGCCCACAGCTCGGCCAGCGGGAAGTCCTGGCCGACGCCGCCGGCGCCGTGCAGCTGCACCGCCCGGTCCAGGATGCCCACCACGGTCCGCGGTGTGGCGATCTTGATCGCCTGGATCTCGGTGTGCGCGGCCCGGTTGCCGACGGTGTCCATCAGCCAGGCCGTCTTGAGCACCAGCAGCCGGAGCTGTTCCACCGCCACCCGGGCGTCCGCGATCCACTCCTGGACGACCCCCTGGGCCGCCAGCGGCTTGCCGAACGCGGTGCGCGAGGCGGCCCGGCGGCACATCAGCTCGATGCCCCGCTCGGCCATCCCGATCAGCCGCATGCAGTGGTGGATGCGACCGGGACCCAGCCGGGCCTGCGCGATCGCGAACCCGCCGCCCTCCTCCCCGATGAGGTTCGCGGCCGGCACCCGCACCCGGTCGAACACCACCTCGGCGTGACCGCCGTGGTAGTGGTCCTCGTAGCCGTACACCTTCATCGCGCGGCGGACCTCGACGCCCGGGGTGTCGCGGGGGACCAGGACCATCGACTGCTGGCGGCGCGGGTCGGCGCCGTCGGGGTCGGTCTTGCCCATCACGATGAAGATCGCGCAGTCCGGGTTCATCGCCCCGGAGATGTACCACTTGCGGCCGGTGACGACGTAGGCGTCGCCGTCCCGCTCGATCCGGGTCTCCACGTTGGTGGCGTCGGAGGACGCCACGTCCGGCTCGGTCATCGCGAACGCGGACCGGATCTCGCCCGCGAGCAGCGGCTCCAGCCACCGCTCGCGCTGCTCCGCGGAGCCGAACTCGGCGAGCAGCTCCATGTTCCCGGTGTCCGGCGCGGCGCAGTTCAGGGCGGTCGGGGCCAGCTGCGGGCTGCGTCCGGTGATCTCGGCGAGCGGCGCGTACTGCAGGTTGGTGAGCCCGGCGCCGTACTCGGTGTCCGGCAGGAAGAGGTTCCACAGGCCCCGGGCGCGCGCCGCGGCCTTGAGCTCCCCGACCACCGGCGGCGTGTCCCAGGGGGAGGACAGGGCGGCCCGCTGTTCGTCGGCGACCGCCTCGGCCGGGTACACGTGCTCGTCCATGAAGGCGAGCAGCCGGGCGCGGAGTTCCTCGGTACGGGCGTCGAAGGCGAAGTCCATGGCGGTCAGCGCTCCTGGAGGGTGGTGAGGCCGTGGTCGATGAAGACCGGGACGAGGTCGCCGATGCGGTCGAAGCCGGAGCCGACGGTCTGGCCGAGGGTGTAGCGGTAGTGGATGCCCTCGAGGATGACCGCGAGCTTGAACCAGGCGAACGCGGTGTACCAGGCGATGTCCGAGACGTCGCGGCCGGAACGGGCGGCGTACCGCTCGACGAGTTCGGCGGGGTCGGGGTGGCCCGGGGCCCCGGCGGTGGTGCCGACCGGGGAGTGGGCCACCTCCAGCGGCCGGCTGTACATCACCAGCAGCCCCAGGTCGGTCAGCGGATCGCCGAGGGTGGACATCTCCCAGTCCAGGACGGCCCTGATCCGGTCGTCGTCGCCGACCAGGACGTTGTCCAGGCGGTAGTCGCCGTGCACCACGGTGGCGGCGGGGGACACCGGAGGGGCCTCGACGAGCGAGGCGTGCAGCTCGTCGATGCCCGGCAGGTCCCGGTTCCGGGAGGCGGCCAGCTGCTTGCCCCAGCGGCGCAGCTGGCGCTCCAGGAAGCCCTCCGGCCGGCCGAAGTCGCTCAGGCCCGCGGCGGCGGGGTCGACGGCGTGCAGGTCGACCAGGGTGTCCACCAGACCGAGCAGCACGCCCCGGGTGCGCTCCGCGCCGAGCGGGGCCAGCTGCCCGGCGGTGCGGTAGGGGGTGCCCTCGACGTACTCCATGACGTAGAAGGGCGATCCGGTGACCGAGGCGTCCTCGCACAGCAGCAGCGGCGCGGGCACCGGCACCGGGGTGCGGTGCAGCGCGCTGATCACCCGGTGCTCACGGCCCATGTCGTGGGCGGTCGCCAGCACATGGCCGAGCGGCGGCCGGCGGACGACCCACCGGTCGCGCCCGTCGGAGACCCGGTAGGTGAGGTTGGAGCGTCCGCCCTCGATCAGCTCGGCGGTCAGCGGACCGTTCACCAGCCCGGGGCGTTCGCGCTCCAGATGGCCGCGCAGGCGCTCCAGGTCCAGTCCCGGGGGGTTGCCTTGGTTCATCGAGAACTTCCTCACGAGGTGGGTCGGACGACGCAGGCAATGATGCCGACCAGTCGGTATGTCCGTCCAGTGGGTCTCCGGACCGGCCGTCGGCCCGCGGGGGCGCCCCGGGGTTCCGCCGGGGCCGGCGGGAGGGGGCGGAGGCGTGCGCGGCGGGGGAGGGGCCGGCGCGGCGCGGGGTCGCCGGGGGCGGTGCTCGTGCGACCCGGGGCGGCCGGGGCGGGGAGGGTGCCCGCGCGACCCGGGGAGGCCGGGGCGACCGCCGGGCCGGGGCGGCCGGGGTCAAGGCGGCTGCCGGCCGGTGCCGGTGTCAGAAGGGGGACTCCATGGACGGACGCAGCCGGTCCAGCAGTCCGTGCAGCGTCGCCCGCTCCTCGTCGTCCAGGTGGTCCAGGGCGCTGTGGGTGGCCTGCATCTCCTCGCGCACCCGGAGGATCGTCTCGTGGCCCCGCTCGGTGGTGACCACGTTCTTGACCCGGCGGTCGGTGGCGGAGGGCTCGCGGCGCACCAGGCCGTGGTCCTCCAGCCGGTCGACGATCCCGGTGATGTTGGAGGCGTCGCACACCAGCCGGTCGGCGAGGCCGCGCATCGGCAGCGGGCCGCTGCCCAGCTGGGCGAGCACCTTCGCCTGGGTCGCGGTGAGGCCGTGGCGCGCGGCCGTCGCGGTGAAGTCACGCCACTGGGCGGTGCCGATCGCGGCGAGGAGCTCCAGCAGTTCGAGCTTGGTCGGGGCGTGCGGCGGGCGGGCGCTCATATGTCAACTCTACGCAAAGTATTTCAGTTGCTCAATCATTAACTTGACGACCTCAATCTTTGATGTCTACCGTCTCCGTATTGCTTGATGTTCTCAAGCATATACCTGCCGTGACGTGCCGGAGCGGCCTGCCGCCCCCGCCCCCCTAAGGACCTCTCGTATGAGTCATCCCAGCCCCACCGCCGCCGACCCGGCGGAGGGCCGCCGCACCGAGACGGTGACCGTCCTCGCGCTGAGCCTCGCCGCCATGGTGGTGTCGATGATGCAGACCCTGGTGGTGCCGATCCTCGGCCTCATCCAGGACGATCTGAACGCCTCCGCCGCCGAGGTCAGCTGGGTCACCACCGCCACCCTGCTGTCCGCCGCCGTGTTCACCCCGCTGCTCGGCCGCTTCGGCGACCAGCACGGGAAGAAGCCCACCCTGGTCGCGGTGCTCGTGGTCATGGTGGCCGGGTCGGTGCTCGCCGCCACCACCCACTCCCTCACCTGGCTCATCGTCGGCCGGGTCCTCCAGGGCGCCGCCACCGCCATCTTCCCGCTGGCGCTCTCCGTCCTCCGGGAGGAGATCCGCCCGGCCCGCCTCCCCGGCGCCATGGCACTGGTCAGTGGAACCCTCGCGTTCGGCAGCGGCCTCGCCCTGGTCGCCGTCGGGCTGCTCACCTCCGGCGACGACCCCGACTACCGCACCGCCTTCTGGCTGGCCACCGGCCTCGCCGTGGTGGCGCTGCTCGCCGTGGTCCTGCTCGTCCCGGCCACCCGCACCGCCACCGGGGGACGCACCGACGTGCTGGGCGCGCTGACCCTCGGCGCCACCCTGGTGCTGCTGCTGCTCCCGATCACCCAGGGGCACGAGTGGGGCTGGACCAGCGGCCGCACGCTCGGCTCGTTCGCCGGGGCCGTGGTGATGGCCGCCGTCTGGGTGGCGGTCGAGCGGAAGGTGGCGGAACCACTGGTCGACATGCGCATGTTCGCGCACCCGCCGGTGCTCTTCGCCAACCTCGCGGGGCTGCTCGTGGGCTTCGGGATGTTCGCCCTCTTCATCGGTGTCTCCTTCCTCGCCCAGATGCCCTCCGACCTCCTCGGCTACGGCTTCGACGCCTCCGTGCTGCGCGCCTCGGTGGAGTTCCTGCTGCCCAGCACCCTGGTGTCGCTGCTCGCCTCACCCGTCGGCGGCCGGCTGGTGCACCGGCACGGCCCCCGCCCGGTCCTCCTGCTCGCCTCGCTCGCCGGCACCCTGGGCTTCGCCTGGATAGCCCTCGACCACCAGCACGCCGTGTCGGTGATCGGTGCCGGACTGTTCGTCGGCGCCGGCATCAGCCTCGGTTACGCCGCCATGCCCGCCGTCATCGTCGGCAGCGTCCCGCCCCGCCAGACCGGCATCGCCAACGGCATCAACTCCATCGCCCGCTCCACCGGCAGCGCCATCGGCAGCGCGATGATCACCACCGTGCTGGCGTCCAGGACGGCCGAGAACCTGCCGGCCGGCGCCCCGCCGCTGCCCGCGGAATCCCAGTTCACGCTGAGCTTCGTGCTGGCGGGCGCGGCCTTCCTGCTCGTCGCCCCGGTCGCCGGGTTCGGCTTGCGGAGGATCCGGATGGCCGGGACCGTCGAGGTCGAGGGCGCTTCCGCGCCGGCCGCCGCGGCCGGCGCGGAGCCCGCTGCCGTCGGCGCGCGACCGGCCCGCGCCGACGCCTGACCCGGCGGCGGCCCCCGGACCGCCGTACCGCCCGCCCCGATCCCGGATCCCGCGACGTGTGAGGAGCACCCCGATGAAGGCGATCAGCTACCGCCGCTACGGCGGGCCCGAGGTCCTCGAGTACGGCGAGGTCCGGGACCCCAAGCTCGGGCCCGACCAGGTCCTGGTGGAGGTGCGGGCCGCCGCGGTCAACCCGGTCGACTGGAAGGCGCAGGCCGGGTACCTGGACGCGGCGCTGGACGCGGTGTTCCCGGTCGTCCCCGGCTGGGACGTCTCCGGCGTCGTGGTCCGCCCCGGCGTGGGCGTCACCGAGTTCCGGCCGGGCGACGAGGTCATCGGGTACGTGCGGGAGGACTTCCTCTCCCGCGGCACCTTCGCCGAGTACGTGGCGGCGCCGGTGCGCACCCTGGCCCCCAAACCGCGGAACACCTCCTTCGAGGAGGCCGCCGGACTCCCGCTGGCCGGACTCACCGCCTACCAGTGCCTGGTCGACGCGCTCCGGGTCGGTGCGGGGGAGACGGTGCTGGTGCACGCGGCGGCCGGCGGCGTCGGCTCGATGGCGGTACAGCTCGCCCGGCACCTCGGCGCCCGGGTCATCGGTACGGCCGGCGAACGCAACCACGACCACCTGCGGTCCCTGGGCGCGGAACCGGTCTCTTACGGGGACGGGCTGGTGGACCGGCTGCGCGCACTGGCACCCGAGGGGGTGCACGCCGTGCTCGACCCCGTCGGCGGTGACGCCCTCGCCGCCTCCGTCGCCGTCCTGGCCCCGGGCGGCCGGCTCGCCTCCATCGCCGACCCGTCGGTGACCGAGCACGGCGGCACCTACATCTTCGTACGTCCCGACGCGGCCGATCTGACCGCACTCGCCGAGCTGGTGGAGAACGGCGCCCTCGCGGTGGAGATCGCCGAGGTCTTCCCGCTGGAGCGGGCGGCCGACGCGCAGCGGCTCAGCGCCGAGGGGCACACCCGGGGCAAGATCGCGATCAGGGTCTCCTGACCGGCCGGCCCGCCCGCGTTCACATCAGCACCGCCACCCCGCACACCATCAGCACCAGCACGCACCCGGTGGCGACCGCGGCCGCCCGACCGCTCAGTGCGGGCGGCCGCGGCAGGGCGAGCGCCCCGATCCGCCGGTGCGCCGCGGCGAGGAAGGCCAGCCACGCCAGCGCGATCAGCGCCGCCGTCAGCAGTGTGTCCGGCCGCGGCCCGCCGCGCAGGGCCTGCCGCACCCCCAGCACACCCACCACCGCACCGGTGAGCGTGGTACGCCGCCATGCCAGCCGGGTCCGCTCCGGCTGGAGCCCCGGATCCCGCCGCGCCTCAGCCACCGCGCGGCCCCCTGGCCCGGCGGGGCGGCCCCGGCCGGACGGCGCGGAACCGGGCAGCCCCGGGGGCGGCCATCAGCGGGTCCAGCCCAGGGCGACGACCACCACCATCACCAGCGCGATCAGTCCCACGGCCACCGCCAGCGCGGCGGGGAAACGCGAGGCGGGCAGATCCTCCCCGCGCCGCATCGCCCGCTCGCAGCGCACCCAGTGGTTGATCGCCCTTATGGCGCACGCCGCCCCGCCCGCCAGCAGCACCAGCGCCATCGTCAGGCGCAGCGCCCGGTCGGTGTCCGGCAGGAACTGGTCCACCGCGAAGCCCCCGCCCACCAGCGCCAGCGCGGTGCGCAGCCAGGCCAGGAAGGTCCGTTCGTTGGCGAGCGAGAAGCGGTAGTCGGGGGTGTCGCCCTCGGTACGGACCCGCGCGGGCGCGAACCACAGCCGCACCTGGCCGACGGCCGCGGCCAGCCGGCCCCAGGCGGTGGCGGCGGCGGACCGGACGGCGCGGGACATGGCCCGAGCCTACTCACCGGCCGTCCGCGACCCGCCTCCGGTACGGCCGGCCGGCTCTGCGCCGGCGCTCCTCCCGCGGCCCCCGCTTTCCGCGAACCGGCCGCTACCGGCCGTCCCGCTCCGGCGGCCCGCCGGCCGGCCGGGCCCGCAGCCGCCGGTACGCCTCCAGACCGTCCGGCACCCACTCCCACTCGTCGAGCCGCCGCGTCAGCTCCTCCTCGGTGAGGAAGTCGTACCAGGCGACCTCCTCGACCTGCGGACGCACCGGCAGCTCGCAGCGGACCTGGTAGACCCGGCTGAACCAGGCGTGCTCCGGCGTCTCGTAGAGGAAGCCGAACAGCGGCTCGGGCGCGGGCAGTCCGACGACCCCCAGCTCCTCCTCCGCCTCGCGCAGCGCCGCCTGGTCGTACGACTCGCCCGCGCCGACCACACCGCCGACGAACATGTCGTACAGCGAGGGGAAGACGAGCTTCCGCGCGGTCCGCCGGTGCACGAAGATCCGGCCCGCGCCGTCCCGCGCCAGGACGAACGCACAACGGTGCCGCAGCCGGCGCGCCGTGGCCTCGCCGCGCCGGGCCTGCCCCACCACCCGGTCGTCCTCGTCCACGATGTCCAGCAGTTCGTCCGCCGAGCGCGGTGGTTCCCCGATCATGGCACCATCCAAGCAGAACACGTGCCGACCGGGAGGTTGACGCCTTACCAGCCGGTAGGCAGGATCGCCCCCACACCCGGCGGCCGCACAACCGGTGCCTGCTCCGGGCGAGCTCGGGCAGGGATGACGAACCCATGGCGTACGACGCGGACGTGATCGTGATCGGGGCGGGCCTCGCCGGGCTCGCCGCCACCGCCGAACTCGCCGAGGCGGGCCGCTCGGTGATCCTGCTGGACCAGGAACCGGAGCAGTCCCTCGGCGGCCAGGCGCACTGGTCCTTCGGCGGCCTCTTCCTCGTCGACTCGCCCGAGCAGCGCCGGCTCCGCATCCGGGACAGCCGGGAACTGGCCTGGCAGGACTGGCTGGGCACGGCGGCCTTCGACCGTCCGGAGGACCACTGGCCGCGCCGCTGGGCCGAGGCGTACGTCGACTTCGCGGCCGGCGAGAAGCGGTCCTGGCTGCGGGCGCAGGGGCTGCGGCTGTTCCCCGTGGTCGGCTGGGCCGAACGCGGCGGCTACGGCGCCACCGGCCACGGCAACTCGGTGCCCCGCTTCCACATAACCTGGGGCACCGGGCCGGGGGTGGTGGCCCCCTTCGAACGCCGGGTCCGGGCCGGGGTGGCCCGCGGCCTGGTCCGGATGTGCTTCCGCCACCGGGTCACCGGCCTGTCCCGCACCGCCGGGGCGGTGGACACCGTCAGCGGCGAGATCCTGGAACCCTCCGCCGCCGAGCGCGGCACGCCCAGCAGCCGCGAGGTCTGCGGGGCCTTCGAACTGCGGGCCCAGGCGGTGATCGTCACCTCCGGCGGCATCGGCGGCAACCACGAACTGGTGCGCCGCAACTGGCCGCAGCGGCTGGGCACCCCACCGGAGACCATGGTCAGCGGGGTCCCGGCGCATGTGGACGGCGCGATGCTCGGCGTCGCCGAGGCGGCCGGCGCGCGCATGATCAACCGGGACCGGATGTGGCACTACACCGAGGGCGTCCAGAACTGGGACCCGATCTGGCCGGGGCACGGCATCCGCATCCTCTCGGGCCCGTCGCCGCTGTGGCTGGACGCACGGGGAAACCGGCTCCCGGTGCCGCTCTTCCCCGGGTTCGACACCCTCGGCACCCTGGAACACATCATGCGCACCGGCCATGACCACACCTGGTTCCTGCTCACCCGGAAGATGATCGAGAAGGAGTTCACCCTCTCCGGGTCCGAGCAGAACCCCGACCTCACCGGCCGCAGCGTCCGGGACGTGCTCGGCCGCGCCCGCGGCGGGGCGCCCGCCCCGGTCCAGGCGTTCCTGGACCACGGCGTCGACTTCATCTCGGAACCGTCGCTGCCCGACCTCGTCCGCCGGATGAACGAACTGGTCGGCGAAGCGCTCGTGGACGCCGCCGCGCTGCACCGGGAGGTCGTCGCCCGCGACCGGGAGGTCGACAACCCCTACACCAAGGACGCCCAGATCACCGCGCTGCGCGGGGCCCGCAGATACCTCGGGGACCGGCTGATCCGCACCGCCGCGCCGCACCGGATGCTGGATCCGGGGGCCGGTCCGCTGATCGCCGTGCGGCTGCACATCCTCACCCGCAAGACCCTCGGCGGGCTGGAGACCGACCTGTCCTCCCGGGTGCTGGCCGAAGGCGGCGGACCCTCCGCCGGCTCCGGGGCCGGCTCGGGCAGGGGCGCCCCCGTCCCCGGCCTGTACGCCGCGGGTGAGGCGGCCGGGTTCGGCGGCGGGGGAGTGCACGGCTACCGCTCGCTGGAGGGCACCTTCCTCGGCGGCTGCATCTTCTCCGGCCGGACCGCGGGCCGGGCCGCGGCCGAGGCCGTCGGATAGTCCGGTACGGCCGGCCGGGCCGTCGGACGGTCCGGTGCTCCGGGCCGGGGCCGGGGCCGTCGCACGGGTCCGGGGCGCCGGATCCGCCGCGGGGCTCCCCGGCCCCGGGCGGCGGCCGGGGCGGAGGGCGGGCCGCGGGCTCAGTCCTCCAGGGCCGCGCGCACCCGGCGGGACACGGTGAACTCGTACAGGTCCAGCACCCCCGGGGGATCGGCGAGGCCGGGACCGCCGGCCCGGATCCACCCGGCGATGTCCTCCAGCGCGTCGTCGTCGTTGACGAGCCCGAGCCACACCGGCCGTCCGCCGGCCGCCCGGCCCGCGGACGAGGGCTGGACCACCATCACGTTGGCCTGGTCGCAGACGTCCAGACAGTCCGAGGCGCGCACCTGGGCGCTGCCGCCGAGGGCGGCGCGGAGCCTGGGCAGCTGCCCGGCATGGTCGACACCGGGTATCTTCCGCGGGTCCCCGCAGCAGCAGCCGCGGCAGACCGTCACCCGGCAGGGTGCGGGGGATTCTCTGGTCACCGCGCGATCCTAGAGGGCCGGCCGGCGCCGTGGGAGTAGGGGCCGGTGGGCCGCCCCGGCAGCGGACGGCGGTCGGCGCCTCGGAACGGAACGCGCGCCGGGCCGCCGGGTACGGGAACCCGGCGGCCCGGCGCGCGAAGCCGTCTCGCTAGCGCACCACGTTCACGCAGGCGTTGTTCGCCGACACGGTGAACGCCGCGAGGATGCCGATGCTGTTGTTGCAGACGTTGATCGGCACGTCGATCGGAATCTGGATCGCGTTGCCGCTCAGGATGCCGGGCGAGCCGGCGGTCACGGCGTAGGTCTCCGCGCCGTACTCGTCGTGCTTCTGGTAGCCGCTCTTCTTGCCGTGGCTCTTCTTCTTGCCCTGCCCCTTCTTCTTGCCCTGGGACTTGGCGTGGTGGTGGCCCTTGCCGCCGCCGTCGTGACCGTGAGCGGAGGCGGCACCGGCGCCGCCGGCGACGAGAACACAGCCGGCGGCGGCGATACCCGCTGCCCTGACGATTCGCTTCACCGTCAGATTCCTTTCGTTCTTGCGAATGGGGCAATTTCCTCAACGACCGGAAACGGCTCGGGGTGCGCATGATCACCCGATGGCATCATTCGGCGGAGTAATGGGTTCCGCACCTCGGGAAGAGGCTCGAATGGACGAGAAAGGTACGAGGAGATTCACGGAACGACCAGCGGTGGTGGCGCTCGCCGCACTGCTGTCGGCCTTTTCGCTCGGTGGCTGTTCCGCCGATCGGAGCAATCCTCCGGTGATCGGTGCTGAATTGTGGGTGAATCCGGACTCGACGGCGGCACGGGAGGTCCGGCGGCACGCGGCGCAGGGCCGGGATTCGGAGGCCGAACTCCTCAGCAGGATCGCGGAGGAACCGGTGGCCGAGTGGATCGGTGACGCGCCCGAGGAGCGGGCCAGGGCGATCACCCGGCGTGCCCGCACCTCCGGTCGGCTCCCCGTGCTGGTCGCCTATCACATCCCGTACCGGGACTGCGGCAACCACTCCGCCGGGGGCGCGCGGGGAGCCGCGGAGTACCGCGAGTGGATCGACCGGCTCGCGGCCGGCATCGGCGACCGGGGGGCGGTCGTCGTGCTGGAGCCGGACGCGGTCGCCCAGGCGGTCGACGGATGCGTCCCGGCGGGGATGCGGGCCGAGCGGCTGGCGATGCTGCGCGACGCCGTCGTCACCCTCACCCGGCTGCCCCGCACCCGGGTCTATCTGGACGCCGGGAACGCGGGCTGGATCAAGGACGTCCGCGCCCTGGTGACGGCGCTGCGCAGGAGCGGGATCGCGCGCGCCGACGGGTTCGCGCTCAACGTGTCGAACTTCCAGCCGACCGAGGTGACCCGGCGGTACGGGCACCGGGTGGCCAAGGCGCTGGGCGGGGCCCACTTCGTGATCGACACCAGCCGCAACGGCAACGGGTCGGTGGACACGGCCAAGGCGCGGTTCCGGACGGCCGACGACGAGGGGCACTGGTGCAACCCGCCCGGCCGGGCGCTGGGCGAACCGCCCACCACCCGCACCGGCGACCCGCTGGTGGACGCGTACCTGTGGATCAAGCGGCCCGGCGAGTCGGACGGCGCCTGCAACGGCGGCCCGCCGGCCGGGGCCTGGTGGCCGCGGTACGCGCTGGAGCTCGCCCGCAACAGCCTGCGCTGAGCCGGGTGCCGCGCCGGGCGGTCCGCCGCGGCAGCCGGCCCGCCGGCCGCCCGGGCCCGGCGGGTCAGCTGGTGCACACCGGATCCTGCGCGGTGTCCCCGGTCCCGCCCGTCGCCGCTGGGCCCGCCGCGGCGCCGTCCGGCCCGGCGGCCGGGGACTCCCCCGCCTCCGGGCGGGGCGTCCGGTCCCGCGGTGCCACCGCCGCCGGCGCGCCCTCACCGCCGTCACCGCGCGCGGGCGGCACCTCCGCCTCCGGCGCCTCCCGCGTCTCCGGCACCTCCGTCTCCGGCGCCTCCGCCTCCGGCGCCTCCCGCGTGTCCGGCACCTCCGGCGTGTCCGGCACCTCCGGGGCTTCCGGCACCTCCGGCACTTCCGGCACCTCCGGCGCGGCGGCCGGTGGCCGGCCGGCCGGCCCGAGCCGCCCGGCGTACCAGACGGCCACCGGGGACAGGCTCAGCGCGAGCGCGAGCGAGGCCCAGACCAGCATCGCCGCGTGGGTGTGCCCCAGCGCGAACGAGGCGAGGATCGAGCCGCCGAACACCACCGCCCACACCAGGTGGATGCGGAAGGTGGCGAGCCGGTCCGGGCTGGCGGAGTCGCCCTTGGGCGTCACCACGAAACGGCTCTTGCGGCGCAGTACCGCGTCGCACAGCGATTTGGCGTAGATCGGCGCGGAGAGCGCGGACAGCAGCATCCCGGCGGCCCCCGAGGAGCCCTCCGGCTCGTGCGGGCTGACGTTGTGGCGCCGGTTCCACATGTAGAGGCCGATCTGCAGCGCGGCCGCGTCGCCGTAGAGCATCAGCCACACCTCGGGGGAGATGTGCACCCCGGCGGCGCCGACGGCGAGGAAGAGCATGCAGGAGACGGCCGAGAGCATCCAGTTGAGCGCGGTCATCGGGTAGTAGGCGACCATGAGGCCGTAATTGAGGAATTTGCCCGGAGGCAGCTGCCACACGCCCCGCCAGAACTGCTTGAGGACCGTCTCGTAGGTCCCGCGGGACCAGCGCAGCTGCTGGGTGAAGAAATCCGTCCACGCGCTGGGCCCCTCACCGACGGCGAGGACGTCGGGGGTGTACACCGAGACCCATTTGCGGCCGGTCGCCGGATTGCGGTGGCGGTGCAGCTCGAAACCGGTGGCCATGTCCTCGGTGATGGAGTCGTACAGTCCGCCGATACTCCGGATGGCGGCCACCCGTACCGCGTTGTTGGTGCCGACGAACATCGCGCCGCCGTAGGCGTTCCCGGCCCGCTGGATCAGCGCGTGGAACAGGAACTGCTGGCTCTCCGCGGCCTTGGTGACCGGGGAGTCGTAGTTCCCGTACACCTGGGGCCCCACCACGAACGCCACGTCCGGGTCCCGGAAATAGCCCAGCATGCGCTCCAGGAAGTTGGGCAGTGGGATGTGGTCGGTGTCCACGCAGGCCATGAACTGGTACGCGGCACCGTGCGCGTCCAGCCAGGCGTTGTAGTTGCCGTGCTTGGTCCTGGCCCGGAAGTGGCCGTGCGGCTGGTTCCACTTCACGACGCCCTTGCGGGAGAAGTGGTGCACGCCCAGCCGCGCGCACAGCGCCTTGACCTCGTCGTCGTCGCCCTCGTCGAGCAGCCACACGTCGAGTTCCCCGTCGTGCCGCAGCCGCATCGCCCCCTCCAGGGTGGCCCGGACCATGTCCAGTGGCTCCTTGCCCGGTACGAAGCTGGTCAGGAAGGCGACCCGGGTCCCGGGTTCGGCGGTCACCGGCACCGGGTCGCACGCCACCAGCGTGGCGTGGGCGTTGGAGACCACGGTGAACAGCCGGAACGACTCGATCAGCGCGATCGACACCAGCATGATCACGTCGGCGGCCCGCTCCCAGCCGGCCACCCCGGCCCGGTGCACCCAGTGGGCCGGCTGGAGCAGCCACAGGAGCAGCACCGCCGAGAAGAGCGGCGCCGCGCACAGCAGCAGGGCGGCGCGGATCCGGTGCGGTTCCTGGGCCAGCAGGTTGCGGTAGCGCACCCGGTAGACGGCGTCCGGGCCCGGCTCCGGCTCGGTCAGCGGGCCCGCCAGCCGGCTGTAGCGCTCGTAGTCGTAGACCGGCCCGGCGCGTTCGTCCTCGGCCACTTCGTTGACAGGGCTCGGCGACGTCATCTGGGCCACTCCCGCAAGGCTGTGGGGTCCGGTCTCACGGGGCGGTCGTCCAGGCCACGGATATTCATCCGGTGATCGCCCAAGATGTGAAGGTAACAATTAATCGGTCATATTCGGGCAAATCCGAAACGTGGCGCGTCCAGGAGCCCGGGCGGACGGCCACCCCGATGGCCCATCCAGGCGCGTCCCGCGTGCTTTGCCCCGCGGCATCTGTCATGGTCCGGAGGCGGCCCGGCCCGCCGCCGGACCCGGCCGGGTGGAGCCCTCGCGGCCCCCGCGAGCGGCCCGCCCCCGCCGTCCCGCGGCCCGGAGACCGGTGGCCGGCGGCCGGGAAACCGGTGGCCGGTGGCCGGGCGACCCGGCGCCACCGGAGGTGCCGGCGCGGCCCGCGCCGGCGCCGTACGCCGACCGGGTGCGGCGCCCTTGGGCCACGGCCGTCCCCCCAGCCCCCGGAGCGACGCGATGAGAGTCCTGCACATCATCACCGGCCTCGGCGCCGGCGGCGCCGAACAGCAGCTGCGGCTGCTGCTGCGCCACCTGCCGGTGCGCTGCGACGTCGTCACCCTCACCGAACCCGGCACCGTCGCGCACGGCATCCGCGCGGACGGAACGCCCGTCACCCACCTGGGGGCCCGCGGCCCCCGGGACCTCGCCGCCCTGCCCCGGCTCGCCCGGCACATCCGCGTCGGGGGCTACGACCTGGTGCACACCCATCTGTTCCGTGCCTGCGTGCACGGCCGGATCGCCGCCCGGATGGCCGGGGTGCGGGCCGTCATCGCCACCGAGCACTCGCTCGGCGGCACCCGCCCGGAAGGCCGCGCGCTCCGTCCCGCGGCCCGCGCCCTCTACCTCGCCTCCGAACGGCTCGGCTCGGCGACCGTCGCGGTCTCCGCGACCGTCGCCGACCGGCTCCGCGAGCTGGGCGTCCCCAGCAACCGCGTCCAGCTGATCCCGCACGGCATCGACGCGCGCCACTTCCGCTTCGAAGCCGGTGCCCGTGCGGCGGCCCGCAACCGGCTCGGTCTGGCCGCCGGGGACTTCGTGGTCGGCGGCGTCGGGCGACTGGCCCCCGGCAAACGGTACGACCTGCTGGTACGCGCGGTCGCCGCGGTGCCGCAGGCCCGGCTGCTGCTCGTCGGCGACGGACCGGAGCGCCACCGGCTGCGCGCGCTGGCCCTCGCCGTCGGCGCCGCCGACCGGGTCCGCCTGCTGGGTGAGCGGGACGGAGCCGTGGAGACGGCCGGGGACCGGCCCGCCGACATCCCCGGACTCCTCGCCGCCATGGACGTGTTCGTCTCCCCCTCACCCGCGGAGACCTTCGGGGTGGCCGTGGTGGAGGCGCTCGCCGCCGGGCTGCCGGTGCTCCACGTGGCCAGCCCGGCGCTCGACGAACTGCCCCCCGAGGCCGCGCCCGGGGCCCGCCGGATCGCCCCCGACGCCGCGCTGATCGCCGCCGCGCTGCGCGACCACGCCGCCTCCGGGCCCGACCGGCTGCCCGTCCCCCCGGCCGTCGAGCGGTACGCCGTCCAGCGCACCGCGCACCGGCTGGCCGCGCTCTACGACCGCACCGCGGGGCACGGCCCGGACGGCTGCGCCCGCGGCCCGGTACCCGCCGCGCCGCACCGCCCGTTCCCCGCCCTCTCCGACCCGCGGCGTTGACCCCGCGGCGCTGACCTCGCGGCACCGACCCGCGGCGCTGACCCGGCGCTGACCCGGGGCTGTCCCGTGGGGCCGTCCCGTCCCGTGGCGCCGCCCCCCGGCGCGCTGACTCGTGGCGCTGACCGTGGGGTCGACCCGCGGAGCCGACCCGTGGCGCCGACCCGCGAGCGGTGGCCGGCCGCCGCTCGGCCCGCACGCCACACCCCGCGTCCCGACCGCCGGCCCGGCCCGCGCCCCGCGTGCCCGGCCTGCCCGGGCCGGCCGGCGGCGCCGCGCCACATCAGGCGGCACCGCGCGGCACCGGGTCGGTGCGCCCCGCGGCGGAGTGCTGACAGACTGGCGGTGCCCAGCCGAAGGAGCACCGTATGTCCGTGGCGCACCAACTCCGGAAGGCGGTGCGACTGCCGCTCCGCCGCCGGCCCGTCGACCTCAACCATCCCGCCCGTTCCCCCCTGGGCACCGCCGTGGTCAGCTGCGCGGCGTATCTGGAGGGGGTGCGGCAGGACGGCGAGCGTCCGCTCGCCGAGGCGATCGAGCAGGTCCGCGCGGCGCCGGCCGGGGGTTTCGTCTGGATCGGGCTGCACGAGCCCACCGACGCGGAGTTCGCCGGGATCGCCGAGCTCTTCGGGCTGCACCCGCTGGCCGTGGAGGACGCGGTGCACGCGCACCAGCGGCCCAAGGTGGAACGGTACGACGACACCCTCTTCGCGGTCTTCAAGACGGTCGCCTACGTCGATCACGACCGGCTCACCGCCACCAGCGAGGTGGTGGAGACCGGGGAGATCATGGTGTTCACCGGACCCGACTTCGTGGTCACCGTGCGGCACGGCCGGCACGGCTCGCTCGGCCCGCTCCGGGAGGGGCTGGAGGCGGACCCCGGGCAGCTGGCCAAGGGGCCCTCGGCGGTGCTGCACGCGATAGCCGACCACGTGGTCGACGACTACCTCGCGGTCGCGCACGCGGTCCAGGACGACATCGACGAGGTGGAGAGCGACGTCTTCGCCCGGGAGCCGGTGCACGGCGCCGACCCCGGTCGCATCTACCAGCTCAAGCGGGAACTGCTGGAGCTGAAGCGGGCGGTGGCGCCGCTGGACCGCCCGCTGCAGATGCTCGCCACCCAGCCGATTCGGGTGATCGACCCGGAGATACAGAAGTACTTCCGGGACGTCGCCGACCATCTGGCCCGGGTCGCCGAGCAGATCTGCGCCTTCGACGACCTGCTCAACTCCATCCTCCAGTCCCACCTCGCGCAGGTGACCGTCACCCAGAACGAGGACATGCGGAAGATCACCGCATGGGCGGCCATCATCGCCGTGCCCACCATGTTCTGCGGGGTGTACGGCATGAACTTCGACCACATGCCCGAACTGCGCTGGAAGTTCGGCTACCCGCTGGTCCTCGTGGTGATCGTGACGATCTGCACCGTGATGCACCGGGGCTTCCGGCGCAACGGCTGGCTCTGAGCGGGCCCGCCGCCCGGCCCCGGTGGCGCCGGGTCGGGCGGCGCCGCCGGGGGACCCGAGCGAGGTGTCAGCGCGCGATGCGCCGCTCCGCCGCGCTGATCGGGACGTCGTTGACGGAGGCGTAGCGGCGGCTCATCAGGCCGTCGGCGTCGAACTCCCAGTTCTCGTTGCCGTAGCTGCGGAACCACCGGCCCTCGGCGTCGTGCCACTCGTACTCGAAGCGCACCGCGATCCGGTCGTCCGTGTGGGCCCACAGCTCCTTGCGCAGCCGGTACCCCAGCTCGCGCGCCCACTTGTCGCGCAGGAACGCCACGATCTCCGTCCGCCCGGTGAGGAAGACATCGCGATTGCGCCACTCGGAGTCCTCGGTGTAGGCGAGCGCGACGCGTTCGGGATCCCGGCTGTTCCACGCCTCCTCGGCGGCCCGGACCTTCTGCTCGGCGGTCTGCGCGGTGAACGGGGGCAACGGTGGCCTGCGGTCGGTCATGACACTTCCCCTCCTGCGGAGAACGAGCGTTCTCCGTCGTTGCCGGTAGCCTAGGAGAACGGTGATTCTCAGGCAAGGCGAGAGGTGACATGGAGACGGCGGAACCCACCACCCGGGTCCTGGACGCGGCGGAGGCCCTCTTCTACGGCCGGGGTGTGCAGAACGTCGGCATGGACGCCGTGCGCAGCGCCTCCCAGGTCTCGCTCAAGCGCCTCTACCAGCTCTTCCCGTCCAAGGAGGCGCTGGTGGGGGCCTATCTGCTCCGGCGCGACGAGCGCTGGCGCGCCGCCCTGGCCCGGCACGCCGAACAACGGCCGCCCGGCCCGGACCGGGTGCTGGCCGTGTTCGACTGGCTGGAGGCGTGGTTCCGGGAACCGGACTTCCGCGGCTGCGCCTTCATCAACTCCTTCGGCGAACTCGGCGCCACCAGCGGCCCGGTCCGCGAGGCGGCCCGGGCCCACCAGGCGGCCGTACGGGACTACCTGACCCGGCTGGTCACCGAGGCCGGCCTGCCCCCGGCCACCGCTGCTCCGGTGTTCCTGCTGGCCCAGGGGGCCATCACCACCGCCGCGGTCGGCGGCGGCCCCGAGCCCGCCCGGCAGGCCCGGGAGGCCGCCCGTGCACTGCTCGCCGTCGCGGCCGGAGCGTGCGGCTCCCCGGACTGACCGGCCACGCGGGCCCCGGACCGGCCGGCCCCGGGGAGTCCGGGCGAGCGCCCGGACCGGAGACCGCGCCGGCCCCCGCGGCCGCCCGGAACCCGGTGGCCCAGGGGCCGCGCGGGCCGCCGCCCGGCGACCCCGCTCAGCCCGTGGGCGACCCCTTCCTGAGCACCTCGATGACGCTGCCGTAGCTGTCGGAGCCGTGACCGGCCGCCCTGGCCCGCTCCATGGTCTCCTTCAGCAGCAGCGGCAGCGCGTTGTCGACCCCGCGGGCCTCGGCGGCGTGCACCAGGTGCTCGATCGCCGCGATCTGCACATCGACGGTGGCGTCGTCCCCCGGGTACCGGCCGGCGTCCACCTGCGCGGCATAGGTGGTCATGAACCCGGTGACGGCGGACAGCCAGCGGACCGCCAGCGCGGTGTACGCCTCGGCCGTCACCTTCTCCGCCGTCACCATGGCGGTGCCGTGCAGCCAACCGGTGAACGTGGACCACATCAGCCCCAGCAGCCCCGCGTCATAGAGCGAGGCGAGCCCCGGGTCGGTCCCCAGGTGCAGCACGTCGCCGAGTGCGGAGAGGGCCGTCCGGTGCGCCTGGACCACGGCGGGGTCACCGCTGTAGAGGAACATCATCTCGGGGTTCCCCACCCCGGGCGGAGTGGTCATGATCGCGCCGTCCAGGTAGACCACGCCACGCGCCGCCGCCCACCCGGCCGCCTCCCGGGCCTGCTCGGGGGAGCCGGAGGTGAGCACCACCAGGGCCCGCCCGGCCAGCTCGGCCGTCACCGGCTCCAGCACCTCGTACATCGCGTCGTAGTCCAGGACGCACACGATCGTCAGCGGGCTCGCGGCCACCGCCTCGGCCACCGTGGCCGCCGGCCGGGCGCCCCGGGCGGCCAGCGCGTCGGCCTTGCCGGAGGTGCGGTTCCACACGGTCGTCGGGTGCCCCGCGGCGAGCAGCGCGCCGGCCAGCGCCACCCCCATGGAACCCAGGCCCACCACGGTCACCGCTTCGCGTCCGGAATTCATCTGGTTTCTCCTTGTACATCCGCCACGCGGCGGTTGATCACGTACGGACCACGTTCGCACCGCGCCGCCGGTCCGGACAGTGACCGGGATGACGGTCTGCACCAAATTCCTGCCAGCATGGTGACGTAGGCTCAGGGCATGAACGCCGGTTCGATCGCCGTGGTCGTCCCCCACCACATCGAGATGCCGTCCTGGGACCTGTACGAACTCAGCATCCCGTGCACCGTCTTCGGCAAGCCGCAGCCCGACCTCGCCGACCCCTGGTACGAGCTGCGCCTGTGCAGCACCGGCACCGGCGACGGACCGCCCACCGGAGACGCGCTGGCCTTCCGCACCCGCCACGGCCTGGCCGACCTGGTCGGCGCGGACACCGTCATCGTCACCTCGGTACCGGACGCCTGCGTCGACGACGGCGTACCGCCCCCGCCCGAGCTGACCGCCGCGCTGCGCCGCGCCCACGACGCGGGCGCCCGCATGGTCTCGCTGTGCACCGGCGCCTTCGCGCTCGCCGAGGCCGGCATCCTCGACGGCCGCCGTGCCACCGCCCACTGGATGCACACCGCCCAACTCGCCGAGCGCTACCCGAAGGTGGACGTCGACGCCTCGGTGCTCTACGTGGACGACGGCGATGTGCTCACCAGCGCCGGCCTGTCCGCCGGACTCGACCTGTGCCTGCACCTGGTCCGCCGCGACCTGGGCGCCCATGTGGCCAACCAGCTGGCCCGCCGCATGGTGGTGCCCGCGCACCGGTCCGGCGGACAGGCCCAGTTCATCGACCTGTCGGTGCCGGCCGCGGACGACGAGGGGCTCGCCCCGGTGCTCGCCTGGGCGATGGAGCGACTCGACCGGCCGCTGACCGTGGCGGACCTCGCCCGGCGCGCCGCGATGAGCCCGCGCACCTTCTACCGCCGACTGCAGGCCGCCACCGGCACCACCCCGCTGCAGTGGCTGCTCAACCAGCGCCTGGGCCGGGCCCAGAGCCTGCTGGAGGCCACCGACCTGCCGGTGGAGCGGATCGGCGAACTGAGCGGGCTGGGCACCGCGAACAACCTGCGGCACCACTTCCTCCGCCAGATCGGGGTCTCCCCGACGGAGTACCGCCGGTCCTTCCCCGGCCACGCCTGAGCCGGCGCGCCGGGCCGGGCGGCCACCGGCACCGCCGTGCCCGGCGGCAGCCCGCTCCCTCCGGGGCGCGCCCGCGTCCGGCACGCGCGGCCGGGTCCGCCGGACGGACCAGCCCGGTTGCCCACCCCCGTGCGGCCCCCGTAGTGATAGGGGGAGCGGCCCGCCCCGGCGGCCCGCGCCCCCTACCGCGCCCCGCCCGGACCGGCGGTCACGCCCGCAGGAGCACACCATGAAGCACGCCGCCAAGGCGACCGCCGCCGTCATCGCCGCGCTGGTCGCCGCCCTGAGCGCGGGCTGCGGGGACGGCGGGGACGGCGGGGAGCCCTCCCCGTCCCCGGACCGGACCACCGAGGGGACCGCCTCCCCCCGGGGCGCCGCCGCCGTGGAGGTACGCTCCGGTCCGCTCGGCCGGATCCTGACCGACGGGCGGGGCCGCACGCTGTACCTGTTCGAAGCCGACACGGGCGGGAAGTCGAACTGCACCGGAGCGTGCGCGGCGGCGTGGCCGCCACTGCTCACCACCGGCCGCCCCGACGCCGGCGACGGGGCCGACGCGGACCTGCTCGGGACCACCACCCGGGACGGCGGCGCCACCCAGGTGACCTACGACGAGCACCCGCTGTACCACTTCGTGGGGGACCGGGAGCCCGGCGACACCGCGGGCCAGGGGCTCGACCAGTTCGGGGCCACCTGGTTCGTGCTCGGCCCGGACGGCGACCGGATCACGGAGCCGAACGACGGCGGCGACCAGGACGGCGGCTACTGACGCCGCACGGCACGGCCCGCCGCACGGCCGGCCCGCCCGGTACGGCGCCGCCGCACCCGCGGACGGGGTGACCGAGATGTCCGGGGTACAGTGCGGCGATCACACACATGGCACTGACTGGGGGGCTGGAATGGCACTCTTCGGCAACGCGCACACGGTCGATCCGGGGAAGGCGCAGCGGGACTTCGCGAAGCTGATGGGGCAGGGCGAGCAGGTGTACGCCGCGTACCAGCTGATCCGGGACACCATCCTGCTGACCGACCGCCGGCTCATCCTCATCGACAAGCAGGGCATCACCGGCAAGAAGGTCGAGTACCACTCCATCCCGTACAAGAGCATCACGCACTTCGCGGTGGAGACCGCCGGCACCTTCGACCTCGACGCCGAGCTCAAGATCTGGATTTCCGGCAGCCCCACCCCGGTCGAGAAGACCTTCACCAAGGGCGTCGACATCTACGAGGTGCAGGCCATACTCACGCAGTTCGTGGCGCGCTAGAGATCCGTGCGGCGGCATCGCCGCACGGACGCCGCCGGGACACGGGCGGGGGACGGCCGTCGCCGCACCCCCCCCGCGCGGTGGTTCCCGCGCAGTTGGAGCAGGGCCCGGGTCGGACTCGACCCGGGCCCGACGCATTTCCACCGGAAGCGCCCGCCGCACCGCGCCCGGCGCGCCCCCGCTACCGTCACCCGGCCGCTCCGGGCGGCCGCCCGGCCGCGACACGACCCCGCGGCGGCGGGGCGGCGACCCGCGTCTGTAACGCCCGGCGGCACATCGGCCAAGAAGGGTGTGGAACCAGGGCACGACGAGAACAGACGAGAGGACGGTCGCGTGCACGCTGCAAGGGATCCCGCCGCGTTCGAGGAGTTCTACCGGCGCCACATCGAGGGCGTCACCCGGTTCGTGGCACGCCGGATCGCCGACCCGCACACCGTGGCCGACGTCACGGCCGAGGTGTTCCTGGCGATGCTCGACTCGGCGGACGGCTACCGGCCGGGGCGGGGGAGCGAGACGGCCTGGCTGTACGGCATCGCCCGCAACGTGGTCTCCGCGGAGTGGCGCCGGGTGGCACGCGAGTCGCGCGCCACGACCCGGATAGCCGGCCGGCGGCTGCTGGAAGCGGACGACGTGTCGCGCCTGGAGGAACGGATCGACGCCGAGTCCGCCGCCCGCGGCACCCTCGCCGCGATCGCGGACCTCCCCGAGGGCGAGCGGGCGGTGCTGGAACTCGTCGCCGTCGACCAGCTCACCGTCGCCGAGGCCGCGGCGGCTCTCGGGATCCGCCAGGTCACCGCCAGGGTGCGGCTGCACCGGGCCCGCAAGACACTGCGCGCGGCCGCCGAAAGGGACGGGCCCGCCCGCCGGGATGCCGCCGGGCGACCCGGCGGCGGCGACCTCAGGCAGCGGCCGGCCGGCGGACAGGCCGGCGCCGCGCACTTCTCATACGCAAGGGGTGAAGGATGACAACGAAGTTCGAGGACCGGCTGCTGGCGGAACTCACCTGCGAGGTCGAGCGGAGGGCGGCCGAACGGCCCGAGCCGGTCCCGGTGCGCCGGACGGTCGCACGGCGCGGCGCCGGCTGGGGGCTGGCCGCGTGCGGTGCCGCGGCCGCCGTGGTCGTGGCGCTGCCCGGGTCGCCCGGGGCGAGCCCGGCATACGCGGTCGAGAAGAACGCGGACGGCACCATCACGGTCAGCATCGAGGACGTCAGCCTCAGCGAGGCCGAGCAGCGTGAACTCGCCGACGAACTGCGCGCGGCGGGCGTCGCCGCGCACATCTCCGCCCCGCCGGTCGGCAAGGTCTGCGACGAGGCGCGCGGAAAGCATCTGGGCGACAGCCTGATGCTGCAGGGCGCCCCCGAGGCGTCGGAGACCGCCGACGCCCCCGCCGGGGAGGCCGGCTCCGGCCGGTCCACGCCCAGGCCGGGAGAGGTGACGAAGGAGAAGCTGCCGGAGCCGGGTGAGCTGACGGAGGGCAAGCCGGTGCCGGACGGGACGGGCCCCGGCCGGCCGCTGCCGGAGCCGGGTGAGCTGACGGAGGGCAAGCCGGTGCCGGACGGGACGGACCCCGGCCGGCCGCTGCCGAAGCCGGGGGAGATCACCGACGCCAAGCCGGTGCGGCCTGGTGAGCCGCTGCCGGGGACGCATGTGCTGCGGCCGGGCGACACGGTCACCGTGCAGAACGTCCGCTTCACGGCGAAGGACGAGGGCCGGACGGCCTGGATGCACTTCTACCGCGGCGAGGTCTCCTCGTGCCGGCTGGTGCCGCTGAGCACCTACTTCCCCGGCAACTGAACCCGCGCCGGCCGCGGCCCCGCCACCCGTCACGGGCGGCGGGGTCGCGGTCCGCGGCACAGGCACCGGCGAACGAGTCACGGCGAACCCCCGCGCCCGAGCCGGGGCCTCCCCGCGCGGGGGTACCCCGGGTGCGCGATTCCAGCGGGGCCGACCTTCCGGCGCCGCCGCCACCCTGCTCACGGCCGACGGACCGGCCACCGCGCGGGCACCGGCCACCGAACCGGAAAACGAGCGGGAAAAACAGAAAGACCCCAGGTGAACTGGGGTCTTTCGGTGGTGTCCGAGGGGGGACTTGAACCCCCACGCCCGATAAAGGGCACTAGCACCTCAAGCTAGCGCGTCTGCCATTCCGCCACCCGGACCAGGTGTCTGCCGGGCGGCCCGCGGCCGTTCCGACGTGGGAAACCATAGCAAACATCCGGACCCGCCCGATCACCCGACCGGTGCCGGGGCGTGGCCCGATGTCGGCCGTGTGACGGCAGCATTGCCGCCTTGGGCCGGACGGGAGAGCGCGGGAGGATGGCGGGTGGACCCGCCGTGGAGCACGGCCCCGACCCAGGGCACCCGCGGCAGCGAAACGACGAGGAGGCAGAGTGAGCGAGTCGATGTCGGCCGCGACAGGCAGTGGTGCCGTCACCGGTGAGGACGAGGTCGTCGAGCTGTGCCGCGATCTGATCCGTATCGACACCAGCAACTACGGCGACCACTCCGGTCCCGGTGAGCGAGCGGCGGCCGAGTACGTCGCCGAGAAGCTCGCCGAGGTGGGGCTGGAGCCGCAGATCTTCGAATCGCACAAGGGCCGGGCCTCCACGGTGGCCCGGATCGAGGGGGAGGACCCGTCGCGGCCGGCGCTGCTGATCCACGGCCACACCGACGTGGTCCCGGCCAACGCCCACGACTGGACGCACCACCCGTTCTCCGGGGAGATCGCCGACGGCTGCGTGTGGGGCCGGGGCGCGGTCGACATGAAGGACATGGACGCGATGACCCTGGCGGTGATCCGCGACCGGATGCGCTCCGGCCGCAAGCCCCCGCGGGACATCGTGCTCGCCTTCCTCGCCGACGAGGAGGCGGGCGGCGTGTACGGCGCCCGCCACCTCGTCGACCGGCACCCGGACCTGTTCGAGGGGGTGACCGAGGCGATCGGCGAGGTCGGTGGCTTCTCGTTCACCGTGAACGAGAACTTGCGGCTGTACCTGGTGGAGACGGCCCAGAAGGGCATGCACTGGATGCGTCTCACGGTGGACGGCACGGCCGGCCACGGGTCGATGACCAACAACGACAACGCGATCACCGAGCTGAGCGAGGCGGTGGCGCGGCTGGGACGGCACAAGTTCCCGGTCCGGGTGACGAAGACCGTGCGGTCGTTCCTGGACGAGCTCTCCGACGCGCTCGGCACCCCGCTGGACCCGGAGAACATGGAGGAGACGCTCGCCAAGCTGGGCGGCATCGCCAAGATCATCGGCGCCACGCTGCAGAACACCGCGCAGCCGACCATGCTCGGCGCCGGGTACAAGGTCAACGTCATCCCGGGCCAGGCCACGGCACACGTCGACGGGCGCTTCCTGCCTGGGTACGAGGAGGAGTTCCTGGCCGATCTGGACCGGATCCTCGGGCCGCGGGTGCACCGCGAGGACGTGCACGCGGACAAGGCGCTGGAGACCAGCTTCGACGGATCGCTGGTCGAGGCGATGCAGACGGCGCTGAAGGCGGAGGACCCGATCGCACGGGCCGTCCCCTACTGCCTCTCCGGCGGCACGGACGCCAAGTCCTTCGACGACCTCGGCATCCGGTGCTTCGGCTTCGCACCGCTCAAGCTGCCCCCGGAGCTGGACTTCGCGGGCATGTTCCACGGCGTGGACGAGCGGGTGCCGGTGGACGGGCTCACCTTCGGCGTGCGGGTCCTGGACCGCTTCCTGGACAACTGCTGAACACGTCACCGTTCCGGCGCTGTTCGCTGGAACGGGTGAATGGAAGTTTCGCTTCGTAGCCTGCCTCACCCCTCCTCGTTACAGGGGGTGCGGTCCGAGTGATCGGACCGCATTGCCAGCAAGGAGGAACAATGATCAAGAAGGTCGTCGCTGCTGCGGCCGCCACCGGGGGCCTCGTGCTCGCCGGTGCGGGCCTGGCCGTTGCCGACTCGGGAGCGAAGGGTGTCGCGGCGGGCTCGCCCGGCATCGCTTCCGGCAACGTCGTCCAGGTGCCGGTGCACGTGCCGGCGAGCGTCTGTGGCAACACGATCGACCTGATCGGACTGTTGAACCCCGCCTTCGGCAACTTCTGCATCAACGGCTGACGTTGAGCCGCAGCTCCCAGGGAGCCATCCCCGTGTGGTCCCGGAGTGCTCCTCGGGCACTCCGGGACCACACGGGTTCGACGCACGGGCGCTCTGCCCGCGCGCAGGTCATTACGAGGCAAGGCAAGGCAGGGGACGGACCCATGCGCAAGGTTGCGAGAAACAGTCTGATGACGGTTGCGGCGGCGGGCAGCGTGCTCGCCGCGACCGCCGGTTACGCCAGTGCGGCGGGCTCGAGCGCCGAGGCCGGCGCCAGCGGCTCCCCGGGGATCGTGTCCGGCAACACGGTGCAGGTGCCGGTGAACGTGCCGATCAACGTCTGCGGGAACACCGTCGACGTGGTCGGTCTGCTCAACACGGCCGCCGGCAACGTCTGCGTCAACGGCTCCGGCGGCAAGCACGCCGCGGGCGGCAAGCACACCACGGGTGGCAAGCACGCCAAGGGAGGCAAGCACGCCAAGGACCCGCAGGGCGGCTCCGGCACCAAGGGCCAGGGCTCGCACCACGACGGGTCCCGGGCCGGCGGTGACCACGGCGGCGGCGCCGTGGCCGAGGGCCGGACGCACGGCTCGCCGGGCATCCTCTCCGGGAACCAGGTGCAGGTGCCGGTCAACATCCCGCTGAACGTCTGCGGGAACAGCATCGACGTCGTCGGGCTCCTCAACACGGCCGGCGGCAACACCTGCGTGAACGACGGCGAGGCCCCGGTCCGGGAGCGTCCGGTGCAGCCGCCCAAGCACGCCAAGCCCAAGCCGCAGCAGCCGGGCAAGACCCCGCCGCGGACGCAGGGCCCGGCGCCGGAGCAGATCCGCCACGTGTCGCGGACCCAGCCGGTCGCCCAGCAGGACGACGACACCGAGCAGCTCGCCGAGACCGGTGCCGGTTCCCTGGAGGTCCTGATCCCGGCCAGCGCCGGCCTGCTGCTGGGAGGCGGGATCCTCTACCGCCGCACCCGCGCGCGTCAGCACTGAGCCGCCCTCCCGGCGGAAACGGAGCGGGCCTCGCACTGCGAGGCCCGTTTCTCGGTTCTTCAGGGAGCATTCACCAGGTGGCCGGAATCACCACGTGGCCCGGAGCTGGCGAATGATCCGGCGGCGCAGGCGCACCTTGCGACTGCCGTCGGGATTGAGTCGAAGTCGGTCCAACTCCCAGTGTCCGTACTCGGCGTGGTCGGTCAGCAGGCGTGTGGCGGCCTTGCGGGAGACCCCCCTCGGCACATACACATCGCAGAATTCGTATTCCGGCATCGCATCTATTGTGCGGGAACTGCCCTGATACGGATAGCGTCTGCACTATGTCTGATGCTGCGCAGCCATCCGCTGCCGAGGTACGGGCCGCCGCCGAAGCGGTCAAGATCGCGCTGGACCGACACCTCGACGCTGTCGAACGCCGTTCGGGCGAGGACGACCCGGCTGTCTACGCCGCCTTCAACGAGCTGGCCGCGGCGGCCGAGGCCTACGACGAGCTGCTCTACGACGCCTACGACGAGGTCACCCCCTTCGAGATCCCCAGCGACGGCATGCCCGCCTATGCCGGGCCGGAGGAGCCGTCCGCGGTGAGCGTGCTGATCCGCAGGGACTACGCGCTCGCCGAACCGCAACGTCTGCTGGCCCAGGCCCAGCGGGTCGCCGATCTGGACCCCGACGTCACGGCCGGGAACGGCGCCCTGGGGGCGACGGGCACGGTCGGCGGCAGCGTCCACGCCGCACTGGGGGTGGTCTTCGGCGAGTACGAGCCGGACGAGATCGCCTCCCGCCACGCGGAGTTCGGCCTGGAGGAGGGCGACTCCACCCTCTGGGTGGCCGCCGCCGACGAACTCGCCGAGCCGGGGGAGTGGCTGTCCACCCCGTTCGAGCAGGTGGATCCGGAGCGGGTGGTGTGCCGCTTCGACGTCAGCGAGGTCTTCGACCAGGAGCTGGACGAGGACGAGGACGAGATCGAGGGCAGGCTGGGCGCCGCGGACGTCGTCCGCGGCGCGGAGGGGGACGACGACGAGGTGGTGGACGCGGACGACGACCTGGAGGTGCTCGGCCCCGAGCGCTGACCGCCCGGGGCCATGACACCGCAGGTCACCCGGCCGGCGGGCGCTGCGCCTCCAGCAGGGACCGCAGCCGGGTGGTCCGCTCCTTGGCCGGGATCTGTGCCACCGCCCGCGGCAGCGCCTCCTCCACCCCGTGCACCACGGACAGGTGGCGCTCGCCCCGGCTGAACGCGGTGTAGACCCAGGACCGGGTGAGACCGGCCGCCGCGTCGCCGGGCAGCACCACCACGGCCGCGGGCCACCGCTGCCCCGCGGCCTGGTGGGCGGTGACCGCCCAACCGTGCCGCACCGCGTCGGCGACCTGCTCCCGGGGCACCACCAGCGGAGTGCCGGCGCAGTCCAGCCGCAGGCCCTCGGCGTCCGCCGAGACCACCGTCCCGGACCGGGTCCGCCCCGGCGCCGTGACCAGCACGACCCGGTCTCCCGGGTCGAAGCCGCCGAACTGCCCCGGGCCCGGGTTCAGCCGCTCCTTGAGGGCCTGGTTGAGCACCCGGGTGCCGGCCGCGCCGCCGTGGCCCACGGTGACGACCTGCACCTGGTCCGCCGGAACGCCGATCACCCGGGGGACCGAGTCCGCCACCAGCTGCACGGTCCGGTGCACCGCTTCCCCGGCGTCCCGCACCGGCACGATCACGACCTCCTTGCCGGGCGCCGCCACCTCGCCGAGCTCCCCGACGCCGATGCCCGACACCAGCTCGCCGATCGGCCCGGGGTCGGGTGTGCGGGAGACGACCTGCGGGCAGCGGCGGGCGGCCAGCAGGTCCGCGAAGACCCGGCCCGGACCCGCCGACCACAGCACCCCGGGGTCGCCGCTGAGCACCAGGCGGGCGCCGTCCGGCAGGGACTCCACCAGCATCGCCGCGGTCTCCACGTCCAGCTGGGGGGCGTCCAGCACGGCGAGCAGGTCCAGGGCGAGCGCGCCGTCCCCGTCCCGGCCCGGCCCCTCCGCGCCGGAGAGCAGCCCGGCCACCGTGACGGCGGGCGCGTCCCCGGCGGGCTCCCGTCCGGCCCCGGCCTCGCCGGCCGGGGCGGCACCGAGCGCGGCGGCCAGCCGCCGCCGCCCGTTCTCGCCGTGCGCGGCGGCGTAGGCACGCAGGCCCATCGCGCGGGCCGCGGCGACCAGCGCCACCGGTTCGGCCCGGGCCTGCTCGCCGCCGCTGTGGGCCACCAGGCCGTGTCCGGCGACGGCGGCCACCAGCTCGGCGGCGGACGGCGAACCGGCCCCGGCCGCCGCGGCCTCCCAGGCGTCCGCGCCGGGTACCGCGGTGTCCGCGGCGCCATCCACGGCGCCGTCCGCGGCCTCCGCCGCCCCGGGCGGCACGACGGTGCCGATCAGCCGGGCCAGGCCGTCGGCCAGGCTCTCCTCGGCCAGTGCGAACCGCTCCAGGCCGAGCAGCACCCGCACCGGAGGGGCCTCCTCCGACGCGTCCCCGGCGGTGGCCGGCCGGCCACCGCCGGGGACCTCGTCCAGCGCGTCCTGGAAGACCAGCACGTCACCCGCGCCGACCGCGACGCGCAGGCCCTCGTCCGGGTCCGGCACCGCCCGTCCGGCCAGCGCCCGGCGCACCGCGTCGGCCTCGAGCGCGGTGTGACCCTCCAGCGCCGCCCGCTCCAGCACCCAGCGCACCAGGGCCTGCGCCCGGCGCTCGTCGTCCGGGCCGCAGTCCGCGCCGAGCAGCGCCCGGGCGAACGAGTCCGCCTGCTCCGGCCGCACCCCGGGCACGTCCAGCAGCTGCCAGGGGTCCTCGCGCAGGGCCACCGCGGCCCGCTCCCCGAGGGCCTCCGCGACCGGTACCGCCAGTTGCTCCGGGGCGCCGCCCGCGGCCAGCACCTCGCGGATCCCCGCGGTGTCGGCGAGCACCGGGCGGGGGGCCGGCGGCCGCACGCCGGACGGCGCCGGTCCACCGGCGGGACCACCGCCGGCCGGCCCGCCGCCGGGAGCGGGGGTCGCCCCCGCGGGCCGCCCGGCGGGCGCACCGGGCCGGGGTGCCCCGGCCGGCCGGGACTCCTCGGTGAAGAACGAGGCCGCCGAGCGTTCGCCGCTCTCCACCGCGCGCACCGCCGCGGCGAGCGCCTCCGCCGCGGCCGACCGCTTCCGCGCGCCTTCCGGCGCGCCCGGAGACGCCGCGCCCCCGGTGTCCCCGGTGGCCCGCGGGGTGTCCCCGGTGTCCTGGGGCCGCCGGCCGTCGTCCGGGACGCCCCCGGCCTGCCGGTCGCCCTCGGAGTCCGCGCCGCCGTCGGCGGGCGCCGCACCCTCCGGGGACCGGGACGGGTCCGCGGGGCCGCCGTCCTCCGGGGCGTCCGCCGGGCCCGCCGCTGCCGCCTCGGGCCCGGGGTCCGCGGCGGTCGGGGTCTCGGGCTCCTCCTCGGGCGGGGTGGCGTCCTCGCCGGCGAGGCGGTCGGTACTCACAGGGTGCTCCAGTCCTGGTCGGGGTAGCGGTGCACGGGCGCCGACACATCGTCGAGCGCCTGGCGGATCTCGGGGGGAAGACTAAGCGCCTCCACCGACAACGCCGCTCTGAGCTGCTGCGCGTTCCGGGCGCCGATGATCGGGGCGACGACCCCCGGCCGGTCCCTGACCCAGGCCAGCGCCACCTGCAGGGCGGTGGCCGCCAGCCCGTCCGCCGCCGTGGTCACGGCGTCGACGATCCGGCCGGCCTCGTCGTCCAGGTACGGGGCCACGAACGGGGCCAGATGCTCGGAGGCGCCCCGCGAGTCGGCGGGGGTGGCGTGCCGGTACTTCCCGGTCAGCACCCCGCGGCCGAGCGGTGAGGAGGGCAGCAGCCCCACGCCCAGGTCGAGCGCGGCGGGCAGCACCTCCCGCTCGACCCCGCGCTGCAGGAGGGAGTACTCCATCTGCGTGCTGGCCAGCCGGGTACGCCCCGCGCCGGGTGCGGCGAGCTGCCAGGTCGCGGCCTTGGCGAGCTGCCACCCGCAGAAGTTCGACACCCCCACGTACCGGGCGCGGCCGCTGCTGACCGCGATGTCCAGGGCCTGCAGGGTCTCCTCGAGCGGGGTGAGCGGGTCGAAGGCGTGCACCTGCCACAGGTCGACATGGTCGGTGCCCAGCCGCTCCAGCGACGCGTCCAGCGCCGCCAGCAGATGGCCGCGGGAGCCGTCGAACCGGCGGTCCGGGTCCGGCACGCTGCCCGCCTTGGTCGCGATGACCAGGTCGCGGCGGGGCACCAGATCCTCCAGCAACTGGCCGAGCAGGTACTCGGCACCGCCGTCGGAGTAGACGTCGGCGGTGTCGACGAGTGTTCCGCCGGCGTCCCAGAACGCCTTGAGCTGCTCGGCTGCGTCGTGTTCGTCGGTGTCCCGCCCCCAGGTGAGCGTGCCGAGCCCGATCCGGGACACGCGCAGGCCCGTGCGGCCGAGGTGCCTTAGCTCCATGGACGTCGAGATTACTGGGCGTGCGACCGGCTGTGCCGCCCTGTGGACAACGTGGCACTGACGTACCACGGCGAGGCGCGCTAGAGTCCCCGGAAAGGGACGTTACTCATCGGTAAGGGGAGTTGCATGAAGCTCGGGATCAACCTCGGTTACTGGGGTGCCGGGATGGATGCGGACAACCTCGCGGTGGCCCAGGAGGCCGACCGCCTCGGCTACTCGGTCTGCTGGGCCGCCGAGGCGTACGGTTCCGACGCGCCCACGGTGCTCTCCTGGGTGGCGGCCCGGACCGAGCGGATCGACGTCGGCTCGGCCATCTTCCAGATCCCGGCCCGGACGCCCGCGATGACCGCGATGACGGCCGCCACCCTCGACTCGCTCTCCGGCGGGCGGTTCCGGCTGGGGCTCGGCGTCTCCGGCCCGCAGGTCTCCGAGGGCTGGTACGGCGTCAAGTTCGACAAGCCCCTGGCCCGCACCCGGGAGTACGCCGAGATCGTCCGGAAGGCGCTGTCGCGCGAGCGGCTGACCCACGAGGGCGAGCACTGGACGCTGCCGCTGCCCGACGGCCCCGGCAAGGCGCTCAAGCTCACCGTGCACCCGCAGCGCCCGGACATCCCGCTGTACATCGCGGCGATCGGTCCCCGGAACCTGGAGCAGACCGGTGAGATCGCCGACGGCGCGCTGCTGATCTTCCCCGCGGCCGAGCACCTGGAGGAGACCGCGCTCAGGCACCTGCGGGCGGGCCGGGAGAAGGCCGGCAAGACGATGGACGGCTTCGACGTCTGCCCGACCGTTCCGCTGGCGCTCGGCGCGGACCAGGACGTCAGCGCGCTGGCCGACACCTTCCGCCCGTACACCGCGCTGTACGTGGGCGGCATGGGCAGCCGCAAGCAGAACTTCTACAACCAGCTCGCGCGGCGCATGGGGTACGAGAAGGAGGCCGCCGAGATCCAGGACAAGTACCTGTCCGGCGACAAGCAGGGGGCGGCCGCGGCCATCCCGGAGCAGCTGATCGACTCCACCACGCTGCTGGGCTCGGTGGACCGGATCGCGGACGGCATGCGGCGCTACGCCGAGGCCGGTGTCACCACGCTGACCCTCGCCCCGGCGGGCTTCACCCTGGACGAGCGAATCGCGGCGCTGCGCGCCGGCACCGAGGCGCTGGAGCGGGCCGGCCTGGCCTGACGCCGGACGGGGCGCCCGGCCTGCGACCGGGCCGACGGCCGGGCTCCTCGGCCCGGCCGCCGGCCCCGGCTCCGGTCTCCGGTGCGCCGCTGCCCTCCGGGAGGCCCGGGCGGGCGCCGCCCGCGAGCTCTGCGGCCGTGGTGGGGGCTCGGGGGTCTTCCCCGCCACGGCCGTCACCCCACTCAACGCCCCGGCCGCCGGGCGGTTACGCGGCGGGGGCGGGCGGTGGTGCGGACCACCGCCGGTCCCGGGCGGTGGCCCGCCCCGGGCCCGGGGCGGCCCCGGCACCGGCCCAGCCTTTCCCGGTCCGTCCCGGCACCCGTCTCCGGGCCCCTCCGGCCGCCCCGGCCCCGCCCGCGCGGCCCTCGCGCCCCCTTCGTCCCCTCCGGCACCGGCCCGCAGGCGTACCTGCGCCCCGCCCCGGCACCGCCCCAGCCTTCCCGGTCCGTCCCGGCGCCGCCCGCGCCGCACCCGAGGCCCGGCGGCCGGCCCGTGCCGCCCGCGGTCCCGTGACGCCCGAGAGGGCGCCCGTGCCGATACCGGTCGCTTCCGGACCACCGGCTCCCGCACCGCCCGGGCCCCGCGGGCTCACCCGCCTACCCCCGGCGGGCGCGGCGCGCCATCCGGCGGCGGCCGTCCGGTGGCCGGTGTCCCCCGTACGGCCCAGCCCCGCCGGGCCAGCTGTTGCCCCGTCCCCGAGCCGGGATTTCACTGGACTCCTGCGCGGACGTCGCACGGAGGTGGCAGATGCTCACGGCGAAAAGCGTGTTCACGGAGATACTCGACGACGACGACTCCTTCCGGCTGTTCTGCTCGATCGCGGCCAGCGGAGAGGCCCAGGGAGGCTGGGAGAACGGCCGCATCGCCGCCCTGGTACCGGACAGCCGGCGGTACCTCGCCCCCAAGATCGCGCGGCATGGCGCGGACGAGGACAAGCACGGCCGCATCTTCAACGCGCTGCTGCGCAAGCGCGGCCTGGAACCGGTCGAAGTGCCGCGCGAGACCGACTACACCATGCTGCTGGAGTCGCGGGGGATCGGGCTCGCCCACGACAAGCTGCGCCGGGACGAACCGCTCACCGAACGGGACATCGTGGTCTACCTCGCGCACAGCCGGGTCACCGAGGAGCGCGCCGCGGCCCAGATGAGGATGTTGCGCAAGTACTTCGGCGACCACCCGGACGTCGGCCGCGCGGTCCGGATGATCTCCGCCGACGAGGACAACCACCTCGCCTACTGCCATGAGGAACTGCTCGGGCTGGCCGCCGCGGGACACGGCAGGCTGATCCAGCGCACCCTCCGGGAGAGCGCCCTGGCGGAGGCCGAGGTGTACCGGGACGTGAGCCTCGCGGTGATGGCGCACATGGGCCGCATCCTGCGCTGGCCGCGCGCCAAGTCCGCGGTGCTGACCGCCGGCGTCCACGCCGTGTACGCCGTCGAGCGGCTCGGCGGCTGGCGGCGCATGGTGTCGCTGCGGATGCCCGAGCGGCGGGACGCGCTGGGCGGCGCCGCCACCGCCGAGCCCGGGTTCGCCTGACCGACCGGCCCGCGCGGGCGGCCGCGGCCCGGAACCGGCCCGCGCCCGGGGCCTGCGGCAGCCGACCGGTCCGCCCACCGCGGCCCGCGCGGCGCCGCCGGCCCGGCAGGCCGGCCCCGGCGGCGCCGGGGACCGCTCACAGCCAGCCGCGCCGCTTGAAGAACCGGTACAGCCCCAGCACGATCCCGGCCATCAGCCCCACCGCGACCGGATACCCCCAGACCTGGCCCAGCTCCGGCATGTGCGCGAAGTTCATGCCGTAGACGCCCGCGATCATCGTCGGGACGGCCACCATCGCCGCCCAGGCCGAGATCTTCCGCATGTCGTCGTTCTGCCGGACGCCCGTCTGCGCCAGGTGCGCGGCCAGCACGTCCGACATCAGCCGGTCCAGTCCGTCCACCTGCTCGTTCGTGCGGGTCAGATGGTCGCCCACGTCCCGGAAGAACGGCTGCGAGCCCGCGTGCACGAACGGCACCCCGGCACCGGCCAGCCGGGCCATCGGCTCGGCCAGCGGCCCCGTCGCCCGGCGGAACTCCAGCACCTGGCGCTTGAACGCGTAGATCCGCCGGGCGGTGCGCCCGCCGGGGCCGCGCTCCGGGCTGAACACCTCCGCCTCCAGCGTCTCCAGATCGGTGTGGAGCGCCTCGGCGACCTCCAGGTAGTGGTCCACCACCGCGTCGGAGACCGCGTACATCACCGCGGTCGGGCCCTGCCGCAGCACCTCCGGGGCGTGCTCCAGCTGGTCCCGCACCGTCCGCAGCGGGTTGGCCTCGCCGTGCCGGACGGTCACCACGAAGGAGTCGCCGACGAAGACCATCAGCTCGCCGGTGGTGACGGTGCTGTCCCGTTCCGTGTACCGCACCGGCTTGAGCACCAGGAAAAGCGAGTCGTCGTACACCTCCAGCTTGGGGCGCTGGTGGGCCTTGAGCGCGTCCTCCACGGCCAGCGGGTGGAGCCGGAACTCCCCGGCCACCCGGGCGAACTCCTCCTCCGTCGGCTCGTGCAGGCCGATCCACAGGAACGCGTCGCCCGCCGCCCGGGCCTGGCCCAGCGCACCGGAGAAGTCGGCCGGGCAGTCCTCCCGGTGCCCGTCACGGTAGACGGCACAATCCACGATCACCCGGCGCATTCTGCCGCTCTCCGGCCCGGACCGCACCCGCGAGCGGGGACGCCGGGCGCGCCGGGGGCCGTAGGGTGGCGGCATGCCCACGCTGATCCTCGTCCGGCACGGCCGGTCCACCGCCAACACCGCCGGGGTGCTCGCGGGCTGGACGCCCGGCGTCCACCTCGACGAGCGCGGTGCCCGGCAGGCCGCCGCGCTGCCGGCCAGACTCGCCGGCGTCCCGCTGGCCGCCGCCGTGTCCTCGCCGCTGGAGCGCTGCCAGGAGACGCTCGCCCCGCTGCTCGCCGCCCGTCCGGAACTGGCGCTGCACACCGAGGAGCGGATCGGCGAGTGCCACTACGGCGACTGGTCGGGGCGGAAGCTGTCGGAGCTGTCCGACGAGCCGCTGATGGCCGTGGTGCAGCAGCACCCGTCGGCCGCGGCGTTCCCCGGCGGCGAGTCGATGCGGGCCATGCAGGCGCGCGCGGTGGACGCGGTGCGCGACTGGAACGACCGGATCGAGGCCGAGTCCGGTGCCGACGCCGTCTACCTGATGTGCTCCCACGGCGACATCATCAAGTCGCTCGTCGCCGACGCCCTCGGCCTGCACCTCGACCTGTTCCAGCGGATCGCGGTCGACCCGTGCTCGGTGACCGCGATCCGCTACACCCCGGTACGGCCCTTCGTGGTGCGGCTCGGCGACACCGGTGAGCTGGGCGGGCTCGCCCCGCGCGAGGAACGAGGCGACGCGGCGGGCCCGGAAGCGGCCGTGGGAGGTGGCGCGGGCGCGCCATGATCTGCGCGCGCAGTAGGGTGGTGCCGCGGCGCCGTCCCGTCGCGCGCAAGGCATTCGATCTTCAGCGGTCGAAGCACCACGACCACCCGAGACCCCAGGGAGCAGGACGTTGACCCGTCAGGTGTTCCTCTACGACCCGCCGGACCGGTTCGTCGCCGGTACGGTCGGGCTGCCTGGCCGCCGTACGTTTTTCCTGCAGGCCTCGGCGGGCGGCCGGGTCACCAGTGTCGCCTTGGAGAAGACCCAGGTCGCGGCGCTCGCCGAGCGGATCGACGAGTTGCTGGACGAGGTCGTGCGGCGCACCGGGGGCAACGCGGCGGTCCCGGCCGTGGCCCCCACCGAACTCAGTGACACCGCGCCGCTGGACACCCCCGTGGAGGAGGAGTTCAGAGTCGGCACCATGGCGCTCGCCTGGGACGGCGACGAGCAGCGCATGATCGTCGAAGCCCAGGCGCTGGTCGAGCTGGACGCGGACTCCGAGGAGGACCTCGCCGAGGCCGAGGAGCGGCTGCTCCAGGACGAGATGAACGGCCCGCCGATGCTGCGGGTGCGGCTCACCGGCACCCAGGCCCGGGCCTTCGCCAAGCGCGCGCTGGACGTCGTCAACGCCGGTCGCCCGCCCTGCCCGCTGTGCAGTCTTCCGCTCGACCCGGAGGGACACGTATGCCCGCGCCAGAACGGATACCGTCGCGGAGCGTGACGCCGCCGGCGGCCGGTGACGGTCCGCCGGACCCGGCCCGACTGCTGGCCCGGGGGGAGCTCACGGTCCGCGGCCAGGTCCGGGAGGCGTCCAACGCGGTGCTCTTCTGCACCGTCGAGTACCAGGGTCACCGTGCGTCCTGCGTCTACAAGCCGGTCGCCGGGGAGCGCCCGCTGTGGGACTTCCCGCACGGCACCCTCGCCCAGCGCGAGGTCGCCGCGTACGAGATCTCCGAGGCCACCGGCTGGGGGCTGATCCCGCCGACCGTGCTGCGCGACGGGCCGTACGGCCCGGGCATGTGCCAGCTGTGGATAGAGACCACCACCGACGGCGACGCCCCCGAACTGCTGGCCCTGGTGGAGGGCGACGAGCCCGCCGACGGATGGAAGGCCGTGGGTTTCGCGGAGGTGGGGCCCGGGCAGACCGCGCTGCTGGTCCACGCCGACGACGCCACCCTGCGGCGGCTGGCCGTCCTCGACGCGGTGATCAACAACGGGGACCGCAAGGGCGGGCACCTGCTGCCCACCGCGGAGGGCCGGGTCTACGCCATCGACCACGGGGTCACCTTCAACGCCGACGACAAGCTGCGCACCCTGCTGTGGGGCTGGGCCGGTGAGGCGCTGACCGAGGACGCGCTGGCGGTCCTGGGCCGGCTGGCCGAGGCCCTCGCCGAGGGGCGGCCGCTCGCCACCCGGCTGGCGGAGCTCCTCACCGCGGCCGAGATCGATGCGCTGCGCGCCCGGGTGGACGCCCTGCTGGACACCGGCCGGCACCCGGAGCCGAGCGGTCAGTGGCCGGCGATCCCCTGGCCCCCGGTCTGAGCGCATCCGTCACGAGAGCACCGCTGGTGCCGCTTCTGTGCATGTCCGCGGCGTTCCGGGTGCTCCCGGGAGGGTCCGCGGGCATCCGGTGGGGCCCGCGGGGATCTGTGGTGACCGGTCCCCGCGGCCTCGCGGCCCGAGGGGCGGTGCAGCAGATCACCGCCCCCGGCGCAAGAGCGCCTCTTCGGCCAACCGTGCAGATCCGGTTCGTATCCGGAAGCCGCATCCGGTTACGCTCATGACATGTATGCCTGGCCCGCTTCCGAGGTTCCCGCCCTGCCTGGCAGAGGCCGCGACCTGAGGATCCACGACACCGCGACCGGGGGTCCGATCACCCTCGACCCCGGCCCCGTCGCCCGCATCTACGTCTGCGGTATCACCCCGTACGACGCGACCCACCTGGGTCATGCGGCGACCTACAACGCGTTCGACCTGGTGCAGCGCGTGTGGCTCGACACCAAGCGGCAGGTTCACTACGTCCAGAACGTCACCGACATCGACGATCCGCTGCTGGAGCGGGCGGCGGCGAACGGGGACGACTGGACCGAGCTCGCCCAGCGGGAGACCGCTCTGTTCCGCGAGGACATGACCGCGCTGCGGATCCTGCCCCCCGCCCAGTACATCGGCGCGGTGGAGGCGATACCCGGGATCGTTCCGCTCGTGGAGCGGCTCCGGGACGCCGGCGCCGCGTACGAGCTGGACGGCGACATCTACTTCTCCGTCGAGTCCGACCCGGCCTTCGGCGGTGTCTCCGGCCTGGACGCGGAGGCGATGCGGCTGCTCTCCGCCGAACGCGGCGGCGACCCGGACCGGCCCGGCAAGAAGAACCCGCTGGACCCGCTGCTGTGGCTGTCGGCCCGCCCGGGTGAGCCGAGCTGGGACGGGGCCTCGCTCGGCCCGGGCCGCCCCGGCTGGCACATCGAGTGCGTCGCCATCGCCCTGGACCACCTCGGCATGGGCTTCGACGTCCAGGGTGGCGGCTCCGACCTGGCCTTCCCGCACCACGAGATGGGCGCCTCGCACGCCCAGGTGCTGACCGGCGAGCACCCCTTCGCCAAGGCCTATGTGCACGCCGGCCTGGTGGCGCTGAACGGCGAGAAGATGTCCAAGTCCAAGGGCAACCTGGTCTTCGTTTCCACCCTGCGCCGCGAGGGCGTGGACCCGGTGGCGATCCGGCTCGCCCTGCTGGCGCACCACTACCGCTCGGACTGGGAGTGGACCGACGAGGTGCTGCGGGAGGCGGTGGCCAGGCTGGGCCGCTGGCGCGCGGCGGTGTCCCGCCCGGACGGACCGTCCGCCGACGCGCTCCTGGAGGAGATCCGGGAGGCCCTGGCGAACGACCTCGACACGCCCGCGGCGCTGGCCGCCGTGGACCGCTGGGCGGCCGCCCAGGAAGCGGGCGGCGGCACCGACACCGGAGCGCCCGGTCTGGTGTCCCGCACCGTGGACGCGCTGCTCGGCGTCGCGCTGTAGCCGGACCGCCCGGCGGTACCGGCGGCCGACCGGTGGCGGTGGGGGCCCGCGCCCCCGCCGCCACCGGTTCGCGCGTGCCGTGACCGGCGGGCGCTGACGTGCTCGGGGCGGCCGCCCCCGGGTCGTTCCGGGGGTGGCCGCCCCGATTTCGTGCCGGGCGGCGCCGGGCCGAGCGCGCCCTGCGGGACGGCGGCCGATCGCCGAACCACCGGCCGGTCCGCCCGTCCGGGGGCTCCGTCGGCCCCGGCCGTCAGTCCCGGCCGTCGGCCCCGTCGTCACCGGGGGCGTCGGCCCCGTCAACGTCGTCACCGGGAGCGTCGTCACCGGGGGTGTCGCCGCCCCCGCCGGTGGTGCCCGGGCCGCCGTCGCGGTCCGCCCGGCCGCCGGACCCGCCGCTCCCGGGGGCCTCCGGCCCCGTCGCGTCTCCGGCGTCCGTGTCTCCGTTGCCCGCGTCCCCGGCGGCGGACGTACCGTCGTCCGGCGCCCCGTCCGCCGGGCCGCCCGCGCCGGACTCCGCCGCCTGGTCCTTCGCCGGCGGCTTGCGCGGCCGGGTACGGCCGCTGGACGCGTCCCGCAGATAGGAGGCCGCGTCCCGCACGTCGGCGACGCCGCCGGGCTCCGCCGCGTGGCCGCCCGGTCCCGGCTGGCCGTCCCGCCGGCGCAGATACCGCTCGAACTCGCGGGCGATGGCCTCGCCGGACGCCTCCGGCAGCTCGGCGGTGTCCCGCGCCTCCTCCAGCGACTGCACGTACTCCGCGACCTCGCTGTCCTCGGCGGCCAGTTGATCCACCCCCAGCTGCCAGGCGCGCGCGTCCTCGGACAGCTCGCCGAGCGGGATCCGGATCCCGATCAGGTCCTCCAGGCGGTTCAGCAGCGCGAGGGTGGCCTTCGGGTTGGGCGGCTGCGACACGTAGTGCGGCACGGCCGCCCACAGGCTGACCGCGGGCACCCCGGCGTGGGTGCACGCCTCCTGCAGGATGCCCACGATGCCGGTGGGGCCCTCGTAGCGGGTCTCCTCCAGATCCAGGGTGCGCGCCAGGTCCGGGTCGGAGGTGACACCGCTGACCGGCACCGGCCGGGTGTGCGGGGTGTCGCCGAGCAGCGCCCCGAGCACCACGACCATCTCCACGCCCAACTCGTGGGCGAATCCCAGGATCTCGTTGCAGAACGAGCGCCAGCGCATGCTCGGCTCGATGCCGCGCACCAGCACCAGGTCGCGCGGCTTGTCGCCGGTGCCGGCACGGACCACGGAGAGGCGGGTCGTCGGCCATGTGATCTTCCGGACCCCGCCGTCCAGCCACACCGTCGGCCGGTTGACCTGGAAGTCGTAGTAGTCCTCGGCGTCGAGCGCGGCGAACACCTCGCCCTTCCACTCCCGGTCCAGGTGCCCCACCGCGGTGGAGGCGGCGTCTCCGGCGTCGTTCCAGCCCTCGAAGGCACAGATCATGACCGGGTCGATCAGCTCGGGAACTCCCTCAAGCTCGATCACCCAGCGCCTCCTTCCGGCCGGGGCGGACGGTCCGTACCGCCGCCGGCTGCAGTTCCAGTGCGTGCGCCCCCAGCCTACGGCTTCCCGGGCATCCGGCCGCAGCCCCTCGTCAGGAGTGGACATGGATCGGCACCACCTGATAGCCGCCGGCCGCCGGCTCGCGGGCCGGCGCCGCGCGCCCGGTCGGCACCCGGCACCGTGCGCCCGGCGTACGCCCTACCGGACCGGCTCCCCGGACCGGTCCGGGACCGGCGGCCGCTCCCGCCGCACCGCGCGCAACTCCCGGACCAGTTCCCGCACCGCGCGGGTGCCGGCCAGCGCCGGGGTGGTGACGTAGCCGATGCCACGCGTCGGCGGGTGCGGGCCCAGGTCGGTCACCGCGATACCGGCGGGCGCCCCGGCCAGGGTCAGCTCGGGCGCGACGGCCATCCCCATGCCCTGGGCGACCATGGAGAGCACCACGCTGTCGTCCTCCGCGGTGACGGTGGCGGGCGGCAGCCAGTCCTGCTCGGCCCACCAACGCCGGGTGTAGGAACCGCAGTTCTCCTGCCAGTCGATCAGCGGGAGGCGGCGCGGGTCCGGGTGCCCCACCGGATGGGCCAGCGCGTACGTCTCCCGGTACAGCTCGGACACCAGCAGCCCGGGTGGCGTGACGGACCCCTCCGACAGCGTCGCGATCGCCAGGTCCGCCCGCCCGTCCGCCACTTCGCCCGCGGTGCCGCGGTCGATCTCCCGTACGATCCGCACCTGCGGGGTGAGCCCCGGGTGCCGGGCCGTGAGCCGCTCCAGCACGGGCGGCAGCAGATGGGCCGCGGCGCTGCGGAAGGCCGCGATCCGCAGCGGCCCGGACAGCGCCGCGGGCTCCTCCCGGCCGGCGGCCCGCGCCTCCGCGCCCATCGACTCCAGCAGCCGCAGGATCTGCCGGGCGTGCGCGACCACCCGCTCACCGGCAGCGGTCGGCCGGGCGCCGTACCGCCCCCGCTCGAAGACCACCGCGCCGAGCTTGCGCTCACAGACGCGCACCGTGTGCGAGACCGCGGACTGGGTCAGGTCCAGCCGGGCGGCCGCGGCGGTGAAGCTGCGCTCCTGGTCCACGGCGGCCAGTACGCGCAGTTCATGAGGGGCGAGATCGGTCACGCCGCCGAACCTACCCCACCCATGAAGAACTCTCATGGATGGGGGTCTTCCAGCAGCGATCGGGTCTGCCCGGCCGCCGTCCCGGCCCCTAGCGTGAGCGTCATGTCCACCACCGCACGCGCCGTGCACCAGATCAGCAGACCCCAGGGCTTCCCCACCGCCGCCGACTTCGCCTTCGTGGCCGGCCCGCTGCCCGCACCCGGGCCGGGCACCGCCCTGGTCGAGAACCTCTACCTCTCCGTCGACCCCTACCACCGCGAATCCATGGACGCCGAGTGGGAGTTGCACACCCCCCTGGAGGGCCGGGCGATCGGGCGGGTGGTGACCTCCCGGGACCCCCGGCTGCCGGTCGGCGCGATCGTCTTCCACCGGCACGGCTGGCGTACCCACGCCCTGGTCCGCCCGGAGGAGAGCCGGGTGCTGAAGCCGCTGCCGGGCGTCCCGCTCAGCGCCTGGCTGAGCGTGCTGGGCGGCACCGGACTGAGCGCCTACGTGGGCCTGGTGAAGATCGCCCAGCTGCGGCCGGGGGAGTCGGTGTTCATCTCCGCGGCGGCCGGCGGCGTCGGCTCCGCCGCGGGGCAGATCGCCCGGCTGCTGGGCGCGGGGCGGGTCATCGGCAGCGCCGGGTCCGCGGCGAAGGTCCGGCACCTGGTGGACGACCTCGGCTTCGACGCGGCCTTCGACTACCACGACGGCCCGGTCGGCGACCAGTTGCGCCGCGCGGCGCCGGACGGGATCGACGTCTTCCTCGACAACGTCGGCGGCGACCACCTGGCCGGGGCGATCGAGGTGCTGCGCGACCACGGACGCATCGCCTGGTGCGGCGCGGTGGCCCAGTACAACGGCGGCGAACCGCCGGCCGCGCCCCGCAACCTCTACGACATCGTGGGCAAGAGCATCCGGCTGGAGGGCTTCCTGGTCCACGAGTACGGCCACCTGCAGCAGGAACTGGAGGACTTCCTGGCGCCCGCGCTGCGGGACGGCCGGGTCGTCCCGGACGAGACCGTGGTCGAGGGATTCGACCACGTGGTGGACGCCTTCCTCGGCATGCTGCGCGGTGAGAACACCGGCAAGATGCTCGTGCGGGTGGGGGAGGGCTGACCGGGCGGGTGGCCGCCGGCCGGTCCGTCGGGGGCCCGGGCGGGCCGGCCGCCGGCGACGGGCCGGGAGGCCACCCCGGTGCGGTGACCGCCGCCCGCAGCGGGTCGCGGCCGCGGCCCGGCGCGACGGAGACGTGGCCGGCGGAGTGGCGCGTCCGGCCGGAGGAGGCGAACCCGCCGGTCCCGGCTGCCGGTACGGCACCCGCCTCCGCCGGGCCCGGGGCCCGGTCAGGCCCTGCCGCGTCCGATGCCGATCCGGTCGAACGACGCGGTCTCCGGGTGGTCGCCGACGCCTTCCCCGTAGTACCGCTCGCCCGGCCGCCGCACGCCGAGGGTGGACCACCCGGCCGCCCGGGCCGCGTCCAGTTCGGCGCGGCGGTCGGAGAGGTACAGCAGGCTGCCGGGGGCGGCCGCCAGATCCGCGGCGATGGCCCGGTAGGAGCCGGGGGACTGCTTGGGCCCGGCGTTCTCGGTGTCGTACAGCCCGTCGAGCAGCGGCAGCAGATCGCCGTCGGGGGTGGAGCGGTACCACGCGAGCTGGGCGGCCACCGATCCGGACGAGTAGCTGATCAGCCGGATCCCGGCGGCGTGCCAGCGGCGCAGGGCCGGGATCACGTCCGGATAGAAGTCCGAGACGAGATCACCGCGGGCGAACCCCTCGGACCAGATGATCCCCTGCAGGGTCTTCAGCGGGGCGGCCTTGCGGTCCTCGTCGAGCCAGCGGCACAGCGTCCGTTCCAGCAGCGCGGAGTCCGCGTCCGGCTCGCCGATCAGCTCGCGTATCTGCCGCACCGCCCGGCTCACCTCGGGTTCGGCGGCGCGGTCGGTCAGCAGGGAACCGAACCGCGCCCGCGAGTACGGATAGAGCTCGGACACGACGAAACCGGTGGCGCTGATGGTGCCTTCGATGTCGAGGACGACCGAGCGCGCCGTGAAGGAGGCCGTCACGCGGCTGCCCGCCCGGCCGCCGGCCCGTCGAGGCCGGGGGACCGCCCGGCGATGCCACTGCCGGTGGGGCCGCCGATCCGGCAGTCCGCCCGGGGGAGGCGGAGCCCGGCCGGCCCGGTGCCGGTCGGCACGGGGGCGGTGGCGCGGCGCACGCCGGTGTCGGGGCCGGCTTCCGGCCACGTGGTCAGCAGGGTCACGACGCACTCCTCAAGGGCTCGGCGACTGGGGCCGGGAACCGCGGACCGGTGATTCCCCCGACCAGGGCGAGGTCACGGCCGCGCGACGTTGCATGGCCATGGCCACTGAGCACCGTAACCCGTGGCCGGACCGCCCGGGGTGCGGTCCGCGAAGCTCAGCCGCCGGCCGCGGGTGCGGTACGCGCGGGTGCGGGACCCGGGCGGCGAACCCGGGAGACGTCACGGGAACCGCACGCAGCGCGCCGCCGGCCGGCCGGGAGCCGGCCGGGCCCGGCCTCACCCGCCGTGCGCGTCCTGCGCGGGTACCCCGCCCGGCCGCCCCTCCGGCTGACGCGGCACCGCGTCCCCGGCCGCCTGCCCGGCCCTCGCCCCGCGGACGGCGGCGGCCAGCGCGGCGCGGCGGACCAGCGCGTGCACCCGGCCGTCGAGGACCACCACGGCGATGTCCGCGGCCTTCTCCTCCAGCGCCGCCAGCGCCTGGGCCGCCGGTTCCCCCACGCCGAACGCGGGCGGCGGCGGGGCGAGGAGGGAGCGCACCGGGTCGTCGGACCGCGCGGCACCGGAATCGAGCGCGGTGCGCAGTCCGCGGGCGGTGACCGAGCCCAGCACCTCCGACGCCGTCATCACCCCGTCCGCCCGCGCTCCGGCCGCCGACACCAGCACCGGGTGGTCCGCCTCCGCCGGGCGGCCCGGCGCGGGTTCGTCGAGCGTGGCGAGGGCCTGCTTGACGGTGTCCGAGGCCCGCAGCCCGGGCACCGGCGGCACCGACCGGGCGTCGCCCACCACCGGGTGGGTGCCGTCCCCGTCGAGGAAGCCCCAGCGCCGCAGCCAGCCGTCGTCGTGGACCTTGGACAGGTAGTTGCGGCCCGAGTCCGGCACCACCACGACCACCAGGTCCTCCGGGCCCAGCCCGGCGGCGACCCGGAGCGCGGCGGCCACCGCCGTGCCCGCCGAACCGCCCGCCAGCAGCCCCTCCTCGCGGGCCAGCCGGCGCGCGGTGTGCAGCGACTCCCGGTCCCCGATCCGCTCGAACCGGTCCACCACCGCCGGGCGGTAGGACTCCGGCCAGGGGTTCTCCACCGTCTCGGCGTGCCGGACCAGCCCGATGCTCTCCACGAAGTACGGGCGCCCGTCGCCACCGGAGTACACCGACGCCTCCGGGTCGGCCCCCACCACCGTCACCCGGCCGCCGCTGGCCTGCTTGAGGTACTCGCCGGTCCCGGTGACGGTGCCGCCGGTGCCGACCCCGGCCACCAGGTGGGTGACCCGGCCGTCCGTCTGCCGCCAGATCTCCGGGCCGGTGGTGCGGAAGTGCGCGGCCGGGTTGGCGGGGTTGTCGTACTGGTTGGAGTGCCAGGCGCCGGGGGTGTCGGCCGCGATCCGCTTCGCGGCGTTGAACACATGGCGCGGGTCCTCCCGCGGCAGGCCGCTGGGGCAGACCACCACCTCGGCGCCGTACGCCCGCAGTACCGCGATCTTCTCGGCGCTGGTCTTGTCCGGCAGGGTGAACACGCACCGGTAGCCGCGCTGCGCCGCCACCATGGCCAGCCCCACCCCGGTGTTGCCCGAGGTGCCCTCGACGATGGTGCCGCCGGGCCGCAGCAGCCCCGCCTCCTCGGCCGCCTCCACCATGGACAGCGCGGCGCGGTCCTTCACACTGCCGCCGGGCCCGGCGTACTCGAGCTTCGCGTACACCGGGGTGCCGAGGCCGGCGGTCACCCGGTTGAGGCGGACCAGCGGGGTGTTGCCGACCGCCGCAGTGAGGGAGGTGTGCACATCCATACGGGCTCCTCGCATCCCGCCGCTGCCGCGGCGTCAGGCCAGTGGGGTGCGGGCGCGCGGCGCACCGGACGCGCACCCGCGCCCACTCTTCCAGCCGGGACGCGAGTCGCTGTGGAGTTCCGCTGCACCGCCGCGTCGTGGCCGGGGGTGGTGCGGCGGGGCGGGCGCCGGGCGGGTCGCGGGGGTGCCGGTGCGGGCCGGCGGATCGGCCCGGGACGGTGCGGGCGGGCACGGGGCGGGTCGCGGAAGGTGCCGGGCCGGTGTGGGCCGGTGTGGGTCGCCGTGGGCCGGCGCGGCACGGTGCGGGCGGGCCGGGTCGCGAGGGGTGCCGGTGCGGGCCGGTGCGGAGGAAGCCGACGGGGGGAGGGGCCCGGCGGAGCCCCTCCCCCCGTGCCGGCCGGCGCCCCGGGCGCCGGCCGTGGCGCGATCAGGCGCGGCGGTCCAGCAGGTCCTGGACCTTGGCCCGCACCTCGTCGGTGTCCAGGCCGCGGATGGTCAGCGTGGTCCGGCGGCGCAGCACGTCGTCCGCCGTCTGCGCCCACTCCAGGTCCCGGGCGTAGACCACCTGTGCCCAGATCTCCGGGGCGTCGGGGTGGATGCGCTCGGCGAGCGCCGGGTCCTCGTTGGCCAGCCGGGCGATGTCGAAGGAGAGCGAGCCGTAGTGGGTCGCCAGGTGGCGCGCGGTGTCGGCGGCCATCCGGGGGCCGGGCGTGCCGCCGTCCACCAGCAGCCGGTGCTCGACCGCGTGCGGGTTGGCCAGGCCCGGCAGCGGCACGTGCTTGGGCAGCTGGGAGACCGGCTCCATGTCGTCGGTGAGCGGGTGGCCCGGCAGCGCGGCGAGCTTGTTCATGACGGTACGGCCGATGTGCCGGAACGTCGTCCACTTGCCGCCCGCGATGGACAGCATCCCGCCCCTGCCCTCGGTGACCACGGTCTCCCGCTTGGCCTTGGCGGTGTCGCCGGGCCCGCCCGGCAGCACCCGCAGACCGGCGAAGGAGTAGGTGATCAGGTCGCGGGAGAGCTGCTGGTCCCGGATGGAGAACGCGGCCTCGTCCAGGATCTGGGTTATGTCCTTGTCGTTGACCCGGCAGTCCGCGGGGTCGCCCTCGAACTCCTCGTCGGTGGTACCGAGCAGCAGCATGTCCTCCCACGGGAGGGCGAAGGTGATGCGGTACTTGTCGATCGGGGTGGCCAGGGCCGCCTTCCAGGGCGCGGTGCGCTTGAGCACCAGGTGCGCGCCCTTGGACAGCCGGATGGAGGGGGCCGCGTTCGGGTCCTCCATCTTCCGCAGGTGGTCCACCCACGGACCGGTGGCGTTGAGCACCAGGCGGGCGTTGACGCCGAACTCGGTGCCGTCGGTGCGGTCCTTCAGCTCCGCACCCGTCACCCGGCCGTCGGTGAAGCGCAGCCCCACGACCTCCGCGTGGTTGAGGACGGTGGCGCCCGCCTCGGCGGCCGCGCGGACGGTCATCAGGGCCATCCGGCTGTCGTTCATCTGGCCGTCGCCGTAGACCGCGACCGCCTTCAGCCCCTCGGTGCGCAGCTCCGGGACGTCCCGCGCGGCCTTCTCCGCGGAGATGACGTGGCCGACGCCGTCGCGGAAGGCGGAGAGCGCGGAGTAGGCGAAGACGCCCGCGCCCAGCTTGGCCGCACCGTGCGGGCCGCCCTTGTAGACCGGCAGGTAGAAGGTGAGCGGGTTCGCCAGGTGCGGGGCGACGCTGCGGGAGACCGCGCGCCGCTCGAAGTGGTTCTCCGCGACCAGCTTCACCGCGCCGGTCTGGAGGTAACGCAGGCCGCCGTGGAGCAGCTTGGAGGAAGCGGAGGAGGTGGCGCCGGCGAAGTCGCCGGCGTCCACCATGGCCACCCGCAGTCCGGACTGCGCGGCGTGCCAGGCAGTGGTGATGCCCAGGATGCCGCCGCCGATCACCAGGAGGTCGTACGAAGCCTTGGACAGCTGTTCCCGGGTTTCGGCGCGGCTCGGGTTCGAACCGGCAGCCGGGTGCGCCCCGAGGGCCGGGGCGCTCTGCAGGGTGGTCATATGATTACTCCTCGTCCTCGATCCAGCCCATGGTCCGCTCCACGGCCTTGAGCCAGTTCTTGTACTCGCGGTCGCGAACGTCCGCTTCCATACGGGGGGTCCACTCGGCGGCGCGGCGCCAGTTGGCGCGCAGCGCGTCGGTGTCCGGCCAGAAGCCGACGGCGAGACCGGCGGCGTAGGCGGCGCCGAGGCAGGTCGTCTCGGCCACCATCGGGCGCACCACCGGCGCGTCCAGGAAGTCGGAGAGCGTCTGCATCAGCAGGTTGTTGGAGGTCATTCCGCCGTCGACCTTCAGCGCGGTCAGCTCGACGCCGGAGTCCTTGGTCATGGCGTCGGTGATCTCGCGGGTCTGCCAGGCGGTGGCCTCCAGCACGGCACGGGCGATGTGCGCCTTGGTGACGTACCGGGTCAGGCCGGCGATCACCCCGCGGGCGTCGGAGCGCCAGTACGGGGCGAACAGGCCGGAGAAGGCGGGCACGAAGTAGGCGCCGCCGTTGTCCTCGACGGAGGACGCCAGCGTCTCGATCTCGGCCGCGGAGTTGATCAGGCCCATCTGGTCGCGCATCCACTGCACCAGGGAGCCGGTGACGGCGATCGAGCCCTCCAGGGCGTAGACCGGCTTCTGGTCGCCGATCCGGTACCCGACGGTCGTCAGCAGACCGCTGTAGGAGTTGATGATCTTCTCACCGGTGTTCATCAGCATGAAGGTGCCGGTGCCGTAGGTGGACTTCGCCTCACCCTCGGAGAAGCAGGTCTGGCCGAACAGGGCCGCCTGCTGGTCGCCGAGCGCGGAGGCGACCGGAACGCCGTCCAGCACGCCGCCCTTGACGGCCCCGTACACCTCGGCGGAGGACCGGATCTCCGGCAGCACGGCCGCCGGGACCTCCATGGAGGTCAGGATCTTGTCGTCCCACTCCATGGTGTGCAGGTTCATCAGCAGGGTGCGGGAGGCGTTGGTGACGTCGGTGACGTGACGGCCGCCGTCGACACCGCCGGTGAGGTTCCAGATGACCCAGGAGTCCATGGTGCCGAAGAGGATCTCGCCGCGCTCCGCGCGCTCCCGCAGGCCCTCGACGTTGTCCAGCAGCCAGCGGACCTTGGGGCCGGAGAAGTAGGAGGCCAGCGGCAGGCCGGTCTCGCGGCGGAACCGGTCCTGGCCGACGTTGCGGCCCAGCTCCTTGCAGAGGGCGTCGGTGCGGGTGTCCTGCCAGACGATGGCGTTGTGCACCGGCTCACCGGTCGCCTTGTCCCACAGCAGGGTGGTCTCGCGCTGGTTGGTGATGCCGATCGCCTTGACGTCGGCGGAGGTGATGCCGGCCTTGGTGATGGCGCCGGCCACCACCTCCTGGACGTTCTGCCAGATCTCGGTGGCGTTGTGCTCCACCCAGCCCGGCTTCGGGAAGATCTGCTCGTGCTCCTTCTGGTCGACGGAGACGATGCGCCCGTCGCGGTCGAAGACGATGCAGCGGCTGGAGGTGGTGCCCTGGTCGATGGCCGCGATGAACGGGCCGTGTCCGTGGCTGCCGGTGGTGTGGGTCTCGGTCATGTGGTGGTCTCCTGCGAAGTCTGCGTGCGGTTCGGAAGCTGGAGGCTAGACAAAAGCGATCTTGTAGAGACCGCCCGCGAGGGCGGCGCCGATCAGCGGACCGGCGACCGGAATCCAGGCGTAGCCCCAGTCCGAGCCGCCCTTGTTGGGCAGCGGCAGGAAGAAGTGCGCGATGCGCGGGCCCAGGTCGCGGGCCGGGTTGATGGCGTAGCCGGTGGGGCCGCCGAGCGAGAGGCCCAGGCCCACCACCACGAACGAGGTGACCAGCACGCCGAGGATGCCCAGGCCGTTGCCGTCGCCGTTGAGCCCCTGGGTGAGGATCGCGAGCACCAGCACCGCGGTCGCGATGATCTCGGTGAGCATGTTCTGCACGGTGTTCCGGATCTCCGGACCGGTGGAGAAGACACCGAGCACCGGGCCGGCGTCCGGGGCGGCGGCCTTGTCGACCATGCCCTCGTGGCCCTTCTTGTCACCGACGATCTCAGGGTCGGTGAGGTGGGCGGTGAACTGGCCCATGTAGGTCACCCAGACCAGTCCGGCGCCGATGACCGCGCCGAGCATCTGGGAGGCGAAGTAGAGGGGCACGTCGCCCCACTCGGTGCCGCCCTCTATCGCCAGGCCGAGAGTCACGGCAGGGTTGAGGTGCGCGCCGGAGAGGGGGGCCGATATGTAGGCGCCGGTGAGAACGGCGAAGCCCCACCCGAAGGTGATGGCCAGCCATCCGGCGTTACGGGCCTTGGAGCTCTTGAGCGTGACGGCGGCGCACACGCCGCCGCCGAGCAGGATGAGAACGGCGGTACCGATGGTCTCGCCGGTGAAGATGTCGAGGCTGGACACCCGCGACTCCTTTGTCCTTCGTCCAGGGGAAGGCGAACCCCCGGGTCCCTCCGGTGGTCCGTTGCCCTCACGGTGAGGGCGTTGGTCGGCCCGCGGCGAGTCCACCATAGCGAATATTGTCGTCAGGTGTTCGACAATGCCGACCGATGAACGGCAGTTTTCTGCACCGTGAAGGGGGCGTCAAGGGTCGCGTGAACGGAAAAACCGGCTGGTAACCCAACCGTGATGAACTGCGCGGACGCACAGACGAAGGCCACCGGGGCGGCGCCCGGTGGCCGGCCGGCGGGTGTCTCAGAAGCGGCTGGCGCCCAGGTCGCGGGAGACCGCACGGGCGCAGTCCCGCACCGCCGCCACCAGGTCCTGGCGCAGCTCGCCCGCGGCGCACACCCGCTCCACCGCGCCGGTGACGCCCACCGCGCCCACCGGCATCCGGCGCCGGTCGTGGATGGGGGCGGCGACCGAGGCCACCCCTTCCCAGGTCTCCTCCACGTCCGCCGCCCAGCCGCGGGCCCGGGTCAGGTCCAGGACCTCCTCGAACTCCGCCGGCCCGGTCACCGTGCGGGCGGTGAAGGACTTCCGCTCGCCCTCGGCCGCCTCGCTGTGCGCCACCGGGTCGTACGCCGACAGCACCTTCCCCAGTGCGGTGCTGTGCAGCGGCTGCATGGCGCCGACCTCCAGCACCTGGCGGCTGTCGTCCGGACGGAAGACGTGGTGGACGATGAGGACGCCCTGCTGGTGCAGCACCCCGAGGTACACGCTCTCCCCGCTGGAGCGGGCCAGGTCGTCCGCCCAGACCAGGGCCCGGGCCCGCAGTTCGTGCACGTCCAGGTAGCTGTTGCCGAGCCGGAGCAGCTCGGCGCCCAGCTGGTAGCGGCCGGAGGCGGGGTCCTGCTCGACGAAACCCTCCTGCTGGAGGGTGCGCAGGATGCCGTGCGCGGTGCCCTTGGCGAGCCCCAGGGCGGACGCGATGTCGGACAGGCCCAGCCGCCGCTCGCCGCCCGCGAGCAGGCGCAGCATGGCGGCCGCTCGCTCCAGCGACTGGATGTTCCGTGCCATCGCGTTCCTCCCCAAGGTGCGGGTTCGACAATGCTGAACACTATCGGTCGATGCCGACCTGGTGGTACCGGGAGCGGCGGTAAAGGATCATCCTCTCCTGCCCGCCGCTCCCGCCCCGCCCGTCCCGGCAGGTGGAACTCCCCGCCCCTCCGAGCGCCGCGGAGGCTACGCTGGCCGGGTGCGGCCTCCCACGAGGACGCAAAGCCGACAGCCGTCGCACCCCAGGGAGCATTTCCATGGCCTCGTACACGCCATCGTCCACAGCCGCCCAGCGCATCGACGCACTGCGCGAGGCGCTCGCCTCCCGAGTGGTGGTGGCCGACGGAGCGATGGGCACGATGCTCCAGGCGCAGGACCCTTCGCTGGACGACTTCGAGCAGCTCGAAGGCTGCAACGAGATCCTCAACGTGACCCGGCCCGACATCGTGCGCTCGGTGCACCAGGCGTACTTCGAGGCCGGCGTGGACTGCGTCGAGACCAACACCTTCGGCGCCAACCACGCGGCCCTGGGCGAGTACGACATCGCCGACCGGGTCTTCGAGCTGTCGGAGTCCGGCGCCCGCATCGCCCGGGAGACGGCGGACGAGTTCTCCCGGGACGGGCTCCAGCGCTGGGTGCTGGGCTCCATGGGCCCCGGGACCAAGCTCCCGACCCTGGGCCACGCCCCCTACACCACGCTGCGCGACGCCTACCAGGCGAACGCCGAGGGCCTGATCGCGGGAGGCGCGGACGCCCTGCTGGTGGAGACCACCCAGGACCTGCTGCAGACCAAGGCCGCGATCCTCGGCGCCCGCCGCGCCCTGGAGACCTCGGGCCTCGCGCTGCCGGTGATCTGTTCGGTGACCGTGGAGACCACCGGCACCATGCTGCTCGGCTCGGAGATCGGCGCGGCGCTCACCGCCCTGGAGCCGCTGGGCATCGACATGATCGGCCTGAACTGCGCCACCGGCCCGGCCGAGATGAGCGAGCACCTGCGCTACCTGGCCCGCCACTCCCGGATCCCGCTGTCCTGCATGCCCAACGCGGGCCTGCCGGTGCTGGGCAAGGACGGCGCCCACTACCCGCTGACCGCCCCGGAGCTGGCGGACGCCCAGGAGACCTTCGTCCGCGAGTACGGCCTGTCCCTGGTGGGCGGCTGCTGCGGCACCACCCCGGAACACCTGCGGCAGGTCGTGGAGCGGGTCCGCGACCTCACCCCCACCCGGCGCGACCCGCGCCCCGAGCCCGCCGCCGCCTCCCTCTACCAGGCCGTGCCGTTCCGCCAGGACACCGCCTACCTGGCGATCGGTGAGCGGACCAACGCCAACGGCTCCAAGAAGTTCCGCGAGGCGATGCTGGAAGGCCGCTGGGACGACTGCGTGGAGATGGCCCGCGACCAGATCCGCGAGGGCGCGCACATGCTCGACCTGTGCGTGGACTACGTCGGCCGGGACGGCGTGGCCGACATGGAGGAACTGGCCGGGCGGTTCGCCACCGCCTCCACCCTCCCCATCGTGCTGGACTCCACCGAGGTCGACGTGCTCCGCGCCGGGCTGGAGAAGCTCGGCGGCCGGGCCGTGATCAACTCGGTCAACTACGAGGACGGCGACGGGCCCGAGTCCCGCTTCGCCAAGGTCACCCGACTGGCCCAGGAGCACGGCGCCGCGCTGATCGCGCTCACCATCGACGAGGAGGGCCAGGCCCGCACCGTCGAGAACAAGGTCGCCATCGCCGAGCGGATCATCGACGACCTGACGGGCAACTGGGGCATCCTCGAGTCGGACATCCTCATCGACACCCTCACCTTCACCATCTGCACCGGGCAGGAGGAGTCCCGCAAGGACGGCGTCGCCACCATCGAGGCCATCCGTGAGCTCAAGCGCCGCCACCCGGACGTCCAGACGACCCTGGGCCTGTCCAACATCTCCTTCGGCCTCAACCCCGCCGCCCGCATCCTGCTCAACTCCGTCTTCCTCGACGAGTGCGTCAAGGCCGGACTCGACTCGGCGATCGTGCACGCCTCCAAGATCCTGCCGATCGCCCGTTTCGACGACGAGCAGGTCGACACCGCGCTCGACCTGATCTACGACCGTCGCTCCGAGGGCTACGACCCGCTGCAGAAGCTGATGGCGCTCTTCGAGGGCGTCAACACCAAGTCGATGAAGGCGTCCAAGGCGGAGGAGCTGCTGGCGCTGCCGCTGGAGGAGCGGCTCAAGCGGCGGATCATCGACGGCGAGCGCAACGGGCTGGAGGCCGACCTCGACGCCGCCCTCGCCGAGCGCCCGGCCCTGGACATCGTCAACGAGACCCTGCTGGACGGCATGAAGGTCGTCGGCGAGCTGTTCGGCTCCGGGCAGATGCAGCTGCCGTTCGTGCTCCAGTCCGCCGAGGTGATGAAGGCCGCGGTGGCCTACCTGGAACCGCACATGGAGAAGTCCGACGCGGAGGGCAAGGGCACCATCGTGCTGGCCACCGTCCGCGGTGACGTCCACGACATCGGGAAGAACCTGGTGGACATCATCCTCTCCAACAACGGCTACAACGTGGTCAACCTCGGCATCAAGCAGCCGGTCGCCGCGATCCTGGAGGCCGCCGAGGAGCACCGGGCCGACGTCATCGGGATGTCCGGGCTGCTGGTGAAGTCCACGGTGATCATGAAGGAGAACCTGGAGGAGCTCAACCAGCGCAAGATGGCCGCGGACTACCCCGTCATCCTCGGCGGTGCCGCCCTCACCCGCGCCTACGTCGAGCAGGACCTGCACGAGATCTACGAGGGCGAAGTCCGCTACGCGCGGGACGCCTTCGAGGGACTGCGGCTGATGGACGCCCTGATCGCGGTCAAGCGCGGGGTCCCCGGCGCCACGCTGCCCGAACTCAAGCAGCGCCGGGTCGCCCGCCGGGCCACCGCGGAGGTCACCGAACCCGAGCCCGAGCAGGGGCAGGTCCGCTCCGACGTGGCCACCGACAACCCGGTGCCCACCCCGCCGTTCTGGGGCACCCGGGTCGTCAAGGGCATCCAGCAGGCCGACTACGCCTCCTGGCTGGACGAGGGGGCGCTGTTCAAGGGCCAGTGGGGGCTGAAGCAGGCGCGCACCGGCGAGGGCCCCAGCTACGAGGAGCTGGTGGAGACCGAGGGCCGGCCGCGGCTGCGCGGCTGGCTGGACAAGCTGCACACCGAGAACCTGCTGGAGGCGGCCGTGGTCTACGGCTACTTCCGGTGCGTCTCCAAGGGCGACGACCTGGTGCTGCTGAGCGAGGACGGCAGCGAGCGGACCCGGTTCACCTTCCCCCGCCAGCGACGCGGCCGCCGGCTCTGCCTGGCGGACTTCTTCCGGCCCGAGGACTCCGGCGAGACCGATGTCGTCGGCCTCCAGGTGGTGACCGTCGGGTCGCGGATCGGCGAGGCCACCGCCGAGCTGTTCGCCGCCGACTCCTACCGCGACTACCTGGAACTGCACGGGCTGTCGGTGCAGCTCGCCGAGGCGCTCGCCGAGTACTGGCACGCCCGGGTCCGCGCGGAGCTGGGCTTCGCCGCCGAGGACCCGGCGGACGTGACCGACATGTTCGACCTCAAGTACCGCGGTGCCCGCTTCTCCCTGGGCTACGGGGCCTGCCCCGACCTGGAGGACCGGGCCAAGATCGCCGACCTGCTGGAGCCGGAGCGGATCGGGGTCCGGCTGTCCGAGGAGTTCCAGCTCCACCCCGAGCAGTCGACCGACGCGATCGTCATCCACCACCCGGAGGCGAAGTACTTCAACGCCCGCTGACCCCGTCCGGCGGCCCGCGCCCGCGCGCCGGGCCGCCCGCCGGCGGGGTGTACCGCTTCCCCCGGGACGCGGCACCGCACCGCCCGGCCGCACTCCCGCTCACGCTCCGTGAAGGGCCCCGGTCACGCTCCGGAAAACAGCGGGCGGTCGGCGCGCACCCGACGTAGACTTGACGGTCCGGAAAGGCCGGTCGTGCCCGTGCAGACGGGAGCGGCCGGCCTTCACGTCCCTTCACGGAGGTGCATGGATGACCACCGTCACCGACGGCCCCGTCCCCGAGCCCCGGCCGGCGGACGCCCCCGCCCTCGAAGCCGTGCTCCTCGACATGGACGGCACCCTGGTGGACACCGAGGGCATCTGGTGGGACGCCGAGGTCGCCATCTTCCGCGAGATGGGGTTCGTGCTCGACGAGGCCCACCGCGCGGTGGTGGTCGGCGGGCCCATGAGCCGCAGCGCCTCCTACCTCATCGAGGTCACCGGCGCCGACATCGCCCTCGCCGAGCTGAGCCTGCAGCTCAACAGCCGGTTCACCGAGCTGATCGGGGGCACGGTGCCGCTGCTGCCGGGCGCCCGCCGGCTGCTCACCGAACTGGCCGCGCACGGGGTGCCGACCGCCCTGGTCTCCGCCTCCCACCGCCGGGTCATCGACCGCGTCCTGCAGAGCCTGGGTCCCGAGCACTTCCACCTGACGGTCGCCGGTGACGAGATCGAACGGACCAAGCCGCACCCGGACCCGTACCTGGCGGCCGCCGCCGGGCTGGGCGCCGACCCCACCCGCTGTGTGGTCATCGAGGACACCATGACCGGAGTGACGGCCGCGGAGGCCGCGGGCTGCCCGGTGCTGGCGGTGCCCTCGGTGGTGCCCATCGAGGCCGCCGCGGGCCGGACGATCGTCGGTTCCCTGGAAGAAGTCGACGTGCGATTTCTCCGCCGACTGATCACGGCAAATGAACTGGCCGGGCACTGAGGGTGCCGCCGCATTTTGCCGGATGAATACTCCGGCACTTACACCGGCGCTATTCCGGTGATCATTTACGGTGTCGATCAAGTGAGCTTTCTCACCCGTTCCGGCGTCGACAAGGTGACGCCCACATGCTGCGTATCCGCTCTGGAGTGATTTGCGCGCCCCCATGTGTCCTGGTTGATAGCGGCTCGCGCATTACGCCCCGGCGTCCGGATATCGGTCGCCGGGTGGACGTTATCGCGCCGTGATAATGCCTCGACTTCGCCGTGTTCCAGCATGCCGGGGGCCGCCGACTAATCTCGTCGCGAGCACGTGGAACAACCGCAGGGAGACTCCCGACAATGAACCGCAAGACGTTGGTGCTGCCGGCCCTGGCGGGCCTGCTGACCTCCGCCCTCACCGCCTGCGGCGGGGCGGACGATTCAGGCTCGGGCGACGGCACCATCGTGGTCGGGAGCACCGATCGGATCGAGGCCACCGCGGACGCGCCCGCGCCGCTGGACCCCGCGCAGGCGTACGACGCCGCGTCCTGGGCCGTGATGCACAACTCCTTCCAGACCCTCATGCGGTTCCCGCGGTCGGGCAGCCAGCCGGTGCCGGACGCCGCCGAACGGTGCGGCTTCCAGGACAACCAGAGCGAGCAGTACCGGTGCACCCTGCGCCCCGGCCTGAAGTTCGCCGACGGCCACGAGCTGACCGCCGCGGACGTGAAGTTCTCCCTGGACCGGGTGCGCGGCATCGACCACGAGAGCGGCCCCACCTCACTGCTGGCGAGCATCGACAAGGTGGAGACGCCCAGTGAGCGGGAGGTCGTCATACATCTCTCCGCGCCCGACGCCACCTTCCCCTCCAAGCTCGCCACCCCGGCCGCGGCCATCGTCGACAGCGAGGTCTACGACCGCGCCGCGCTGCGCAAGGGCTTCGACGTCAACGGCTCCGGCCCGTACACCGTGCGGACCGAGGTGAAGGACGACCGCCTGACCAAGGCGGTCTTCGAGAAGAACGACGACTACCAGGGCGAGCTGGAGCCGCGGAGCGACAAGGTCGAGATCCGCTTCTTCGACGACTCCGCGGAGCTGGAGAAGGCCCTCGCCGACGGGTCGGTCGACGTCGCCAACCGGGAGTTCTCCGCCGAGCAGATCGAGCGGCTGGAGGCCGGCGAGGTCGACGGGGTGCGGGTCACCGAGTCCCCCGGGCAGGCCATCCGGTACCTCGCCTTCAACACCGAGGCCCCGGCGGTGAAGGACAAGGCCGTCCGGCAGGCGATGGCCCGCATCGTGGACCGCCAGGCACTGGTCCGCGACGTCTACAAGCGGACCGGCGACCCCCTCTACTCCCTGGTCCCTACCGGCATCGTCGCGCACACCAACTCCTTCCACAACGCCTACGGCGAGCCCTCGGTCTCCGGCGCCCGCCAGGTGCTGCGCAGGGCCGGCATCCAGACCCCGGTGAAGCTGACCCTCACCTACACCACGGACCACTACGGCCCGGCGACGGCCAAGGAGTTCGCCAAGCTCCGGGACCAGCTGAACGCCAGCGGCCTGTTCTCGGTGAAGACCGAGGGGGTCAAGTGGACCGAGTTCCGGCCCGCCGCCGCGGACGGCGAGTACGCCGTCTACGGCATGGGCTGGTTCCTGGACTTCCCCGACCCGGACAACTACATCGCCCCGTTCATCGGCAAGGACAACTTCCTCAACTCCCCCTACCGCAACAGCACCATCGAGCAGGAGCTGCTGCCCAGCACCCGCCAGCAGGCCGAGCGCACCCGGACCGTGCCGGACTTCCAGCGCATCCAGGACCTGGTGGCCGAAGACGTGCCGGTGCTGCCGCTGTGGCAGGGGAAGCAGTACGTGGTGTCCCGTGACGACGTCACCGGGACCGAGTACGCGCTCGACTCCTCGGCGATGCTGCAGCTCTGGGAGCTGGGCCGGGGTGTGAAGGACTGACGTTTCCCACGGGGGTCGAACAACCAGGACCGAACTGTGAGGAAAACACGCGTGACCATATCCAACCGATGGCTGGCCGGGCCGCTGGCCGCGGGGATCGCCGCGGCCCTGCTCACCGGCTGCGGCGAAGAGACGGCGGGAGCCGGCGACTCCGGATCGAAGGTGGTCATGGGGATGTCGGACGACGTCCTCGCCACCGACCCGGCCGCCGGCTACGACCCCGGCTCCTGGCTGCTGTTCAACAACGTCTACCAGTCGCTGCTCAGCTTCCCCAAGGGCGCCACCAGCCCGCGCCCGGAGGCGGCCGAGAAGTGCGGCTTCGCCGACGGCGGCGGCCTGGTGTACCGGTGCACCCTGCGCGACGGCCTCACCTTCTCCAACGGGAACCCGCTGACCTCCAAGGACGTCAAGTTCTCCTTCGACCGCACCCGGCGGATCGACGACCCGGCGGGTCCCGCGGTGATGTTCGCCGGGCTCGACAAGGTCACCACCCCCGACGCGCGGACCGTGGTCTTCCACCTCAGCTCGCCCGACGCCACCTTCCCGCAGAAGATCGCCTCCGGCGCGGGTTCCATCGTGGACCACCGGTCCTACCCCGCCGACCGGCTCCGCACCGACCACGAGGCGGTCGGCTCCGGTGTCTACACCCTGGACTCCTTCGACAAGAACCGGGCCGACTTCTCCGTCAACCCGGACTACCGGGGCCCGGCCCAGGCCCAGAACTCCGGGGTGTCGCTGCGCTTCTTCCGCGGCGACCAGCGCGCGCTGAAGGACGCGGTGCGCGGCGGCGAGATCGACGTGGCCTACCGCGGACTGACGATGCAGGACATCGCCGGCCTGGAGGAGACCACCGGCACCGGCGACGACGAGCTCCAGGTCGTCCAGGGCACCGGCGCCGAGGTCCAGCACCTGGTCTTCAACATGAAGGACCCGGTCGCCGGCAAGCTCGCGGTCCGCAAGGCGATCGCCCAGGTCATCGACCGGGACGCGCTGGTCCGCGACGTGTACAAGCGCACCGCCGAACCGCTGTACTCGATCGTCCCGGCCGGTATCACCGGCCACAACACCGCCTTCTACGACGCCTACGGCGACCAGCCGCGGCGCGACCGGGCGCAGACGGCGCTGCGCGACGCCGGCATCACCGACAAGGTCGAGCTGACCCTGTGGGGCACGCCCACCCGCTACGGCCCGGGCACCGTCCCCGGCCTGCGGAAGATCGCCGAGCAGCTGAACGCCAGCGGTCTGTTCGACGCGCGGGTGCGCAGCGTGGAGCTGGACGCATACGAGAAGGGCGTCGCCGCCGGGGAGTACGGCGTCTACGTGAAGGGCTGGGTGCCCGACTACCCGGACCCCGACAACTTCGTCAGCCCCTTCTTCGGCAAGGGGAACGTGCTGTCCAACCACTTCACCTCGCGGACCCTGACCGAGCAGCTGATCCCGGCCACCGCGGCGGAGCCCAGCCGGCAGTCCACGGTCAAGGATTTCGACCGCATCCAGGACCTCGTCGCCGAGCAGATCCCGATGCTGCCGCTGTGGCAGGGGAAGCAGTACGCGGTGGCCCGCTCCGGGATCTCCGGCCTGCAGTGGACCCTGGACGCCTCCACCGTCTTCCGGTTCTGGGAGATCGAGAAGGCGTGAGCCCGGCGCGCCCGGGTCCGCGCGCGCCAGGCGCGCACGGACCCGGGGCCACGGCGAGCCACTCGCGGCGGCGGGCCCGGCGCCCGGGCCGGGCCGGGCTACGGGGCGCCAGGCGAGAGCCGGGGCCCCGCCCGGGCCGGCCGGCGCCGGGCGAGGACCGGGCCGGCCAGGGCTGCGGGGCGCCACGCGAGGACCGGGGCGGCCAGGGCAGCCGGGAGCCGGGCGGGAGCCGGTCGGGCAGGGGCTACTGGGCGCCCGGCCGGACCAGCCCGCTCTCGTACGCGTACACCGCGGCCTGCACCCGGTCCCGCAGCCCCAGCTTCGTGAGCACATGGCCCACATGCGTCTTCACCGTCGTCTCGCTGACGAACAGGTCCGCCGCGATCTCCGCGTTCGACAGCCCCCGGGCGACCAGCTTCAGCACCTCGACCTCACGGTCGGTCAGCGTGTTCAGGGTGTCCGGAACCGCCTCCTCGCCGGAGGGCAGGTGCCCGGCGTACTTGTCCAGCAGCCGGCGGGTGATGCTCGGCGCCAGCATGGCCTCGCCCGCGGCCACCACCCGGATCGCCTGCACCAGCTCGTGCGCCGGGGCGTCCTTGAGCAGGAAGCCGCTGGCGCCCGCGCGCAGCGCCTCCACCACGTACTCGTCCAGGTCGAAGGTGGTCAGTACCAGCACCTTCGCCGGACCGTCCCGTCCCGGCCCGGTGATCTGCCGGGTCGCCTCCACGCCGTCCATCCGGGGCATCCGGATGTCCATCAGCACCACGTCGGGCTGGAGCGCCCGCACCTGGTCCAGGGCCTGCAGACCGTCCCCGGCCTCGCCGACGACCGCGAGATCCTGCTCCGCCTCCAGGATCATGCGGAAACCCGTCCGCAACAGTGGTTGGTCATCGACGAGCAGGACACGGACAGCCACCGGACATCTCCTTCGCTAGACCGCCCCATTCTGCCCTCCCGTCGCCGCCTCCCGCCGGGAGGGACCCCACCGGCCGTTCCTACCAGGGCCGTTCCGGGGCGTGGCGCGTCCCGCCCGCCCGGCGCCCGGCACCCGTCCGGCCGCGCGGGACGCGGTCAGCGGTCGCTCTCCTCCGGCGGCACCGGGCGGGGCGCCGGGGGGCGCACCTGCAGCGGGTAGGGCGGGGGAGTGCCACCGAACTCCGGACAGTGCGCCTGGTGGTCGCACCACCCGCACAGCTTGGTCGGCCGGGGCCGCCAGTCCCCGGTCTCGGTGGCCAGCGAGATCGCCTCCCACAGGGCGTGCAGCTTGCGCTCCACCGCCAGCAGGTCCTCCGGCCGCGGATCGTAGGTCAGCACGTCACCGCTGCCCAGATAGACCAGCTGGAGGCGGCGCGGCACCACCGAGCGCAGCCGCCACAGCACCAGGGCGTAGAACTTCATCTGGAAGAGCGGGCCGGACGCGTACTGCGGGGCGGGCGCCTTCCCCGTCTTGTAGTCGACGATCCGCACGTCACCGCTGGGCGCCACGTCGACCCGGTCGATGTAGCCCCGCAGGGTCAGCCCGGAGTCCAGCTCCGTCTCCACGAACAGCTCGCGCTCCGCGGGCTCCAGCCGGGTCGGGTCCTCCAGCGTGAACCACCGCTCCACCAGGGCCTCCGCGTCCGCCAGCCACCGCGCCAGCCGCTCCGGGTCCTGACTGCCGTCCTCCCGCGCGAAGAGCTCCGCCAGCTCCGGACGGGCGGCCAGCAGGCGCTGCCACTCGCCCGGCACCAGGCCCACCGCCCGCGGTGCCGTGCGCTCCGCCGCCGGGGCGTCGAACAGCCGCTCCAGCACCGCGTGCACCACGGTGCCCCGGGTGGCCGCCGGGCTCGGCTTCTCCGGCAGCCGGTCGATCACCCGGAAGCGGTACAGCAACGGGCACTGCATGAAGTCGGCGGCGCGCGACGGGGACAGTGACGACGGCCGGCCCGCGGCGGGGGTGCGGGCGGCTGCTGCGGGCGCGGAGGGCTCTTCGGCCTCGCCGGTGACGGTTCCCATGACGAAGACCCTACGGCTCCGCACCGACGGACGGGGACGCCGGAGCCCGGGTCGAGGGTGGCGGTGGGAGGTGGCGGGGGGCGACGCATACCATCGACGGCAGAGGCCCCCGCACTGCATGATCGTGGGACCGTACCAAAAGGGCGCGGGGGACGTATGCGACGAGGGGACACCGTGGACAACAGCGGGCAGCGGCAGTCCGGCCGCGACGGCGCCGACCGCGCGACCGGGCCCGAGGGCGACGGGCCGCAACGCCCCCGGGAGGTGGGCGGCGGTTTCCTGATGGGGCGGCCGTTCGGCGTCCCCGTCTACGTCGCGCCCAGCTGGTTCATCGTCGCCGCCCTGATCACCTGGGTCTTCGGGGACCAGCTGGACCGGGTGCTGCCCGAACTGGGCGCGGCCCGCTACCTGGTCTCGCTGTTCTTCGCGGTGGCCTTCTACGCCTCGGTGCTGGTCCACGAGCTCGCCCACACGGTCGCCGCCCTCCGCTACAAGCTCCCGGTCCGCCGTATTCAGCTGCAGTTCTTCGGCGGTGTCTCGGAGATCGAGAAGGAGACTGAGACGCCCGGCCGCGAGTTCGTCCTCGCCTTCGTCGGGCCGCTGCTCTCGCTGGTCCTGTCCGGGGTGTTCTACCTGGGCATGCAGTTCGTGGAGCCGGGCACCGTCCCGGGCGTGCTGCTCGCCGGCCTGATGATCTCCAACCTCATCGTGGCCGCGTTTAACCTGCTCCCCGGGCTGCCGCTGGACGGCGGCCGGATGCTGCGCGCCGTGGTGTGGAAACTCAGCGGCAAGCCGATGACCGGCACCATCGCGGCGGCCTGGACCGGCCGCGCGCTGGCCGTCACGGTGCTGATCGGGCTGCCGCTGCTGAGCCAGGCGGGCGGCTTCAACGAGGACGCGGAGGGCTTCGGCAGCTTCGAGTCGCTCACCGACGCGCTGCTCGCCGCCATCCTCGCCGCGATCATCTGGACCGGCGCCGGGAACAGCCTGCGGATGGCCCGGCTGCGCGAGCGGCTGCCCGGGCTGAGCGCCCGCACCCTCACCCGGCGGGCCGTCCCGGTCGCCGGTGACACCCCGCTGTCCGAGGCGCTGCGCCGGGCGAACGAGGCCGGCGCGCGCGCCCTGGTCGTCGTCGACGGCCAGGGTGTCCCGACCGCGGTGGTGCGGGAGGCGGCCATCGCCGGGGTCCCGGAACACCGGCGGCCATGGGTCGCGGTCAGCAGCCTCGCCCAGGACCTCAGGGAGGGCATGAAGGTCTCCGCCGAGCTGACCGGCGAGGACCTGCTGGACACCCTGCGTGCCACCCCGGCGACGGAGTACCTGGTGGTGGAGGAGACCGGGGAGATCTACGGGGTGCTGTCCACGGCCGACGTGGAGCGGGCCTTCGTGGCGGCCATGGCCCGGCCCTCCTCCTGATCCGAAGCCCTCCCCGCCGGCCGCCGGCGGTGCGCCGGGCGTCCCGTCCGCCCGCCCGTGCGGGCCGTACCGGAGCCGCGACCGGGCGCGGGGCGCCGCCGCCCGTGGTCCGGCGCCCGGTCCGCCGCCCGTGGTGCGGCGCCCGGGGCCCCGCCGGCCGCCGGGAGGCCCGAGGGCCGCGGTGGCCGGGCGGTCCGGCCGCGGCCTGGTTCCTCCCGGTTCCGCCTGGTTCCCCCTGGTTCCCCCTGGTTTCTCCGGTTCCTCTGGTTCCTCTGGTTCCCCTGGTTTCCCCCGGTTCCGCCTGGTCCGGCCGACCGGCGGCGGCCGGCACTCGCACGGCCCGGTAGGCTGTTCACATGTCCGAACCGACCGGTGCCGCCCGCCGTCGCGGGCCCTTCCAGGTCGGGGACCAGGTCCAGCTCACCGACCCCAAGGGACGCCACTACACCTTCACGCTCGAAGCCGGGAAGAACTTCCACACCCACAAGGGTTCCTTCCCGCATGACGAGCTGATCGGTGCCCCCGAGGGAACCGTCGTGCGTACCACGGGAAACGTCGCGTATCTCGCGCTGCGTCCCCTGCTCCCCGACTATGTCCTGTCCATGCCGCGAGGCGCAGCCGTGGTCTACCCCAAGGACGCGGGGCAGATCCTGGCGATGGCCGATATCTTCGCCGGCGCCCGCGTCGTGGAGGCCGGAGTCGGCTCCGGCTCGCTCAGCACCTTCCTGCTGCGGGCCATCGGCGACCAGGGCATGCTGCACTCCTACGAGCGCCGGGCCGACTTCGCCGAGATCGCGCAGCAGAACGTCGAGCGCTACTTCGGCGGTCCGCACCCCGCCTGGCGGCTCACCGTCGGTGACCTCCAGGACAACCTGTCGGACACCGACGTGGACCGCGTCATCCTCGACATGCTCGCCCCCTGGGAGTGCCTGGAGGTGGTCTCCAAGGCGCTGGTGCCCGGCGGCATCCTGTGCGCCTACGTCGCGACCACCACCCAGCTGGCCCGCACCGTCGAGGCGATCCGCGAGTTCGGCACCTTCAACGAGCCGAGCGCCTGGGAGACCATGGTCCGCACCTGGCACGTGGAGGGCCTGGCCGTCCGCCCCGACCACCGGATGATCGGGCACACCGGCTTCCTGCTCACCGCCCGGCGCCTGGCCGACGGCGTGGAACCGCCGCTGCGCCGCCGCCGCCCGGCCAAGGGCGCGTACGGCGAGGACTACGCGGGCTGGGGAGCGAAGGACGCGGCCGGCGGAGGCAGGGACGCCGCCGGCGGCGGGGCCTGAGCGACCGGATCCCGCCCCCTCCGGCGGGGCCCGGCGACCGCCGCCCGGCCCGGCCAACACCTCGGCGCAGCCACCGACTTCCCGCCCGGGAAGCGGTGGCTGCGCCGCTTCCCGGACCCGGAGCCGAAACCCGCCCCCGGTGGTTCCTGCCGGGTGTGACGTGTGGCACGATGCTGGGCACCCCCCAAGCCGAAGCTCTCACAGGAGTCACTCCGCGTGCAGTTCCAGGCAGGTGCTGAATCCCGTCCGGCAACCTCCCCGGCCACCCTCCCGCCGCCCGACCTGGGCCTTCCGCACAGCCGCCCGCGGCCGGTGCACTGGGTCGCCACCGCGGCCGCCATCGCTGCCGTGGTGGCCGGGGCGTCCATCCTGCAGCCGTCCGACGCCGAGGCGACCGCCTCCGACATCAGGACGACCGCCACCCGGGCCCCGGCCCCGCCGGCCGCGGTGCCGGCCCCCGACGCCCGCGCCGCCGACTACCCGGTCGACTGCGGTGCGGTCCGGCTCGACGTGGTGCGGTCGGCTTCCGGGGACCTGGACGGCGACGGCCGCCCCGAGACGGTCGCCGTGGTCCGCTGCCACTCCGAGACCGGTACTCCGCCCAGCGGGGTCTACGTCCTGGGGACGGCCGGCGGGAAGGGTGCCGCCCCCCGGGTGGTGGCCACCTTCGTCGACCCGAAGGAACGGATGAGCGTGACCGGCTTCGCGCTGCGCGGTACCACCGTCTCGGCCACCCTGCTCGGCTACTCCTCCCTGGACGTGCCGCGCTGCTGTCCCGACCTGCAGCGCAAGGTCAACTGGCAGTGGCGGGACGGCGAGTTCGTACTGGAGGCGCTGCCGCCGGCCGGGAGCGTGTGACCGCTCCCGTACGGTGACCGGGGGGTCACTCCGCGTCCGGGCCGTACACCTCGACCTTGTCCGATACGCGTCGTACGTGGATGCACTCGCCCGGGCACTCCTTCGCCGAGTCCACCACCTCGGACAGCAGAGGCAACGGCACCAGGGTGGTGGCACCCTGGTCCTGGAGCAGTTCGTCGTCGGCGCCCTTCACATAGGCCAGTCCGTCGATGTCCAGCTCGAAGACCTCCGGGGCGTACTGTGCGCAGATACCGTCCCCGGTGCACAGGTCCTGGTCGATCCACACCTCCAGTGCGGCCTCGGCGGTACCGGCCGGGGTGGACACGGCGTTTTCCTGCTGCATGGTCATCTGGGGTGCCGCTCCCTGCGCACATGATTGCAATGCCGACAGGCCGACCAAAAGTTGCCAGCTCTGACGGGTGTTGACCGAGCCGACGATACAACCGGTCGCTTTCCGATGTTGTTGGGTGGGTATTCACCTGGCGTGAGGACGTACGCAAGGGTGAAGATCGGACACACTCCGTTCGGGTTTGTGATCTAGGGGTTTCAACCTGCACCGGCCCAGGTAGGGTCAGGAAGCGTCCAGCTCCCAATGGAGGAGGTGAGGACCGTGGCAGCCCACGACGACGACATCAACCGCGGCATCCGGCCGGGGCGGGGGTCCGAGGACCCAGCCGGCCAGGTTGCCTATCTAGAGCAGGAGATCGCCGTCCTGCGACGTAAGCTCGCCGACTCTCCGCGGCACACGAGGATTCTCGAAGAGCGGATCGTCGAGCTGCAGACCAATCTGGCGGGCGTGTCCGCGCAGAACGAGCGGCTCGCCAATACCCTCCGTGAGGCCCGCGACCAGATCGTGGCCCTCAAGGAGGAGGTCGACCGGCTCGCCCAGCCGCCGGCCGGCTTCGGAGTGTTCCTGCAGGCCAACGAGGACGGCACGGCCGACATCTTCACCGGAGGCCGGAAACTCCGGGTGAACGTCAGCCCGAGCGTCGAACTCGAGGACCTCGAGCGCGGCCAGGAGGTCATGCTCAACGAGGCACTCAACGTGGTCGAGGCCATGGAGTTCGAGCGGGCCGGGGACATCGTCACCCTCAAGGAGATCCTCGAGGACGGCGAGCGCGCCCTGGTGATCGGGCACACCGACGAGGAGCGTGTGGTACGGCTCGCGGAGCCGCTGCTGAACACCACCATCCGCCCCGGTGACGCCCTGCTGCTCGAGCCCCGTTCCGGCTACGTCTACGAGGTCGTGCCCAAGAGCGAGGTCGAGGAGCTGGTCCTCGAAGAGGTCCCGGACATCGACTACACCAAGATCGGCGGCCTGGGGAACCAGATCGAGCTGATCCGTGACGCGGTCGAGCTCCCGTACCTCTACCCGGACCTGTTCAAGGAGCACGAACTGCGGCCGCCCAAGGGTGTGCTGCTGTACGGCCCGCCCGGCTGCGGCAAGACGCTCATCGCCAAGGCCGTCGCCAACTCCCTTGCCAAGAAGGTCGCCGAGGTGACCGGGAAGCCCGCCGGGAAGAGTTTCTTCCTCAACATCAAGGGCCCCGAGCTGCTCAACAAGTACGTCGGCGAGACCGAACGGCACATCCGGCTGGTCTTCCAGCGGGCCCGGGAGAAGGCGAGCGAGGGCACGCCCGTCATCGTGTTCTTCGACGAGATGGACTCCCTCTTCCGCACCCGCGGCTCCGGGGTCAGCTCGGACGTGGAGAACACCATCGTCCCGCAGCTGCTCTCCGAGATCGACGGCGTGGAGGGCCTGGAGAACGTCATCGTGATCGGCGCCTCGAACCGCGAGGACATGATCGACCCGGCGATCCTGCGCCCCGGCCGCCTCGACGTGAAGATCAAGATCGAGCGTCCGGACGCCGAGGCCGCCAAGGACATCTTCTCGAAGTACCTCACCGAGACCCTGCCCATCCACACGGACGACCTGGCCGAACACAGCGGGTCGCGGAAGGCCGCGGTGGCGGGCATGATCCAGTCGGTCGTCGAGCAGATGTACGCCGAGTCCGAGGAGAACCGCTTCCTCGAGGTGACCTACGCCAACGGCGACAAGGAAGTCCTCTACTTCAAGGACTTCAATTCCGGCGCCATGATCCAGAACATCGTGGACCGGGCCAAGAAAATGGCGATCAAGGCATTCCTGGACCACGACCAGAAGGGACTGCGGGTCGCCCATCTGCTCGCCGCCTGCGTGGACGAGTTCAAGGAGAACGAGGACCTGCCGAACACCACCAACCCGGACGACTGGGCCCGCATCTCCGGAAAGAAGGGCGAGCGGATCGTGTTCATCCGCACCCTGGTCACCGGAAAACAGGGCGCGGACACCGGACGCTCCATCGACACGGTGGCGAACACCGGTCAGTACCTGTAAGGCCGCAGTCCGGCTGCGGATGTCCCGCGGGTCCCCCTGCCGAGGGCGGGGGGAGGGCATCCGCAGCCGGACGCGTATTTCCGCACGGGCGCGTACATCCGCATGGACGCGTGAATCTGCATGGATGAACCGGACCGGGGCAATGACTGAAATGATCTCCCACCCGCCGCGTCACCGTTCTAGGCTCTGCGGTACCGCCGCGACGCGCTGTGGGGGACCAGCGACGACCGATTCCGGACCGGATGCGCAGCGGGACTTGAGCGCCGGCCCCATCCGGGGCCGCCGCCGGGCAAGGAGGGCCGCATGACCGTACGGCGCGTGATGGGTATCGAGACGGAGTACGGGATCTCCGTCCCGGGCCACCCGAACGCCAATGCCATGCTCACCTCGTCCCAGGTCGTCAACGCCTACGCGGCGGCGATGCACCGGGCGCGCCGCGCCCGCTGGGACTTCGAGGAGGAGAATCCGCTGCGGGACGCCCGCGGCTTCGACCTCGCGCGCGAATCGGCGGACGCCAGCCAGCTCACCGACGAGGACATCGGCCTGGCCAATGTCATCCTCACCAACGGTGCCCGGCTGTACGTGGACCACGCCCACCCCGAGTACTCCGCCCCCGAGGTCACCAACCCGCGCGACGCGGTGCTCTGGGACAAGGCCGGCGAGCGGATCATGGCCGAGGCGGCGCTGCGCGCCGCCGAGCTGCCCGGGGCCCAGCCCATCCACCTCTACAAGAACAACACCGACAACAAGGGCGCCTCCTACGGCACGCACGAGAACTACCTGATGAAGCGGGAGACCCCGTTCTCGGACATCGTGCGCCACCTGACCCCGTTCTTCGTCTCCCGGCAGGTGGTGACCGGGGCGGGCCGGGTCGGCATCGGCCAGGACGGCCACGAGCACGGCTTCCAGATCAGTCAGCGGGCGGACTACTTCGAGGTCGAGGTCGGGCTGGAGACCACCCTCAAACGGCCGATCATCAACACCCGGGACGAGCCGCACGCCGACGCCGAGAAGTACCGGCGGCTGCATGTGATCATCGGCGACGCCAACCTCTCGGAGATCTCCACCTACCTCAAGCTGGGCACCACGGCCCTGGTGCTGTCGATGATCGAGGACGGCTTCATCGCCGTGGACCTCGCCGTCGACCAGCCGGTGCGCACCCTCCACCAGGTCTCCCACGACCCCGGCCTGCGCCGGCTGATCACCCTGCGCAACGGCCGCACACTCACCGCGGTGCAGCTCCAGATGGAGTACTTCGAACTGGCCCGCAAGTACGTCGAGGACCGTTTCGGCACGGACGCCGACGAGCAGACCAGGGATGTGCTCACCCGTTGGGAGGACGTGCTGGGCCGCCTGGAGAACGACCCGATGAGCCTGGCCGGCGAGCTGGACTGGGTGGCGAAGCTGGAGCTCATGGAGGGCTACCGGCGCCGGGACCGCCTGGACTGGGACGCGGCGCGGCTGCACCTGGTCGACCTGCAGTACGCCGACGTGCGGCCCGACAAGGGCCTGTACAACCGTCTGGTGGCCCGTGGACGGATGCAGCGGCTGGTCACCGAGGAGGAGGTGGAGCGGGCCCGTACGCGGCCGCCGGAGGACACCCGGGCCTACTTCCGCGGGCGCTGTCTGGAGCAGTACGCCGACGACGTGGCCGCGGCCTCCTGGGACTCGGTCATCTTCGACCTGCCGGGCCGTGACTCGCTGCAGCGGGTGCCCACGCTGGAGCCCCTGCGCGGGACCCGGAACCACGTCAAGGAGCTGCTGGACCGCTGCCGCACGGCGGAGGACCTGGTCCGGCTGCTCTCGGGGGGCTGAAACGACCTTCGGCCGGGAATCATCGAGATGGCCTCCGTACGTTGAACAAGTGCGGAGCCGATGTCGGACCCGGCTTGTAGGGTCTGATCTTGAGCGACCGAATCAAGCTGGGCGAACCGAGCGGGGTGAGGTAGATGGCGACCAAGGACACCGGCGGCGGGCAGCAGAAGGCGACGCGCTCCACCGAGGAGGTCGAGGAGCAGGCGCAGGACGCGCAGGCTGCCGAGGACCTCAAGGAGCGGCAGGAGAAGCTGTCCGACGACGTCGACTCCATGCTGGACGAGATCGACGACGTCCTCGAGGAGAACGCCGAGGACTTCGTCAGGAGCTTCGTGCAGAAGGGCGGCGAGTAGGGCACCGTCCGGGGACGTGCCGGGGCCGCGGGGCGCGGTACGCGCCCTCCGGGAGCGCGCGGGGCGCGCCCCCGGGCCGGCCGGCGGCCGCGGCCCGTCCCGGGCAGGTGGCACACGATCATCGGACCGATAGGGTTCGGTCGATGATCCGCTTCGTCGGGCACCGGGCAACGGGGCCGGTCGAGGGGACACAGCCGAGCCGCTCCGGGAGAGCGGCGGACCGACTGGGAGGGAACGCGTGGAAGCGGAAATGCGCGGTAGCGGGCGCCTGCCCGCCGCCTTCCTGACGCCCGGCTCCTCCTCCTTCGTGGACTTCCTCGGCCGGCACTCCCCGGAGCTGCTGCCGGGAAGCGGCACCGGCACGCTGCCGCCGGTGCGGGGTCCGGTGGAGGCACCGCACGGCACGACCATCGTCGCGGTGACCTTCCCCGGCGGGGTGGTGCTCGCCGGTGACCGGCGGGCCACCATGGGCAACACCATCGCGCACCGGGAGATGGAGAAGGTCTTCCCGGCCGACGAGTACTCGGCGGTCGGGATCGCGGGCACGGCCGGCCCGGCCGTGGAGATGGTCCGGCTCTTCCAGCTGGAGCTGGAGCACTTCGAGAAGGTCGAGGGCGTCCAGCTGTCCCTGGAGGGCAAGGCCAACCGGCTCTCCGCCATGATCCGGGGCAGCCTGGGCATGGCCATGCAGGGCCTGGCCGTGGTGCCGGTCTTCGCGGGCTGGGACGTCGACCGCGGAAACGGCCGGATCTTCGCCTACGACGTGACCGGTGGCCGCTTCGAGGAGCAGGGCTTCGCGGCGATCGGATCCGGTTCGGTCTTCGCCCGCGGGGCCCTGAAGAAGCTGTACCGCCAGGACCTCACGGAGCACCAGGCCGCCACCGCCGTCGTGCAGGCGCTGTACGACGCGGCCGACGACGACTCGGCGACCGGCGGCCCGGACCTGGCCCGCCGGATCTACCCGATCGTCGCGGTGATCGGCGACGACGGTTACCGACGGCTCACCGAGACCGAGGTGTCCGGCATCGCCCGTGCCATCCACGAGCAGCGGCTCCGGCTGCCGGACGGCCCACGGGCCGAGCTGCTCTGAGGCGACAGGAGGCCGATCGGGATGCATTCGCCAGTGACAGTGACAGAAAGGGACGGATAGCCGGTGACGACGCCGTTCTATGTATCGCCTCAGCAGGCCATGGCCGACCGTGCGGAGTACGCCCGGAAGGGCATCGCGCGCGGCCGCAGCGTGGTCGTGCTGCAGTACGCCGACGGCATCGTGTTCGTCGCGGAGAACCCGTCCCGTGCGCTGCACAAGGTCAGCGAGATCTACGACCGCATCGCCTTCGCCGCGGTCGGCAAGTACAACGAGTTCGAGAACCTGCGCATCGGCGGGGTGCGCTACGCGGATCTGCGGGGCTACACCTACGACCGCGACGACGTCACCGCCCGGGGGCTGGCCAACGTCTACGCGCAGACCCTGGGCACCATCTTCTCCAGCGCCGCCGAGAAGCCGTACGAGGTCGAGCTGATCGTCGCCGAGGTGGGCGACGGGCCGGAGGACGACCAGATCTACCGGCTGCCGCACGACGGCTCCATCGTCGACGAGCACGGCTCGGTGGCGGTGGGCGGCAACGCCGACCAGATCAGCAGCTACCTCGACCAGCGCCACCGGGAGGGCATGACCCTCGCCGAGGCTCTGAAGCTCGCCGTCGAGTCGCTCACCCGGGACACCAGCGGCGGCGAGCGCAACCTCACCGCCGAGCAGCTGGAGGTCGCGGTCCTGGACCGCAACCGGCCGCAGCAGCGCAAGTTCAAGCGGGTCCTGGGCCGCCAGCTGTCCCGCCTGCTGGAGGCCGCGCCGACCGCGGACGCCGACACCGCCGCGGACACCGAAGCCGGCGGGTCCGGCAGCACGGAATCCGGCTCGACGGGATCCGGCTCCACCGAGGAGTGACTCCCCCGGCCGGGGCCCCCCCCCCCCCCCCCCCCCCCGGCCCCCCCCCCCCGCCCCCACCGCAGCCCCCCCCCACGTCCGCCACCTCAGCGCCCCGTAGACCCCCGAG